>NZ_CP015637.1:5986016-6641144 GCF_001708445.1 Pseudomonas fluorescens
GAACACGACCTGACGGAAAACATCATCCACCTGGTGCTGGCCAAGTTGCCGGATGCGCCGGCCGGTCCCAAGGGCATTTCGTTGTTCCTGGTGCCGAAGTTCATGGTGAACGCCGACGGCAGCCTGGGCGCGCGTAACCCGGTGAGCTGCGGTTCCATTGAACACAAGATGGGTATCCAGGCGTCGGCGACCTGCGTGATGAACTTCGACGAAGCGGTCGGCTACCTGGTGGGCGAGCCTAACCGTGGGTTGGCAGCGATGTTCACCATGATGAACTACGAGCGCCTGGGGGTGGGTATCCAGGGCCTGGCGTCCGGCGAGCGCTCGTACCAGAACGCGATCGAATATGCGCGTGACCGCTTGCAGAGCCGTTCGCCCCTGGGGGCGCAGGCCAAGGACAAGGTGGCTGATCCGATCATCGTGCACCCCGACGTGCGCCGTATGCTGCTGACCATGAAAGCCTCGAACGAAGGCGGCCGTGCGTTCTCCACTTACGTGGCGACGCAGTTGGACATCGCCAAGTTCAGTGAAGACGCTGCCACCCGCGAGCGTGCCGACAACCTGGTGGCGCTGTTGACCCCCGTCGCCAAAGCGTTCCTCACCGACCTGGGCCTGGAAACCGCCGTGCTCGGCCAGCAAGTGTTTGGCGGCCACGGCTACATTCGTGAATGGGGCCAGGAGCAACTGGTGCGCGATGTGCGTATCACCCAGATCTACGAAGGCACCAACGGTATTCAGGCGTTGGACTTGATGGGGCGCAAGATCGTCGGCAGCGGCGGTGCGTTCTACACCGTGTTCGCCGATGAGATTCGCCAGTTCACCGCCACCGCAGGCCCTGAGTTGGCCGAGTTCACCAAGCCGCTGAACGCGGCGGTGGATAACCTGGACGACCTGACCGCCTGGGTGCTGGACCGCGCCAAGACCAACCCGAATGAAATCGGCGCGGCCTCGGTGGAATACCTGCATGCATTTGGATACATGGCCTATGCCTATATGTGGGCATTGATGGCCAAGGCCGCGTTGGGCAAAGAGGCGCAGGAAGATTTCTACGCCAGCAAGCTGGGCACTGCACGGTTCTACTTTGCCCGTCTGTTGCCGCGGATTCACTCACTGAGTGCGTCTGTAAAAGCCGGTAGCGAATCGCTGTTTTTGCTGGATGAAGCGCAGTTCTAAGGGGGTGGAGGGCGTGTAAGCATTCTCTTACATGACGTGCCGCTATTCGTCCTCTATCGCCAAATTGGATCCACGGATAATCTACTTCACATGGACGTCGCGCAGGAAGCGCAAAGCAACAACACGGACACGTAGGATTCTGCCAGGATGGCGGAGTGAAATGGATGTCAGGGAAACAGTCTGCAAAGCCCCGCTTCGGCGGGGTTTTCTTTTGCCCGCGAAAAAGTCAGGGGCGCTGAGTTCAGGGCTGGGCCAGCGGGGCATTCATCACGTCTTCAAGCAAGGTGCGCAGCAACGCCATCGTGGCCTGCTGACGCTGCACATCGCGGCACACCAGGCCCACTTTCAGCGGCACCCTGGGTTCACTCAAGGGCTTCCACAGCAGCGACTGGCTGTTGTGTTCATCCTGGGAACGGCCCGGCAAGACGGTCGCCAGTTTGGTATGGGGCAGGCTGTCGAGAATCCCCACCATGGTATTGAGCTCCGCTTGCACTTGCGGGCGCCGCCCGAGGTTAGCCAACTGGCCCTGCCAGATCTGTCGAACCTGAAACTCTTCTCCCAGCAGCAACATCGGCAATTCGGCCGCCTGTTTCAGCGAGACCTTCTTGAACTCGCGCAGGGGGTGATCCTCGGGGATCACCACTTTCAGTTCATCTTCATACAACAGCACACCGTGCAGGCCCGGCTGGCGTGGCGGCAGGTAACTGATGCCGATGTCCAGCGAACCGTTGAGCAGCCGCCGTTCAATCTCAATCCCGGTCAATTCGTAGATCTGCACCACCAGGTGGGGTTGGGCCTTGCGCACCCGCTCCAGCATCTGCGGCACCAGGCTGGTGTGCACGGTTTGCAGTACGCCGATGGCCAAGGTGCGCAGTGCCTGGCCCTTGAAGTTGCGCAAGGCTTCGACGGCTTGCTGCATACCGTCGATCAACGGCAGGGCGTGGTTGTACAAGGTATGGGCGGCGAGTGTCGGTAACAGGCGCTTGCTGCTGCGCTCGAACAGGCTGACATCCAGGTTCTGCTCCAGTTGGCGAATCTGCTGTGACAGCGCCGGTTGGGAGATCGACAGGCGTTCAGCGGCACGGCCCACGTGGCCTTCTTCATATACCGCGACGAAATAACGCAGTTGCTTGAAATCCATAAGTCTTTCTTATCGAAAAAGCTGGAAAATCGAAATGGCCGTTAGCCGCCGAGACGCCTAGTCTAGCGCCTATCCACAAGGCTTACAGGGCCAGATCGGGCAATGAATAGCGTTTATGTTGATGGTATTTGCATAGGCAAGGCAAAAAACCTCTCGTGGGGTTTTGCCGGTGGGACCGACCAAGGCGTGGTTGCCATGGGAGGTAAAGTGTGAACCTGTTCAATTTGCGTCGCCCCGCGGCGAGCCTGGATGACCTGATCCTGGACGCGCCCCATGAAGATCTCCCCGGCGAATGCCTGATGCCAACCGTGGCACGCCCCCCACAAGTCTTTGTACGTGGCCAGGCATCCTGGCTGTGGGACAGCGATGACCGTGCCTACCTGGATTTCAGCCAGGGCAGTGCCGCCAATAGCCTCGGCCACAGCCCACAGGTCCTGATCAAAGCCCTGGCTGATCAGACCCAATCCCTGATCAATCCCGGCAATGCCCTGCACAATCGCGCCCAACTCACTCTGGTCGAGCGCTTGTGTCATCGCACCGGCAGCGACCAGGCGTATCTGCTCAACAGTGGCGCGGAAGCCTGCGAAGCGGCGATCAAGCTGGCGCGCAAATGGGGGCAGTTGTATCGCGGTGGCGCGTATCGAATCATCAGTGCCAGCAACGGTTGTCATGGTCGCAGCTTTGCGGCGATGTCGGCCTCGGCGAGCACCCAGGAAAACCGCTTTGAGCCGCAGTTGCCGGGTTTCAGCCATGTGCCGTTCAACGACCTGCCGGCCTTGCACGCCGCGGTCGATGCACACACCGTCGCCATCATGCTGGAGCCGATCCAGAGTGAAGCCGGGGTCATCCCGGCGACCGATCACTACCTTAAAGGCGTTGAGCGCCTGTGTCGTGAGCTGGGGATTCTGCTGATCCTCGACGAAGTGCAAACCGGCATCGGCCGTTGCGGCACCTTGCTCGCGCAAGAGCAGTACGGCGTGCGGGCCGACATCGTTACCCTCGGCAAAGGCCTGGGCGGCGGCGTACCGTTGGCGGCGCTGTTGGCGCGGGGCAAAGCCTGTTGCTTTGAAGTGGGGGAGCTGGAAGGCACCCATCATGGCAACGCGCTGATGGCGTCGGCCGGTGTCGCGGTCCTCGATACTGTGTTGGAGAACGGCTTCTTTGAACATGTGCGCGAGTCGGGTGCTTACCTGGGTGAAGGCCTGGCCCGCCTGGCTTATCGCTACGATCACGGCGAACTGCGCGGTCACGGCCTGATGTGGGGGCTGACGCTGTCGGATGACTCTGCGGACGCCGTAGTAAAAGCTGCACTTCATGAAGGCTTGATCCTGACCGCCCCGCAGCCCGACTGCCTGCGCTTCACGCCGGCGCTGACGGTGAGCAAGAGCAATATCGACGAAATGCTCCTGCGCCTGGCCCGCGCTTTCTCCCGCGTGCGCACCGCGCAGTTGCAATGCCGCAAGGGCATCGCCGTTTAACCCCTTATTCCTGAACCGTCTCGCGGTCTACGCGTCGCCTCCAGCCTGATTTTTTCGGCTGGGGGCGTTTTTTTGACTGTGCACTTCGGTATGGCCCGGTGCCAGATCCCACTGAACCCTCACGAACCCCCAAGGTCGATTAGCTACACGGCTCACACGAGCCGACTTTTTGGAGCTGACCCATGGATTTCATTCGTATCATCATCGCCATTCTGCTGCCGCCACTGGGTGTGTTCCTGCAAGTGGGGTTTGCCGGCGCGTTCTGGCTGAACATCCTGCTGACCTTATGCGGTTACTTCCCGGGCATCATCCACGCCGTGTACATCATCGCCAAGCGCTGAGGTCGTCAGCCTTTTGCGATGAGCCGTGAGTTGCGCTCATTGCGAAAGGCCAGTTGCTCGATGGTCTGGGTGGCGTGTTCGGCTTCTTCCCGTGCCTGAAGGATGATGCCGTGTTGCTCGGACTTGCTGCACACCGGGTCGGCATTGCTCGCATCACCCGTGAGCATGAACGCCTGGCAGCGGCAGCCGCCGAAGTCCTTTTCCTTTTCATCGCATGAACGGCACGGTTCGGGCATCCAGTCATAGCCGCGAAAGCGGTTGAAGCCGAAGGAGTCGTACCAGATGTGCTGCATGCTGTGGTCGCGCACATTGGGAAATTGCACCGGCATCTGTCGGGCGCCATGACAGGGCAGGGCGGTGCCGTCCGGTGTGACCGTCAGAAAGATACTGCCCCAGCCGTTCATGCAGGCTTTCGGGCGTTCCTCGTAGTAATCCGGGGTGACGAAGATCAGCTTGCACGGGTGGCCTTCGGCTTCGAGCTTGGCGCGGTATTCGTTGGTGATGCGTTCGGCGCGCACCAGTTGCTCCTGGGTCGGCAACAGGCCCACACGATTGAGCTGCGCCCAGCCGTAGAACTGGCAGGTGGCGAGTTCGACAAAGTCCGCCTCCAGCGCGATGCACAGCTCGATGATGCGGTCGATCTTGTCGATATTGTGCCGGTGGGTGACGAAGTTCAGCACCATCGGGTAGCCGTGCGCCTTCACTGCACGGGCCATTTCCAGCTTTTGCGCGAAGGCTTTTTTCGAACCGGCCAGCAGGTTGTTTACCTGTTCGTCGCTGGCCTGGAAGCTGATCTGGATATGGTCCAGGCCGGCTTTCTTGAAGTCGCTGATCTTCTGCTCGGTCAGGCCGATGCCCGAGGTGATCAGGTTGGTGTAGAAGCCCAGCTTGCGTGCCTCAGCGATCAACTCGGCCAGGTCCTGGCGCACCAGCGGCTCACCGCCGGAAAACCCCAGTTGCGCGGCGCCCATCTCACGAGCCTCGCGAAACACCTTGATCCACTGCTCGGTGCTCAGCTCCTTGCCTTGCTCGGCAAAGTCCAGCGGGTTGGAGCAATACGGGCATTGCAACGGGCAGCGGTAGGTCAGCTCGGCGAGCAGCCACAGCGGCAGGCCGATCGCCGGTTTTTCAGGCAAGGGTGATCCAGTGCTCGGCACGGGCGACCTCCATGAATTGCTCGATGTCATCACCCAGCTCAGGCACACCGGGGAATTGTTTATCCAGCTCAGTGATGATCGCCGCCACGTCGCGCTCACCGTCGATCAACCCACCAATCAGCGCGGCGCTGTCGTTGAGCTTGATCATGCCTTCGGGGTAGAGCAACACATGGCCTTTTTGCGCGGGTTCGTACTGGTAGCGGTAGCCCTGGCGCCAGGTCGGTTTTTTGCTGCGATCAAAGCTCATAGGGCGATCCCTTTATGCCAGACCCGCTGCTCGGTCACGCTGTGATACGGCGGGCGATTCAGTTCGTAGGCCATGCTCATGGCATCCAGCATGCTCCACAGGATGTCCAGTTTGAACTGGAGAATTTCCAGCATGCGCTCCTGGCCTTCACGGGTGGTGTAGTGCTGCAGGGTGATCGCCAGCCCGTGTTCCACGTCGCGTCGGGCCTGGCCCAGGCGGGTGCGGAAATACTCGTAGCCGGTGGGGTCGATCCATGGGTAATGCTGTGGCCAGCTGTCGAGGCGTGATTGGTGGATCTGCGGCGCGAACAGCTCGGTCAGCGAGCTGCTGGCGGCTTCCTGCCAGCTGGCGCGGCGCGCAAAGTTGACGTAGGCGTCCACCGCAAAGCGCACGCCGGGCAGCACCAGTTCCTGGGAGCGCAGTTGGTCCGGGTCGAGGCCGACAGCCTGGCCCAAACGCAGCCAGGCTTCGATACCGCCATCTTCACCGGGGGCGCCATCGTGGTCGAGCAGGCGCTGGATCCATTCGCGGCGGATCTCGCGGTCCGGGCAGTTGGCCAGGATCGCGGCGTCTTTCAGCGGGATATTCACCTGGTAGTAGAAACGGTTGGCGACCCAGCCCTGGATCTGCTCGCGGGTGGCGCGGCCTTCATACATCGCCACGTGGTATGGGTGATGGATATGGTAGAAGGCGCCCTTGGCCCGCAGGGCGTGCTCGAATTCGATGGGTGTCAACGGTGTGTCAGTCATGTCGTCAGCTCCTACAATTCAATGCTCATGCCGTCGTAAGCCACTTCGACATTGCGCCGCACCAGTTCCGCTCGTTCGGGGGAGTCTTCATCGAGGATCGGGTTGGTATTGTTGATATGGATAAGTACTTTGCGCTGCTTCGGCAATTGTTCCAGCACTTCGAGCATGCCACCGGGGCCGTTCTGTGCCAGGTGGCCCATCTCGCGACCGGTGCGGGTGCCGACGCCACGGCGCTGCATCTCATCGTCGTCCCACATCGTGCCATCCACCAGCAGGCAATCACTGCCGGCCATGATCTCCAGCAGCGGCGCATCGACTTTACCCAGGCCTGGGGCGTAGAACAGTTTGCCGCCAGTGCGCAGGTCTTCGACGATCAGGCCGATGTTGTCGCCGGGGTGCGGGTCGAAGCGGTGCGGCGAATAGGGTGGCGCGGCGCTGCGCAACGGCAGCGGGGTGAAGCGCAGGTTGGGGCAGGCGGGGATGGTGAAGCTGGCGTCCAGCTCGATACGGTTCCAGGCCAGGCCGCCGTTCCAGTGGGTGAGCATGGTGAACAGGGGGAAGCCGCTGCTCAGGTCTTCATGGACCATGTCGGTGCACCACACCTGGTGCGGGCAGCCTTCGCGCAGGCTCAACAGGCCGGTGGTGTGGTCGATCTGGCTGTCCATCAGGATGATTGCGCTGATGCCGGTATCGCGCAGTGCGCGACCGGGCTGCATGGGCGCGAAGCCCTGGAGTTGCGCGCGAATATCCGGCGAAGCATTGCACAGCACCCAATTGACGCCATCGTCGGAAATCGCGATGGACGACTGGGTGCGTGCCTGCGCCCGCAGGCTGCCGTCACGAAAGCCTGCGCAGTTCACGCAGTTGCAGTTCCACTGCGGGAAGCCGCCGCCGGCGGCGGAACCTAGAATCTGGACAAACATGGCCGCTCCATCAAGCAAAGCTGAAAACAAAAACGCCCCGGACGAGCCGAGGCGTAATCTTACCCAGCCAATCAGCGGCTGGCGAAGTACATGGTCACTTCGAAACCGATGCGCAGATCAGTGTAAGCAGGTTTGGACCAGGTCATATTCTTACTCCTACGAAGGGATGGGACGTTTACTACCAAGTAATACATATAGTCCACCTCCAGTCGGAGATGTTCAGATGTGTGCGTGGGAATGTTACCGAATTCTTTTCAAGTTAGCGCTGTCTTGGTGGAAAAAGCCTATTGCAGGGGCGGCAATGATCACTGCACCGTCTGCCAGGCAGCATTGATGCGCGGACCATTGGCGACGCAGCGCCAGCCGCCTGCGGCGACCTGCAATTGTTGGGCGGCGTACTGCAGGTCTTCGCGGGTGCGGGTCAGGATTGCTTGTTGCAACTGTGAGAGGTAATCCGACGGATGGCCTGCCAGGCGCGCGTGCCACAACAGTTCGGCGGCTTGGGCGATGGGCAGCGCCTGTGCTGTGAATTGTTGCGCCAAGGGTTGCTGGCCCAGGTCGTCGTTGCTGTCGATCAATGCCGGCAGTTGGGCAAGAAACGCCTGGAAGTGATCAACGATCCCTTCAAGGGAAACACTGGGGGACTGCACCCCCAACAACAGGCCGGTTTGCCCGTTGATTTGTCGGACACTGCTGAATACGGCGTAGCCCAGCTGCAATTCAACGCGCAGACGTTGATAGAACGGGCCCTGGAGCAAGTGCCCGAGCAGTCGCCATGACGCTTCATCCGTCAGGGAATATGTGGGTGTCGGGCAAAACAGCAGCAAGGCGGCGTCGTTGGAATCGGTCTTTACCTCATGCCACAGCTGTTGACCGCTGAGGCTTGGGGGGACGTGCTCGCTGTTAACGGGCTGCCCGGGCAAGCGAGCGGCAGCGGTTTTTATCGCCGCTTCATACGCGGCGGGCAAACCGCAGCCCAGCCCGTGCCAACCTGCGTTGGCCCACGACGCCGATGGCTCAGCGGCCTTGGGCGGGCTGCCGGCGCAGCACGCCGGCAGGGCGCTGAGCAATGCTCGAATCGCGATCATAGTGGGCTGGGCGCAGGGCGCCTCCAACGGCTGGTGCAGGCGATGTGCCACCGCTTCCAGCACGGCCGGCATGGGCTCATGCAGGCCGACCATTTTCAGCAGCCAATCGTTGCCGGTCGTTTCGAAAGACAATTCGACCCCGGCCTGGCGGGCATTCGTGCGCAAGGGCTGCAATGTGCTTTCTAGCCCTGCTGGCACGGGAGAGTCAAATTGCCAGTGCAGGTATAAAGCGCCTTCGCCGCTGTCATTCGCCAGGGCCTGGCTGAAGGTCAGAGCCGACACTTCCCTGCGTCCCCGTGAGCGGTCCTGGGCGAAGGTGCGCAAGCCTCGATGGGCGCTGGTCTGGCCACGGATCAAACCGGCGCGTTCGCCCCTGGCAGGCGGGCGCAGGAACGGGTTGTTCGGCGGGAGCTGCCAGGTGTGCCGGGAGGGCGCCAGTTGCAGGGCGTCGAGCATGGCCTTGAGGGCGGTGGCGCTGTGTTCCGACAGTTGTGGCTCCAGGCCGTCGCTGTCATGTCGCGCCAAGGCGAGTGCGCTCAGGGTCTGTTGTTGGCGCGCGTTCAGCAAGGCGAACTCTTCGCGCAAGGGTGTCCAGTCGCTGTGGGCGAAAAAGCTCAGCCAGTCGTGCAGCAGTGTCTCGATCTGTGGTGCCGAGCCGCGTTGGGTGCCCAGGGTAAAGTCGATATCCAGCAGCGCTTGCCCGCTGAAGTGATAAACCACGCTGGCATGCAGCGCGGTGGCCAGTTGTCGCGTTTTCACTTCGGCAAGCAGACCGCCCGGCGCCGACGTATTAAGCCAGAGGCACAGGAAATCCAGCGCTTCGCGGGGTGCTGCGCAGGTGATGACCTGATGCAGGTGATTGCCAGCAGTGTGTTGATAACCGCGCGCCAGGCCAGCCATCAAGGCGGGTGGGGCGTCCTGCGGATGCAGGGGCCCCGATGTCAGTGCGTCACTGAACCGCTGCGCCAAGGCTTCCAGTTGCGCCAATGATTGTGGGCCGGCAAGGCTCAACGTCATCTGCCCGCTTCGATAGAAGTGCGCGTGAAATGCCCGCAACGCTTGCTGGAATGCCTCGCTTTCCAGCGGCAGGCTATCGCGATTGCCGGCATGAAAACCCCGCAGTGGATGATTGGCGGCGACGCCTTGCAGCAGTGCCACTTGTTGCTGTGCGTTGGCATCCTCGGACCAGGCGACGAACTCCGCGTGCAGCACCTCGCGCTCGCGCCGTTGGTCTTCCAGCATCAGGCGCGGGTGAGTCAGCATGTCCGCCAGCCGCTCCAGCCCATCGTCGAAGGTCGATACCGGCAGCTCAAAGAAAAAGTCCGTGGTGCGCTCGCGCGTGCTGGCGTTGACCTGGCCGCCGTGGCGCTGCACGTAGCTCATCAGGCCTTCGTCACCCGTGAACCGCACCGTGCCCAGAAACAGCAAGTGTTCCAGGAAATGCGCCAGGCCTGGCCACGCCAACGGGACGTCATGGCTGCCGGCAGCCACTCTTAAGGCCGCGGCGCAGCGCTTCAGGCGCGGGGCATGACGCAGGGAAACCCGCAAACCATTGGCCAGGGTCAGATGAGAGTGGTGAGGATGGACCGGCGCAGGCATGGGCACTTCCGAAACGTAGGAAGCGCCTATGCTAGCAAACCCATCAGGTCAGGGCTTGTACAGCGTGCCATAGAGCTCGGGGCGACGGTCTTGCAGGTAGTGATTGGCGGCGCGGGCGTCAAGGATCGATTGGTGTTCCAGCGTGCCGACAATCAAGGCTTCATCCAGGCCGGCCTGGGCGATGCGCTGGCCATTGGGCGCGGCGATGCTGCTTTGTCCGCAGTAATGGATCTCGCCTTCGTGCCCGCAATAGTTGGCGTAGGCCACGTAGCACTGGTTCTCAAAGGCCCGTGCCCGCACGGTGACGTCGGCAACAAAGTCGAACGGCACCATATTGGCCGTGGGCACCAGGATCAGTTCGGCACCGGCCAGGGCCAGGCGCCGGGTGTTTTCCGGGAACTCCAGGTCGTAGCAGATGAGAAATCCGAGCGTCCAGCCGTTGAGTTCCACCAGCGGGAAATCATCTTCGCCGGCGCTGAACATCGAATGATCCAGGTCGCCAAACAAGTGCGTCTTGCGGTAGTTGCACAGGCGCTGCCCGTTGGCGTCGATCAATTGCACGGCGTTGTAGATTTGCCCATCCTCGGCTCGCTCCGGGTAGCCGTACAGAATCGCCAGCTTCGCGCTGCGTGCCAGTTCGGCAATCGCATGGGCTGACGGGCCATTCTGCGCTTCGGCCAGTGCGCCCACGGCCTCGGCGCCGATGTTGTAGCCGGTCAGGAACATCTCCGGCAGCACCAGCACATCAGCGCCGGACGCCTCATGCGCCAGTTTGTGCAGGCGCTTGAGGTTGCCCGCCACATCCAGGGGCAAGGGCGGGCATTGGTACAGGGCGACACGCATGGTCAACTCCTTACTCGGGCAGGGCGATCGGCCCGATGTCATCGAACACATCACCCGGCCCTGGGTTTTCTGGATGGGTGCTGCCACCGAAGTGGGTCATGATGCCCCACACCGCGTTCAGCGAGGTTTGCACGGCGCCTTCCACCCAGGCGGGGGTCCAGGATACGTCGTCGCCGGCAATGAAAATCCCACGTTGTTCGGCGGGCATGTCCTTCTGCATGAAGTGCGCGTACATCCGCTGGTTGTAGCGATAGTGGCCGGGCAGTGCGCCCTTGAAGGCCCCGAGGAAATGCGGGTCGGCTTCCCAGGACACGGTGATCGGGTCGCCGATGATGCGCGCCTTGATGTCGACTTTCGGGTAGATCTTGTTCAGCGCGTCGAGGGCCAGCTTCACCCGCTTGTCGATGGGCTGCGGGAGCATTTTCAGGGCGTCGCTCATCCACGAGTACGACAGGCAGATCACGCCCGGCTTGTCGTCGCCGTTGTCGAAGAGGTAAGTGCCACGGGTCAGGCGATCGGTGAGGGTCATGCTCATCAGGTCGCGGCCGGTTTCCGGGTCTTTGTCTTTCCAGAACGGGCGGTCGACCATCACGAAGGTTTTCGACGACTGCATGTAGCGCGTACGGTCGAGGGCCATCCACATCTTTTGCGAGAACAGGGTTTCATCGCATTCGATCTGGGTGGTCAACAACCAGCTCTGGCAGGTGGTCAGTACCGCCGCGTATTCGCGGGTGTCACCGTAGTTGTCGGTGACTGCGAACCGGCCACCGGGCGCGTGGGCAATGCGCTTGACCCCGGCCCGTGGCGCGCCGCTGTGCAATGAACTGAGGCTGGTACCGTCTGGCCAATGGGCGCAGCGTTCCGGCACATGGCGCCAGATGCCCATGGGCACTTGCGCCACGCCGCCGACCACCAGGTGCTGGTGGTCGTCGCAGTTAGTCATCACCACGCGGAAGATTTCCAGCATGGAATTGGGGAAATCCGAGTCCCAGCCGCCCGTGCCGAAACCGACCTGGCCGAACACTTCGCGGTGATGGAACGACAACTTGGCGAACGCCTTGGAGGTGGCGACAAAATCATAGAAGGTGCGGTCGTCCCACAGGGGCACCAGTTTATTCCACAGTTCTTTGAGGCGTGGCACGTCACGGTCGCGGATGGCTTGCTGGATATCGCCGAACTGCGAACCGGCTTCCAGGGCATCGGCCCAGGCGTCAGCCACTTCCTGGAACAGTGCCGGCAAGTCAGAGAGCTTTTGTGCGTAGTGGGTCTGGCCTTCCAGGTCGATCACCGTACTGCCGGAGGCCGGGGTCAGTGGGTTGGGAAAGGGTTTGGTGTCCAGGCCCAGTTTGTCCACGTAGTGATAGAACGCCGTGGACGATACCGGGAAACGCATGCCACCCAGCTCGGCGATGATGCCTTCGGCGCCTTCAAAGGCTTGGGAGCGCAGGCGGCCACCCATCTTCGAGGCTTCGTATACCACGGGCTTCAAACCCAGCTTCATCAGTTCATAAGCGGCCACCAGCCCGGCAATCCCGGCGCCGACGATCGCCACTTCGGCGCCATGGTTGGCTGCGGGAATGCTGCCCAGGCCTGCTGGGTGTTCGATCCAGTCATCAAAGGCAAACGGGAAATCCGGGCCGAAGATGGTGATGGGCTTCTTGCCGTCGACCGGGTGGCGGTTGGTTTTGCTGATGGTGCTGGAAGGAATGCTCATGGCTGACCTTACTGACGACTCGGCGGGAAGCGACCCGCTGAGTATAGGAAAAGATGGCAGCCAGTTTAGGCAGCGTAGCGCTCGTTAATAAGACGCAAACTGTCGTCGGTTTGGATTGTTTTTGGTCAATCTGACGAGGTGGCTGGTCAGATTGGCTGGCCACGGTCTAATTTATTGCTGAGGATGATCGAGGTGGTGGTTTTCTCCACGCCGTCGACGCTGCCGATCTGGTCCAGCAGTTGATCCAACTGCTCCGGCGAATCGGTGCGCAGCCAGGCCACGTAATCGAACTCGCCGCTCACGGCGCATAGCTGCTGGACCTGAGCCATGGCGCTGAGCCTGCGCAGCACGTCCTTGCCCGAGCGTGCCTGCACGGTGATGCCGACATAAGCCTGCAAACCGCCATCCACGACCCGCTGGCCAAGGCGCACGCCGTAACCGGTAATCACCTGGGTTTTTTCCAGGCGCGCCAGGCGCGACGTCACCGTGGTGCGCGCGATACCCAACTGCCGGGCAAGCATGGCGACGCTTTCGCGAGCGTTGATCTGCAAAGCGGCGATCAATTGGCGATCGATTTCATCTAGGGCGTGCAAGGGAGGCTCCGATACGGGCGGCGATGGGGTGGCATGTTACAGGCTTGCGTCGGCGAGCAGGCAGCGGGCGAACAGCTGCGGCACCGGTAGGTGGCGTTGGCTGTAGCGGCTCAACAGGATGATCTCGCGGTAAAAGGTCAGATGACCCAGCGGGATAATCCGCACCTTGGGCGAGCGCTCCAGCCACAGGCCTGCCTGGGGAATCAACGACACGCCCAGGCCGCACTCGACCATCTTCACGATGGCTTCCAGCTCATCCAGCTCGAGCGCTACCTGTATCTCTATCTTTTGTTCACGCAGAAATCGGCTGACCAGTCGACCCCCAAACGAAGCGCGGTCATAACGTACGTGTGGCTGTGTGCCGAGCAATTGCAAAGGGTCATCGCCGTCGACGGTCTGAGGCGCGATCAGTACGAACGGCTCTTTGCGCAGCACGCGTACATGCAACTCCTTGGGCAAGTCAAAGGGCGGGCGAATGATGATCGCCGAGTCCAGCTCGCCGGCGTCGACCTGGCTCAGCAGCTCAAGGGAGACCCCGGGCACCAATTTGCATTCCACTGTCGGCGCGGCTTGGCGTAAGCGCACCAGCGCCTGAGGCAACAGGCCGGTCTGCGCCGTGGTGATCGCGCCGACTTTCAACTCGCCCCGGTATTCGTTGGCATCCACCGGCACCGCCATGCGGTTGAAGGTCTCCAGGATTTCCTTGGCCAGCGGCAAAGCGCGAATGCCGGCGGCATTCAGGGTGGCCTGGCGTCCCGTGCGGTCGAACAATTGCATCCCCAGCACCTGCTCCAGCTGGCGAATCTGTGCACTCACCGCCGACTGCGTCAGCCCGATATGCATGCCCGCCGCCGCAAACGTGCCATGGCGGGTTACCGCAATAAAGGTCTTCAATTCACGCAGCATGGACGTCTCGATTCATCGAAATAATTTGAGCTCGGCGCAAAAATTATCGTCTTTTCATCATCTGGAGCAAGGCTAAACTCGACGCATCTAATACCCACAGAGGTTTGACCTGATGGCATTGGCTCCTTTTCACCTGGCAATCCCAGTATTCGACCTGGCCGCCGCGCGGCACTTCTACGCTGAAGTCTTTGGCCTGGAGGAGGGGCGGTCGAGCGAGCACTGGGTTGACTTCAATTTCTTCGGCCACCAATTGGTCATCCACGAACACCCGAAAACCGCCTCTCAAGCAGCGGCGCATACCAATGCAGTGGACGGCCACCACGTGCCGGTCCCGCATTTTGGCGTGGTGCTGGGCTGGGAAGACTGGCATGCCCTGGCCGAGCGTTTGCAGGCGCGGGAGACGAAGTTTGTGTTGGAACCGCACATTCGGTTCAAGGGGCAGGTGGGGGAGCAGGCGACGTTGTTCCTGTTTGATCCGTGCGGGAATGCGCTGGAGTTCAAGGCGTTTCGGGATATGGGGCAGTTGTTTGCGAAGTGATGACTGTATTTCGCACGGTCTTTCTTCCAGTAGAGACGCAGCGTCGAGCCGACGCTGGCGCATCAATCCAGCAGGTGCTTTAACGCAGCGACGCCAACAGGCGGCTCCGCCGTCCAGGGAACCACAATGACAGCATGGCTGGTTTGGTCGGCTACTCGCGTCATCTGTTTTTGCTCGCTATCCAGGCGCGCGCGCAGCAGCGGGTCGGTGGTGGCTGTAGCCAATAGTGACTTATTGACCACCCATGCATACGGTTCGATGTTGGCCCTGCGCAAGTCATCTTGCAGCGCTGCCGCCTGAGACACAGGTGTGGCTTCGGGCAGTGTCACAAGGAGAATTTTGGTGTAGTTGGCATCTTGCAGGCGCATCAATGGCGTAACGATATGGTCCGAGGCTCGGCCTTTGAATTCCCGAAGCATCTGGCGGTGATAGGCGCCTGTGGCATCCATCAGTAGCAAGGAATGCCCCGTGGGGGCGGTGTCCAGTACCACGAACGAGGTCCTGGCTTGAGAAACCACGCGGGAGAACGCGTGGAAGACGGCGACCTCTTCGGTACAGGGGGAGCGAAGGTCCTCGATGAGCAAGGCTATTTCAGCTTCCGTCAGGGTCGGCGCGCGGGACGCCACGATCTTGTCTACGTATTTTTGGGTCTCGACCTTAGGGTCAATGCGGCCAACGCTAAGCCCTTTCACATCGGCATTGAGGGTCACGGCCAGATGCGCCGCAGGGTCAGTGGTGCTTAGGTGCACGGACTTGCCGTGCTGCACCAGGCCCAGGGCGACGGCGGCGGCAATAGTGGTTTTGCCAACCCCACCTTTGCCCATGACCATGATCAACCCGCGTTCATCATTCGCAAGCTCGGCGATCAGCTCCGAGAGCGTGTGATGTTCCAGGCGTGAGGGCGCTTGAGTTGCAGTACTTGTTGGCCTGGCAGGCTCCGGGGCAAGCAGTCCGCGAAGCGCGGGCAAACCAACGGAATCTACGGCCTTGAGCGAAATATAGTCGGCTGAAAGCTGGCGCAGTGAAGCTGGCATCTGGTCGAGCGCCCGTTGGCCAACAGCCTCGATCGCTGCTGCGATCGGGTCATTCAAATCGCTGCGTTTGAACACCGCGTTTACCACTAAACGCTGGTTGACCAGACCCAAGTCACGGAGCTCGTCGGAGGAGTGCGCAGCCTCGTCGAGCGCGCCTTTGTCAGAGCGAGTGACTAGCACAACGGTGGTCAGGGCTGAATTGTTGAGCGCCGCCAACGCCTGCTTGAAAAGCTGCTCCTGCATTTTCAAACCCGAGTGCGGCCCCAGGCATGACGCGCCACGGTCATTGCCTTCCAAAAAACCGCTCCACGCTTTTGGCAGGCTCAACAGTCTAAGCGTGTGCCCCGTGGGCGCGGTATCGAACACGACATAATCGTAGGCTGCTGCGCCTTCTGACAGGAGGTGGGCAAACTCATCGAAGGTTGCGATTTCGGTCGTGCATGCCCCCGAAAGTTGCTCGCGTACCAAAGCAATATCCTGATCGCTGGCCTGGGAGCCCATTTGCTCGACTACCCGGGCTCGGTAGTCGATGGCGGCGGCCTCGGGGTCGATGTTCAGCACGAACATCCCAGGCACCTCCGGCACTGCTACAGGCTGATTGCTCAGCTCGACACCGAGCATCTCATCAAGGTTCGAGGCGGCGTCTGTACTAACCAATAGCACCTGCTTGCCTGCATCAGCCAAAGCGATTGATACCGCAGTGGAGACCGACGTTTTGCCCACTCCGCCCTTGCCAGTGAAGAACATATATTTGGTGGGTTGATCGAGCAGTTTGATGGTGGGTTGCATGGCGTGCTGGCCTCCCCGCGGAGCAGAACTGAGGCTCAGAGTTTAGACCGATGTTCTGCACCTCCAGTTTATTTTATGAATCAAGCGGACAGGTTTAGCCCAGCGATGCAAACAGTCCAGCCCAGCATAGGGTTGCTATGTCTATTCACGGCGGGGAGCAGAAGGCGTTCTTCCTCCGGCGATAACCTTCGGTCACGATCACTTGGACCGTTGGACTGTATATGAGGTTGATACGCCAGAAACGCAAAAGCCGCGCAATGCGCGGCTTTGGAGTTGGTGGGCCCACACGGACTTGAACCGTGGACCAAAGGATTATGAGTCCTTTTTATTTCTGTATCACTTTCTGTGTCATACACACAGGATTTGTCCATAAGCTGCTGATTTAAAGCGTTATACCGTTATTAAACCGTATAGTTTGTATTCTTGAGTGTCCCGGAGTAGGGTAACATTCCCTATGAGAATGGCACGCAAAATGGCACGCGCATGACGACTAATATTGATAGGAAGGGAGCTAAGGCGAGCTTTCTTAAAGACATCCAGATCAAGAATATGAGCACGGGCACGCTGAGCGAAAAGCTCCAAGGTCTGCCTGGTACGATCTATTTTGAGCGTCGTGAAAACGGCAGCGTTGAGGCATACCTTCGCTACACTCCGAATGGGGGGCTGAGGCGAAAACGTAAGATTGGAGCCTTCCGTTTGACGGAAAGAGGTGGGGGGTTATCGCTTGCGGAAATTCGCGTTAGGGCTCGTGAGCTTGGAGAGATCGCTCGCGATCACGGAGATATTGAGGAGTACTTCGCTATTCGGGCTGAAGATGCTGCCCGTGCGAAGCGTAATGCTGAAAGGTTGCAAGTAGCCGAGTCGTCCCGCAGCTCTTTCTCTGAGCTATTCACCGATTACATTGAGGACCGCACGGGAATTGTCATGCCTGCTCAGATTAGGGATTTTGAAAATTATCTCAAAGGAGACCTTATCAAGCCATTTCCCGAGATCATGGATATGAAAGCTCGTGATATCGAGCCTACCCACATACAAGAGATCTTGAATAGGATTTGGAACAGGGGATCAGAGCGTCAAACCGAAAAGATTCGTTCAGCCCTGCATGCTGCTTTTGCCTTTGGACTGAAATGTGAGTACGCCGTTGGTAAGAAATCCGATAAAACTTATGGGCTGAAATCTAACCCGGTAGCATCGGTACCTGTTTCTAGAACAAAGAGCGCCAAAGATAGGGTTCTGTCAGATGATGAGCTAAGGCTTTTTTGGCAGACTATCGGGAATACTGCGGGTGTGGGGCCGGTAGTTGCTTCGGCCATGAAATTTGTCATCGCGACCGGCGGCCAGAGAATTTCTCAGCTGGTAAGGCAGGATTGGAGTAGTTATGACTCAGCAGAAAAAACCTTTAGTATTCTTGATAGAAAAGGTAGAAATTCCAAGGCCAGAGTCGCCATTATTCCTTTAACGGACAGAGCGATTTCAATTCTTGAAAATGTAAAAGCGCATAATTCTCCTGATTGTAAATTGCCGTTCACTACGAACGGAAAAACGAAAATAGACTCATCAACCTTCGTTAGTGCCGTTAATAAGTGGTTCGATTCTGATAACTCGACGGTCGATGGCAAAAAATTGTCAAAATTCACACCAGGAGATTTGAGGCGAACTCTCACTCAATTTATGCAAAAAGAATGTATTGATGATGAAAGTAGCGACTTACTTCAAAATCATGGTTTGAGTGGAGTGGTGGCAAGGCATTATCGAAACAATCCAGAAGCAGCGATTCCCAGGAATCGTAAGACTATTGCAGCCTTGGAAATCGCACTCTCGCGTGTGCTTGATGGGGCGGATGAGGGAAAACTCAATGAAAAAAGATAAAAATGAAATTCTAAGCTTTGAGTTGAATAATAGATTTGTCTCAACGCCGATTTATGCGGCAGGGATGAATGAGGCTCTAAATCATTTGGCCCCTCACATTAGTTATAGTCAAAGAAAAGACCTGTGTTTCAGAAAGTTGGCGCTTGAATCGGGTGAGATAAGCGAGCAATCATTTATTCAATATGCTGTAGAGTTAACAGTGTGCGCTCATTTCGCAAATTTATTTCCGGCAGATTTTATATATGAGGAAAAGGTAAACCCGCCAAAAGATGTTGATTGTACTGTTCGAGTGGGGTGCTATAAATATAATATAGAAGTTAAGTGTGCAGACTTTACAAAAAAAGAAGCCGTTGATGAAAGTGAAGGCTTCAAAATTGGTGCGCTTGGTCGATTATCTGATTATGCAGAAGTCGTAGCTGATCTTCAGAAGCTATTCTTATTGGATGGCCATCCCCTCTCCGCGCAGCGGCATATGGATAATAATCTCAAAGACTTTCTCATCTCTGCTCACGGTAAGTTTTCCCCAGAAACTTCTGAGGATGAACTAAATGTTCTAGTTGTTGGTTGTGATGATGCTATGGATATGCAGAAATGGCACTCATATCTTTATGGCGTCCAAGGGCTATTTACTGATGAGTCATATGCAGATAAATCGACATATAGCCGAGTAGATTTAGTGCTGCTGACGAACCTCTATCATAGGCATAAGAGTCCTGCTTCGAAAGATAAAGTAACCGGGCATTGGAAATTAAGTGAGGCCTTTTGCTTGCTGTGCGCTAACCCCTATTCTGGTAAGCCTTACAAAACCGCTTATGAGTTTTCGAAAACTGTGCGGCATCACAATAATGAGTGGAATGACTATATGGTTGGGGAAGGAGAACCAGATTTTATTTTGAAAGGCATCGGTATTCCAGCATACGTAGTGAGCCAGCTCCAGGCTAACGGAATCTATTATTTTCAGCCTTCTGAAACACAAGTGGATGATCAAGGCGACAATCAGCGCTGAAGTGTCAGCATTTACAGTCCCGAGTCACGCAACAGATCCGAAGCTTGGCATTCTAGAGCGTTGCCAATTCTGAGTATATTTAGAATTGTCACATTACGTTCTCCTCTCTCTATCTTTCCCATATGAGAGCGATCTATTTCCGCCGCGTCTGATAAAGCCTCCTGAGAGAGGCGTAGCGCTTTTCTTCGAGCACGAATTGCCTCGCCTAAGCGAACCAGCGCTCCGTCCTTATCTGACCCAACTGAGATTCTTGCCATGGGGTAAATCTGACAGGTAAGATGCATTTACGGCCACGGCATTTACGACCCATTTCGGCATTCTGGTGATCGCTTCGCTCGAACGCTACACCGGAGTGAGTGGTGGGTCCTGAGGCGCTAAGCGGGACGTAGCAAATCACTCATAACCTTTTATGACGGCGCCTATATGAGATTCGAAGCAGGGATATTTGAAGTACTGAGCGCAGATCAGAGCAGTGTGATCCACGGGGATGCTGACTCTATCGAGACAACACATTTTAAAGAGGCTTGGTTAAAAAACTTGAGGGACCACTCGACAAAAAAAGTGGTGCTTACTAATTCTAGCACTCCTCTCGTCGCCGGAAGGAAGATAGGCCTAGCGTTTCTGAATAATGAACTAATCGCATTCAAACGAGGAAGTGAAATCCCGGTTGAAGACCCAGTGCAAGGTAAAGCACTGCTAAACACGCCAAAGGCGATCCTGCTGGCTATCATATATGCAGTGTGTTTAAGCGTTCCAGTATTCGGCTACATAGGTGGCATCGTTATAGGTGGAGGGGCTCTAATCTCCGGTAAAAATATCCTCGGTCGCTACAGCAAGAACCCGTTTAATCGGCTATATGCTTTGTTTCTGTTGATTATGAGCATTGCGGTCTGGTTCCCTGTGCAATATATACACGGAGATATGGATAGGCTCATTGATATCCATATGCAATTCGCAACATGGTTGGTAATCGTTACCGTGATTTTCCAGTATATTAAGTTGCGCGTTGAAAAAAATTACTTTACCCGTGCCTGTGTGGAGCTAAATTCGGCTTGGCCTAGTTAATGATTTTTCATTCGTAGTTGTTTAGAGGGCGGTAGCCCGCCCTCTTTGCATCTTCAGTGTGTGGCAGGTAGTAGTGGTGTCCCCTGTAGCTTTGCTTCCTTTAGCGCCTTTTGAATCACGGGACGTTTCTAAAGGGCTATTTCTTTCAGCTGGAGATCGAGGTATGTAATCATAATGGGCAGGGTATGATATACCGAGATCAATACCTAAAGCGTTGATTTTCTCTGCCATGGAGATTTGAGATAGCAAAAGCTGGTAATAAGTAATCGATTTCTGAAGGCGTGCTATTTCTGCGATCAAGATACCCGTCTGATTGTTTGTTTGATTACTTGTAGTCTCTCTCATGTTAAATTTCTCATGTAGTGTAAGAACGAAGTATATAGAATTTTAAAAACCTCTATATAGATAAAGAAGCAACCAATCATTGCTATTGTCACGAGCCATTGAGCAACGGCAGAGACGCGCCTTTCCGAGTTTTCTATTAACATTTGATCAATGTAATCGGGATATTCTGAATCGTTTATTTGAGATTTGATTTGCATAAGATTTAGTCCTAAATTAGTGCTCAAGGTCAAAAGATTTTCGCGACGCGACTGCTTCTCTGTTCGCTCGCGCAACATTTTTTTGATTTATCTCATTCCCTTCCGCGCGTTTCATGCGCAAGACCCTATCAGCTTCTGGATCGCCTGAATCTACCGAGTCTCCGCCAAATCCTAAAGCCGCTATAGGCGCTGAGGGAACAGACGCATATAATGCTTTTGAAACTACGGTCTCAATGGTTGGATTTGCAGATTTAAGAATTGAAGCTCCCTGCTTAACAATTTCAGTTGAATCTCGAAAGCACGAATTTGTTGCGAAAGTCCCGTGTTTTGTAATTCCAATTGTTCGTTCTGCCGCTGTAATAATTTGATCAATGTGTCTTCCAAAAGTGTCATTTAGACCCCCATGTTTATTAGGATTGCGATTTGGGCTATTATCAGTAATGTTGCTCCGGCACCCATAAATTTGGCTAATTTCCAAAATTTCGCCGTGCTTTGCCCTATTGATGTTTCGTAAGCTTTTATAATCTTCGCTATTTCGCGAGATTCTAAGTGCTTTTCCGAAACGTTTTTCGATAAAGCTTTGACGCTCAGTGAGTGCTGCTTTATATCTTCGAGCAACGTTAGGTTTTGCGAGATAGCTTTCTCGTTCTGTAGTTTTTGTTTTTGTATTTGTAAGCTCAGATGCGCTAGTGAATCGCTCATGGTAAATCTCTCCTTTAAGTCTTATTGCCTTGTCCGCTCCTGGGGCTTTTATAGACAAATAGTCTTTGCCTGCACGAGTAATTTCGAACCCTGCCGTTTTTGCCAAATCAATCAGCTCTTGGCGATTATCAATTGCGCCATCGATAACCGCCTGTTTAAAGAAAGCATTTAGTGTTTCTCGTGTGGCTTTATTATCAGCTGGGGCCCATTCAGGCTCTTTGGTTACTCTGGCGCGCATAGGATCGCGCGGATCGTCCAACCCATATTTGACGTTAATAAGGTCTGTGAAAGCATCCATTTGCCTATATTTCCCATCACCTGGTGGTGCTGGGTTCCAGGCACGGTCAACCTCGTAATTATGCCGAGGTAAAACGTAGTGAAGTTCAAGTCGATCTAGGTGGGTATGAGCGACGATCAAGATGTGCTGGTGCTCTTGGGAAATTCCCGCAAATAGCATCTCTTTCAGACGGTGTGTGATATCGGCTATTGAAGACTCTAGGCCAGCTGATTTAATTTTATCGGTGTCGTCTTTGGTGAACGACACAACACCACTGGTATATTTGTGCTTATGATCAAGTGCGTCGATCATCTGTTTCATCAATTCAGGGCTGCCCTCGATCACTTTTGGCAATGGGTTCCTTAGTGCCCACGCGGCTCCCTATTTATCAAAGTAGTTTTCATCGATCATATAATTGACTGGGCCGCTACCGCCGCCCCCGCCACTCCCTGAGTGGCAACTGAAGCCGTGCATTGCCATTACACTTCTCCAAGTAGCTCAGATTTTAGTTCTGTTATGCCGCGTTCGATGTCGATTAAACAAGACAAAATTTGCATTGTGTTGCTGTTCTCTTTGAATGTATTGCAATGCTTGGCGAGCATATTCAACTGACTGCCAAATTTATTATATGCGGCAGTCATTGCAAGCAGTTCTTTGGAACTTTTCGGAGCGTCTGTTCGTTTAATTGTGATTGTTGATGTTCGGGCTGATTGCAAAAGTAGTTGTGATAGCGACATAAAATTTTCAGAGGCTTTCTGCTCAAGCTCAGTTTTAAGTGTTTTTTTTAATTTAATGTGAATACGGGTGGTTGTAAGTGTTGGCTGCTGTTTAACAGTAGGCAATTCGTCTTGTTCGTTCATAATTCTGTGCCATTATTATTGTTATTATTGGGGGGGTGGGGGAACCCCACGCTTTTAGGGTTCAAGGTGAACCCTTGCAAGGATCAAGGTGGCACGCAGTGCACACCTTGAGTAGCCTTGTTCTTATAACTTATTTAATTATATACTAGTTTAAATTACTTTTATTTTATTTTGATATATGAGGTGTGTCGTATGAGTACTCGGTTTGAAGATATTGATGATGATGGAATGAGAGTTGAGTTGCTTTATCTAGAACTACTTGATGTATGTGGTGTCGTTGGGGCAAATAAAAGGTTGGATGAGTGGAAGAAAGTTAAGGGGCATGATAGTCCAGGTTTTCCATATTACGTTGATCCTGCTTTTCTGGAATAGTACGGAAATCCTACGATGTCCAGTATCCACATACTGAACGTCGTTACAGAAAACTGTGAGAGTATTTTTTAGGGTTTATGTTATTGACATAGAGGGTATCTATAGTTTTGCCCCTGTCAAATAAGTTTTTTTGTTTTGTGTGCGCTCTTTTTTTGCTTCAGTCTTTAACAATTCGCGATGAAAGGAAATTGCAATGATTGTTAAAGGACCATGGATAAATGAGCCAACGGATATATTCTACGCAGCCGAAAGTCTTCTGGGCCTTTACGGTCGTGTTTTTGCGTTAGAGATATATCTCCAGCGTTTTTCCTTACCTGTCTTAGATACAGCGTCAAAGCGCTTTGCTGTCACTTGTTTCGGTGAGGTTGCCTGCGCCGAAGAAAAATTCAGTTGCCGCTTAAGGGTTTTATTTGGCGAGGACGAAAAGGTAAGGCCATTGCGAATCATTCCACGCCCACTGCGAGCGCTAAGCATCCGCGATATCCACTTAAATAAATTTGAAGATGCTGAGCATATTCAAGTTTTTTTGGAAGGCCACGAAGTTGTTGCCTCACGATACGACAGCATTGATTCGATGGCATTGGTACGCGCTATGGCTTGCATAGAGGCCATGCGAAGTCGGATTCGGTCAGCTGCTTTAGATTATCTTGATTCGGGCTGTCATGCCCTTCCTGGGCTCTTGCAGCACGCCCTTGCGTATGAGTATGGAACGCGAGCTACTGCTTCTCGCTAGAGGCTGGCGGGAGTGCGAGACGGCGTTATGTCTCGCGCTCTCGGGAGCCGTCGGGGCGTGGGGTGAAGCCCCGCATGCGGACTTGAACACTTTAAATATGCCTAATGTCAATGTGATAAACCTTTTTACACTGCAACCTCCCCCTGGGAGAATTCGGCCAGCGGCCGGTATCGACAATATCATTGACAGTGTTTATGCAGTTGACATTAACATGCATATTTCATCCATGCTTAACGTTTGAGTTGATGTGTTTTCTATATAAGGGTTTATGTAGTTGACATAATAACGAGATGGATTGATTTCTCTGGCTCTTTTTAATAATTCAGAAGCTGTAGGTCTGGAGATGCTCGCTAGTTTGATGGCGGGCTTTTCCCTTGGATAAATAGAAATAAGTGTAACCGCGTGAGCGGTGGAGCTTGTTTCTAAATGCTTGAAGTCAATAGAGCGTTCGTTTTTTGCAACTTTCAATGCGCTGCAAATTTCATACTTGTTGTTTGTATAGTATTCAATTCCGGAGCTGATGAAGCGAATCCCGACAACCTTTTCGGAAAGAAGACCATGTTTGTTAGTTGATTCCTGGCGGATCAGTTCAACATCATGAATATGGATTTGTAAGAAGTTTTTATATGCGCTGAGATTTTTTGTTTTTGTATGCCGATCGTTGATTCTGCAATTTCTTATGATGCTGGCTATCTCTGGTGGGAATTGATCGGTCGACTCAGTTATTTTGTTCAATGTTCTAAACACTGTTAATGAGCTTTTTACACCGTAGTATTGGACTTGACGTATCGACATCGCTCTTATGCCTGCACGGACTCGTGCGCCCTCCGTGATTGTGGATAAGTCTTCACTTTTACGTAAGGCGTCTTTTTCTATATCTTTGTCTGTATAGCTAATTTGCAACTCGTCACTATCTACCGTTTTGATAATGTATTTAAGCGCATATGTCGAAGCAGTTGAACCTACTATCGCCTCTAGCTTGGCTTGAGTATCGCTGTAGCTTTTGTATAAGGTGGCCTTGAATCTATCAACCAGTTTCGGGTCTATGAAAAGCACGATGTGCCAATGTACGCATCCATCTCTATGTAACTCGGCAGTTCTCACTCCGAAGCAGGTAGTTAATGACATGCTTATTCCACAAGAGGGTTTTGCGAGTTGTGCTCTAAGCCTTGCCCATGCATTCTTAAGATAGTCTTGGCTGTCAGTCGTGCTGTATTTGTTAAATGAACACGTCCCTTTTGCAGGGTTTGGGTGGTAATTCGCTGGTGCAGTCAGCGTTAGCATATATGGTGTAAAACCATTATCCTGAGCGACTGCTTCAAGATTCTTTATTATAAAGTATGATTCGTTGAATTTGTTTTTGCTTTTGTTTTTTTGGATGTCTCGCAAGCATATAGCTTCTCCTGTCTCTTTAATTACTACAAATTTCTTTTTTAGGAATTCAGCATTTTTCTCATCTCCTCTGCTTATAAAGCTTAGTGTTTCATCAGAGCAGTAGGAGCTTTTCTGATCTGCACCAATTTTTTTTGTCCGTGCCTCAAGACGCAGCCTTTCTTTATGGGCAATAGCCGTCAGTCTGCGTTTTATGAATGAGAAATCACGTAGATAGTTCAGCTGTGTTTCTACGCTGAGCTTTTCGCACTTTTTAAAATTTGGGTTATCGATTAACTCTCGCGTGACTAAGCTTTGAATCGCGGCTTCTTGGTTAGCTATCTCCTGCGCTGCATCAGCCGATTCGGCTATCAGAGAGTCTGCTATTTTATTAATAGCCTCAAAATCAATTGCTTTTAATGAGGTGTGTTGGTTGTTTAGTAAAATCGCGGCCTTTCGAGCATCGTTCCTGATGCAGGAACATTCTGTTTCGATTTTGGAAATTTTATTGTTCAGATAATGTACGTAGCTATGAGCAACACCGGCGATAGCGTCGTTACTCAGCGTCCCGAGCACTTGGAGTTTTCTCCAAGTGGGGAGATTTTCGCGTATGTGTGAGGATGAAGGCTTGAGTGTTTGCATCTTGCGTTGTTCATTTTTATATTTTTTGTCGAGCGGAGGGGTGTGGCGCCTTCTCAATCACACTGAGGCAGATGTAGGGAGGAGTTGGATCCAGTCGTTAATCTCGCTCTCAATCCAGCGACTAGCTCGGCCAAGTTTTCTGGGTTTTGGAAATTGATTGTTGCGGATTTTGTCGTAAATAGACTTTCGGGACAGTTGGACTTTAGCTGCCACCGTTTCGAATTTCAGTAGATTTTGGTTCATTTTGTCTGCCCTGGTCTGTTGTTGTAGACCGAGCATAGCCAGTGTTTTTGGGTGTTTCAATGGCGGTATTTGCTGGTTTCTTGACAGATCAAAAATCGCTTCTAGGGTTGGAGCGGTTTATCTACTGTTGTTGAATTTGAGATAAAATAAAATATATTCAAACGAGTGTTTGAATTACGATTTAAAAATCTAATTGTCTGCTGTTTCGAGATCATGCCGTCTAATTTGTGAGCGGCATGCGAGGGTGGGGGCGGTGGAATGGCTTTTAGTTGATAGCGCGGCCTACACTTCAGTCGAGCTTGAGTCTGAGTGGTAATCGACCATCGAGTACCTTACGGTGCCCGCTCCGAGCAGTTCGCTTAGGTTGATGTCCGAGATAGACCGGACATCGATGTCTTCTTTTATGATCCTGATGCCGAGTCTTCTAGCAAGGGCGCTACGTGTGATTGTTGCGGCACTACCTGCTTCTGGGTCTTTGATTTCGTCTTTGAAAAGCTGCTTTTCGAGTTGCACTCGAATCGCTATCGGATCGACGTCTTCATAGCAGGCGATCAGAATGCCCAGGTCATAGGGAGGTTTCCACAGTCCCAATTCTGTTGGGCCTTCTGGACTCTCCTCTTTCTGTTCCGCGTTAATCGTAAGAAAAATCCCATAAAGATCACTGTGTTTTTTCTTTGCGAGACGTGATTCTAAAATTTCGCGGATCTGGCTATTCGCCAAAGAAGCATTGAACTCATCTGGCAGTGCGACTCTCGTATATCCCCTTGCAATCCATGAGCTGAATTTTTCTAGCCAAAGGCTCTCATTGCTGAAAGGTATGGTATGTCTGTTTTCTAGGCGATAAGGAGGGGATGGTAAATCTGCAAGCAGAAGACGTGGTATCCACAGCCTTTTTTGGGATTCTGCTCGTATGGGGATGACGACATCACCGTGGCTGGCAATCAGGTCAATTTCGCGGGGGTGTGAGCCGTCAGCATATTTAAATGGTTCTTTGACGGAGTTCGCACCGATCAACTCAATAACAGGGATGCTTTTGAAGTTGCCGCTGTAGATGTTGCAAGCTTGGGTAGCAACGATCCACCACTCACACTCAGGGTGCTGGCCACGCAGATCAGCGATGCTGTCTGCGTGGATTAGTGATCCCTGCCACCATTCGTGTTCATAGAGCTTTGCTAATATGGCACTGACGTCATCGGCTAATGGCTGCGTCACGGATAATCCCGTCAAGGTCGCTATTTATTAGGTCTCTAGAGCGGGTCGCTGACCTGCGGGTCGGCGGTGCCATCCTATGAGCAAGTGTGCCGATCTTATCGGCTAGGGCTGCTTCAAGATGGTGCTGATCTGTGGAGCTGTTGATGGCTTCAATGAGCGATTCGCCATTAACAGGCAAATTCCACACCTGTTTTAATCGTTTCAAATCCACTTGAGCCGCCATCGAGCGGAAAACATGGTACAGGGCGTTTATTTTGTTTGCTACTACGGGACGAGGATCAGCGCCGTCGTACCAATCATATACTGTCTTGCGGGTCACTTTGAATAGCTCGGAGAGCTGGGTAACGGTGAGCCCCAGAAAATCTTTTATGGCGTCCAGCTGGGCTGTCAGTCCAATCGCCTCTGCTTTTTCCGCTGCCGCCTCCTCAAGTTTCAGGGCTGAGGTAGAAATGAGGACGGGATGGCCGTCTATCAAAAAAATAGCGCCCTGTTTTATTGGGGGGGCAGTGGAAATCGTCTTATCAGCCAGCAGTCTTATCAGCTTGCTAACCAAGCCAGGTGCGGAAGCGCTGGTATCAGTTAGCTGCCTTGGTGCTGAGAACTGAATTGAGCTTGAGTTCATGAAAACAGTCATTTTACGTCCTCTCCTCTCCATGATGAGAATGCATAGTCTGTAAATACTTCGGGATGCCTAAAAAAATCATTAGCTACGGTGTGAAGCGCTCGCAGCTGTTCCAGTGCTTTCGCTGAAGAATCTACCTTGAGCGACTGCGCTGGTTGGTAGATTGCGTCCATATCAATGATAGCTTCTCCCGGAGTTAGCATGGGTATCCGAATCCCTATCGTGGGGTCCTGGGCCATAATGAGCAGGCCCATCAGGTCCTCGCTAACGCTGGGGTGTCCGGGATGATTTGTGTACCTGACACGTAACTCTTTGTCTCCTCTCTGATAGCTGGTAATGCCTGAACCGCCAAGCCGCTCAAAGCCATCAAAAGAAGGTGCCAGCAGTTCTGCGGCCAAGTATTTTTTAAGTTCTTCTTGAGATGATGTTTTGATGTGGTCGATGAATCGTACACCCATGTTGTTCACATCGATAAAGCGCATCAATTTAAGCAGCTCGTCGAGAACTCTACGCAGAATTTTCTCGAAGTCATCGTACCGAATGTATTCACGGGTGAAGACTAGCACCTGGTCAGGTGCCAGTTGAATCCCCAGCCTCCGGTCCGCAGAAAGTAGCATCCACATCCGACTGGTGGTGAGTTCTGCCTGCATCGACGCCCCAGCAGTGGGTGTCTGCACTTGGATTTCGTGGATGAGCGGCACCATGTCTCTAAGGGCGTCTTGGATCAGTGGAAATCTTTCTGCGAGTAACGGCCACGGAGCGAAACGTATCGACGCCAGCATGTATGAGAGCGGCGAATTCTTGAGAATACCGGAGCGGTCTGGCATGGCTTGAGGGACTCTGCTGAGGGTGTAGAGAATCCTAACTATACATCAAAGTAAACACTTGCGCTTTTTTTGAACTGCTTTGCGGAAGCTAAACAGAACCCAAGGGCATCGGAGGTGCGCGCGGAAGCGTCTCTCAGGTGGTTGGGCGAAAGGCGGGGAAAATTGCAATGTTTCTTTAGTGGCACGCAAAACGGCACGCAATGCGTGCCGTTTTCGCTCAGGCTGCTATGGCTGTGCGCCTTAACTGCTTGATTTATATGGTGGGCCCACACGGACTTGAACCGTGGACCAAAGGATTATGAGTCCTCTGCTCTGACCAACTGAGCTATAGGCCCTTAGTAGGTCGCGGATTATAGCGATGGTTTCTCCGCTGTGCTATCCGAAAAATCCTCAACACTCATACGAAGGAAGGTCGCGGCGAACAGCTCTGGGGGGAGAGGCAGGCTGACGATGTAGCCTTGCATCTGTTCGCAGCCCTCTGCGGCAAGGAAGGCTTGCTGCGCCGAATTTTCCACGCCCTCGGCGATGATGGTGAATTGCATGCTGTGGCCGAGGGCGATGATGGCGCGCACGATGGCGGCGTCGTGAGGGTCGTCGGGCAGGCCGCGGACGAAGGATTGGTCGATCTTCAGGAAGTCCAGGGGCAGGCGCTTGAGGTAGCTGAGGGACGAATAGCCGGTGCCGAAGTCATCAATCGCCAGTTGTACGCCCAGGCGCTTGAGCTGATGCAGCACATCGAGGGCTTCTTCGGCCTGGCTCATGATGAAGTTCTCGGTGATCTCCAGTTGCAGGCAGCCAGGTTCCAGGTGGTACTCGCGCAGCAATTGCTCGATGCGTGACAGCAGGTTGGGGTGGCGCAGTTGGGCGCCGGCGAGGTTGACCGACAGGGGGCCGAAGCCATCGAAGGCGGTTTGCCAGGCGTGCATTTGTCGACACGCCTGTTCCAGCACCCAGTCGCCAATCTGCAGGATCATGCCGTTTTCTTCGGCCAGGGCGATAAAGTGTTCCGGCGCTACATCGCCGAATGTCGGGTGGTGCCAGCGGATCAGTGCCTCGGCCCCGATCAGTTCCTGCGTGAGCAGGCTCAGTTTTGGTTGGTAATACAGGCTCAATTCATCGCGTTCGATGGCGCGCCGCAGTTCGTGCTCCAGCGCTACGCGTTCATTGGCCTGGGCCGTGAGGTCGCGGGTGTAGCTTTCGACCCGGTTACGGCCCTTGGCCTTGGAGCGGTACATCGCGGCGTCGGCGTTTTTGACCAAGGTGGCCACGTCGGTGCCGTCCTGGGGGTAGAGGCTGGTGCCAATACTGGCGCTGATAAAGAACTCGTGTTCACCGGCCTGGAACGGCGGGGTGAAGCAGTCCAGCAGTTTGTTGGCCAAGTGTTGTGCATCGCTCGCTTGTTGCAGGCCGGGCAGCAGGATGATGAATTCGTCACCCCCCAGGCGTGCGACGGTGTCGATGTCGCGCAACTGCTCCTTGAGACGTACGGCGATGTCCTTGAGCAGCAGGTCGCCGATGGGGTGACCGAGGCTGTCGTTGATATGTTTGAAGCGGTCCAGGTCGAGGAACAGCACCGCGCCCTGGCTGCCGGTTTCCTGCTGGCAGTTGATGGCGGCCTGTAATCGACTTTCAAACAACGTGCGGTTGGGCAGGCCGGTCAGGGGGTCGTGGTGTGCCTGATAGTCGAGGCGGGCCTGGGCGTGCTTGAGGCTGGAGATGTCGGCGAACACGGCGACAAAATGCGTGATCAACTGGTCGCGGTTGCGCACGGCGCTGATGGTCAGCCAACTGGGATACACCTCACCGTTCTTGCGACGGTTGGAAATTTCGCCTTGCCAGTGCCCATGGGCAGTCAACTGGTGCCACATGGCGGCATAAAAGGCGCTGTCGTGCAGGCCCGAGGCGAGCAGGCGCGGCGTGTGGCCGAGGGCCTCGGCTTCGCTGTAGCCGGTGATTTCGCTGAAGGCGCGGTTGACGGCGCTGATGTTCTGCCGGGTGTCGGTGATCAATACGCCTTCGGCGGTGCTCTCGAAAACCGTTGCGGCCTGTTGCAGTTTTTCCTGCATCTGTTGGCGTTCGGTGATGTCCCGAGCGATGGTCAACATGCAGTCATCACCGCCAATGGGCAGCGGGCGGCTGGACACTTCACAAAGCCGAGTCTGCCCGTCGTTGCGGCGGATGTGACAGATGAAGTCGCGGACAAACCCGTCGCGCTGCATCAGCTCGATCATGTGTTTGCGTTCGTTGAGGTCGACCCAGATGCCCAGGTCCAGGGTCGACTGGTCCAGGGACGTCGCGCTGGTAAAGCCGGTAATGCGGCTGAACCCCTCGTTGACCTCGATCAGCAGGCCATCGCTTTGACGGCTCAGCAGTAAACCATCGGGGGAGGCATGGAAGGCCTTGGCGAATTTTTCTTCGGAGGTTTGCAGCTGTTGCTGGGTTTCCTTGAGTTGGGTGATATCACGCACCACGACCACCAGCGCTTCGATAGTGTCGAGTTGGAAGGGTTCGGCCGAAATCAGGCCGGTAAACGCTTGGCCATTGCTGCGCAGAAAAGGCATTTCCAGGTTGCGGATGCTGGTGGTCTGCACCTGTTGCAACAGATCCGGGCCGGTACCGGGGATGCCCCAGATATTCAGCTCGGTGGCGGTTTTACCAATCACGTCCTTGGCCTTCAGGCCAACCTGGTCCTCGAATGCTTTATTGACCTCCAGCAGGCAGCCATCGGACATCCGTGCGATCACCAGAATATCCGGGCACTGCTGGAACACCGAGGCAAACTTTTGCTCTGACAGCTGCAGCGCCTCTTCGGTGCGCTTGGCGTCGCTGATGTCGATCATCAAGCCACGCAGCACCGGTTCATGGCCATGTTCGATCAGGCTGACAATATCGCGGACCCACAAGCAGCGGCCATCGGCCGTGATTACTCGGTAATCAACACTGTGATCACGGTTGGCGCGGGTTTCGCGCAAGCAATACGCTTCGGTACGTGTCAGGTCGGCAGGATGAATGATGTTGCGCCAGAAGCCGGGAATCAGCCAATGGGCGCGAGGATAGCCGAGTAACTCTTCGGCATGCGGCGACACGTAGCTGTAGGTGAAATCGCTGACGCTGGCTTCCCAGGCGATGGCGGACAGGCTTTCGACCAGGCCGCGATAGTGGTATTCGCTGCTGCGCAGCTCCTGCTCGAGGGCGACACGGCGAGAGATCTCTGAGCTGAGGCGGCGGTTGATGCGAATCACGATGGCCAGCACCGTGCTCAATAGCAGTACCGCCGGCAGGCCGTAGGTCAGCAGGTCTGACCAGAAGGTGCGGTGATCGGTGAGGCTGCCGACCCAGTGTTGCTGAATCGCTTGAGTTTCATCTGGGCTGAGGTCGGCGAGAACCTTGTCCAAGATGCTCACCAGCATTTTGTCATCCCGAGGTACGCCCATCGCCAGTTGGTAGCGGTAGGGTGTCTCGCCGCTGACGTACAAACCGTCGAGCTTGAGCTGGCGCAGGCTCCAGACGCTGGAAGCCAGATCGCCGACCACGGCGTCTACTTCATCAGTGGCCAACGCCTGCAGCGTCGAGCTCACATTGGGCAGAGCCACCAGATTGAGGTCAGGGTGGTGGGTGCGCAGTAGCTCATGGGGGGCGTAGTTTTCCACCACGGCGATCTTCAGGCCATAGAGCTCCTTCAGGTTGCGTGGTTGTGCACCGCCTTCATGGGCGAGGATGACAATGGGAAAATCCAGGTAAGGGCGTGTGAACGCCATAAAGCTCTGGCGTTCCGGGGTGGACATGATGCCGGGCAGCAGATCGAGCTTGTTTTGCCTGGCTAGCTCCAGCAGGGCGCTCCAGTTCTCCGGCTCGATCAGTTTGATCCTGACGCCGAGGCGGTCCTGGATCAACCGCACATAGTCTGCCGCCAAGCCTTGGTAGCGGCCGTTTTCATCACGGTACTCAAAGGGCGGCCACGACGCGTCCACCCCCAGGCGCAGCTCCTGATGGTCCGCCAACCAGCCACGCTCATCATCAGTGAGAGTCAACGCGCCAGCCGTTGCGGTCCAGGTCAGCAGCGACAGCAGTATCACGGTCGGCAATCTGGGCATAACGGTCTCGTTATGGCACGGGGAATGTTTCGAGTGTAGACGGGCATTGCGGGGGGAGAGGGGAGGTGCGGGGAATTTTATCGGCACACAGCAAAACCCCCGGCCTGGGCCGGGGGTTCTGGGATCACTCGTCGAGGAAGGAGCGTAGATGCTCGCTTCGCGTCGGGTGGCGCAACTTGCGCAGCGCCTTGGCTTCGATCTGACGGATCCGCTCACGGGTCACGTCAAACTGCTTACCGACTTCCTCAAGGGTGTGGTCGGTATTCATGTCGATGCCGAAACGCATGCGCAGTACCTTGGCTTCACGGGCAGTGAGGCCGGAGAGTACGTCGCGAGTCGCCTCTTTAAGGCTCTCAACGGTGGCGACATCGATTGGCGACTGCATGGTCGAGTCTTCGATGAAGTCACCCAAGTGGGAGTCTTCGTCATCACCGATCGGGGTTTCCATGGAGATCGGCTCTTTAGCGATCTTCAATACCTTGCGGATTTTATCCTCAGGCATTTCCATGCGTTCGCCCAGCTCTTCCGGAGTCGGTTCGCGACCCATTTCCTGCAACATCTGCCGGGAAATACGGTTGAGCTTGTTGATCGTTTCGATCATGTGCACCGGAATACGGATGGTGCGGGCCTGGTCGGCGATCGAGCGAGTGATCGCCTGACGGATCCACCAGGTGGCATAAGTCGAGAACTTGTAGCCGCGACGGTATTCGAACTTGTCCACAGCCTTCATCAAGCCGATGTTGCCTTCCTGGATCAGATCGAGGAATTGCAGGCCACGGTTGGTGTACTTCTTGGCGATGGAGATCACCAGACGCAAGTTCGCTTCGACCATCTCTTTCTTCGCGCGGCGGGCCTTGGCCTCACCGATCGACATGCGACGGTTGATGTCCTTGATCTCGGCAATCGTCAGACCGGTTTCGGTCTCAAGCGCGGTCAGCTTCTGCTGGCAACGGATGATGTCTGGCTGCAGGCGACCAATGGCTTCGGCGTATTTCGCCTTGCCCTTGGCCAGTGCATCGGTCCAGCTTTCGTCAACTTCGTTGCCCGGGAACTGGCGCAGGAAGTCGGCACGCGGCATGCGCGCATCACGAACACAGAGCTGCATGATCGCACGCTCTTGTGCACGCAGACGCTCAAGGGCACTGCGAACACGCTCAACCAAGCCTTCGAATTGCTTCGGTACCAGCTTGATCGGCATGAACAGCTCGGCCAGCGCTACCAGCTCGGCAATCGCCAGCTTGTTGGCGCGACCGTGCTTTTTCAGGGCCTTGCGGGTGATTTCCATTTGATCGGAAACCGCACCGAAACGCTGGGCAGCGATAATCGGGTCTGGACCGCTTTCGACTTCATCTTCGTCATCGCTGCTGGCTTCAGCATCGTCGTCTTCGGCATCGTCGTCCGCTTTCACGGCTTTCGGGTCGACAGGCGGCGGCACTTCGGCAGCAGGCGGCGCAATACCGTCGTCCGGGTCGATATAACCGCTCAGGACGTCGGACAGGCGGCCACCTTCGGTGGTGACGCGAGTGTACTCGGAGAGAATGTGGTCAACCGTGCCAGGGAAGTGCGCGATTGCGCCCATCACTTCACGGATACCCTCTTCAATACGCTTGGCGATTTCGATTTCGCCTTCGCGTGTCAGCAACTCGACGGTACCCATTTCACGCATATACATGCGCACAGGGTCAGTCGTGCGACCGATGTCGGTCTCCACCGCGGCCAACGCGGCAGCGGCTTCTTCAGCGGCTGCCTCGTCGGTATCGGCGTCGGCCAACATAAGGGCGTCCGCATCCGGAGCACTCTCGTGTACGGGGATCCCCATGTCATTAATCATGCGGATGATGTCTTCCACCTGCTCTGGATCTGAAATATCCTCAGGCAGGTGATCGTTGACCTCTGCGTAAGTCAGATACTTCTGCTCACGACCAAGGGTGATCAACTCTTTGATACGAGACTGCTGTTGCGCTTTTCCGGACATAACACCCTATCCACTGAAGGTCTTGGCGGGCAAAAAACAAGCCGAGGATTATACCCGAGCTATGACCTCACACGCCAGCTGAGGTCGGGTTTGATGCGGAAACATTCTGTTTTAAGAGGTCGCGCATCTGTTTTGCTATCTGAATTTGCTCTTCAGCCGACAATCCCGGCTGCCTTGCTCTCTTGATGAGTTCATCGAGGGTCTGCGTGTGCTGGCCCTCGGATAACCTAGTAATGGTGTCTAAAAACTGTTGTTCAAGGTTGTCGCCGTCAATTAGCCACTCCTTTTCCGCGAGTGCCTTGAGCAAGCGACCTTGTTCGGTGCCATGCCAACGAGCCATCAGCTGAATAGAGTTTAGCTTAGGATTTTTCTGCACTGCCTCGATCAGGGCAATCAGCACCTGGGCGTAGGTATTGCTTTCGTTGGCAAAATGCTCGGCGCTTTCGACCTTGCCCGCCAATTGCGGGTGATGAATCAACGTGCGCAATGCAATGAGCGTCGGGGCTTCCACGGCTACCGGTGTACGGGGGGCATAGGGCTCGTCGCGATCACCGCGCTTGCCGTTCTTGCTCCACGGTTTCTTGTCCCATTTCTTGCCGCCGGCGCCGGGTTTCTTCGGCGTCCACTCCTGCTGGGGCGCATACGCCTCCTGCGGTTGGTGGAAGTCGGAATAGTCCGGCATGGCGTCGTAGTCCATGCCTGGGTCGTAGGCGGGCGGTGCGTCCTGTGGTGCGCTGTGCACCAGCTGGCTGACCGCTTCGCCGCTCAAGCCGGTGATTTCCAGCAGGCGTTGACGCATCAGGGTGCGCAGGTTGGCGCCTGGAACCTTGTCGATCAGTGGCGCCGCAAGGGTGGCCATGTGGGCCTTGCCTTCGAGAGAGCGCGGGTCGGCTTCTTCAGTCAGTTGCTGGAAGAAATAATCCGCCAGTGGCTGCGCGTGTTGATTGATGCGTGCGCGAAAGGCGTCGGTGCCTTCGGAGCGGACCAGGGTGTCCGGGTCTTCGCCTTCGGGCAGGAACAGAAAGCGTGCGCGGCGCCCATCCTGCAGGCTCGACAGCGTGGCTTCGAGGGCGCGCCAGGCGGCATTGCGGCCAGCCTGGTCGCCGTCGAAGCAGAACAAAACGCTGGGCACTACGCGAAACAGGCGTTTCATGTGCTCTTCGCTGGTGGCTGTGCCGAGGGTGGCCACGGCGTTGCGCAAACCTTGCTGGGCCAGGGCGATCACATCCATATAGCCTTCAACCACGATGATTTCATCGAGGTTGCGATTGTTCTTGCGCGCCTCGAACAGGCCGTAGAGTTCCTGTCCCTTGTGGAACACCGGGGTTTCCGGGGAGTTCAGGTACTTGGGCTTGTCGTCGCCGAGCACGCGACCACCGAAGGCGATGATCCGGCCGCGGCTATCGCGGATCGGAAACATCACGCGGTCGCGGAAACGGTCGTAGCGCTTGCCGGTCTCGGCGTTTTCCACCAGCAGGCCGGCGTCGATCATGGCTTTTTGCTGCAGGGTGTCGCTGCTCAAATGTTTGTACAGGTTGTCCCAGCCCGGCGGGGCGAAGCCGAGACCGAAGTCGCGGGCGATTTCACCGGTAAGGCCACGGCCCTTGAGGTAATCGACGGCGGCCTTGCGCTGCGGATGGCTCTTGAGCGCCTGGCGATAAAAGTCCGCAGCGGCGGTCAGTAGTGGGTATAGCGGCGAGTCAGTGGGTTGCCGCGGTTTGTGCGGTCGGCCACTTTCTTCGCGAGGGATTTCCATGCCGGCGGCTTTGGCCAGTTCCTCGACGGCCTGGGGGAAGTCCAGGTTGTCGTGGTCCATGATAAAGCCGAGGGCATTGCCGCCCGCGCCGCAACCGAAGCAGTAATAGAACTGCTTGTCGGGGCTGACGCTGAACGAAGGGGTCTTTTCCTTGTGGAACGGGCAGCAGGCGGTGTAGTTCTTGCCTGCCTTCTTCATTTGCAGGCGCGAGCTGACAACATCGACGATGTCGGTGCGGTTCAGAAGGTCGTCAATAAAGCTCTGGGGAATCAGCCCGGCCATGGCGTTCTCGTCATCACTGCGTGTAATTGAGGGCCCGTGAAGTGCTCAGGCGTACGTATCGAGTGGCTCGACCATCAATCGTCTGCTTGGGCTGTATGGAAGTGTATCTGCCGAACGTTCACTGACGTTAATTTCAATCAGTGTCCGGCGTGTAAAGGCTGCCCTGGCATCCGGTCTTGGCCAATAGAGGGCCTCGGAAGCTCATCGTTGGGCACAGTCGACCTGTTGATCGCCTGCCTGAAAATAAGTGTGCTCGTCAGTAGCCTTGTTAGGCTCGTCAGAAGAGACGTGCACCGCTGGCAGAAAAGCCAGTCCTGACGTGTGAAGCGGTGTCTCTGTCGCATGGGCGGCGTCGACGATGAAGCATCAAGCGATATCCGCAAATGCCAACAGCCCGGCTGAGGGCCGGGCTTGGCAGAAGCTTGCTACGAACGTCTGTGTATTAGTACAGACGAACGGCGCGGCGCTGTTCGCGCTGAACTTTCTTGGCGTGACGCTTAACAGCGGCTGCTGCCTTGCGCTTACGCTCAGAAGTTGGCTTCTCATAAAATTCGCGGCTACGAACTTCAGCCAGAACACCGGCTTTTTCGCAGGAGCGCTTGAAACGACGCAGAGCTACGTCGAAGGGTTCGTTCTCTTTTACTTTGACGGCTGGCATCCAGAGCTACCTTCTTTCATTACCGGGAATCAACGTTCTCGTCGCAAAAAATTCGCGGCTGAGGTCGTCGGTTTTTAAGGGTTGCGGATGTTAACCCCTCATTGCCCGGAATGCAAAGCCTCTGATCGAAAACCGCTAGTCGGGAGGGGGAGTGGCGACTATTATGCGCGCCTTCGAATTCAGCCTCTACAAGGCGCAAACCCATGCTAGTACTGGGACTTGAAACCTCCTGCGACGAAACCGGTGTCGCACTTTACGACAGTGAACGCGGGCTTTTGGCCGATGCGCTGTTCAGTCAGATCGACCTGCACCGCGCCTATGGCGGCGTGGTGCCCGAGCTTGCCAGCCGTGATCACGTCAAGCGCATGCTGCCGTTGATTCGCCAGGTGCTGGATGAAGCCGGTTGCGTGCCCACCGAGATCGATGCCATTGCCTATACCGCCGGCCCTGGATTGGTTGGAGCCCTTCTGGTTGGGGCTTCTTGCGCCCAGGCGCTGGCTTTTGCCTGGGGTATTCCTGCCCTGGGTGTGCATCATATGGAAGGCCATTTATTGGCGCCGATGCTGGAAAAAACACCGCCGCAGTTCCCGTTCGTCGCTTTGTTGGTTTCGGGCGGCCATACGCAGCTGGTTCAGGTCGATGGCATCGGTCAATACACGCTGTTGGGCGAGTCCCTGGACGACGCCGCCGGCGAAGCCTTCGACAAGACCGCGAAGATGATGGGGCTCAATTATCCCGGTGGTCCGGAAATCGCCCGTCTTGCAGAAAAAGGCATCCAGGGTCGTTATACCTTCCCGCGCCCAATGTGCGATCGGCCGGGCCTGATGTTCAGTTTCAGCGGCTTGAAAACCTCTGCGCTCAATACCTGGCAGCAAAGCGTCAGCGCCGGGGACGACAGTGAGCAAGCCCGTTGCGACATCGCGCTGGCATTCCAGCAGGCCGTGGTGGAGACTTTGACCATCAAGTGCAAGCGCGCCCTGAAACAGGCCGGCATGAAGCGCCTGGTGATTGCAGGGGGCGTCAGCGCCAACAAGGCCTTGCGCACCTCGCTGGAAAAAATGCTTGGAGACATGAAGGGTGATGTGTTCTACGCGCGCCCTGAGTTCTGCACCGACAATGGCGCGATGATCGCCTATGCCGGTTGCCAGCGCCTGCAGGCCGGGCAGCATGAAAGCCTGGCGATCAGCGTGCAGGCGCGCTGGCCGATGGAGCAGTTGTCGCCGTTGTAATGGCGCGATGTGAGCCGGGCTTATCGGGCGATTTTAAAAATGCCGTTCGCGCCCGGCAAACAGGTCGCGTAAATTGCCGCGGTGACGCCAGACAATCAACAGTGTCAACACACTCATCGGCAGCAATGCAGCCGGTTCCTGCCAGGCCAGCAAGGGCAGGGTGAGCGGGGTGGCGATCAGTGCGGCCAACGAGCTGGTGCGGGTCAAGTAGAACGTCAGCAGCCAGGCGAGCATGGCCAGCAGCGCCGCCGGTGGGTAAATCCCCAGCAGCATGCCGGCCGCCGTGGCGACACCTTTGCCACCGCGAAAGCGGAAGTACAACGGGAACAGGTGGCCGAGGACGGCGCACACGCCGATCCAGGCCTGCTGTTGCAGGGTAAGGCCGGCCAGGCTGGCGATCAGTACGGGTAACAGGCCTTTGCAGGCGTCGCCCAGCAGGGTGAGTACGGCGAGTTTCTTGCCGGCCAGGCGCAACATGTTGGTAGCGCCGGCATTGCCTGAACCACTCATTCGCGGGTCGGGATTTCCCGTCAGGCGGCTGAGCAAAATGGCGAAGGACAGCGAGCCAAGCAGGTAGGCGAAAATCGCCAGTGACCAAAACATGCTAACTATTCCGGGCGAGGACGCCCTGATTCTAACGGGGCATTGCGCCCTTGTCGTGCTGCGGAGAAGAGCTTGGACAGAGTGTTTATCGAAGGCCTGGAAGTCGACACCGTGATTGGGGCCTACGACTGGGAGCGCGGGATCCGTCAATGCTTGCGCCTGGACCTGAGCTTCGCGTGGGACAATCGCCCAGCCGCTGCCGGTGACGACCTGACCCTGGCTTTGGATTACGCCAGCGTATCTGCCCGCATCCAGGCCTTTGCCGAACAGTCTCAGTACCAGTTGGTGGAGACGTTCGCCGAGCGGCTGGCCGAAGTGCTGATGAGTGAATTCCAGATTCCCTGGCTGCACCTCAAGTTGACCAAACCGGGTGCCGTACCGGCCGCAAAGGGCGTGGGCGTGGAGATCGAGCGCGGATGTCGCTAACTCAGGTTTATCTCGGCCTTGGCAGCAATATTGAGCGCGAAGCCCACCTGCGCGCGGGTCTTGACGCGCTGGCGAGCTTCTTGACGGATGTGCGCTGTTCGGCTGTGTTCGAAAGCCAACCCGTGGGCATCAAGAGCGGACCGTTCTTCAATCTCGTGGTGTCGGCCTATACCGACCTGCCGTTGATGGAGCTGGATCGCCGGCTTAAATTCATCGAGGCCGACAACGGTCGTTATGCGCCAGACCGCAAAGGGCTACCGCTGGATATCGACGTGCTGCTGTACGGCGACTTGGTGGGCAACTTTGATGGCTTGATCCTGCCACGGGCAGAAATCCTGAAAAACGCCTTCGTGCTGTGGCCGCTGTCGTTGATGGCGCCCGATCGTGTGCATCCTGAAGCGGGCAAGACGATGGCTGCACTCTGGCGTGATGCTCAGATCGACCAGGTGCTGGCGCCTGTCGGTTTTGAATGGCAGGGCCAGCAACTCACCCCGGACGCGCTCTTATAGGCGCGAGCGTGCTCGCGAAAAAACCGAGAGCGTTGCGTTATCGTTGACGTTCTTCGCGAGCAAGGCTCCTACAAGGGTTTGTGTTGTTCCTTGTAGGCTTTGAGTGTCTTGAGCCGTTCGCGCTTGAGTGCTTCGCCCAACTCCGGGCCTTTGAAACCTTTCTCAAGCAGTGGCGCAACGGCAACTTCGCGCGCTGCCTTCGCCGCACCGCGCAAGTAATCCGCTTGTGGATAACTTCTTTGCTCCAGCCCCTTGCGGCCCCGGGCATCCATTTCGCAGGCGACTACAAACTCTTCAAAACGCTGTGGCCTGCGGTAGACGTCAAAACTCTGCAGTAACTCCAGCAGCGTTGACGCTTTCAGCTCCAGCGCGCGGTGGCCATGGGTGTGATATTGGCCCACCAGCAACGCCAATTCCTGGCAATCCCTCGGTACTTTGAAGCGCTCATTGACGGCCTTGATCAGTTCCAGGCCTCGATGCTCATGAGCGATATGCTGCGGTAACTTATCCACAGGCGTCAGGCCCTTGCCCAGGTCGTGCAGCAAGCAGGCCCAGCGCACGGTCAGCGGCTGCTGATGCAGGGCGGCCTGCTCCAACACGCTCAAGGTGTGCACGCCGGTGTCGATTTCGGGGTGATGGGCTTCGGGCTGTGGTACGCCGAACAGTGCGTCGACTTCCGGCATCAAGGTTTTCAGCGCATCGCAGTCACGCAGTACCTGGATAAACACTTGGGGCTGATCTTCCATCAGTGCCCTGGAGATTTCTTTCCAGCTGCGCTCCGGGGTCAGGGCCTCCAGTTCACCGGATTCGCTGAGCTGGCGCATCAGCTCCAGGGTCTCGGGAGCGACCGTGAAACCCAGGTGGGCGTAACGTGCGGCAAACCGCGCAACGCGAAGTACGCGCAAAGGATCTTCGGCGAACGCCGGGGAAACGTGACGCAAAATGCGCGCTTCAAGATCGCGTTGGCCGTGATATGGATCGGTCAGGGTGCCGTCGTCGTCTTCGGCCATCGCGTTGATGGTCAGGTCGCGACGGATCAGGTCTTCTTCCAGGGTGACTTCAGGGCTGGCGTGAAACACAAACCCGCCATACCCACGACCACTTTTGCGTTCCGTGCGGGCGAGGGCGTATTCGTCGCCGTTTTTTGGGTCCAGGAATACCGGGAAGTCCGCGCCCACCGGTTTGTAGCCTTTGGCAAGCATCTCGTCGGTGGTCGCGCCGACGACGACGCGATCGATATCGGTGACCTTGATGCCCAGCAGGCGGTCGCGCACGGCGCCACCGACTTTGTAGATTTTCATGAAAAAGCCTCCATTAGCGCCACAGGATACCGCCTGTGCCTGGCCAATGGAGGCTTTGCTGTTTCAGAGATGGACGACGGCGAGGTCCAGGCGGCCGTAGTCGTTGTCGTTGTGATCGCTGCGTGGGGGGACATGGTGGGTTTTCATCACCTGATCACCCTGCAAGGTTTCCAGGTGGATATCGAACCCCCATAGCCGGTGCAGATGCTTGAGCACCTCCTCGGTGGATTCCCCCAAGGGTTTGCGGTCGTGCTGCTGATGACGCAGGGTCAGCGAGCGATCGCCGCGTACGTCGATGCTGTAGATCTGGATGTTCGGCTCGCGGTTGCCCAGGTTGTACTGCGCCGCCAGGGTTTCCCGGATGATGCGGTAGCCTGGTTCGTCGTGAATGGCCGGCACCACCAGGTCATCCTTGAGGTCGTCATCCAGAATGCTGAACAGCTTGAGGTCGCGAATGACCTTGGGTGACAGGTACTGCAGGATGAAACTTTCATCCTTGAAGCTGCTCATGGCGAACTTGATGGTCGACAGCCAATCGCTGCCGGCGATTTCCGGGAACCAGCGACGGTCTTCCTCGGTGGGGTGCTCGCACATGCGCCGGATGTCGCGGTACATGGCAAAGCCCAGGGCATAGGGGTTGATGCCGCTGTAATACGGGCTGTCGAAGCCGGGTTGGAATACCACGCTGGTATGGGACGTGAGGAACTCCATCATGAAGCCGTCGGTGACCAGGCCTTCGTCGTACAGGTCGTTCATCAACGTGTAGTGCCAGAATGTCGCCCAGCCTTCGTTCATCACCTGGGTCTGGCGTTGTGGATAAAAGTACTGGGCGATCTTGCGCACGATGCGCACGATTTCCCGTTGCCAAGGCTCCAGTAGCGGTGCGTGTTTTTCCAGGAAGTACAGGATGTTTTCCTGGGGTTCGACGGGGAAGCGTGCATTATCCTTGTCACTGTTCTTGCCCGCGCGTTTGGGAATAGTGCGCCACAGGTCATTGATCTGCTTCTGCAGGTGCTCCTCGCGCTCCTTCTGGCGCAGGCGCTCTTCCTCGGCCGAAATCGGATAGGGTCGTTTGTAGCGGTCGACCCCATAGTTCATCAGGGCATGGCAGGAGTCGAGCAGGTCTTCCACCGCGTCGATGCCATGGCGTTCCTCGCATTGCATGATGTACTGCTTGGCGAACACCAGGTAATCGATGATCGAGCTGGCATCGGTCCAGGTGCGGAACAGGTAGTTACCCTTGAAAAAGCTGTTATGCCCATAGCAGGCGTGAGCCACCACCAGCGCTTGCATGCAGATGGTGTTTTCTTCCATCAGGTAGGCGATGCACGGGTCGGAGTTGATGACGATTTCGTAGGCCAGGCCCATCTGCCCGCGGCTATAGGACTTTTCAGTGCTGAGGAAGTGCTTGCCATAGGACCAGTGGTGATAACCCAGCGGCATGCCCACCGAGGCATAGGCGTCCATCATCTGTTCAGCGGTGATCACTTCGATCTGGTTGGGGTAGGTGTCCAGGGCATAACCGGCCGCGATACGGCTGATTTCCCGGTCATAGGCCTGGATCAGTTCAAAGGTCCACTCAGACCCCGTGGAGATAGGTTGGCGTTTTTGCTCTTTTTTGGCGGTCATGTCACTAACCTGCGCTGGAAGAGTTCACGGAAGACCGGGTAGATATCGCCGGCCGAGACCAGTTGCTGCTGGGCGAATGTGTCGGCAAAGGCTTCGCCGATGCGCTCGTATTCGAACCACAGCGCCTGATGCTCACGGGGGGTGATCTCAACATAAGTGTAGTACTGCACGAACGGCATGATCTGGTTGATCAGGATGTCGCGGCAGATGGGCGAGTCATCGTTCCAGTTGTCACCGTCCGAGGCTTGCGCGGCATAGATGTTCCACTCGTTGGCGGGGTAGCGCTCGGCCATGATCTCCTGCATCAGTTTCAAGGCGCTGGAAACGATAGTGCCGCCGGTTTCCCGCGAGTAGAAGAACTCCTCTTCGTCCACTTCTCGGGCGCTGGTGTGATGGCGGATAAACACCACGTCGATCTTGTCGTAGTTCCGCTTGAGGAACAGGTACAGCAGGATGAAAAAGCGCTTGGCAATGTCCTTGGTGGCCTGGGTCATCGAGCCGGACACGTCCATCAGGCAGAACATCACGGCTTTGGAGCTGGGGTTGGGCTGCTTGACCAGCAGGTTGTATTTCAAATCGAAGGTGTCGAGGAACGGCACCCGGTGGATCCGCGCGCTGAGTTTCTCGATTTCAACTTCAATTTCCTGGATATCGCCGAAGTTATCCGGTTCTTCGCGCTTCAAGCGTGCCAACTCTTCCTTGGCCTCTCTCAGCTTGGCGCGGCTGCTTCCCGACAGGGCGATACGCCGTGCATGGGCTGAGCGAAGGGTGCGGATGATGTTGATACGGGACGGATTGCCTTCGTTGCTGATCCCCGCGCGCACCGTTTTGTAGGTGTCGGTACCGGTCAGGTTGCGCTTGACCAGGTTGGGTAGCTCCAGGTCCTCGAACATGAATTCGAGGAATTCTTCCTGGGTGATCTGGAACACGAACTCGTCCATGCCCTCGCCGGAGTTACCCGCCTTGCCTGGGCCTTTGCCCCCGCCGCCGCCCTGGGGTCGTTGGATATGTTCGCCAGTGGTGAATTCCTTGTTGCCGGGGTGCACCACGGTTTGTTTGCCGCCCCGGCCATGGTGCAGCACCGGTTCGTCGATGTCCCGTCCGGGAATGCTGATTTGCTCGCCGTGCTCCATGTCGGTGATGGAACGGCGGCTGACGGCCTCTTCAACGGCCTTTTTGATGTGGTCACGGTAACGCCGCAGGAAACGTTGGCGGTTTACCGTGCTTTTGTTCTTGCCATTGAGGCGTCGGTCGATCACATAGCTCATGGGGAGCCCTCCGGGCAGCTTCACGTTACAAGCTTCAAGCCGCGAGCTGGAAGCTTAGAGACAAGCGGTCAGCTGCCAGGCCAAATGCCTGGCAGCGCACGCTTGCCGCTGCCTTACTGCGATTTGCGAACTCGCAAATACCACTCGGAGAGTAGCCGTACTTGTTTGTCGGTGTAGCCACGCTCGACCATGCGTGTGACGAAGTCGTTGTGTTTTTGCTGGTCCTCCTTGCTGGCCTTGGCGTTGAAGCTGATGACCGGCAGCAGATCCTCGGTGTTGGAGAACATTTTCTTCTCGATGACCACCCGCAACTTCTCGTAGCTGAGCCAGGTGGGGTTCTTGCCGTTGTTGTTCGCTCGTGCGCGCAATACGAAGTTGACGATTTCGTTGCGGAAATCCTTCGGATTGCTGATGCCCGCCGGTTTCTCGATTTTTTCCAGTTCCTCGTTGAGGGCCACGCGGTTGAGGATTTCGCCGGTTTCCGGGTCGCGGTATTCCTGGTCCTGGATCCAGAAGTCTGCGTACAACACGTAGCGGTCGAAGATGTTCTGGCCGTACTCGCTGTAGGACTCCAGGTAAGCGGTCTGGATTTCCTTGCCGATAAACTCGATGTAGCGTGGTGCAAGGTATTCCTTGAGGAAGCGCAGGTAGCGTTCGCGGGTTTCTGCCTGGAATTGCTCCTGTTCGATCTGCTGCTCCAGCACATAGAGCAGGTGCACCGGGTTGGCGGCGATTTCATGGGGGTCGAAGTTGAAGACTTTGGACAGGATCTTGAACGCAAAGCGCGTCGACAGGCCGTTCATGCCCTCATCCACGCCCGCCGTGTCGCGATATTCCTGGATCGACTTGGCCTTGGGGTCGGTGTCCTTGAGGTTTTCGCCGTCGTACACCCGCATCTTCGAGTAGATATTCGAGTTTTCCGGCTCCTTGAGGCGCGACAGCACGGTGAACTGGGCAAGCATCTTCAAGGTGTCAGGTGCGCAATGCGCCTTGGCCAGGGAGCTGTTGAACAGCAACTTGTCGTAGATCTTGATTTCGTCACTGACGCGCAGGCAGTACGGCACCTTGACGATGTAGATCCGGTCGATGAAGGCTTCGTTGTTCTTGTTGTTGCGGAAGGTGTGCCATTCCGATTCGTTGGAGTGGGCCAGCAGGATCCCGGTAAACGGAATCGCCCCCAGGCCTTCAGTACTGTTGTAGTTGCCTTCCTGGGTCGCGGTGAGCAGTGGGTGCAGCACCTTGATCGGCGCCTTGAACATCTCCACGAATTCCATCAGGCCCTGGTTGGCCCGGCACAGCGCGCCGGAGTAGCTGTAGGCGTCGGCATCGTTCTGCGGGAATTCCTCCAGTTTGCGGATATCGACCTTACCCACCAGTGCCGAAATGTCCTGGTTGTTCTCATCGCCCGGTTCAGTCTTGGCCACGCCGATCTGGTTGAGGATCGACGGGTAGAGTTTCACTACGCGGAACTGGCTGATATCACCGCCAAACTCGGCCAGCCGCTTGGTGGCCCAGGGCGACATGATGGTGTTGAGGTAGCGCCGGGGAATGCCGAAATCCTCTTCGAGGATCGCGCCATCTTCCGTGGCGTTGAACAGGCCCAGGGGCGATTCGAAGACCGGCGAGCCCTTGATCGCATAGAAGGGCACTTTCTCAATCAGTTGTTTGAGCTTTTCAGCCAGGGACGATTTACCGCCGCCAACCGGGCCGAGCAGGTAGAGGATCTGTTTCTTCTCCTCCAGGCCTTGGGCGGCATGGCGGAAGTAGGAGACGATCTGGTCAATGCATTCTTCCATTCCATGGAAGTCCTCAAAGGCCGGGTAGCGACGGATCACCTTGTTGGAGAATATTCGCGACAGGCGCGAATTGTTGGAGGTGTCTACCAGCTCCGGCTCGCCAATCGCCAGCAGCAGGCGTTCGGCGGCAGACGCGTAGGTGCTGCGATCCTGTTTGCACAGCTCGAGATACTCTTGAAGCGTGAGTTCTTCCTGCTGTGTGGATGCGAAGCGTTGTTGGAAGTGGCTAAAAATACTCATGACGTCGTCACCTCGCTCGATACGTGGAGCCGACGCCGGATCAATCAGTCGATGCTGGCAGACATTGACGGACGCCAATGGCTGTTTTCCCCCCAGAACACCCTGAAACGCTACCGATGACCCGCACGCCGGTGTACCGGCTCTCCCCTGATTCGGATGGCCTGCGCTTAAGGATAGTTCGGAATCCGGGAGGTCAAGGTGCGATGCACAATTAGTTTGGCTGCGCCGTTCGTCAGAAACGGCGCTAGCCCAAGCATCACGGGGGGTAGCGGGGTGTGAAAAAAATTATTGCGAATCGGATGAAGAAATTTCTGCAGGATACGTCGTACGCCACAGCTCAAAGCCGCCGTCCAGGCTATAGACGTCGGAGAAACCCTGGCTGATCAGGTAGGCGGCCGCGCTCTGGCTGGAGTTGCCGTGGTAGCAGGCCACGATCACCGGCGCGTCGAGGTCGGCGGCGCGGATGAAATCGGCAATGTTGTGGTTGTCCAGATGACGGGCGTCTTTGATGTGGTTCAGGGCGTAAGTCTGCGGATCACGAATATCCACCACCACCGCGCCTTGTTCGCGCAGGACCTGGGCTTGTTCGGGAGAGATACGTTTGAATTCGCTCATGGCGGGCTCCTTGGGCATGGCTGCTGCGTCTAGCGCTTGGCGGCAGCCGGCAGTGTAGCGGGAAGGGGGGAGGGGCACTGGCAGCTCAGGCGCTCGCCGGTGTCGATGTTCATAATGGTCATGGCGCCACCCCACACACAGCCGGTGTCGAGGGCGAATACACCAGGTTCGTCGCACTTGCCTTCGAGGGCCGCCCAGTGACCAAAGATAATCTTCGTGTCGCGGGTCTTGCGGTCCTTATGGGCGAACCAGGGTTTGTAGCCGGGCAGCGCGGTGTCGGCGCCTTCCTTGCTCTTGAGGTCCAACTTGCCTTCGGCGGTGCAGAAGCGCATGCGCGTGAAGTAGTTGGTGATCACTCGCAGGCGGGCCACGCCGGTGAGGTCGTTGTCCCATTTGACCGGTTCGTTGCCGTACATGCCGTCGAGGTAGGCGGTGTACAGGCTGTCATCGGCCAGGGCGCTTTCGACTTCGGCGGCGCACTTGAGGGCCTTTTTCAGTGTCCACTGGGGCGGGATACCGGCGTGGACCAGGGCCATGTCACGGCTTTCGTCGTAATGCATGATTTTCTGCTGGCGAAGCCAATCCAGCAGTTCGCCCCGGTCCGGCGCTTCGAGGATCTCGCGCAGCGTATCGCCCTTTTTCAGGCGCTCGATATTATTGCCGACCGCCAGCAGGTGCAGGTCGTGATTGCCCAATACGCACACCAGCGAGTCACGCAGGCGATAGAGGTAGCGTAGGGTGTCGAGGGACTGCGGGCCACGGTTGACGAGGTCGCCAACGAGCCACAGGCGATCTTTTGCTGGGTCGAAGGCCACGCGTTCGAGCAGGCATTGGAGGGGCTCCAGGCAGCCTTGCAGATCGCCGACCGCGTACGTCGCCATCAGTGCAAGGCTCCGGGCACCGCCAGGCGAAAAGGCTTGATGATTGCGTCGAACAGTTGGCCATCAGTGGCCTTCATCTGATACGAGCCTTGCATGGTGCCCACCTTGGAGGTCATCACCGTGCCGCTGCTGTAGGTATGACTGGCGCCGATATCGATCAATGGCTGCTGGCCGACGACGCCGGCGCCGCGCACTTCTTCGACTTGGCCGTCACCGTCAGTGATCACCCAATGGCGAGACAGCAGTTTGGCCGGCACCAGCCCATTGTTTTTCACCGTGATGGTGTAGGCAAAGGCGAAGCGGTTCTGTTCAGGTTGCGATTGGTCCGCCAGGAAGCGGGTGACGACGCTGACGTCGATCTGGTAGCGAGGATCGGACATGCAAGAGGCCTTAAAAGCAAAAGCGGAGGACAGCAGATGCGGATCAGTCTAGGCCATGAGGTGGGCACTAGGCCAGACATGCTGTCTGGCCCGGCAGGAGCCGGCTTGCCGGCGATAGCAATGACGAGCACGCCATCGCTGGCAAACTGGCTCCTGGTGTTTATTCCTCCGCGGGGGCGGGCTGGATGGCCAGTTGGTCTGCGAGACGCACGAAGGCAGCCAGGTCCAGTTGCTCGGGGCGCAGGCTGCCGTCGACGCCGGCGGCTTCGATTTCAGCGTTGCTCAGCAGGGCCTTCAGCGTGTTGCGCAAGGTCTTGCGACGCTGGTTGAACGCTTCACGCACCACGCGCTCCAGCAATTTGTGATCCTTTGCCGGGTGCGGCAGTACGGCGTGAGGCACCAGGCGCACGATGGCCGAGTCGACCTTCGGTGGCGGGTTGAATGCGCCAGGGCCGACGTTGAACAGGTGTTCGACGCGGCAGTGGTACTGCACCATGATCGACAGGCGACCCCAATCACCACCGCCAGGGCCGGCAGCCAGGCGTTCCACCACTTCCTTTTGCAGCATGAAGTGCATGTCGCGGATGATCCCGGCGTTGTTGAGCAGGTGAAAAATCAGCGGTGTGGAGATGTTGTACGGCAGGTTACCCACTACCCGCAGGCTGTTGGGCGCCGCGTTCAGGGTGTTGAAGTCGAACTTCAGCGCATCGCCCTGATGCAGGTTGAAGTTGGGTTTGTCGGCAAACTGCTGGTTGAGGATCGGGATCAGGTCCTTGTCCAGTTCGACCACGTCCAGTTGACCTCCGCTGGCCAACAGGCCTTGGGTCAGGGCGCCCTGGCCCGGGCCGATTTCCAGCAGACGGTCTTCAGGCTTGGCATGGATGGAGCGCAGGATACGGTCGATCACGCCAGCGTCGTGCAGGAAGTTTTGCCCGAAGCGCTTGCGCGCCCGGTGTTGGTAATGCTCGGTCATATACGGGTCTCGGCCATCTGATAGGCGGTTTCCAGGGCCACATGCAGGCTGCCGGTGTCGATCTTGCCGCTGCCCGCCAGGTCCAGGGCGGTGCCATGGTCGACGGAGGTACGGATGATCGGCAGGCCCAGTGTCACGTTGACGGCGGCGCCGAAGCCTTTGTATTTGAGCACCGGCAGCCCCTGGTCGTGGTACATCGCCAGCACTGCGTCGCAGTGCTCCAGATATTTGGGGGTAAATAGAGTGTCTGCAGGCAGTGGGCCGCGCAGGTCCATGCCTTCTTGGCGCAGACGCTCCAGGGTGGGTTCGATGATGTCGATTTCTTCATGGCCCAGGTGGCCGCCTTCGCCCGCGTGGGGGTTGAGCCCGCAGACAAGGATGCGCGGTTGGGCAATGCCGAATTTCTGTTGCAGGTCGGCGTGCAGGATGCGCGTCACGCGCTCCAGGCGCTCGACAGTGATGGCGTCGGCAACATCGCGCAGTGGCAGGTGCGTGGTTACCAGGGCGACGCGCAGGCCGCGTGTGGCCAGCATCATCACGACTTGGGCGGTGTGGGTCAGTTCGGCAAGGAATTCGGTATGCCCGGAAAAGGCGATACCCGATTCATTGATCACGCCCTTGTGCACCGGTGCGGTGATCATGCCGGCGAAGTCGCCGTCGATGCAGCCTTGCCCGGCGCGGGTCAGGGTTTCCAGCACAAAGGCCGCGTTGGCCTTGTCCAGTTGCCCGGCAACCACCTTGGCGTGCAGTGGGGTATCCCAAACATAAAGGCTGCCCGCCGGCGCTGGCAGGTCTGGCCAATGATTCGGCGCAACGTCCAGCAGATTGACAGCCACACCCAGCTGCGTGGCTCGCTCAAGGAGCAGGTCACGGCTGGTAATGGCAATCAGGGGGTGTGGCTGGGCTTGTGAGGCGAGCAGCAGGCACAGGTCTGGACCAATGCCGGCCGGCTCGCCGGGTGTCACCGCGAAACGCTGGGGTTTCACTGGGTTGCCTGGTTGGTGCCTGTTTGCTCGGCGCCTGGCAGCTTGTTTTCTACGTAGGCTTCGTCACGGATCTGACGCAACCAGGTTTGCAGCTCTTCGTCGTACTTGCGGTTACGCAGTACGGTCAACGCTTGTTGCTCGCGGGCCTGGCTGGTGTTGTCGGTGGCGCGGCGGCCAAGGACTTCCAGTACATGCCAGCCGTATTGAGTCTTGAATGGCTTGGACAGAACGCCTTGCGGGGTCTTGGCCATGACGTCCTGGAACTCAGGCACCAGTGCCTTCGGGTCGATCCAGTTCAGGTCGCCGCCGTTGAGGGCCGAACCCGGGTCTTCCGAGAAGCTTTTGGCCAGGGTGGCGAAGTCTTCACCGCTTTCGATGCGGTCATAGATCTTCTGGGCCAGCTCCTTGGTTTGTGCTTCGGTGCGGATTTCGCTCGGTTTGACCAGGATATGACGAACATGGACTTCGTCTTTCAGCGAGGTCTCGCCGCCACGACGTTCCAGCAACTTGAGGATGATGAAACCACCAGGGGTACGGGCTGGCTGGGTAATGCCACCCACTTCCATGGCGCTCAGTTCCCGGTCGAATGGTGGTGGCAGTTGAGCGGCTTTACGCCAGCCCATGTCACCGCCTTCGAGGGCGTTGTCGCTGCCGGACTGGGCAATAGCCATTTGAGCGAAGTCAGCACCGGCTTTCAGGCGATCGTAGATCGCCTGGGTTTTTGCCGCTGCTGCATTGAGCTGCTCGGCGTTGGCACTGTCCGGGGTCGGGATCAGGATATTGGCCAGGTGCAGTTCTTCGGAAAGCTGCATCTTGCCCAGGTCCGAAGCCAGGAAGTTTTTCACCTCCTGCTCGGAGACCTGGACCCGCTCGGCCACACGGCGCTGACGCACGCGGCTGATGATCATCTCGCGGCGGATCTGGTCACGGGCGTCCTCGTAGGACAGGCCGTCATGGGCCAGGGCGGCACGGAACTGGTCAATGCTCATGTTGTTGCGCTGAGCGATGGTGCCAACGGCCTGGTTCAGCTCTTCATCCGAAATACGGATGCCGGAACGATCGCCGATCTGCAATTGCAGGTTTTCAACGATCAGGCGTTCCAGCACCTGTTGGTCCAGGACGCTGGTAGGTGGCACACCACCGCCACGCTTGGCGATGGTCTGCTGAACTTCCTTGACCCGTTGGTCCAGTTGGCTCTGCATGATCACGTCGTTATCGACGATGGCCACTACTTTATCCAGCTGTTGAACCGCAGCGTGGGCCGATGCGGTACCGAGGAACAGCGCGCCCAGCACTAGCGGGCGCAGACAATCAGAAAGCTTGGTCTTCACGTTCACGATAACCTTCAATGCCTTTGTCGAGGAAGCTCTCTACCTTGGCGCCGGTCAGGCCGCCGAGTCCTTTGAGGACGATCTGGAGGAAGAGCCCGTGGTCACCCTTTTCGTTAAGCGGGGCGATCTGGCTGTATTCGTCGTTGGAAACCCAGTAACGGTTGATGACGCGCAGTTTCCAGCAGCAGTTGTCGTACTCGAAACCACCGAAGGCTTCCAGGGTACGGTTGCGGGCATAGTCATACTGCCAGCGGGTGATCAGGTTCCACTGCGGAACGATCGGCCACATCATCGAGAAGTCGTGTTGTTGGATTTTGTAGTAATCCTTCACGAAGTTCTCTTGGCCCGGAGTGCCGTAGTCACCACCGAACTGCCATTTGCCGGTCAGCTGGTTGTAGACGACCTGGTCGTTACGATAGCGATAACCAACGTTGATGATCTTGTTCGGGTTGTCTTCCGGCTGGTAGTGAAGCATCGCGCTGCCGGAACGAGGACTGTGTTCCTCGGTGTCCCAGTTGTAGTCGGCAGTGGCGCGCCAGTCGCGGTTGAAGCGGAACTCGTAGTCCAGGGCGATTGGCGAGACATCCGATTGAGCATCGGCGCGGTCGGCCGCCAGGATACCTGGCAACTGGACTTCACGATCCTTGAAGTACACCGCCTGGCCTACGGATACGCGCTGGCGTTCGAAACCGTTATCTTCGATCCAGCGGCTGGTCAGGCCCAGGGACAGCTTGTTCTCGTCACCGATCCGGTCAGAGCCGCTGAAGCGGTTGTCGCGGAACAGCGAGGCGTAGCTGAACGAGTACTCGCTGGTATCAAAGACCGGGATGTCGCTCTGGTCCTTGTTCGGTACGTACAGGTAGAACGCACGCGGCTCCAGGGTCTGGCGGTAATCCTTGCCGAACCAGTTGGTGTTGCGGTCGAAGTACAGGCCGCTGTCGACGCTGGCGATGGGGATTGCGCGATCTTGGGAGCTCTTGAAGCTACCCCCCGCATATTGAGTGCCGGCGGCGGCGGCTGCATTTTGATCGGCAATGATCTGGTTCTTGCCGATGCTGTCTAGGTCCAGGTCGTATTTGGTGTAGACGTACTTGAGCTTCGGCGTCACAAAGCCGTAGGTCCAGTTCATCGGGTATTCGACGGCGGGAGCAACGTTCAGGCGCGTACCGTTTGCACGGGTCAGCCCCCTGACGTAGGTGTCCAGGCGCGGCGATACCAGGCCGTTCTCGTCGGTAAAGGTGCCGTTCTCCAGGTTCCGCTCAAAGCGCACGGCTTCGGTTTCGTAGCTGAAGTTCAGGCCGCCCGGATGGTATGGCAGCTGGCCATTGAAGGTGATCTGCGGCAGCCGGTCATACGGGGTGATCTGGGAAATCGTCGCCAGTTGGTAGGCCTGGAGGTTCAGGCGTGCCTGGTAGGAGTCGCCGCGATAGGTCACGGAGCCCTGCTGGTTGATGTAATCGCGGCTCTCTACACCTTCCTGGTAAGCCTTCAGGTCCTGGAAGTAGTAAGGGTCGCTGATTTGGGTGTAGTCGACCTGGGTCAGTACACGCGAATCCAGCCCGCCCTTATGCTGCCAGTTGAGCATGTAGCGGGTTTTTTCGTAGTCGGTCTGCTTTTTGCGCTCGTCGTTGTCGTCGTTCAGGTACGCGCCGCCGAACTGGCCTTCGCTGGATTTGGTGAGGTAGCGGAATTCGCCTTCCATCAACATGCCGCGCTTGGTCATGTATTGCGGGTACAACGTGGCGTCGTAGTTCGGCGCCAGGTTGAAGTAGTACGGCGTAACCAGGGTGAAGCCGGTTTCACCGCCCGTGCTGAAGCTCGGCGGCAGGAAGCCGGATTGACGACGGTTGTCGATCGGGAAGTAGATATAAGGGGTGTAGAGGATCGGGATGTTCTTGATCCGCAACGTCGCGTTGGTCGCCGTACCGAAACCGGTGGCCGGGTTCAACGTGATGTTGTTGCCCTTGAGCTGCCAGGCATTGCTGTCTGGTTCGCATGTGGTGTACGTACCGTCCTTGAGACGGATGATCGCGTTTTCGGCACGCTTGGCGTACAGCGCGTTACCGCGGATGCGCGACTTGTGCAGTACGTACTCGGCGTTATCGATTTGTGCGGCACCGGTGTCCAGCTGCACTTGCGCGTGGTCACCGACGATCAGCGCGCCATTGTCGCGCAAACGGACGTTACCGTTCAGCTCGCCACGGTTCTCGGCCTGATACAGGCTGGCTTCCTGGGACTCGAGCTGCATGCTGCCCTGGCGCATGACGACGTCACCGGCCAGGGTCGCGACCTGCGACTCCTGCTCGTAACGAGAGGCCTTGGCGCCGATGAAGGTCGGCGCATCGCTCTTGTTCGTCTTGTCGTTCATGCCGGGGCGAGTCGGCTCGATGTACGCGCCGGCGCAATAAGGCCCGGTTTCGGCCAACTGGGCTGCCGTCAGCTTCTCGCGAGGTACCCAGTCCAGATGGCTGTAGTCGGCGCTGCGCGAGCGCAGGCCACGGCCCTTGGATTCGGTAACCAGAGCGGTTTTCGGTTCGGCCTCGGCGTTGCTACCCGCATCGGCTTGCGCCGTGCTGTTGGCCGAGCTGACGGCTGCACCGTCATGCACCGGGCGCGGTGGTAATGGGGTGGCGGCGGTTTTCGGCGCGCAATCCCAGGCACCCGAAGCAGAGACTGAGCAGTCATACTGTTCCGCGGCGACCACGAATGAGGTGGCGAAAGGTTGCATGGCCAGCAGACTGCCGGTTACCAGCAACGGAAATTTTCTACGAAACGCGGGGGATTTCAATGCCATCTTATTAGTCCGGGCTTCCTGCGTGCCATCTGCCCGCGGTTTGGGCCGCACGCCTCTCGATGGTCTGAAAAAGATGCGTGATAATAAAGCATGCCCCGCTTGACGGCTAGCGCCGTCGGAGACCCTTGTAATGCCCGAGCAAGATCTACGTTTACAACAGCTGGAAGTCTGGCTGGATGAGCAGTTGCCGATCCTTTTCAATGCCCAAGACTGGGGCCCGGTACCCCCGGCCACATTGACCGCGGCCAGCAGCGACGCAAGTTTCAGGCGCTACTTCCGCTGGGAAGGCGGTGGCCGGACGTTCGTGGTAATGGACGCGCCACCCCCCCAGGAAAACTGCAAACCTTTCGTCGATATCGCTCATTTACTCGCGAAATCGGGAATTAATGTTCCGAAAATTTACGCAGAAGATTTGCCGCGAGGCTTTCTTTTGCTCAATGACCTGGGCAGAAACACCTACCTGGACGTGATTGACGAGCAAAATGCCGATCAATTGTTCGCCGACGCTATCGACGCCTTGCTGGCTTTCCAGCAATTGCCGATGGACACGCCGCTGCCCAGCTATGACGTCGCCCTGCTGCGTCGCGAGCTGGAATTGTTTCCTGAGTGGTACGTGCGCCGGCACTTGGGTATCGAGTTCGATACCCAGCAACAGGCCCTCTGGCAACGTGTCAGCGAACATCTGATCGACAGCGCCCTGGCCCAGCCCAAGGTGCTGGTGCACCGCGACTACATGCCGCGCAACCTGATGATCAGCCAGCCCAACCCCGGCGTACTGGACTTCCAGGACGCGGTCTACGGCCCGGTGACCTACGACATCACCTGCCTGTTCAAGGACGCGTTCCTCAGTTGGCCCCAGGCCCGCGTGCGTGAATGGCAACGCGGCTACTGGGAACGTGCTGGAAAACTGGGCATCCCGGTACAGGCGGATTTCGACGACTTCCTGCGCGCTAGCGACCTGATGGGTGTGCAGCGCCATCTCAAGGTCATCGGCATTTTTGCGCGTATCTGCCATCGTGATGGCAAGCCACGCTACCTGGCCGATGTGCCACGCTTCTTCGCCTATATAGAAGCGGTGCTGGCGGACCGAGCGGAGCTGAGCGAACTGGGTGACCTGCTCGCCAGCCTGCGTCAACCCGCCGAGGCGCGGGTATGAAAGCAATGATCCTGGCGGCGGGCAAAGGCGAACGGATGCGTCCGCTCACGTTGCACACGCCCAAGCCGTTGGTGCAGGCGGGCGACAAGCGCTTGATCGAATATCACCTGGAAGCGCTGGCCAAGGCCGGCTTCACCGATATCGTGATCAACCACGCGTGGCTCGGCGAGCAGATCGAACGTTACCTGGGCGACGGCGCGCAGTTTGGCGTGCGCATTCGTTATTCCGCTGAAGGCGAGCCGCTGGAAACGGGGGGCGGGATCTTCCAGGCATTGCCGTTGCTAGGCGATGAACCCTTTCTGGTGGTCAATGGCGATATCTGGACCGACTACGACTTTACCCACCTGCGGCAACCGCTGCGGGGCCTGGCCCATTTGGTAATGGTCGACAACCCGGCGCATCACCCATCGGGTGGGGATTTCTATCTGCATCAGGGCGTGCTTCATGATGTGGCGCCCGGTGCCGATAACCTGACCTTCAGTGGCATTTCAGTGCTCGACCCCCAGTTGTTCGCGGGTTGCAGTGCGGGTGCCTTCAAGCTGGCGCCGCTGTTGCGGGAGGCCATGGCGAAAGGTCTGGTAACGGGGGAAAAGATGACGGGACGCTGGATTGATGTCGGTACGCTGGAGCGTCTGGCGCAGGTCGAAACCCTGCTGAAAGCGGGGCAATAGGATGTTGTGGCCAGGGACGCTGATCGGCGCCGGGGCTGGCTTTGCCATTGCCAGTATTCCGGGGGCCTTGTTGGGCGCATTACTGGGGCAGGCGCTGGACCGCCGCCTGCAACTGCAAAGCTGGGCACAATTGCGCGAGCGCCTGGGCGGTCGCCCGGCGTTGCGCAATGACGAACTGCTGTTTGTGCTGTTGGGGCGCCTGGCCAAGAGCAATGGTCGGGTGGTGGATGGGCATATCCAGCAGGCACGGCAGGAAATGCGTTCACTGGACATGAGCGAGCCGGCCCAACGCCGAGCGATCGTGGCCTTCAATCGTGGCAAGTCGGGTTCTGATCGGGTGCGCACCTACTTGCGCCTCCTCAAGGCGCAGCCCCATGCGGCGGAGGGTGTGTTACGGGCTTGCTGGCGCATGGCCTGGGCGGACGGCAAGGCGGATGACGCCGAGCGCGACCTGATCGAGCAGTGGGGCAAATGGCTGGGGTGGACGCCGCAACAGCTCCAGGCGCTGGCGTCTGACTACGCGCCGGAACGTAAACCGCTGGCTAGCCGCAGTGGCGCCTATCAGGAGGCGTTGCGGATTCTGGGGGTGACTTCCACTACCGAGCCATCGGTGATCAAGCGTGCCTACCGTCGCCTGCTCAGTCGTCACCACCCGGACAAGATCGCCGGCAGCGGTGCCAGCCCCGCGCAAGTGCGTGAGGCCACCGAGCGCACCCGTGAATTGCATAACGCGTATGCGTTGATTCGCGAGCGCCGGGATTTTCGTTAGCTGCCGGTATTTGCGGGGGATAACCACAACCCGATGTGGGAGGGGGCTTGCACCCCGATGAGGGAGTGTCAGTAGATGCATCGATGGCTGACCCACCGCAATCGGGGGCAAGCCCCCTCCCACATTGCTGTTGTGCTGATCCTCAGTCAGTGCTGGCCTGAGGGCTCAACCAGCCGCGAATCCGGCGATACAACTGTTCCTGCTCGGCGGCGCTGTTGCCAGGCAGGGTCTTGAGCGACACCTGCTTATAGCTGTCATTCTTCGAGCGCTTGGCCGCCTGGCTACGCTCCTGCGCGTTTTTGCGTTCTTGGGCGCTGTCTTGATAAAAGACATCCGCCGTCGGCACTTTCAAGCCTGGGGCCAGTTGTTGCAGGTCCGGCTGGCGAGCTGCCGGGGTCTTGCCGGCGACCATGACCAGCTTTTGCACTTGAGCCGGTTGTTTTTCGCTCAGGTAGCGCGCTGCCCACCAGGCGCCGGTGCCATGCCCGAGCAGTGCAACGCTGCGCGCGCCTTGGGTCTGGGCGAAGGCGACCGCAGCGTCGATGCGGTCGAAGATGCGCTTGGTGTCAGTCTTCTCCTGTTCATCCGCGCCTGGCACCACTGCCGGATCGGTTCCTTCGGCTTCGGCACTGGCGGCCTGTTCGATGGGTTTGGCGGCCGTGCTGCCTTCTTTGCTGCTGGTGTCGACGGTCGCCTTGGGCGCTTCGATCACTCGGGGCGGCAGGGTATCCATGTTGACGTCCGGCAGCGACAGGCTGAGGGTGCCCCAGTTGGCGTCGGGCAATTTACGTCGCAATGGTGCGATTGCTTGCGGCCAGTCAGCACTTTCCCCGGCGCCCGGTACGATAATCACCACACCTTCGGGTTCGGCGCTGTTGGCCGGTTTCCACAAGGCCAGGAATGAATCGCTGCCGGCCTGTAGCTGTTGCTGTTCGGCGCGTGGTATTTGCCGTTCCAGGGCGCTGGCTTCTTCCTGGCTACGCTCAGGCAAGGGTTGGCGTTCAGCCGGTTTTTCGGCTGGTGGCGCAGGCGCATCGGCGGCCTGGACAGAAAAGGCGCTGGTAAATAGCAGCGACAGGCACAATGCTGGCAGTGCCGAACGGTGGAGATGGGGCATCGTTATTTCCCGGCCAGAAGTGATTCCGGCAGCCTAATGGGTTGGTCAGTATTTGTCAGTGATGTGAGACGTGGATCATGGGTTTTCGCTGTCTGCTGGTTATCGGCTGTTTGTGCTTTGCCTTGATGGCGGGAGCTGCACCTGCCCCTGTCGTACCGCAAGCGCAGCTCGATGCGCAGCAACGTCAATGGTTGGCCGGCCACCCGGAGTTGCGGGTGGGCCTGGTATTACAGGCACCGTATGCGCAATACGATCGGCGCCTGCAGCGTTTGTCCGGCGCCAATGTCGAGTTGATGCAATGGCTGGCCAAGGCGCTGAATATTGAACTGTTGTGGCGTAACTTCCCGACGCAGGAACAACTGGAAGACGCCGTGCGTGACGGGGAGGTCGATATCGCCCCCGGCTTGCAACAGACCCCGGCCGGTTTGCGCCTGTGGTTGTTCACTGACCCGTACATGCGCGTGCCCCAGCACATTGTCGGTATCCGAGAGGGCGGCGGCGCGGTCGACCTGGAAAAGCTCGACGACCGCTCGCGCGTTGCAGTGCGCATGCCCAGCGCGGTGGCCGATTACCTGCGCAGCACTTATCCCAGCCTCAACCTGCAAGGCGTGCCCATGGAGCGCCAGGCCTTGCAGTTGCTGGTGAGCCAGCAGGCGCGTTATGCCGTGGTGGACGAAGCCCAGTTGAGCCGATTGTCCGGTGAAGCGGAATTCGCCGGGCTGGCCGTGGTGGGGGACATCGGCCTGCCGCAGTTGCTGCGGGTGGCGACCCGCCGCGAATGGCCGGAACTGGCGGGCATCATGCAAAGCGCCCTGCGCGCCATCCCCGCCCGCGATCTCGACCAATTACACACCCGTTGGCTGCAACCCAAGTACCCACGGCTGTCAGAGTCGCCGGGCTTGTGGCAGAACCTCAGCCTGCTGCTGGGCCTGTTGCTGCTCGCCTGCCTGGCGGTGGTGTTTTGGCAGCGGCGTCATCAGCGCGTGCTCGAACACAGCCTGCTGGCCGCCCGCGAGGAAAGTGCGGCGCGCGCCGCGGGTGCCGAAGCGCTGCGGTTGACGCAATTCTCCATCGATCAAAGCACCGTCGGCATCCTCTGGGTCAACTGGGACAGCCATGTGCGCTACGCCAACCGCGCGGCCGAAACCATGCTGGGCTATGGTCCCGGCGCCTTGATCGAGCGACCCTTGGTTGATTTTGACCCGAGCCTGGACATGGACCGCTGGCTGAACCTGTGGAAACGCGCACGCGCCAGCGAAGAGGGGCCGCAGAACTTCGCCACCGATTGCTTGCGTGCCGATGGCAGTGTCTTGCCCGCCGATGTGTCCTTGAGCTTCCTGCGTTTTGCCGAGGGCGAATACCTGGTGGTCTACCTCAATGACGTCACCGAACGACGCCGCTATGTGGCCGCGCTGCTGCAAAGTGAAGCGCAATTGCGTGAACTGTCGGCCCACCTGGAAACCGTGCGCGAAGAAGAAAAGGCCCGTATCGCCCGCGAAGTGCATGACGAGCTCGGACAAATGCTCACGGTGCTGAAGCTGGAAACCTCGATGTGCGAGCTGGCCTACGCGCAACTCGACCCAGGGTTGAATGAGCGGCTCAACAGCATGAAGCGCCTGATCGCCCAGTTGTTCCAGCTGGTTCGCGATGTGGCCACGGCGCTGCGCCCGCCGATTCTGGATGCGGGGATTGCCTCTGCCATTGAGTGGCAGGCGCGGCGCTTCGAAGCGCGCACGCAGATCCCGTGCCTGGTGCAGGTTCCGGAAAACCTGCCGCTGCTGAGCGATGCCAAGGCTATTGGCCTGTTTCGCATTCTCCAGGAGGCGCTGACCAATGTGATGCGCCATGCCCAGGCGCATACTGTGGAGCTGACCTTGACGGTGGAAGGCAAACACCTGCGGCTGACTATCAGCGACGATGGTGTCGGCTTCGTCCAGGCCCAGGGGCGGCCGGTGTCGTTTGGCCTGGTTGGCATGCGCGAACGGGTGTTGATCATGGGCGGGCAATTGACCCTGGACAGCGAGTTGGGAGAGGGCACGACCCTGAGTGTCACGGTGCCGTTGGATGCATAACGATAAGAGGAAACCCCTGTGATCCGTGTACTGGTAGCCGAAGACCACACCATCGTGCGTGAAGGCATCAAGCAATTGATCGGCCTGGCCAAAGACCTGCTGGTGGTGGGCGAGGCAAGCAATGGAGAGCAATTGCTGGAGACCTTGCGTCATGTGCCTTGCGAAGTGGTGCTGCTGGACATCTCCATGCCCGGGGTCAATGGGCTGGAGGCCATCGCGCGCATTCGTGCACTGAACAACCCGCCGGCGATCCTGGTGCTATCGATGCACGATGAAGCGCAAATGGCCGCCCGTGCCTTGAAGGTGGGGGCGGCCGGTTATGCCACCAAGGACAGCGACCCGGCACTGCTGTTGATGGCGATTCGCAAGGTCGCGGCCGGTGGTCGTTATATTGACCCGGACCTGGCGGACCGCATGGTATTCGAGGTCGGCCTGACCGATTCGCGGCCCTTGCACTCATTGCTCTCGGAGCGCGAGTTCTCGGTATTCGAGCGCCTGGCCCAGGGCGCCAACGTCAATGATATTGCCCAGCAGTTGGCGCTGAGCAGCAAGACCATCAGCACCCACAAGGCGCGCTTGATGCAAAAGCTCAATATCACCTCCCTGGCCGAACTGGTGAAGTACGCCATGGAGCACAAGCTCCTGTAGCGACATATCTATTTGCGACACCCCGCAAACCGGCACGGCCCCCATTCTCGCCGCTTGCGGCGCTCCACCTGGCGCGGCACTGTCCAGTACACGCCATGGGTGTAGGGCGTTCCCTACCCCCAACCGTCCATCCTGCTGATGTGATTCTCTCCTGGCCCCCGATTTCCGGGGCCTCGCCCCTGGACTACGCTTGTGCCACAGCAGTCCAAAATACAAAGGTGCGGGTATGAGCGAGGTGGATTCAAATGATGTGCTGGTCAGCTTTCGTGGCGTGCAGAAGAGCTACGACGGCGAGAACCTGATCGTCAAAGACCTCAACCTGGAGATTCGCAAGGGCGAGTTCCTCACCTTGCTCGGGCCATCCGGTTCAGGCAAGACCACCAGCCTGATGATGCTGGCGGGTTTCGAAACGCCGACCGCCGGTGAAATCCAGCTGGCCGGGCGCTCGATCAACAACGTGCCGCCGCACAAGCGCGATATCGGCATGGTGTTCCAGAACTACGCGTTGTTCCCGCACATGACGGTGGCCGAGAACCTGGCGTTCCCCCTGTCGGTACGTGGTTTGAGCAAGACCGATATCAGCGAGCGGGTCAAACGCGTGCTGAGCATGGTCCAGCTCGACGCCTTCGCCCAGCGCTATCCGGCGCAACTCTCCGGCGGCCAGCAACAGCGCGTGGCGTTGGCCCGGGCGCTGGTGTTCGAACCGCAACTGGTGCTGATGGACGAACCCCTCGGCGCCCTCGACAAGCAATTGCGCGAACACATGCAGATGGAGATCAAGCACCTGCACCAGCGCCTCGGCGTGACGGTGGTGTACGTGACCCACGACCAGGGCGAAGCCTTGACCATGTCGGACCGGGTGGCGGTGTTCCACCAGGGCGAGATCCAGCAGATCGCCGCGCCGCGCACCTTGTATGAAGAACCGAAGAACACCTTCGTCGCCAACTTTATCGGCGAAAACAACCGCCTCAATGGTCGCTTGCATAGCCACAGCGGCGACCGCTGCGTGGTGGAGCTGGCGCGGGGCGAGAAAGTCGAGGCGCTGGCGGTGAATGTCGGCCAGGTCGGCGGCCCGGTAACGCTGTCGGTACGACCTGAGCGCGTCAGCCTCAATGGCTCCAGTGAAAGCTGCATCAACCGTTTCTCGGGGCGAGTGGCGGAATTCATTTACCTGGGCGACCACGTGCGCGTGCGTCTGGAAGTCTGCGGCATGAGCGATTTTTTTGTGAAACAACCGATCGCCGAGCTGGACCCGGCCCTGGCGGTCGGCGACGTGGTACCGATTGGCTGGCAAGTCGAGCACGTTCGCGCACTCGACCCACTTCTAGAGGCGAAATAATCGCCCCCATGGCTTCACCAACCCTGCACGTGGAGAGAACAACAATGTTGAGATCCCTGAAATATTCCGTCCTGGCTTTGAGCTTGATGGGCGCGACACAGGCCATGGCAGGCCCGGACCTGACGGTCGTGTCCTTCGGTGGCGCGAACAAGGCTGCACAGGTCAAGGCCTTCTATGCACCGTGGGAAAGCGCGGGCAACGGCAAGATCGTCGCCGGTGAATACAACGGTGAAATGGCCAAGGTCAAGGCCATGGTTGACACCAAGAGCGTGTCCTGGGACTTGGTGGAAGTAGAGTCGCCGGAACTGTCCCGTGGTTGCGATGAGGACATGTTCGAGCCGCTGGACCCGAAATTGTTCGGCAACACCGCGGATTACGTGAAGGGCGCGATCCAGCCTTGTGGTGTGGGCTTCTTCGTGTGGTCCACGGTGCTGGCCTACAACGCCGACAAACTCACCAGCGCACCGACCAGTTGGGCGGATTTCTGGGACACCAAGAAATTCCCAGGCAAGCGCGGTCTGCGTAAGGGGGCCAAGTACACCCTCGAATTCGCCTTGATGGCTGACGGCGTCGCGCCGAAGGATGTCTACAAAGTACTGGCCGGCAAAGATGGCCAGGACCGTGCGTTCAAGAAGCTCGATGAACTCAAGCCGTCGATCCAATGGTGGGAAGCCGGCGCACAACCGCCGCAGTACCTCGCCTCGGGTGACGTGGTGATGAGCTCGGCCTACAACGGCCGTATCGCGGCCGTACAGAAAGAGAGCAACCTCAAAGTGGTCTGGAACGGCGGCATCTACGACTTCGATGCCTGGGCCATTCCAAAAGGCCTGGCCAAGGATCGCGCAGACGCGGCGAAGAAATTCATCGCCTTCTCCGTGCAGCCGCAGCAGCAGAAGATCTACTCGGAAAACATCGCCTACGGCCCGGCCAACACCCAAGCCGTACCGTTGCTGGCCAAGGATGTGTTGAAAGACATGCCGACTACGCCAGAGAACATCGCCAACCAGGTGCAGATCGATGTGAGCTTCTGGGCGGATAACGGCGAGCAGTTGGAGCAGCGCTTCAACTCCTGGGCTGCCAAGTAACACCGCATAACCCTGTGGGAGGGGGGCTTGCCCCCGATGACGGCGGCCCAGTCGATACCTGTGTTGACTGAAACTCTGCCATCGGGGGCTAGCCCCCCCTCCCACAAGGGATTTCCCGCGTGTGAAAGATTGCATTCATTTTCAAGTTTCGGAGTCAGCCATGGCCATCGCCGTTCCCTCGAACGAGGTCAACAGCCCCACCCTCAAGCAGCGCCTGGCGCGTGCCGAACGGCTCAATCGCTGGAAGGCCCAGGCCTTGATTGCACCGCTGGTGCTGTTTTTGCTGCTGGTGTTCCTGGTGCCGATCGTTGCGCTGCTCTACAAAAGCGTGGGTAACCCTGAAGTGGTGGGTGGTTTGCCGCGCACCGTGGTGGCGGTGAAGACCTGGGACGGTCGTGGCCTGCCGGGCGAGCCGGTGTACCAGGCGCTGAGCGAAGACCTGGGCGAAGCCCGCAAAAACCAGACCCTGGGCGATCTGTCGAAACGTTTGAACATGGAATTGGCCGGCTACCGCAGCCTGCTGACCAAAACCGCACGGGCGCTGCCGTTTACCGAAGCCCCGGCCTCATATAAAGAAGCGTTGGAAAGCCTCGATGAACGCTGGGGCGACCCGGCGTACTGGCAGGCGATCCGGCGTAATACCAGCAGCCTGACCCCGTACTACCTGCTGGCGGCCGTCGATCATCGCATCGATGACCTCGGCGAAGTGGCCCCGGCCACCCCCGACCAGGCGATCTACCTGGATATTTTCGCCCGTACCTTCTGGATGGGCCTGGTGATCACTTTCGTCTGCCTGCTGCTGGCCTATCCACTGGCGTACTTGCTGGCCAACCTGCCGGCGCGCAAAAGTAACCTGCTGATGATCCTGGTACTGCTGCCGTTCTGGACCTCGATCCTGGTGCGGGTGGCGGCGTGGATTGTGTTGCTGCAGTCCGGCGGCTTGATCAACAGCGCACTGATGGGCATGGGGCTGATCGATAAACCCATGGAACTGGTGTTCAACCGCACCGGGGTCTACATCTCCATGGTGCATATCCTGCTGCCGTTCATGATCTTGCCGATCTACAGCGTGATGAAGGGTATTTCACCGACTTATATGCGTGCGGCCATTTCCCTGGGCTGCCACCCGTTCACCAGCTTCTGGCGCGTCTACTTCCCGCAAACCTATGCCGGCGTGGGGGCGGGTTGCCTGCTGGTGTTCATCCTGGCGATTGGTTACTACATCACCCCGGCGCTGCTGGGCAGCCCGAACGACCAGATGGTCAGCTACTTCGTGGCCTTCTATACCAACACCAGTATCAACTGGGGCATGGCGACGGCGTTGGGTGGCTTACTGCTGCTGGCGACCGTGCTGCTGTACCTGATCTACAACCGGCTGGTGGGCGCCAGTCGCCTGCGCCTGAGCTGAGGAGACCTTGCGATGCTGAGCCCTTATATGTCACCGGTGGAACGGGTGTGGTTCTACAGCTTGCGGATACTCTGCGGCCTGATCCTGCTGTTCCTGATCCTGCCCGTGCTGGTGATCATCCCGCTGTCGTTCAACAGCGGCAGTTTCCTGGTGTACCCGTTGCAAGGCTTCTCGCTGCACTGGTACCAGGACTTTTTCGCCTCGGCGGAATGGATGCGCGCGCTGAAGAACAGCATCATCGTCGCGCCGGCGGCCACCGTGCTGGCCATGGTGTTCGGCACCCTGGCGGCGATAGGCCTGACCCGCGGGCATTTTCCCGGCAAGGCGCTGGTGATGGCCCTGGTGATTTCGCCGATGGTGGTGCCGGTGGTGATCATCGGTGTAGCGAGTTACCTGTTCTTTGCGCCGTTGGGCCTGGGTAACAGCTTCTTTTCGTTGATCGTGGTGCACGCCGTGTTGGGCGTGCCCTTTGTGATCATCACCGTGTCGGCGACGCTGCAGGGGTTCAACCATAACCTGGTGCGGGCGGCTGCCAGCCTGGGGGCTTCGCCGTTGACCGCGTTTCGTCGGGTGACCTTGCCACTGATCGCGCCGGGAGTGATTTCCGGAGCGCTGTTTGCCTTCGCGACGTCGTTCGATGAAGTGGTGGTGACGCTGTTCCTGGCCGGCCCGGAGCAGGCGACCTTGCCTCGGCAGATGTTCAGCGGTATACGTGAGAACCTCAGCCCGACGATTGCCGCCGCGGCGACCTTGCTGATTGCGTTCTCGGTGTTGCTGTTGCTGACCCTGGAATGGCTGCGCGGGCGTAGCGAGAAGTTGCGCACCGCACAGGTCTGAAGCCCACGCAGATCACAGTGTGGGAGGGGGAAAGCCCCTCCCGCATGGGACTGTGACCATTCAGCAGTTGAATGGAAGACAACCTGTTTCGATCAGTTACTCTTGTGCTAGCCCACAATCGACAAGAGGCCGCGCACATGAGTACTTCCTCATTCAAGATCGCCCACAAACTACTGACCGGTGCTGGCGCCATCGAGCAACTGGCTGCCGAGCTCACGCGGCTGGATATCGACAACCCGCTGATCGTCACCGACGCCGCGCTGGTCAAGTCGGGCACCGTGGCCCTGGCGATTGAGCATTTGGGCGATCGCACCTACGAAATCTTCGACCGCGTGCTGCCCGACCCGGAAGTCGCCATCGTCGAGGATTGCATGCGCGTATACCGCGAGGGCGGCCATGACGGCTTGATCGGCCTGGGCGGCGGCAGTGCGATCGATATCGCCAAGAGCGTGGCGGCGTACGCGGGTTACCACGGCGCCCTGGCGGACTTGTTCGGGGTCGACCAGGTGCCGCGCAAGGGGCCGCCGCTGATCGCCATTCCCACCACGGCCGGTACCGGTTCTGAAGTGACCAATGTGGCGATTCTTTCCGACAAGGTCGCGCAATTGAAAAAAGGCATCGTCAGCGACTTCCTGTTGCCGGATGTCGCGCTGATCAGCCCGCAAATGACCCTGACCTGCCCACGCAGCGTCACCGCCGCCAGTGGCGTGGATGCACTGGTGCATGCGATTGAGGCCTACCTGTCGCTGAATGCCTCGCCGATCACCGATGCGCTGGCCATTGGCGCAATCAAGCTGATCGCCAAGGCGCTGCCCAAGGCCTACGCGAACCCGGCCAACCTGCAGGCCCGCGACGATATGGCCACCGCCAGCCTGATGGCCGGGATGGCATTCGGGAATGCCGGTGTGGGCGCGGTGCATGCGCTGGCGTACCCGTTGGGCGGGCGCTTCAACATCGCCCACGGCGTGAGTAATGCGCTGTTGCTGCCGTATGTGATGCATTGGAACAAGCTGGCGTGTGTCGAGCGCATGCAGGACATCGCCGTGGCCATGGGCGTGAACGTCAGCGGCCTGAGTATCAACGATGCCGCCGACCAGGCGGTCGATGCGATGACGCGACTGTGTGCCGCAGTGGAGATCCCGTCGGGCCTGCGCAGTTTTGGGGTTCCCGAGGACGCAATCCCGGCCATGGCCTGCGAAGCGGCGGGCATTGAGCGGCTGATGCGCAATAATCCGCGCAAGCTCAGCCCGGCGGATATCGAGAAAATCTATCGAGCGGCCTATTAGCCGTTGAGTTAGGTCACGGTGCGCAGGGCAAAGCATGAGGTATACAATGCGCGCCATCGTGATTTAGCTCAAAAAAGGTGCGTCATGCAGCCCTTCGTTATCGCTCCATCGATTCTCTCTGCCGATTTCGCCCGCCTGGGTGAAGAAGTGGACAAGGTGTTGGCCGCTGGTGCCGACTTCGTGCACTTCGATGTCATGGACAACCACTACGTGCCCAACCTGACCATCGGGCCGATGGTCTGCGCCGCGTTGCGCAAGTACGGGATCACCGCGCCGATCGATGCGCACCTGATGGTCAGCCCGGTGGACCGTATCATCGGTGACTTCGTTGACGCCGGAGCAACCTACATCACCTTCCACCCGGAAGCTTCGTTGCATGTCGATCGCACCCTGCAACTGATCCGCGAGGGCGGCTGCAAGGCGGGCCTGGTGTTCAACCCGGCCACCCCGCTGGATGTGCTCAAGTACGTGATGGACAAGGTCGACATGGTCTTGCTGATGAGCGTCAACCCAGGCTTTGGCGGGCAGAAGTTCATTCCTGGCACCCTCGACAAGCTGCGCGAAGCCCGTGCGCTGATCGATGCCTCGGGCCGTGACATCCGCCTGGAAATCGACGGCGGGGTCAACGTCAACAATATTCGCGAAATCGCCGCTGCCGGTGCCGATACCTTCGTGGCCGGCTCGGCGATCTTCAATGCCCCGGATTATCAGGAAGTGATCGCCAAGATGCGTGCCGAACTGGCGCTGGCGCGTCCATGAGCGGCTTTGAGCAGTTATTCCCCGGCAAACTGCCACGGCTGGTGATGTTCGATCTGGACGGTACGTTGATCGATTCGGTGCCCGACCTGGCGTCGGCGGTGGACGAGATGCTGCTCAAGCTGGGGCGCAAGCCGGTGGGGATCGACTCGGTACGTGAATGGGTCGGCAACGGTGCGCAGATGCTGGTGCGCCGGGCCCTGGCCAATCATATCGACGCCGAAGGTGTGGATGATGTCGAGGCCGAGCATGCACTGGAGTTGTTCAACACTGCCTATGAGGACGGTCACGAACTCACGGTGGTATACCCCGGCGTGCGCGACACGCTCAAATGGCTGAGCAAGCAGGGCGTGGAAATGGCCCTGATCACCAACAAGCCGGAGCGCTTCGTCGCGCCGTTGCTGGACCAGATGAAAATCGGCCGGTATTTCCGCTGGATCATCGGTGGCGATACCTTGCCGCAGAAGAAACCCGACCCGGCGGCGCTGTTTTTTGTGATGAAAATGGCCAATATCCCGGCCTCGCAGTCGTTGTTTGTCGGCGATTCGCGCAGTGATGTGCTGGCGGCAAAAGCGGCGGGGGTGCAGTGCGTGGCCTTGAGTTACGGCTACAACCATGGTCGGCCGATCGCCGAAGAGTCGCCGTCGTTGGTGATTGATGACCTGCGACTGCTAATCCCCGGTTGCTTGGGAGCTGGCGCTGAGATAACGTTGCCCGATACCGATCCGTCCCCTTCTGGAAATTCCATCGTGGTGGTCACTCGCAAACTCTGGATGAAAGTTATCAAGGCCCTGGCCCGCTGGCGTTGGCGCGCCTGACTGATCCTGGCCGCGCCCTGCGGCACGTTTGCATACCTGACTGTTAGACCCTCATGCCACGAGGCACACCATGATCCGCGAAGAATTCCTGCGTTTGGCCGCTGCCGGCTATAACCGTATTCCCCTGGCCTGCGAAACCCTGGCCGACTTCGACACACCGCTGTCGATCTACCTGAAGCTGGCCGACGAGCCCAACTCCTACCTGCTGGAGTCGGTACAGGGCGGTGAGAAGTGGGGCCGTTACTCGATCATCGGCCTGCCGTGCCGCACCGTACTGCGGGTGCATGACCATCATGTGAGCATTACCCATGATGGCGTCGAGATCGAAAGCCACGATGTCGAAGACCCGCTGGCCTTCGTCGAAACCTTCAAGGCGCGCTACAACGTGCCGACCATCCCTGGCCTGCCACGTTTCAATGGCGGCCTGGTGGGGTATTTCGGCTACGACTGCGTACGTTATGTGGAAAAACGCCTGGGCAAATGCCCGAATCCGGACCCATTGGGCGTGCCGGACATTCTGCTGATGGTCTCCGATGCGGTGGTGGTGTTCGATAACCTCGCCGGCAAGATGCATGCGATCGTGCTCGCCGACCCATCCCAGGCCAACGCTTTCGAGCAGGGCCTGGCCAGCCTCGAAGCCTTGCTGGAAAAACTGCGCCAGCCGATCACCCCGCGTCGCGGCCTGGACCTCAGCCGTCCACCGGCGGCCGACCCGGTGTTCCGCTCCAGCTTTACCCAGGATGATTACGAACGCGCCGTCGATACCATCAAGGAATACATCCTCGCCGGTGACTGCATGCAGGTGGTGCCGTCGCAACGCATGTCCATCGACTTCAAGGCCGCGCCGATCGATCTGTACCGAGCGCTGCGCTGCTTCAACCCGACGCCTTACATGTATTTCTTCAACTTCGGTGACTTCCACGTGGTGGGCAGTTCGCCAGAAGTGCTGGTGCGCATTGAAGACAACCTGATCACCGTGCGCCCGATCGCCGGTACACGCCCGCGTGGCGCGACCGAAGAAGCGGATTTGGCGCTCGAGGAAGACCTGCTCAGCGACGACAAGGAAATCGCCGAACACCTGATGCTGATCGACCTGGGCCGCAACGACACGGGGCGTGTCTCGGAAATCGGTTCGGTGAAGCTCACCGAGAAAATGGTCATCGAGCGTTATTCCAACGTGATGCATATCGTCTCCAACGTCACCGGGGAATTGAAAGCCGGCTTGACCGCGATGGACGCGCTGCGGGCGATTCTGCCGGCCGGTACCTTGTCGGGCGCGCCGAAGATTCGTGCGATGGAAATCATCGATGAGCTGGAACCGGTCAAGCGTGGCGTCTACGGTGGCGCCGTGGGGTATTTCGCCTGGAACGGCAACATGGACACCGCCATCGCGATTCGCACGGCCGTGATCAAGGACGGGGAGCTGCATGTGCAGGCCGGCGGCGGGATTGTCGCCGACTCGGTGCCGGCCCTCGAATGGGAAGAAACCCTGAACAAGCGCCGCGCGATGTTCCGCGCCGTAGCGCTGGCTGAACAGACCCCCAATTCTTGAGGTTTCCCCATGTTACTGATGATTGATAACTACGACTCCTTTACCTACAACGTTGTGCAGTACCTGGGGGAGCTGGGTGCCGAGGTCAAAGTGGTTCGCAATGACGAACTGACCGTGGCCGAAATCGCCGCCCTGAACCCGGAGCGCATTGTGGTTTCGCCGGGCCCCTGCACGCCGACCGAGGCGGGTATTTCCCTCGAAGCCATCAAGTACTTCGCCGGCAAGCTGCCAATCCTGGGCGTATGCCTGGGCCATCAGTCCATCGGCCAGGCCTTTGGTGGTGACGTGGTGCGTGCGCGGCAGGTGATGCATGGCAAGACCAGCCCGGTGTTCCATAAAGACCTGGGCGTATTCCAGGCACTCAACAACCCGGTGACCGTGACCCGCTACCACTCGCTGGTGGTCAAGCGCGAAACCCTGCCGGAATGCCTGGAACTGACCGCCTGGACCCAACTGGAAGACGGCTCCGTCGACGAGATCATGGGCCTGCGCCACAAGACACTGAACATCGAAGGGGTGCAGTTTCACCCTGAGTCGATCCTGACCGAGCAGGGCTACGAGCTGTTCGCCAACTTTCTCAAGCAGAGCGGCGGCACGCGCTAAGGACTTTCCATGGATATCAAGACTGCCCTGAGCCGTATCGTCGGCCATCTGGACCTGAGCACCGCTGAAATGAGCGATGTGATGCGCGAAATCATGACCGGTCAATGCACCGACGCGCAGATCGGCGCCTTCATGATGGCGATGCGCATGAAGAGCGAGAGCATCGACGAAATCGTCGGCGCGGTATCGGTGATGCGCGAGCTGGCGGACAAGGTCGCGCTCAAGACCCTCGACGGTGTTGTCGATGTGGTCGGTACCGGCGGCGACGGTGCGAATATTTTCAACGTGTCGACGGCGGCTTCCTTTGTGGTCGCGGCGGCTGGCTGCACCGTGGCCAAGCACGGTAACCGTGCGGTATCGGGCAAAAGCGGCAGTGCCGACTTGCTGGAAGCGGCCGGCATCTACCTGAACCTGACGCCGGTACAAGTGGCACGCTGCATCGATAACGTCGGCATCGGCTTTATGTTTGCCCAGTCCCACCATGGGGCGATGAAACATGCGGCCGGCCCGCGCAAGGACCTTGGCCTGCGTACCCTGTTCAACATGCTCGGCCCGCTTACGAATCCGGCCGGTGTGAAGCACCAGGTGGTGGGCGTGTTCAGCCAGGCGCTGTGCCGTCCATTGGCTGAAGTATTGCAACGCCTGGGCAGCAAGCATGTGCTGGTGGTGCATTCCAAGGATGGCCTGGACGAATTCAGCCTGGCGGCTCCGACCTTTGTGGCCGAACTGAAGAACGACCAGGTCACCGAATATTGGGTCGAGCCCGAAGATCTGGGCATGAAAAGCCAGAGCCTGCATGGCCTGGCGGTGGAAAGCCCGGCAGCCTCGCTGGAACTGATTCGCGATGCCTTGGGGCGTCGCAAGACCGAGAACGGCCAAAAAGCTGCAGAAATGATTGTTTTGAATGCTGGCGCGGCACTTTACGCGGCGGACCATGCCTATAGTCTTAAGGAGGGTGTGGCCTTGGCCCACGATGCGCTGCACACCGGTCTGGCTCGTGAAAAGCTCGAAGAGCTGGGAGCATTCACCGCAGTATTCAAGATGGAGAATGAAGGATGAGTGTCCCGACCGTTCTGGAAAAAATCCTGGCCCGCAAAGCTGAAGAAGTCGCCGTGCGCCGCGCACGCGTGAGCCTGGCCGAGCTGGAAAGCCAGGCGAAGGTCGCTGACGCACCGCGTGGTTTTGCCAACGCCTTGATCGCCCAGTCCAAGCAGAAGCAACCGGCGGTTATCGCTGAAATCAAGAAAGCCTCGCCGAGCAAAGGCGTCATCCGCGAAAACTTCGTACCGGCCGACATCGCCGTCAGCTACGAGAAGGGCGGGGCGACCTGTCTGTCCGTGCTCACCGATATCGACTTTTTCCAGGGCTCCGACGAGTTCTTGAAGCAAGCCCGTGCTGCGTGCAAGCTGCCGGTGATCCGCAAGGATTTCATGATCGACCCGTACCAGATTGTCGAAGCCCGAGCCCTGGGTGCTGACTGCGTGCTGCTGATCGTCTCCGCGCTGGACGACGTGAAGATGGCCGAGTTGGCGGCCGTGGCCAAAAGCGTTGGCCTGGATGTGCTGGTGGAAGTGCACGACGGCGATGAGTTGGAACGTGCACTCAAGACCCTCGACACACCGTTGGTGGGCGTTAACAACCGTAACCTGCACACTTTTGAAGTCAGCCTTGAAAACACCCTCGACCTGCTGCCGCGTATTCCACGCGACCGCCTGGTGATCACCGAGAGTGGCATCGTTAACCGCGCCGACGTGGAGCTGATGGAAATCAGCGGTGTGTACTCGTTCCTGGTGGGTGAGACCTTTATGCGTGCCGAGAACCCGGGGGCGGAACTGCAGCGTCTGTTCTTCCCGGAGCGTGGCGTGGCGGTCAGCGGTTCCACTCTCGATTGATTTGAAATGCGATCAACGTGTGGGAGGGGGCTTGCCCCCGATGGCGACGGTTCAGTTGGAGCATCCTTGACTGACACACCGCTATCGGGGCAAGCCCCCTCCCACATTTGGGTTTGTGTTTATTCAGATAGGTAGGTGCCCGTTGATCCAGCCAGTGTCGATGCTTGTTGAAGCAGGCCTTGCCGCCGAGCAAGCCTTGTTGACCGCCGTTTGCGCGGGTGAGCAGGAGTTTGGCCTGCTGTTCTGGCAGCCCAGTGATCAAGCCTTGGTGATGCCCCGACGTTTGAGTCGGCTGCCGGCGTTCGAAGCCGCCAGCCAAGTCTCAGCCGACGCCGGTTGGCCAGTGTTGCTGCGCGAAACCGGCGGCGAGCCGGTGCCGCAGTCCAACGCTACGGTCAATATCGCGCTGGTCTACGCACCGCCACGCAGCGAAAGCGATCAGGCACGCATCGAAACCGGTTACCTGCGTTTATGTCAGCCGATCTGCGATTTATTGATCGAGTTGGGCGGCGATGCCTCCGTCGGAGAAATCGACGGTGCGTTCTGCGACGGTCGTTACAACGTCAACCTCAATGGGCGCAAGATGGTCGGTACTGCCCAGCGCTGGCGGCAAAGTGGTGGTCGCCCGGTGGGGTTGGTGCACGGCGCCTTGTTGCTGGAGAACGACCGCGATGAACTGATTGCGGCGGTCAATCGTTTCAATGAAGCCTGCGGTCTTGAACAGCGGGTGCGTGCCGACAGCCATATCGCGCTGCACGAAGCTTTCCCCGCGCCGGATGCGATCAGCCGGTTGGACACCTTGTATCGCCAGATGCTGGCCAGCTTCCTGCCGGGTTAACGGGTGCCGAACACCACCATCGTCTTGCCTTTGACGTGCACCAGGTTGCGTTCTTCCAGGTCCTTGAGCACGCGACCGACCATTTCCCGTGAACACCCGACAATGCGCCCGATCTCTTGGCGCGTGACTTTGATTTGCATGCCGTCGGGGTGGGTCATGGCGTCAGGTTGTTTGCACAGCTCCAGCAGGCAGCGGGCTACCCGACCGGTGACGTCAAAGAACGCCAGGTCGCCGACCTTGCGTGTGGTGTCGCGCAGGCGTTGGGCAATCTGGCCGCTCAAGGCGTAGAGAATATCGGGGTCCTGCTGGGCCAATTCGCGAAATTTCGCGTAACTGATTTCGGCCACTTCGCATTCGATCTTGGTCCGTACCCAGGCGCTGCGTTCCTGCTCTTTGCCGGCTTGTTCAAACAGCCCCAGTTCGCCAAAGAAATCCCCGGTATTGAGGTAGGCGATGATCATTTCGCGGCCGTCTTCATCCTCGATCAGGATGGTGACCGAGCCCTTGATGATGAAGAACAGTGTTTCGGAACGCTCGCCTGCGCAGATGATGTTGTGCTTGGCCGGGTGACGTCGGCGCTGGCAGTGCATCAACAGCTTGTCGAGATTCTTGATCTTGGGTATGGGAGTAAGAGCAACCATGGTTGTATCCCGAAAAGGCGGCGCGAGGTGATTTGGAGTTGTTGTATTCAGCGGTATCGGCATTGATACACGTTGTATGAAGGGTGGCAATACGCCATCGATTTAGCGCCAGCTTAACAGACGCTTTCTGACTCGATTAGCGAATTTACCGAGCGCGGCCGGTTGTTGATCCGCTTTCATGGGAAACGCTGTGGTTGCAAGCCCCTGTGCTAAGCTGGCGACCCTTTTTTAGCAGTGGAGTCTGGGCGATGAAGGCACGCATCCAATGGGCGGGCGAAGCCATGTTCCTCGGTGAGTCGGGCAGTGGCCATGTCGTGGTCATGGACGGCCCACCGGAAGCCGGTGGCCGTAACCTGGGCGTACGCCCCATGGAAATGCTCCTGCTTGGCGTGGGCGGTTGCAGTAATTTCGACGTGGTCAGCATCCTGAAAAAGTCCCGCCAGGCCGTTGAAAGCTGTGAAGCCTTCCTGGAAGCCGAACGCGCCACTGAAGACCCGAAGGTTTTTACCAAGATCCATATGCATTTTGTGGTCAAGGGGCGCGCGTTGAAGGAGGCTCAGGTCAAGCGAGCCATTGAACTGTCGGCCGAGAAGTACTGCTCGGCATCGATCATGCTCGGTGCTGCCGGCGTGGCCATCACTCATGATTACGAAATCATCGAGTTGGGCTGATCGCCGTAACGGCAAAAAGAAGGGCGCTTTGAAAGCGCCCTTTTTTTCGGCCTAGATTCGGTAGGTGCTTTTGGTCATGACCTTGGCCAGCAGGCTCATGCCAAACCTCACCGGCGCGGGGAAGCGGAAGCCACCGGCATCCAGGGCACTTTGCGCATGGTGTTCTTCATCGGTGCGCATTTGCTCAAGAATCGCTCGGGATTTTTCGTCTTCGGCCGGCAGTTGTTCCAGGTGCTCATCAAGGTGCTTGCAAACTTGATGTTCTGTCGCTGCGACAAAACCGAGGCTGACTTTATCGCTGATCAGGCCGGCGGCAGCGCCAATTCCGAACGACAGGCCATAAAACAGTGGGTTCAGTACACTGGGGTGGCTACCGAGTTGGCGAATACGTTGCTCGCACCAGGCCAGGTGGTCGATTTCCTCCTCGGCCGCATGCTCCATGGCTGCGCGCACTTGCGGCAGCTTGGCGGTCAGGGCCTGGCCCTGGTACAGCGCCTGGGCACAGACTTCACCGGTATGGTTGATGCGCATCAGGCCGGCGACGTGGCGGGTGTCGGTCTCGCTCATCTGCGCATCGGGTTGCACGATGGCCGGCGACGGGCGGTACGGTGCGCCGCTGAAGGGCAACAGTGTGCGCATGGCCGTATCGGCTTGCAGCAACAGACGGTCAATCGGCGAGTAGTGACGTTGGGTAGTCATGCTGACCTCCGGGAAGAATCTCGGCGGCCAGTTTACCGCAAGAGAGGGCGAAGCGTTTGCGTTGAGTCAAGGGCATGGGGTCGCACGCGCTGGGCTGCGACCCGTCGATCGCGGGGTATCAGCCCGGCGGCCAGTTCATCTGGCGCTGACCCAGTACGTGCATATGGATGTGGTAAACGGTCTGTCCACCTTCTTCATTGCAGTTCATCACTACCCGGAAACCTTTCTCGCAGCCCAGTTCCAAGGCCAGGCGCTGGGCGGTAAACAGAATATGGCCAGCCAGGGCTTTGTCGTCTTCGCCCAGGTCATTCAGGGTGCGGATGGGTTTCTTCGGGATTACCAGGAAATGTACCGGCGCCTGTGGGGCGATATCGTGGAAGGCGAGGACCTGGTCATCTTCGTAAATGATCTTCGCGGGTATTTCTCTGTTGATGATTTTGGTGAACAGAGTATCCACAGCTGTTTCTCCATATGAATGTGCAGGGTGAGTGTACTCAGGCGGTCAGCGTGGGCAATAGGCCTTGTTGATCGCGCCGGCAATCTTGCGGGTCAGCCAGCGTGGGCTGAAGCGCGGGCTGAAGGCCAGCCAGCGGTTGCGCCGTCCGGGAATGATGATGGCTTTGTTTTTTTCCAGTGCGCGTACGGTGTAGAGGGCCACTTCTTCCGGGCTCATCAGCTGCTGGCTGCGATCGAGCTTGGCAGTGTCCATTTGCGCGGTGCCGAAGAACGCCGTGCGTGTCGGGCCGGGGCATAACACCGAGACCTTGATGCCACAGGTCTTCAATTCTTCGCGCAAACCTTCGGAAAAATGCAGCACATACGCCTTGCTGGCGTAATAGCTGCTCATCCACGGGCCGGGCTGGAACGCCGCAACCGAGGCGACATTGAGAATCTGCCCGCCGCCTTGCAACGCCATGGCATTGCCAAGGGCGTGACACATGCGGGTCAGTGCGAGGATGTTGACTTCGATCAGGTCCTGCTCGGTCATCCAGTCCTGGGCCAGGAACGGTCCGCTGGTGCCGATGCCGGCGCAGTTAACCAGCAAGTCGATCTGCCGTTCGCCTTCTTCAAGTTCCAGCAGGAACCCGGACAAGCGCAGTGGCTCGCCCAGGTCGCAGGCACGAAACAGCACCTCGACGCCAAAGCGTTGAGTCAATTCGATTGCAATGCTTTCCAACTGATCACGCTGGCGGGCCACCAGAATCAAGCTGCGGCCGCGACGGGCCAGTGCTTCGGCCAAGGCCAGGCCGATGCCGCTGGAGGCGCCGGTGATCAGAGCGTAACGGGTCATGCCTTTCTCCATCGCAACGCCGCCGAGCCTGTGACAGAGGCATCACAGGCGGCGGGCGTTTCTTCACTGTTCTGGAGAGTCTACAGGTTCGGCCGCTTCGTCAGCACTTTGCACGTCTTCTTCATCGACGATCACGCTTTGATCGGCGTCGTCATCGGAGGTGAGGGAACTGCTTTCGTAGCTGCTGTCCACGTTGGCTTCGAGCTGGTTCAGGTAGCCATTCATCCCCAGGGTCACCACGACGATGAGCACCAATGGGATAAACGCCAGCCATAGGGAGGCCAGCACTTTCACCGCCGTGGAGTTGCGCGGAGGTGGCGCGCCGTACTGGTTGGCGCCGGCGTTACCGGGCAGTACCAACAGCAGAAGCGGGAAGACGCTGTTCACCAGCGGAACCAGGTTCAGCAGGTACAACCAGCCGGACCAGCCCAGGTCGTGCAGGCGTTGCACGCCGATTTGCACGCTCACGACGACAAGCGCAACAAACAGCGCAAACCCCAGCAGCGAGCCGAGAATAACGGCGATCGTTGGCGAAGCGGTCGCGATCGCGAAGCCCACGGTACTGAGGATGCCTGCTGCTACGAGCATCGCAACCGTCAGCACCAGCGTCCAGGCCAGGTAGCGCAGACGGCCGATGCGCCCATTGATGGTGAAGACCTTGAGGCTGGAATACTCCGGCAAGTCATCACCTACGGCAGCGCGTGGTGGAGCGTAGGGCGAAGCGGCAGGTCGGGAGAAGTCCGTAGCGCCCGAATCCGTCTCGTGAGTTTCAGCCAAGCTGAAGGCTACAGGCTGCTCGGCTTCGATGCGCGCATCGATGCCGGCGTTGTGCAGTGCAGTCAGGTAGGTTTCTGCGTCAGGCCGGGAAAGGTCGCGTTTCAACGCAACCGGGCGGCCGGTAAAAAGCTTCTCGATGGCCTCGACATCGCTTTTGAACAGCTCGGCGAGGTTGAGTTTTGCCGTGGTGCTTTCGACACCTGGGAGCAAGGCTCCGTCAAACACGATCTTGAAACGGTTGTCGCTCATGCAGGCATCCTTGTCACTTAATCAGGGAGGGTGGGGCAAGCCTGCTTCGATTGGCAGGCCTGACAATTGGGTCAGCGTGGCCAGCGCAGTTGTGCCGCCTGCTCGCGCGCCTTGCGGTATTCGGCATCCAGGCGGGCAACGAGTTCATCGACGCTGGGTAAATCATCAATATCTCCGACGCCCTGGCCGGCGGACCACACGGTCTTCCAGGCCTTGGCCTCATCGCTCAATGGCTTGAGCTTGGAACCGAAGTTGACTTCGCCTTTGCCTTGCAGGGCGGCGAGGTCGAAACCGGCATTTTCCAGGCTCTGGCGCATAAAGCTGGCGGGGACGCCCGAGACCGCAGGAGTGTGCACGATGTCGGCGGCGCGCGCTGTGAGCAGCATCTCTTTATAAGCATCCGGGGCGTGGCTTTCGGTCGTGCCGATAAAGCGTGTGCCGAAATAGGCCAGGTCGGCCCCCAGCACCTGGGCGGCAAGAATTTCGTGCCCGTGGTTGAGGCAACCTGCCAGCAACAGGGTTTTATCGAAGAACTGGCGGATTTCGGCGATCAGGGCGAACGGGCTCCAGGTCCCGGCATGGCCCCCGGCGCCCGCAGCGACTGCGATCAAACCATCGACACCGGCCTCCGCGGCTTTCTCCGCATGGCGCCGCGTGGTGACATCGTGAAAGACCAGGCCGCCGTAGCTGTGCACGGCATCCACCAGTTCCTTCACGGCGCCCAGGCTGGTGATCACGATCGGGACCTTGTGTTCCACGCAGATCGCCAAGTCAGCCTGCAACCGTGGGTTGCTGTTGTGCACGATAAGGTTCACGGCGTAGGGCGCGGGGTTGTCCAACGGAGCCAGGCCCGCTTCGATTTCCTCCAGCCAGGCCTTGAAACCACTGCTTTCACGCTGGTTGAGCGCCGGGAAACTCCCGACCACTCCGTTGCGACAGCACGCCAGGACCAGTTGCGGGTTGGAAATCAGGAACATCGGCGCAGCCACCACGGGCAGGCGAAGACGTTGTTCAAGCAGAGCGGGCAGCGACATTGGAGGTACCCCGAGTCATTAGAAGTTAGAACGGTTTGACCACGACCAAAATTACGATAGCCAGCAATATCAGAACCGGGACTTCATTGAACCAGCGATAAAAGACATGGCTGCGGGTGTTTTCGCCACGGGCAAAGCGCTTTACCTGCGCGCCGCACATATGGTGATAGCCGATAAGGAGCACGACCAGGGTCAGCTTGGCATGGATCCAGGCACCCATCTGGAAGATGGCGGGGTTGAGCGCGATCAGCCAGATGCCGAACACAAGGGTGGCGACCATCGCGGGCCCCATGATGCCGCGATACAGCTTGCGCTCCATGACACTGAAGCGTTCCTTGCTGACCGTATCCTCGCTTTGCGCGTGGTAGACGAACAGGCGCGGCAGGTAGAACAGCCCGGCAAACCAGCACACGATGGCGACGATATGGAAGGCTTTGACCCATAGATAAAGCATTTTTAGTTATTCCCAGGTTCACGGTAGCTGAAGATAGTAGTGGCTCATGCGTCCTTACGTCACCTTGGCGGTTGTCGCAGAACGATGCGGCCCCTATTATCGACGGCTTTCCAGTGGGTTCGTTGAGGGCAGGTTTATGGTCAAGGTCGGTATCGTCGGCGGCACGGGTTACACCGGTGTCGAATTGCTGCGTCTGTTGGCTCAGCATCCGCAGGCAGAGGTGGTGGTCATCACTTCCCGATCCGAGGCCGGCCTGGCTGTGGCCGATATGTACCCCAACCTGCGAGGCCACTATGACGGCCTGGCGTTCAGCGTGCCGGACATCAAGACCCTGGGGGCCTGTGACGTAGTGTTCTTTGCTACGCCTCACGGTGTCGCCCATGCCCTGGCCGGTGAATTACTGGCGGCGGGCACCAAGGTCATCGACCTGTCGGCGGATTTCCGTCTGCAGGACGCCGATGAGTGGGCCAAATGGTACGGCCAGCCGCACGGTGCGCCAGAACTGCTGGAAGAGGCGGTGTACGGCCTGCCGGAAGTCAATCGCGAGCAGATCAAGCAGGCGCGCCTGATCGCCGTGCCGGGTTGCTATCCCACTGCGACCCAACTGGGCTTCCTGCCATTGCTGGAAGCAGGCTTGGCCGATGCTTCGCGCCTGATCGCGGACTGCAAGTCAGGTGTCAGCGGTGCAGGCCGGGGTGCGGCCGTAGGTTCGCTGTATTCCGAGACGTCGGAAAGCATGAAGGCCTATGCGGTCAAGGGGCATCGCCACTTGCCGGAGATCCGCCAGGGGTTGCGTCGTGCCGCGGGCAAGGAGGTGGGCTTGACCTTCGTTCCGCATTTGACGCCGATGATCCGTGGTATTCACTCCACGCTGTACGCGACTGTCGTCGATCGCTCGGTGGATCTGCAGGCATTGTTTGAGAAACGTTATACCAACGAGCCGTTCGTCGATGTAATGCCGGCTGGCAGTCACCCGGAAACTCGCAGCGTGCGCGGCGCCAATGTGTGCCGTATCGCGGTGCATCGTCCGCAGGATGGCGACTTGGTGGTAGTACTGTCCGTGATCGATAATCTGGTCAAGGGTGCGTCGGGCCAGGCTGTACAGAACATGAACATCCTGTTCGGCCTGGATGAGAAGCTGGGCCTGTCCCATGCGGGCATGCTGCCGTAAGGTTTCCCCGTTATTGCGCAAAAGGCCCGATCATCGGGCCTTTTGTGTTTTTAATGGCGGCTACGCAGATTGATATACCGTAACAATAGTTGACCGCTTTTCTAGGAGAAGCGGATAATACCGGCCATTACGCATATGGCGGCGCTACGCCGGGAGATTATCAGCATGAGCGTTGAATCCTTCACCCCCACGGCTTTGCAATTCACCCACGGTGCTGCGCACAAGGTGAAGAGCCTGGTCGATGAAGAGGGTAATGATCGCTTGAAGCTGCGCGTATTCGTTACGGGCGGCGGTTGTTCAGGGTTTCAGTACGGTTTTACCTTCGATGAAGATGTGGCCGATGACGATACCATCGTCGAGCGCGAGGGCGTCAGCCTGGTCGTAGACCCTATGAGTTTCCAATACCTGGCAGGTGCCGAGGTGGATTATCAGGAAGGTCTCGAGGGGTCGCGTTTCGTGATAAAGAACCCTAACGCCACCACCACCTGTGGTTGCGGGTCTTCGTTCTCGATCTGATCGATGGCGGATACAAAAACGCCGCTTGGCTTTGATCGGCCAAGCGGCGTTTTGCTGTCTGCAGATCCTGGAGGGCTGTCAGGCGGGGTAGATCGCGCCCAGTACCCGAAGACCGCGTGCGCCGGTGACGCTGGGGCGGTTGGCAGCAATGCCTTCCAGGCAGCAATGGGCCAGCCAGGCAAAGGCCATGGCTTCTACCCAATCAGGATCTACGCCGTAGGTGGCGGTGCTGCTGACTTGGGTCGCCGGCAGTAGCGCGGCCAGGCGGCTCATCAACGTAACGTTATGGGCGCCGCCGCCACAGACCAGTAGGGTTTCGGTCTGGTGTTGTGCGGTTTGCAGGGATTTGACGATGGTCAGGGCGGTCAGCTCCAGCAGCGTGGCTTGGACGTCCTGGGGAGCAAATGCTGGCAAACCCGCCAGATGTCGTTGCAGCCACTCGCGATTGAACACTTCGCGTCCGGTGCTTTTTGGGCCCTGTGTGACAAAGAAGGGGTCGCTGAGCAGGGTGTTGAGTAACTGCGATTCGACTTTACCGCCGGCCGCCCACCGGCCGTCACGATCAAAGTGCTCGCCGCGCTGCTGGTGAATCCAAGTGTCCAGCAGAACGTTGCCCGGGCCGCAGTCGAAGCCGGCTACAGGCTTGCCGGTCTCGATCAGGCTAAGGTTGCTGAAACCGCCGATATTCAGGACGGCGTGATTGCCGCTGCGTTCGCCAAACAACGCTTCATGAAAGGCGGGTACCAATGGCGCGCCCTGGCCACCGGCGGCCACGTCGCGGCTGCGGAAGTCGCTGACCACAGTGATGCCTGTCAGCTCTGTGAGCAGGGCAGGGTTACCGATCTGTACGGTAAAGCCTCGGGTGGGTTCATGGCGGATGGTTTGCCCGTGGCTACCGATCGCGCGAACGTCTTGGGGCTTGAGAGCTTGCTGCTCCAGTAAGGCATTAATGCCTTGGGCAGCCACTGTCACCCAATGCTGCTGGGCAATTGCCGAGCGAGCGATTTCATCTGGGCCGCTGGCGCACAGGCTAAGCAGCTCGGCGCGCAGGCTGCCTGGCATGGGGATGTAGTGAGTGGCGATCAGCTTGATCGCCGAGCTTTGTTCGATCAAGGCTATATCCAGGCCGTCGAGGCTGGTGCCAGACATCACCCCTATATAGAGCGCCATGTCTTAACGCTTCGCCGAAGCCAGCAGGGTGGAGCGCTCCTGATCCATGCGCGCCATCAGCGGCTGGCTCTGTTGCATGAAGCGCGCACGCTCGGCCTTGGCGATGGGGTCGGCCATGGGTAGCTTTTGGCCCAATGGATCGACGTGTACGCCATTGACTTGGAACTCATAATGCAAGTGCGGTCCGGTAGACAGGCCGGTAGTGCCGATATAACCAATCACCTGGCCTTGCTTCACGGTGCCGCCCGTCTGCACGCCCTTGGCGAACCCTTGCATGTGGCCATAAAGGGTACGGTAGGTGTTGCCGTGCTGGATGATCACGGTATTGCCGTAGCCTCCGCGACGACCGGCCAGCAGCACCTTGCCGTCACCGGCGGCCTTGATTGGCGTACCACGAGGGGCGGCATAGTCGACGCCTTTGTGGGCGCGGATTTTGTTCAGAATTGGATGCTTGCGGCCCATGGAGAATCGCGAGCTAATACGAGCGAAGTCGACAGGCGTGCGGATAAACGCCTTACGCATGCTGTTGCCATCGGCGGTGTAGTAGCTGCTGTTGCCTTGCTTGTTGGTGTAGCGAACTGCGGTATAGGTCTTGCCGCGGTTGGTGAAGCGTGCGGAGAGAATATTGCCGGTGCCGACCACTTTACCGTTGGCGACCTTCTGCTCGTAGATCACGTCGAATTCATCGCCTTGGCGGATGTCCTGGGCGAAGTCGATGTCGTATCCAAATACGCTGGCCATGTCCATGGTCATGCTATGGGACAGGCCGGCGCGTGCAGCGGACTGCGACAAGGAGCTGTTGATCACGCCGTGTACATAAGCAGAGCGCATCACCGGCTTGGTGGTGACACGATTGAAGGCAAAGCCCTTGGCGCCCTTGGTCAGGGTGATGCTTTCGAGGTCGCTGATGTTGCTGTGCAGGTTATTCAACTGGCCATCTGGGGTCAGTTCGAACTCAAGCTTCTGCCCGTGCTTGAGTTGGGTGAATTGCTTGGCCTGTTTGTCACTGGCCAGTACTTCATTAACCGTGGCGGCGGGCAGGCCGACCTTTTCGAACAGGGTCGACAACGTATCGCCTTTTGCGACGATGACTTCGCGGTGTTGCGGATTCTTGGCGACATCTGCTGCCGGGGCAGGTGCTGGTTTAGCTGCTTGCTGGGTGTCTTCGGGGCTGCTTTCTATCTGGGCGAACGGTGATTCAGTAGCGGTAGTTGTGGCTTGCTGTGCGTCGGAAGCGTCTTGATCTTGTGTCAGTTGCTCAACCGGGCTTTCCAGGTCAAGGCTCAGGGATGTTCGTTTGGCCTCTACATCACTGGAAGGGAATACCAGGAGCGCCAGGCTGAGAAGGGCGGCGATACCACTTGCTGCGAGCAGGTGGGTCTTCGGGTAAAGCGGCGGCGCTTTAGACGGTTCAGTGGTCATAGGTAATTTTGACTTTGAAGATGAAATGGAAAAGATGAATGACATGATGAAGATGAAATAACTGTATAAAATATAACCAAATCATCTGTGGTGCAAGCTCGCGAACGCTGTGCTTGCTGAACGGTGTCCGTGCGCAGGGCAAAACTTGTAATTAGTCCCTGATCTTGTATGGTTGGTTCCCTTTTGAATCTGAGCCTTGCGGGTCTGTTATGAAGTCGGTTGAAGAGCAGCTAGCGCTGATAAAACGTGGTGCGGAAGAACTGTTGGTCGAGTCTGAGCTGATCGAAAAGCTCAAGCGCGGCCAGCCCCTGCGTATCAAGGCCGGCTTTGATCCGACGGCGCCGGATCTGCACCTTGGGCATACCGTGCTTATAAACAAGCTGCGTCAGTTCCAGGAACTGGGGCATCAGGTCATCTTCCTTATAGGTGACTTCACCGGGATGATCGGCGATCCGAGTGGCAAGAGCGCAACGCGTCCGCCACTGACTCGTGAGCAGGTTCTCGATAATGCCGAGACCTACAAGACCCAGGTGTTCAAGATTCTCGATCCTGCCAAGACCGAGGTGGCCTTTAACTCCACCTGGATGGATCAGATGGGGCCGGCCGACTTTATTCGCCTGACGTCCCAATACACCGTGGCGCGCATGCTTGAGCGAGATGACTTCGACAAGCGCTACTCCACCAACCAGCCTATCGCGATTCATGAGTTCCTCTACCCGTTGGTGCAAGGGTATGACTCGGTGGCTCTGCGTGCCGACGTTGAGTTGGGTGGTACCGATCAGAAGTTCAATCTGTTGATGGGGCGCGAGTTGCAGCGTGCATATGGGCAGGAAGCCCAATGCATTCTGACCATGCCGTTGCTGGAAGGCTTGGATGGCGTCAAGAAGATGTCCAAGTCGCTGGGTAACTATGTGGGTATCCAGGAGGCGCCAGGCGTGATGTATGGCAAGCTGGTTTCTATCCCGGATGCGCTGATGTGGCGTTACTTCGAGTTGTTGAGCTTTCGTTCTATGGATGAAATCAACGCGCTGCGTGCTGAGGTCGAGGCGGGGGCTAATCCGCGCGACGTGAAGATCAAGCTGGCCGAAGAGATCGTTGCGCGTTTCCATGGTGAGGAGGCGGCCGCCAGTGCTCACCGTGCGGCAGGCAATCGCATGAGAGATGGCGAGCTGCCGGATGATTTGCCGGAGATCGAGTTGGTAGCTGCAGAGGCGATGCCGATCGCGGCTGTCCTTAATAAGGCGGGGCTGGTGAAGAACTCGGCGGTTGCACGTGACCTTCTGGGTTCGGGTGGTGTGCGTATAGATGGTGAGGTGGTTGATCGCACCTTTATATATGAGCTGGGTGCTACCCATGTTTGCCAGGCTGGGAAGAAGGCATTTGCGCGTATTACGCTTAAATCCGAATAAGTCTGAAATTAAGTGTTGACGGCGTTTTATATCTGTCTATAATTCGCCCCACTTCCGGCGCAGTCGAAACGGAAAACTCCTTGGTAAACAAAGAGTTACGCAAGATTCGACAACGCGGCGCCTGTGAGTTCTTCGCGAGCAAGCTCGCTCCTACAAAAAAGCCTTAACTGAACGGCATTAGGGCTTGCCCCGCGTTGGAGTGCGTAGCGCTCCCAAGATTTTTGGGGCCGCTACGCACTCCAACGCGGGGCAAGCCCGCTCGCCACAGGGGCACTTGCCACAAAGAATCACCTTTCCTTGATCAGCCCCCAGCCCAGGCCTACTCTGTTTGCCTGCCCGCGCTGAGCCGCCCACAAGGAAGGCCCCATGTTCGAACACCACGCCACACTCAAAAAACATTTCAGTGCCCTGCGCACCACCGCCGACTTCTTCTCCCTGCGCTACGTACGTGAGTCCGGCCACTACCTGTCGGTGCGCAAGAACGTCGCCGAACCGCCACACCTGAACCACGACGCAGGCGCCATGCTCACCGTGCGTGTCAACGGCGTCGAAGCCTATGCCGCGACCCACGATATTTCCCTGGCCGGCCTGCAAGCGGCCCTTGAACGTGCCGAACAGCAAGCGCGCCTGATCAAGCCTCACGCCCTGCTCGACCTGCGCGATCAACAGGTCTCCAGCGACGTGGCCGACTACCTGTCACCGAACCTTGCGCAAGCCTTCCCTTCCTTGAGCGACTGCTACCAACTGCTGGGTGATGAATCCGCCGCCGTGCCCCGCGACGAACGCCTGGTCAACTGGGAAGTCAGCCTCGGCCTGAGCCACGTCGAGCAGATCTACCTCAATAATGCCGGGGCCGAACTGCGCCAGGCCCAACGGTTCGTATTCCCCGGCGTCAACGTCACGGCCTACGACGGCAACGACAGCCAGACCCGTACCCTCGGCGGCAGCAACTTCGGCCAGCAAGGCAGCTTTGACGTGATCGAGCGTTTTGGCCTGGTCGGCGCCGCACCCCGCATCGCCGACGAAGCCCTGCAACTGCTGCTGGCGCCGAATACGCCCCAAGGTCCGCGCGACCTGCTGCTGATGCCCGACCAGATGATCCTGCAAATCCACGAATCCATCGGCCATCCACTGGAGCTCGACCGCATCCTGGGTGATGAGCGCAATTACGCCGGCACCAGCTTCGTCAAGGCCAGCGACTTCGGTCACCTGCAATACGGCTCCAAGCTGTTGAACGTGACGTTCGACCCGGACATTCCCGAACAACTTGCCAGTTATAGCCATGACGACGACGGCAGCGCCGCCAGCAAGCAGTTCCTGATCCGCGAAGGGCTGCTGCTCAAGCCGTTGGGCGGCGCGCTGTCGCAATTCCGTTCGGGCATGAACGGTGTGGCCAACAGCCGTGCCAGCAGTTGGAACCGCCCGCCGATCGACCGCATGGCCAACCTGAATATCGAAGCCGGCGATAAGAGCCTGGCGCAACTGATTGGCGGCATCGAACACGGCATCCTGATGTCGACCAACCGTTCGTGGTCGATCGACGATGCGCGCAATAAATTCCAGTTCGGCTGCGAGTGGGGCCAGTTGATTGAAAACGGTGAGCTCAAGGGCGTGGTAAAAAACCCCAACTACCGGGCTATCTCCGCGCAGTTCTGGCGCAACCTCAGCGCAGTGGGCGACGCCAGCACCTTCAAGGTCCTGGGCACGCCCAACTGCGGCAAAGGCGAACCCAACCAGGTGATCCGCGTCGGCCATGCCTCGCCCGCCTGTGTGTTCAGCAACGTTGATGTATTCGGGGGAGATGCCTGATGAACAACTTCAAGGCATTGGTGCAGTGGCTCAAGCAGGCCCTCACCGACAAGGAACAATTTCACCTGGGCTATGCCGCCGAATCGTCCGAGTTCGTGCGTTTCAACCACGCCAAGGTGCGTCAGGCCGGGCAGGTGCAACAGGCCAGCCTCACCCTCAAGCTGATCAACGACGGCCGCCATGCCGACCTGGGCATCACCCTGGCCGGCGAACCGGAGCTGGACCGCCAGCGCCTCGCCGACGGCCTGCAACAGTTGCGTGAAACCTTGCCACTGCTGCCGCACGACCCGTACTTGCTGCTCAACCACAACGCCTGGCAAAGCCACAACGAACAGGCGCGCCCCCTGCCCGACCTGGCGCGAGTGCTGGAGGAAATCAGCCAGGCGGCGCACGGCGTCGACCTGGTCGGCTTTTATGCCGCAGGCCCGATCAGCCGTGGCTTTGCCAGTTCCAACGGCGCATTTGGCTGGCACCAGGCCAATAGCTTCAACTTCGATTTCAGCCTGTTCCACGCCAATGGCGAAGCGGTGAAAGCCAGTTATGCCGGGCACACCTGGAACAGCGACGAGTTCGCCCGGCGCTTCCAACTGGCCCGCCAACAGCTGGAGTTCCTCGACCGCCCGCTGCACACACTGGCGCCTGGGCAATACCGCGCCTACCTGGCCCCCGCGGCGCTGGAAGAAATCATCAGCATCATCACTTGGGGTGGTTTTTCCGCCCAGGCCATCGCCAGCAAAGGCAGCTCGTTGCAACGGTTGTATGCCGGCGAACAATCGCTGAGCCCGCTGGTGACGGTGGATGAGCAGATCAGCGGCTCCCTGAGCCAGGCGTTTTCCACCGAGGGCTACCCGCGCAGCGATGTCACGCTGATCAACGCCGGCAAAGCCGATGGCCAACTGGTGAACTCGCGCAGCGCCGCTGAATACGGCCTCAGCGCCAACGGCGCCAGCCGCGACGAATCCCCCAGTGCCTTGCAGATGGCGGCGGGCACCTTGGCCCAGGCCGATATCCTCAAGCAACTGGGCACCGGGCTGTATATCAGCAACCTGTGGTACCTGAACTACTCCGACCTGCCGGCCGCCCGCCTGACCGGCATGACGCGCTTCGCCACGTTCTGGGTGGAAGACGGTGAGATCAAGGCGCCGGTCAGCACCATGCGCTTTGATGACAGCGTCTACAGCTTGCTCGGGTCGCAGTTGGAGGCCCTGACCGCCGAGCGCGAACTGCTGCTGTCGGCCAGTACCTACAGCCAACGCAACACCGCGTCCAACCTGTTGCCGGGGGCGTTGGTAAAACGCCTGACCCTGACCCTGTAAATACAGCCCCCTGTGGGAGGGGACTTGCCCCCGATGGCGGTGTGTCAGTCAATGAGTACTTTGCTGATACACCGCCATCGGGAGCAAGCTCCCTCCCACCTTGTCCTGTGCTGATTTCAGACATCGCGGTTTCAGCCCTTCCTACCGTAAATTCTCTTCCTCCCAGTCTGCACGGGCAGCCTGTTGTCGCCTGCGAAAAACCTCGTTATAAGAGTTAGTGGCCCCCCGCCACCTCATCCACGAGAGCATGACCTTGCCCGGGAAGGGCAAGCTGGAGCGTTGACATGAACCATGGAAGTTTTGTCATTGAAAAGCTGTTCAAGCACTACAACGTTCATGTTGAGCAGCTAGGAAACGATTCGGAAAAGAAGACCATCTTGATGGTCAATGGCGCACTGTCCACCACACGCTCATTCGCCCGCACCAGCAAATGCCTGGCCGAGCATTTCAATGTGCTGTTGTTCGACCTGCCGTTCTCCGGCTATTCGCGCGAGTACAACACCGACCTGGACCTGGTGACCAAGGACGACGAAGTCCAAATCCTGCGCGCGCTGGTCGAGCGCTTCCAGGTCAACCACCTGGTGTCGGCCTCGTGGGGCGGTATCTCCACGCTGCTGACCCTGGCGCATAACCCGCCGTCGATCGAAAGTTCGGTAGTCATGGCCCTGGCGCCCAACCTGAACCAGGCCATGCTCGACTATGTGGAGCGGGTACGCGTGCTGATCGAGGCCGATGACAAATCCGCCGTCGGCCACTTGCTCAACGAGACCGTCGGCAAATACCTGTCGCCCCGGCTCAAGCGCAACAACCATCGGCACCTGTCGAACATGGCCACCACCGAGTACCGCCAGGCGCGTTTCCATATCCACCAGGTGTTGGCGCTGGGCGATGGCAACTACCTGCCCCAGCTCAAACAGATCGAAACCCCGGTGCACTTTCTCAACGGCACGCTGGACGAATACACCCCGGCCGCCGATGCCCAGTTGTTCAAGCACTACGTCGGCCACAGCAGCTTTGCCGTGGCGGAACATACCGGGCATTTACTCGACCTGGAGTCCCGCGAATCAGCCCTGGCGGTGCACCGCGCGCTGTTGGATTTCTTGGTGGGAGAGCACGCAAAGCTGTCGGATTTAGACGAACCGCCAGTGGGAAAAGGAGCGACGAATGGCGCATAATCGCCGACACATAGCCGGCTAACAAAAAGGTACCCCATGCCAGATCGTGCCCCTCTCGATGCCAAGACTGCCCGCTGGCTCCCCTGGGTAGTAGCGATTGCCTTCTTCATGCAATCGCTGGATGGGACGATTCTCAACACGGCACTGCCGGCCATGGCCCGGGACCTGGCGGAAAACCCGCTGCGCATGCAAGGGGTGGTGATCGCCTACATGCTCACCGTCGCCTTGCTGATCCCGGCCTCGGGCTGGATCGCCGACCGCTTCGGCACCAAGAAAATCTTCTTCGGCGCGATCATGCTGTTCAGCATCGGCTCCTTGCTGTGTGCCCTGTCCAGCAGCCTGACCATGCTGGTGGGCGCACGGGTCATCCAGGGCCTCGGCGGTGCGTTGATGCTGCCGGTTGGCCGGCTCGTGGTTCTACGTGCTTACCCCCGCTCCGAATTGGTGCGGATCATGGGTTTCATTACCATCCCCGGCCTGCTCGGGCCCTTGCTCGGCCCGACCATGGGCGGTTGGATGGTGCAATACCTGACGTGGCACTGGATCTTCCTGATCAACCTGCCGGTGGGCATGATCGGTTGCTATGCCGTGTGGAAACTCATCCCCGACCTGCGCGGCAGCGAACGTACGCGCTTCGATGGCATCGGCTTCCTGCTGTTCGGCGCAGCGATGGTGCTGATCACCATTGCCATGGAAGGCTTGGGCGAACTGCACCTGCCGCACCTGCGGGTGATGTTGCTGCTGTTCGGCGGGTTGGCGTGCCTGGCGGCGTATTGGCTGCGCGCCGGGCATATCGATAACCCGCTGTTCTCGCCAGCGCTGTTCAAGACCCGCACCTTTGCGGTGGGCATCCTCGGTAACCTGTTCGCGCGCCTGGGCAGCGGTGCCTTGCCGTTCCTGGTGCCGTTGCTGCTGCAAGTGGCCCTGGGGTATTCGCCGTCCCAGGCCGGGATGAGCATGCTGCCCCTGGCGGCCGCGGCGATGTTCGCCAAGTCGGTGGCGCGCCCGCTGATCGAGCGCCTGGGTTATCGCGTGGTGTTGACCGGCAACACCCTGGCCCTGGGCATCATGCTGGCGAGCATGGGCCTGGTCAGCGAGCAAACACCCTACCCGCTGTTGCTGGGCATGCTGGCGGTGCTGGGGGCGATCAACTCCCTGCAATTTACCGCCATGAACACCGTGACCCTGATCGACCTCGACGACGCCCAGGCCAGCAGCGGCAACAGTTTGCTGTCGGTGGTGGCGCAATTGTCCCTGAGCCTGGGGGTGGCCTGCGCCGGTGCGTTGCTCGGGGGCTTCACCGCCGAATCGGGCAACGACGGCGTCAGCACGGTACTCGGCGCGTTCCAACTGACCTTCCTCACGGTGGGCATCATGGCGATGCTGGCGGCGGCGATCTTCCTGCAATTGTCGCCAAAAGACGGCAAACGTGTGGTCAGCCCCGAACACCACATCGAGCACTAGCAGGCGTCTCGTCGAGAACTTGCAGGGAAAATCCCATAGGGCTGGTACACTGCGCGACATTTTGTTTTGCAGAGCCAGTCCCGTGACCACCATCGCCACCGCTTTTAATACTTTGCCGCTCTCCGCCGCCATGCTGGCTAACCTCGACTCGCTGGGTTATGCCGAGATGACGCAGATCCAGGCGCAAAGCTTGCCGGTGATCCTCAAGGGGCTGGACCTGATCGCGCAGGCCAAGACCGGCAGTGGCAAGACCGCCGCCTTCGGCATCGGCCTGCTGAACCCGATCAACCCGCGCTACTTCGGCTGCCAGGCCCTGGTGATGTGCCCGACCCGTGAGCTGGCCGACCAGGTCGCCAAGGAAATCCGTCGCCTGGCCCGTGCCGAAGACAACATCAAGGTGCTGACCCTGTGCGGTGGCGTGTCCCTCGGCCCGCAGATCGCCTCCCTGGAACATGGCGCCCACGTGATCGTCGGCACCCCGGGCCGTATCCAGCAGCACCTGCGCAAGGGTTCGCTGGTGCTCGATGGCTTGAACACGCTGATCCTCGACGAAGCCGACCGCATGCTCGACATGGGCTTCTACGACGCCATCGAAGACATCATCAGCAAGACCCCGGCACGCCGCCAGACCCTGCTGTTCTCGGCCACCTACCCGGTGAGCATCAAGCAGTTGGCCTCCAAGTTCATGCGCGCGCCGCAGCAAGTCAAAGCCGAAGCCTTCCACTCCGACGACCAGATCGAGCAGCGTTTCTTCGAAATCTCGCCGGAAGAGCGCATGGACGCGGTGACGAAAGTCCTCGCGCACTTCCGCCCGGCATCGTGCGTGGCGTTCTGCTTCACCAAGCAGCAAGTGCAGGAAACCGTCGACCACCTGACGTCCAAGGGTATTTCCGCCGTCGGCCTGCATGGCGACCTGGAACAGCGCGACCGCGACCAGGTACTGGCGATGTTCGCCAACCGCAGCACCTCGGTGCTGGTGGCGACCGACGTCGCCGCCCGTGGCCTGGACATCGACTCGCTGGACATGGTGATCAACGTCGAACTGGCCCGCGACTCGGAAATCCACATCCACCGCGTCGGCCGTACCGGTCGTGCCGGTGAGACCGGCATCGCCATCAGCCTGGTGGCGCCGTCCGAAGCGCACCGCGCCCAGGCCATCGAGCAACTGCAAAAGTCGCCGTTGAACTGGGACCAACTGGACAACCTCAAGCCGCAAAGCGGCGGCCCGCTGCTGCCGCAGATGAGCACCCTGTGCATCGCCGCCGGCCGTAAAGACAAAGTGCGCCCGGGCGATATCCTTGGCGCATTGACCGGGGAAGCCGGCATCCCAGGCGCCCAGGTGGGCAAGATCGCGATCTTTGACTTCCAGGCCTTCGTGGCCGTGGAGCGTGGCGTCGCCAAGCAGGCGTTGCAGCGTTTGAATGACGGCAAGATCAAGGGCCGTTCGTTGCGCGTTCGCATCCTGTAAAAAACCCACCCCCCTTGTAGGAGCGAGCTTGCTCGCGAAAAACGTCAACGATCACGCAGCGCTATCAGGTAGCCCGTGTCGTCTATGGGGTTTTCGCGAGCAAGCTCGCTCCTACAGGGATCGTACTGATTCATAGATGAGGACATTGCTGTGCGCTCTACCGAAGTTGTGATCATTGGCGCCGGCGCCGCAGGCTTGATGTGCGCCCTGACCGCTGCGGGGCGTGGGCGCAAGGTGATGTTGATCGACCATGCCAACAAGGCCGGCAAGAAGATCCTGATGTCCGGCGGTGGCCGCTGCAATTTCACTAACCTGTACACCGAGCCGGCCAACTTCCTTTCGCACAACGCGCACTTCTGCAAGTCCGCCCTGGCCCGTTATACCCAGTGGGATTTCATCGGCCTGGTGGCCAAGCACGGCGTGCCGTACCACGAGAAGAAACTCGGCCAACTGTTTTGCGATAACAAGTCCAGCGACATCCTCGGCATGTTGCTCGACGAATGCATCCAGACCGGCGTGAGCCTGCACCTGGATACGTCTATCCAGGAAATCGCCAAGCTCGACAACGGCTACCAGTTGCAGACCACCTTGGGTGAACTGCGCTGCGAATCCCTGGTGATCGCCACCGGCGGCCTGTCGATTCCAACCCTGGGCGCTACCGGATTTGGCTATCAAGTGGCCAGGCAGTTCGGCCACGAACTGCTGCCGACCCGCGCCGGGCTGGTGCCGTTCACCATCACCGACCAGCTCAAGGACTTGTGCGGCGAGCTGTCCGGCACCTCGGTGGATTGCCTGGTCAGCTGCAACGGCCAGAGCTTTCGCGAGAACATTCTGTTTACCCACCGCGGCCTGAGCGGCCCGGCGATCTTGCAGATTTCTTCGTACTGGGAGCCCGGCGACACAGTCGAGATCAACCTGCTACCCGACCACGACGCCCACACCTGGCTGCAACAGCAACAGGTCGAGCGGCCCAACAGCGAGCTGAAAACCTTGCTGGGTGAAATCTTCACCAAGAAAATGGCCAACTTGCTGTCGGAAACCTGGTTCGTGTCCAAGCCGATGAAGCAGTACACCCATGCCGAAGTGGCGGATATCGCCAACAAGCTGGGGAACTGGCAATTGGTGCCGGCAGGCACCGAAGGTTATCGCACCGCCGAAGTAACGCTGGGCGGCGTGGATACGCGGGAAGTGTCGTCCAAGACCATGGAATCACTGAAAAGCCCGGGCTTGTACTTTATTGGGGAAGTGCTGGATGTGACCGGGCACCTGGGCGGGTTTAACTTTCAGTGGGCGTGGGCGTCGGGTTACGCCGCAGCGCAGTACGTCTGAAGGATGTACCCCTCCCACATTTTGATTTGTGGTGTGCCTGGGAATAATTTGCTGTCAGATGTGATCGCCACGCTTGCCGTGGCGTCCTTGATAGCTCAATTTAGCGGCAACGTCCCGGAAGACTCCAGACTTCATGTCATCGACCTCGTTCAAGCAGTCCATGCGGCGCCTGTGGGCGCTGGATAAATTCAGTTATAGCGTGCGGGTCTTCATCGCCCTTACCGGCAGCATGGCGCTGTGCTGGTACCAGGATGAAATGACACTGCTGATCCCACTGTTCCTGGGGATCATCGCCAGTGCCCTGGCCGAGACCGACGACAGTTGGCAGGGCCGCCTCAATGCCCTGGCGGTGACGCTGGTGTGTTTCAGCATCGCCGCGCTGTCCGTGGAGTTGCTGTTCCCCTACCCCTGGATTTTCGCAGTCGCCCTGGCCCTGGCCAGTTTCGGCCTGACCATGCTCGGGGCCCTGGGCGAACGCTATGGCGCGATTGCCTCGGCCACCTTGATCCTATCGGTCTACACCATGATCGGCGTGGACCAGCGCGGCGGCGCCGTCAGCGATTTCTGGCATGAACCCTTGCTGCTGGTGGCCGGTGCTGCCTGGTACGGCGTGTTGTCGGTGCTGTGGCAGGTGCTGTTTTCCAACCAGCCGGTACAGCAGAGCCTGGCGCGCCTGTTTCGAGAGTTGGGGCATTATCTCAAGCTTAAATCGTCGCTGTTCGAGCCGATCCGCCAACTGGATGTGGAGGCGCGGCGCCTGGAACTGGCCCAGCAAAATGGCCGGGTGGTGGCGGCGCTCAATGCGGCCAAGGAAATCATCCTGCACCGCGTCGGCAATGGCCGACCGGGTTCGAAGGTCAGCCGCTACCTCAAGCTGTACTTCCTGGCCCAGGACATCCATGAACGCGCCAGTTCGTCCCACTACCCCTACAACGCCCTGGCCGAGGCGTTCTTCCACAGCGATGTGCTGTTCCGCTGCCAGCGCCTGCTGCGCCAGCAAGGCAAAGCCTGCCAGGCCCTGGCCGAGTCGATCCAACTGCGCCAGCCGTTCATTTATGACGCCCACTTCGCCGAAGCCCTGGGCGACCTGAATGCCTCCCTGGAACACCTGCGCATCCAGAGCAACCCGGCCTGGCGCGGCCTGCTACGCTCGTTGCGTGCCCTGGCGGCCAACCTCTCGACCCTGGATCGCCTGCTGGGCGACGCCAGCAATCCCGACGCCCTGGCCGACGCTACCGACAGCAACCTGCTGGACCGCGCCCCGCGCAACCTCAAGGAGATGTGGACGCGCCTGCGCACCCAGCTCACACCGACGTCGCTGCTGTTCCGTCACGCCTTGCGCCTGGCCCTGGCGCTGACCGTCGGCTATGGCGTCCTGCACGCGATCCACGCGTCCCAAGGCTACTGGATCATCCTCACCACCCTGTTCGTCTGCCAGCCCAACTATGGCGCCACGCGGCGCAAGCTCGGTCAGCGGATCATCGGCACGGCCATCGGCCTCACCGTGGCCTGGGCACTGTTCGACCTGTTCCCCAGCCCGCTGGTGCAATCGATGTTCGCCATCGCCGCAGGCCTGGTGTTCTTTATCAACCGCACCACCCGCTACACCCTGGCCACGGCGGCGATCACCTTGATGGTGCTGTTCTGCTTTAACCAAGTGGGCGATGGCTACGGGTTGTTCCTGCCACGCCTGTTCGATACGTTGCTGGGCAGCGTGATTGCCGGCCTGGCGGTGTTCCTGTTCCTGCCGGACTGGCAAGGCCGCCGCCTGAACAAAGTGCTGGCCAACACCCTGACCTGCAACAGCATCTACCTGCGCCAAATCATGCAGCAGTATGCTGCCGGCAAGCGCGATGACCTGGCCTACCGCCTGGCTCGACGCAATGCGCATAACGCCGACGCGGCCCTGTCCACCACCTTGGCCAATATGCTGATGGAACCGGGGCACTTCCGTAAGGAAGCCGATGTGGGCTTCCGCTTCCTGGTGCTGTCCCACACCCTGCTCAGCTACTTGTCAGGGCTCGGCGCGCATCGGGAAACCCAACTGCCGGCCGAGGTGCGTGAGCATTTGATCGACGGCGCCGGCAAGACACTGGCGGCAAGCATCGATGAGATCGCCGAGGGCTTGGCCAACAAACAGCCGATTGCGATTCAGAGTGATGCCGAGGAAGCGCTGGCAACCGACCTGGAGCAGATGCCGGACGAGATCGATGAAGGGCAACGGTTGGTGCAAACGCAGTTGGCGTTGATTTGCCGGCAGTTGGGGCCGTTGCGCACCTTGGCGGCGCATTTGATCAAGGACACCAGCGCGGCTTAGGTCGCTATCGGGGGCTTGGTCCCGATGAGGCCCGCACAGGCACTACATGCCATGGGCCTTCATCAACCGCGCATAACTGCCATCAGCCTTCATCCTGGCAATCTCGCGGTCAAAGCTGGCGACGATCTGCGCATGCTCAGGGTTCTTCAGGCTGACCAGGATATGCAGGCTATTTTCGCTCAAGGGCTTGGGCAAAAACTCCACCGCATTGCGCACCCGCGCCGATTCGCGTGACAGGTAATAGCGCGCCACATATTCATCCTCCACCGTCAACCGCACGCGCTGCGCCGCAAGCATGCGCACGGCCATGGCAAAGTTATGCACAGGGACTTTCTGCAATTGCGCATCCTGGTCGAACGCCGGCGAATACACGTACCCGCGCACCACGGCGATAGGCTCATCGTGCAATTGCTCAAGGTTCTGGAACTCGATCGGGTCATCACGGCGCTTGATAAAACGCACACGGTTCACCAGGTATTCCGCGGAAAACTGCCCCAACTGCGTGCGAGCATCGTCGTACCAGGCGTTGATCAGTACGTCATAGCGCCCATCGCCCACCCCCATCAGTGCGCGAGCCCAGGGCACCTGTTCGAAATCACTGGCGTACCCGGCGCGGGCCAAGGCCGTGGTGACAATGTCGGTGGCCAGCCCGCCATTGATCAAGGTGGCATCGGTAAAGGGTGGCCAGGCATCCGCTACCAGGCGCAGACGCTCTGCGAACACTGGCTGGGCCAGCAATAAAACTCCAATCAAAGCAACGGCACGAGAGAATCGCGGCATGCTTAAAGTCCTTGGCAGGCAGGCGGTAGCCCTTACTCAGGCGAGGCCTGAGGCTCTAACAGTAGTTCAGATTACACAAGAAGCCGACGGCAGATGCACACAATGATGGCGAATTGACGTCACTCACAAAAATAGCTGATTTCGACACAAAGGCGTGGCGCGCTTACTATCCAGAACAGACATTGATAAAGAGAACGCACCATGACAGTCGAATGGGTCTGCAAACATCACAATGACCTGGGCAAGGAGCAGCTCTACGCCATCCTGCGCCTGCGCAGCGAAGTCTTTGTCGTCGAGCAGAAGTGCATCTACCAGGACATCGACGGGCAGGACCTGGAAGGCGATACCCACCACCTGATGGCCTGGCAGGACGACCAGTTGGTGGCTTACCTGCGCCTGTTGGACCCGGAGTCCCAGGGCGGCGACGTGGTGATCGGGCGGGTAATCGTGGCCCCCATGGCGCGCGGCACCGGGCTGGGGCACCTGATGATGCAGGAAACCCTCAGGCAGATTGACGATATCTGGCCAGAAACGCCGATATTCCTGTCAGCCCAGGCCCATTTGCAAGGGTATTACGGTCGGTATGGTTTTCTGGTGGCGGGCGAGGAATACCTGGAAGACGATATTCCACATATTGGTATGCGGCGCGTTTGAGGCCGCCATCGGGGGCAAGCCCCCTCCCACATTTGAATGTAGTCACAGTTCAAACTGTGGGAGGGGCGGTGCGACGATTCGACTTGCCCCCGATGGCGTCAGCCAAATCCCCGCAGAACCTCAGGGATAACCCAATACCTGTTTGATGGACCCGAGATTCACCTCGATCCACCGCCGATCAATCGCGCCCCAATCCCGAATCCGATAATGCCCGGCATGGTTGCGGCCGCCATCTTGTTGTTCGAACTCACACACGATATCCAGGTCGGCCAGCGCCGCAATCGTGTCCTGCGCCGTGCGCCGGGGCATGCCCGTCAACTCGGTCAGCGCCGGTACGCTGCTGGCTTGCCCGCTGTCGATCAGGTAGGCCACATAGAGCCGGCGGTAAAAGCTGCTCTTGGTCTTGCTCACATCCATGGTCGGTCGCCTTGTACGGTTAGGGCTTGCCCTGCAAGTCGCGATAGGTGAGGTACACCCGCAGGTCGAATTCCACCTGATGGTAGCCCGGCATCATGTACTCACAGAGTTTATAGAACGCCTTGTTGTGGTCCGACTCCTTGAAGTGCGCCAGCTCGTGCACCACGATCATGCGCAGGAACTGCGGCGCGGCCTCCTTGAACAGCGCGGCGATGCGGATCTCTTTCTTGGACTTCAGGTTGCCGCCCTGCACCCGGGAAATCGTGGTGTGCAAGCCGAGGGCGCGATGGGTCAGGTCCAGGCGGTTGTCGAACAGCACTTTGTCGATGGCCGGCGCGTTGCGCAGGTGCTCCTGCTTCAGGGCCAGCGCGTAGGCATACAACGCCTTGTCACTCTGCACGGCGTGGCGCTCGGGGTAACGCTGCTCCAGGTAGGCACCCAACTGGTCCTTGGCGATCAGTTGGCGCACTTGCTCCTGGAGGGCTGCGGGGTAGGCCTGGAGGTATTTCAGGGCGGTCATTGGGGGTCTGCAACAGGGTTCGGATGGGCGCCAGTGTAGCGAATTCAACGCACGCGAGCGCGCGCCCAGACGAGCACTTCCTCGGCCATCAACGGCTGCGCCGCCCATGGCCCCTGGATAAATCGGCAACCATTGGCCTTGAGCCACTCGGATTGCTCCTGCGTCTCTACGCCCTCGGCGATCACCAGCACCTCGAAGTGCTCGCACAATTGGATAATGCTGCGGGCCAGTGCGGCATCCCGCGCCGAACCCGGCAGGCGCGCGACCAGTTGCGGATCAAGCTTGAGGGTGTCGAACTCCAGGTCGCGCAGGTGAGCCAGGGAACAGTGGCCGCAGCCAAAGTCATCCAGGGCGATACGCACCCCGACCTGACGCAACAACTTGAGCTGCTTGGCAGACTCTTCAAGATTGCTCATCAGGCTGTCTTCGCTGATTTCCACCTCCAACTGCCGCCCCTGCAACCCATGCCGCTCCAGCACCTGCTGCAGTTGGCTGGACAGCTGCGGCATATTGAACTGGCTGCTGCTCAGGCTCACGCTCAGCACCAGTTCGTCATCCAAAGCCACCTGCCACATCTGGCGCTGCGCAGCGACCTGCAGGTAAATCCAGGCACTCAACTGGCTGATCAGCCGGGCCTCCTCCAGCAGCGGTAAAAACAGCCCCGGCGGCACATCACCGACGCTGGGGTGCTGCCAGCGCAATAGCGCCTCGACGCCGCGCAAGCGACCGTCCTCCAGGGACACCTGGGGTTGGTACACCAAGGTGAAGTCCTTGTTCTGAATCGCCGTGCGCACGCTGTCTTCAAGCATCAGCCGCGAACGAGCACGCCCGTTCATTTCCTGATCGTAATAGCGGTACTGCTGACGCCCCGCACGCTTGGCTTCGTACATGGCGATGTCTGCCGCACGCAGCAGACCGTTCAAGTCAGAACCGCAATCCGGGAAAGTGGCAATGCCGATGCTGACCCCGAGCATCACATCCAACCCGTCGACCTGCTGGCAAACAGACACACGCTCAATCAGTTTTTCCGAAATTTTCGCGGCCTGTTCCGGGAACTCCAGCTCCAGCAATGCCGTGAATTCGTCGCCGCCCATGCGTCCGAGAATGTCGCTGGCGCGCACGCTGCCCTGCAATTGTTCCGACACCCAGCGCAGCACCCGATCGCCAGCGTCATGCCCCAGTGAATCGTTGACCCGTTTGAACCCATCCAGGTCCAGGTACAGCAACACCAGCGACCGCTCGACGCGTTCGCCGCGCAACAACGCACTCTCTACTGCTTGATAGAAGCCGCGCCGATTCAGCAAACCGGTCAGCGGGTCTGTGACGGCCTGAAACTCCAGTTGCTGGTGCAGGTGACGTATTTCGGACATATCCAGCACCGTCACCACCATGGCCTTCTGCTCAGAGGGCAACGGCGCGCACGACAACGCCACCGGCACCTGTTGGCCGCGGCCTGTGCGCAGGATCGCATCATGCAAGCGCCAGGTTTCGCCCTGGCGGTAACCGGCATACATCTGCGAATCCAGCCAGGCAGGTACATGGGGTTTTTGCAGGAAGCCGAGGAACTCCTGGCCTTGCAGTTCCTGGATCGTGGCATTGAGCAGGCGCGAAATCGCCGGGTTGGCGTACTCGATCACTCCCCCCTCCCCCACCACCAGGATGCCTTCGGCGGCGTTGTCCAACACCGAGGCATTAAAGGCACGCGCCGATTCCAGGTCATGACTCAGGCGCTGCAGCGCCCGGCGATTACGCTGGTGCTCCAGCAACGCCTGGACCTTGGGCTTGAGGATATGCGGGTCGAACGGTTTGAACAGGTAGTCGATCGCGCCGCTGGCATAGCCCTCGAGCACGGCGGCGGGCGATTGGGCATTGGCACTGAGGAAGATGATTGGCGTCATCCGGGTGCGCTGGTTGCCGCGCATCAGGCGGGCGACTTCAAAGCCGTCCATGCCGGGCATCATCACATCCAGCAATACCAGATCAACTTCGAGCTGCAGCAGCAATTCCAGGGCTTCAAGACCTGAAGCAGCGGTCACCACATGCCAATCATCACGCTGCAAAAGTGCGCGCATGCTGATCAGGTTTTCCGGGTAGTCATCGACCACCAGAAGAACCGAACTGCCATCGCCGGGGAGTGGTGCGCATTCCATGCTACGTCTCTTCCTAAAGGAGCTGTCCCAGTCACTTCTGACAGAAAACCCGGACAAACTCTGAGGCATCACTCTAGCCTCGGTTCCCAAAAATCAGAAGTCACCGCGATGCCATCATTGCGCCAAAGCCTGGGAAGCCGACTAACGGTCAGTGCCTGCAGCCCACGGTTCATGGGCAACATGGCTTTTTGGCATTCCTTTGGCGCCAATAAATTGCCGAGCAATAATTAACAAGCGAGTGACGACCGCCTATAAAGAACCTGTCTGGCCCAAGGGCCATAGCCTACACCCCTCTGTAAAAAGGCCTACGCCCATGATTGATCTTTCCACCTGGAACCTGAGTATTCCGGTCGGCTCGCCCCCCGCGACCATCGACACCCCGAAGCTGATGAGCGGCTTCAATGACCAATATTTCCAGGCAGAAGGGAGCAATGTGCAATTCTGGACACCCGTCACCGGCACCCGTACCGAAAACGCTGTCTACCCCCGCAGCGAACTGCGTGAAACCTACGCCGACGGCCGCCTGCGTAACTGGACCTACCCTGACGCCGACAACTTCCTGCGCGCCACGCTGACCGTCAACCAGGTACCGTCCACCGGCAAGGTGGTGATCGGCCAGATTCACGCCTATGACAGCCAGAAGCCGCTGATCAAGCTGGAGTATCAATTCAAGGAAAAAACCCAGACCGGCAACATCGTCGCCAAGGTCCGCATGCGTCCGGATGAGGATGAAAGCCGCGTGATCATCGTGGCTTCCAATGTGCCGCTGGAAAAAAGCTTCACCTACGTGATCAACCTCAACAAGGCCGGGCTGCTCAGTGTGTACGCCGCCGACAGTGAGTGGAACGAACGCATCGGTGCGGCGTGGGGCAGCAAACCCCTGTACTTCAAGGCTGGCGCGTATGTTCAGGACAACAGCGGGGATAGCAAGGAAGGCGCACGGGTGACGTTTGCCAAGCTGGATATCGACCACGAGTGAGCGGCGCCTCATTTCGCGTGGGCGTTGCCTGCCTGCGCGAACGCCTTGACGCCCCCCCTTGAGCGCCTCGGCCTGGCGGACTTCGCCGAGCGCGATCTGAACAATGTGGCCAATACCGCCTTTACTGGCATACACATGCGCGGCCGCTCACCAAGAGCGGCCGCCACTTTTCACGCGACGAGGTTGCCTGTCTACTGGGCAGGTAATTTCATCTGAGCTGGGCCCTTTGAATTCTCCAACTCAAAAGCACAGTCCGCGACCTTACTCGTTGCGCACTCATTATCCTTCCAACCAGAACCTTTAGGCACAGGAGGCAGGACAAACCTCTGGGACAACCTTAGATAGTCATCCTTACCTTTACCACTGTAATTACAGATTACATAGTTATAAGGCAACTTTGTTTCGCTGTCCGTTCCCTGCTTGATTGCCGAGCCCATAAACTTGAACCCTTCGACCATCGATTTATTGTCAATGGACTGCTCACCCTTCCACCCCTCTTCTTCAGCTGAAAACTGAATGCTCACCGCCGTGATGGTTGAAACCTCGGGGCAAGATAACGGCGCCGCATATGCACTCCCCATCAACGCCAACGCGCCAATAGCAGTTAGACACTGAAGCGATTTTATAAGATATGGATGTGACATAGCCGTGTACACCTCTCTTTAATGAGTGACTCCAGCCTAGGCACGATGGCCAACGAGCGATACTGTCAAGGTTGACAGCTTTAAATATAAATTAGAAATAAGCGCCGGTAGTTTAATTGCGTTCAGCACGATCACTGTAACGCCTCATGGATTTAATTACAGTTAAACAAGACGGATCTGAATGACACCCGACACTTAACTGAACCAACGGGCGCACCGAGCATTTTGTCTTATCAACTTGATCAAACTTAAAATGTTCAGCAAAGCATCAAAAAACAACAAAGGGAAAACATTCAGTTCATTTAACTCGGTACCAAAAAAAGCCCGCATCACTGCGGGCTTCTTTTTAACGCCTGAGGCTTAATTCACCTTAGCGTTCAACTCACCTTTCAGGTAACGCTGGTACATCGCTTCCAACGAGATCGGCTTGATCTTCGAAGCGTTGCCGGCAGTACCGAACGCTTCATAGCGAGCGATACACACGTCACGCATCGCCGTCACGGTTGCGCCGAAGAATTTACGTGGGTCGAATTCGCTTGGGTTGGTGGCCATCAGGCGACGCATCGCACCGGTGGACGCCAGGCGCAGGTCGGTGTCGATGTTGACCTTGCGCACGCCGTACTTGATGCCTTCGACGATTTCTTCAACCGGTACGCCGTAGGTTTCTTTGATGTCGCCGCCGTACTGGTTGATGATCGCCAGCCACTCTTGCGGTACCGAGGAAGAACCGTGCATCACCAGGTGGGTGTTAGGGATGCGCTTGTGGATTTCCTTGATGCGGTCGATAGCCAGCACGTCGCCGGTTGGCGGCTTGGTGAACTTGTAGGCGCCGTGGCTGGTGCCGATGGCGATCGCCAGGGCATCCACCTGGGTCTTCTTGACGAAGTCAGCGGCTTCTTCCGGGTCAGTCAGCATCTGGCTGTGATCCAGCACGCCTTCGGCGCCAATACCGTCTTCTTCACCGGCCATGCCGGTTTCCAGGGAACCCAGGCAGCCCAGCTCGCCTTCAACCGACACGCCGCAGGCGTGAGCCATGGCCACGGTTTGTTGGGTCACGCGGACGTTGTACTCGTAGTCGGTCGGGGTCTTGCCGTCTTCGCCAAGGGAACCGTCCATCATCACCGAGCTGAAACCCAGTTGGATGGAGCGCTGGCACACGTCAGGGCTAGTGCCGTGGTCCTGGTGCATGCACACCGGGATGTGCGGGAATTCTTCGATCGCGGCGAGGATCAGGTGGCGCAGGAAAGGCGCGCCGGCGTATTTGCGGGCACCGGCCGAAGCCTGGACGATCACAGGGGAGTCGGTCTTGTCAGCGGCTTCCATGATGGCGCGCATCTGCTCAAGGTTGTTGACGTTAAAAGCTGGGACGCCGTAGCCGAATTCGGCTGCGTGGTCCAGCATTTGACGCATGCTGATAAGTGCCATTGTGTTGTCTCTCCCGGTCGAGGGTCGTTAATCGTGCAAGCCTGCCGTAGCGGCGGCTGCTATTCAAGTTATTGAAGGTCAGGCTTTGCATACCTGGCCTGCTGAATCGTTTTTTGTGAGCCGGACTCAACGCCGACATCACTTTGAAACCGTATCAATGTGGGAGGGGGCTTGCCCGCGATGGCGATTTACCTGTCGACATCGCGGGTGGCTGACCCAACGCTATCGGGGGCAAGCCCCCTCCCACATTGGGATCTCATTAATGTTGAGACCGTGTTCTGTTTACTGGGCCTTGCAGCCCCGCCCGATCAAATCGTCGGTGGCCACCCAGTAAACCAGGCCTTCCTCACCTTTTGTGTGAAACGCCAATTGGTCGTTGCTGTACAGCACGCCCGAGGCGGCAACGTCCTGCTTAAGGCGGTAAACCTGGTCGGAACCGCCGAGGCGTACATCCACCTCGCTGTGGGCCTGGTTAGCAAAGCGCCAGTTGACCTCGGCCTTGCTATCGCAGGTCCAAGTGGTCCATTTGTCGGCAGACTCTGCCTTGTTGAACATGTTCATGCTGCTGCAACCGGCCAGTAACGCCAGTGTTGCCAGGGCGAAAACGCCTTTCATTGCCAATCCTCGAACGGCGCCCCAAAAGGCCGCCACTGCTGTCGGTTAGTTGATCAGACCCGTCAAGGGCAACCCTGTTCCTGACCGTTGGGCGCGGAGTCGTATTTCTCCAGGCGTTCATTGCCGATGCGCTTGTTGATCACCGGCATGGTCTCGGCTTGCCAATCGGCCTGATAGCAGCTTTTTTTCTGCGCTGGCGCGGGCTTGCCAACCTCCGGCGCAGCGTTCGGCGTACTGCCGCAGCCAGCCAACAGGCCCGCTGCGAGCACCAGTGCCAACGACTTGATCATGGGAATGCTCCTTTTCCTGATCGCGCGCCTTAGCCTTTGGCCCGGCTTTCCAGGACTTCAACGGCAGGCAGGACCTTGCCTTCAACGAACTCGAGGAACGCACCGCCACCGGTAGAAATGTAGGAGATCTGGTCGGCAACGCCATATTTATCGATGGCCGCCAGGGTGTCGCCGCCGCCGGCTATGGAGAATGCCGAGCTTTCGGCAATCGCCTTGGCCAGCACTTTGGTGCCATTGCCGAACTGATCGAACTCAAACACACCCACCGGGCCGTTCCACAGGATGGTCTGGGAAGCCTTGAGCAGCTCTGCGAAGTTGGCCGCGGTTTGCGGGCCGATATCCAGGATCATGTCGTCGGCGGCCACATCGTCGATCAGCTTGACGGTCGCTTCGGCGCTTTCCGCAAATTCCTTGGCCACGACCACGTCCACTGGCAGCGGTACGCTGACCTTGGCAGCGATGGCGCGCGCGGTGTCGAGCAGGTCCGGCTCGTACAGGGACTTGCCCACCGGGTGACCCGCGGCCGCCAAGAACGTGTTGGCAATGCCGCCGCCGACGATCAGCTGGTTACAGATCTGGCTGAGGCTATTGAGCACGTCCAGCTTGGTTGAAACTTTCGAGCCGGCCACGATGGCGGCCATTGGCTGTGCGGGCGCACCCAGGGCCTTGCCCAGCGCGTCCAGTTCAGCAGCCAGCAGAGGGCCTGCAGCGGCGACCTTGGCAAACTTGGCCACGCCATGGGTCGAACCTTCGGCGCGGTGGGCGGTACCGAAAGCGTCCATCACGAACACGTCGCACAGGGCCGCGTATTGCTGGGCCAGTTCGTCGCTGTTCTTTTTCTCGCCTTTGTTGAAGCGCACGTTTTCGAACAACACGATGTCGCCAGGCGTGACGTCGACGCCCCCCAGGTAGTCAGCCACCAGTGGCACGTCCCGGCCCAGGGCCTTGCTCAGGTAGTCAGCCACAGGCTTGAGGCTGTTTTCGGCGGAGAACTCACCTTCGGTCGGACGACCCAGGTGGGAGCAGACCATCACGGCCGCACCTTTTTCCAGAGCCAGCTTGATGGTCGGCAGCGAGGCCAGGATTCGCGCATCACTGGTGACAACACCGTCCTTGACTGGGACGTTGAGGTCTTCGCGAATCAGTACGCGCTTACCTTGCAGATCGAGGTCGGTCATCTTCAACACGGTCATGGGAGGCAATTCCTGAGGCTAAAGTTTTGGAGAGGCTGTTTGCAGATAGTGTTCTGCGACGTCCAGCATACGGTTGGCAAACCCCCATTCGTTGTCGAACCAGGCCAGGATGTTCACCAGCCTCGGGCCGGAAACGCGGGTCTGGCTGGCATCGACAATCGCCGAATGCGGGTCATGGTTGAAATCACAACTGGCGTGGGGCAACTCGGTATAGGCCAGAAGGCCCTTGAGCGGGCCGCTGGTGGCGGCGTCACGCAGGATCCGGTTGACCTCCTCGGCATCGGTGTCGCTGACGGTTTGCATGGTGATGTCCAGGCAGGACACGTTCACCGTCGGCACCCGTACGGCTTTGGCCTGAATTCGCCCGGCAAGTTCCGGCAACAGTCGTTCGATGCCGCGCGCCAGGCCGGTGGACACCGGAATCACTGACTGGAACGCCGAGCGCGTGCGGCGCAGGTCTTCGTGGTGATAGGCGTCGATCACCGGCTGGTCGTTCATCGCCGAGTGGATGGTGGTAATCGACACGTAGTCCAGGCCGATCGCCTGATCCAGCAGGCGCAACAGCGGTACGCTGCAGTTGGTGGTGCAGGAGGCATTGGACACCAGCAACTCATGACCGGTGAGGCAATCCTGGTTGATGCCGTAGACGATGGTGGCGTCGACATCCGCCTCGCTGGCCATCGGCTGGGAAAACAACACTCGCGGGGCGCCGGCATCGAGAAAACGCTGGCCATCGGCGCGGGTGTTATAGGCACCGGAGCATTCCAGCACCAGGTCGACGCCCAGCGCCGCCCAGTCGATGCCCTCGGGGGTGGCACTGCGCAACACTTTCACGCAGTCGCCCTTGATATGCAGACAATCGCCTTCGACCCGCACTTCGCCGGGAAAGCGGCCGTGGGTGGAGTCAAAGCGTGTCAGGTATTCGATACTGGCCATGTCGGCCAGGTCATTGATCGCGACAATTTCAAAACCGGCCGCCGCCCCTCGCTCGAACAGAGCACGCAAGACGCAACGACCAATGCGGCCGTAGCCGTTGAGTGCAACTTTGTAGGGACGCGGTTGGGGCATGGGGTTCTCGCAGTGGGGGCGACATAAACCATCTAACCAATGTTGGAGCGAGCTTGCTCGCGAAGATCGTCAACGATAACGCAGCGTTTCTGATGTGACGCGGCGCTCTCTCGTTCTTCGCGAGCAAGCTCGCTCCTACAGAGGGTGCGATGGGCAGTCGCCAACGCACATCTGTGTGCAGCGGCCAAATTGGCCGCCGCGTTCGCGCTTTAGTCTTCCAGCAGCTCTTCAGCCTGACCCAGGATGTTATCCAGGGTGAAACCGAATTCTTCGAACAACGCCGGTGCCGGCGCCGACTCACCGTAGGTGGTCATGCCGATCACGCGGCCTTCCAGGCCCACGTACTTGTACCAGTAGTCGGCGTGGGCCGCTTCGATGGCGATACGCGCGCTGACCTGCAACGGCAGCACCGACTGTTTGTAGTCGGCATCCTGGGCTTCGAACACGCTGGTGCACGGCATGGAAACAACGCGCACGTTGCGGCCCTGGGCAGTCAGCTTGTCGTATGCCTGGACGGTCAGGCCCACTTCGGAACCGGTGGAGATCAGGATCAGTTCCGGCTCGCCGATGCAGTCCTTGAGCACGTAGCCGCCACGGCTGATGTCGGCGATCTGCGCGTCGGTACGCACCTGGTGTTGCAGGTTCTGACGAGAGAAGATCAGCGCCGAAGGGCCGTCCTTGCGCTCGATCGCATGTTTCCAGGCCACGGCGGATTCGACCGCGTCGGCTGGGCGCCAGCAATCCAGGTTCGGCGTGGTACGCAGGCTGGTCAGTTGCTCGACCGGCTGGTGCGTCGGGCCGTCTTCGCCCAGGCCGATGGAGTCGTGGGTGTACACATGGATCACACGCTTCTTCATCAGCGCCGCCATGCGGACTGCGTTACGTGCATATTCCATGAACATCAGGAAGGTCGCACCGTAAGGCACCAGGCCGCCATGCAGGGACACGCCGTTCATGATGGCGCTCATGCCGAACTCGCGCACACCGTAGTACATATAGTTGCCGCTGGCGTCTTCGGCCGAGACACCTTTGCAGCCTTTCCACAGGGTCAGGTTGGAACCGGCCAGATCGGCCGAACCGCCGAGGAACTCGGGCAGCAGCGGGCCAAAGGCGTTCAGGGTGTTCTGGCTGGCTTTACGGCTGGCGATGGTCTCGCCCTTGGCCGCGACTTCGGCGATGTAGGCCGAGGCTTTTTCCGAGAAGTCGGCAGGCAGGTCACCGGCCAGGCGGCGTACCAGCTCGTTGGCCAATTCCGGGAATTCAGCGGAGTAGGCGGCGAAGCGCTGGTCCCACTCGGCTTCGGTGGCCAGGCCTTTTTCCTTGGCATCCCATTCGGCGTAGATGTCGGCCGGGATTTCGAACGGACCGTGGTTCCACTTCAGCGCGGCGCGGGTCAGGGCGATTTCCGCGTCACCCAGGGGGGCACCGTGGCAGTCTTCTTTACCTTGCTTGTTGGGCGAACCGAAACCGATGGTGGTCTTGCAGCAGATCAGCGTCGGCTGCTCGCTCTTGCGGGCGGTGTCGATGGCGGTCTTGATTTCTTCCGGATCGTGGCCGTCGACATTGCGGATCACCTGCCAGTTGTAGGCTTCGAAACGCTTAGGGGTGTCGTCGGTGAACCAGCCTTCGACTTCGCCGTCGATGGAGATGCCGTTGTCATCGTAGAAGGCGATCAGCTTGCCCAGGCCCAGGGTACCGGCCAGGGAAGCGACTTCATGGGAAATGCCTTCCATCATGCAGCCATCACCCAGGAACACGTAGGTGTGGTGGTCAACGATGTGGTGGCCAGGGCGGTTGAATTGCGCGCCCAGGACTTTTTCAGCCAGCGCGAAACCTACGGCGTTGGCCAGGCCTTGGCCCAGGGGACCGGTAGTGGTCTCGACGCCTGGGGTGTAGCCGAATTCCGGGTGGCCCGGGGTGCGGCTGTGCAGCTGGCGGAAACTCTTGAGGTCATCGATGGTGACGTCGTAGCCGGTCAGGTGCAGCAGCGAGTAGATCAGCATCGAGCCGTGGCCGTTGGACAGCACAAAGCGGTCACGGTCGGCGAACGATGGGTTGCTCGGGTTGTGCTTCAGGTAGTCACGCCAAAGTACCTCGGCGATATCCGCCATGCCCATCGGGGCACCGGGATGGCCGCTGTTGGCTTTTTGCACGGCATCCATGCTGAGGGCACGAATGGCGTTGGCACGCTCACGACGGCTGGGCATCGCTGTTCTCCTGAGGATTTTGAATAGTGAGTGATTAAAAGAAACGGAAAAAAGGACCGGCATTTTCCCTCAGCCACCGCCTGCGGGCAATGACAGATAGTCACTTGCAGGTGTTTTTCCTGTGCTTTGCGCGGCAATCGCTTGCAGAAACCTTTAACCGCTTCGTCTAAAGGTTATAGCGACTGTTTATAACCGCCACTTATCGTCCAATATCAAAACTTTTTGATATTGGCCTTGCGAGGAGACCCACCCGTCACTAGACTGCTGGCCTTATGAACCTACCCGTGCCCTCCCTGCGTCCTGACGACGGCGATGACCTGGCAGCCTTGTGCAAGGCCGCTGGTGACCCGTTGCGCCTGAACGTATTGCGCGCACTGGCCAACGACTCTTTCGGTGTACTGGAGTTGGCGCAGATTTTCGCCATTGGCCAGTCCGGCATGAGCCACCACTTGAAGGTATTGGCCCAGGCCGACCTGGTGGCCACCCGCCGCGAAGGCAATGCGATTTTTTACCGCCGCGCCCTGCCCCACTCCGACGTGCTCGGCGGAAAGCTTCATGCCGCCCTGCTCGACGAAGTGGACAGCCTCAACCTGCCCAACGACGTGCAATCACGCATCGGCCAGGTACACGGACAACGCGCTGCGGCCAGCCAGGACTTTTTCTCGCGGGTCGCCGAGAAGTTTCGTGCCCAGCAGGACCTGATCGCCGGTTTGCCCCAATATCGCGAAAGCGTACTGGCGCTATTGGACAAGCTGAGCTTCAGTCATGAGGCCACGGCATTGGAAGTCGGGCCTGGGGATGGCGGCTTTCTGCCAGAACTGGCGCGCCGTTTCGGCCAGGTCACCGCGCTGGACAACAGCCCGGCAATGCTTGAGCTGGCACGCCAGCTCTGCGAGCGCGAGGCGTTGGGCAATATCCGCCTGCAGTTGGCCGACGCGCTGACTCATACGGGCCTGAAGGCCGATTGCGTGGTGCTGAACATGGTCCTGCACCATTTCGCGGCCCCCGCCGACGCCCTCAAGCAGATGGCGAACTTGCTGCAACCCGGCGGTAGCCTGCTGGTTACAGATTTATGCAGCCACAACCAGAATTGGGCCAGGGAGGCCTGCGGTGATCTCTGGTTGGGTTTTGAACAGGACGACCTGGCCCGTTGGGCCACCGCTGCGGGGCTCGTTCCCGGGGAAAGCCTCTATGTAGGTTTACGTAATGGTTTCCAGATTCAGGTCCGCCATTTTCAGCGACCGGCTGGCGACACTCACCATCGGTAAATATCAGGAAAACATCGAGATGAGCGAATACTCCCTTTTCACCTCCGAGTCCGTGTCTGAAGGGCATCCGGACAAAATCGCCGACCAGATTTCTGATGCGGTGCTGGACGCCATCATTGCTGAAGACAAGTTCGCCCGTGTGGCGTGCGAGACTCTGGTGAAAACCGGTGTAGCGATCATCGCTGGCGAAGTGACCACTACCGCCTGGGTTGACCTGGAGCAGATCGTTCGTGACGTGATCACCGACATCGGCTACAACAGCTCCGACGTAGGCTTTGACGGCGCTACCTGCGGCGTGATGAACATCATCGGCAAGCAGTCCCCTGACATCAACCAGGGCGTCGACCGGGCCAAGCCTGAAGATCAGGGTGCCGGCGACCAGGGCCTGATGTTCGGCTACGCCAGCAACGAAACCGACGTGCTGATGCCAGCACCGATCACCTTCTCGCACCAGCTCGTGCAACGTCAGGCCGAAGCGCGCAAATCCGGCCTGCTGCCTTGGCTGCGCCCGGACGCCAAGTCCCAGGTGACCTGCCGTTATGAAGGCGGCAAGGTGGTCGGCATCGACGCGGTCGTCCTGTCGACCCAGCACAACCCGGACGTTTCCTACGCTGACCTGCGCGAAGGCGTGATGGAACTGATCGTCAAGCACGTGCTGCCCGCCGAACTGCTGAGCAAAGACACTCAGTTCCATATCAACCCGACTGGCCAGTTCATCATCGGTGGCCCGGTCGGCGACTGCGGCCTGACCGGTCGCAAGATCATCGTTGACAGCTACGGCGGCATGGCCCGGCATGGCGGTGGCGCGTTCTCCGGTAAAGATCCGTCCAAGGTTGACCGTTCCGCGGCCTACGCCGGTCGCTACGTGGCCAAGAACATCGTCGCCGCCGGCCTGGCCGAGCGCTGCGAGATCCAGGTGTCCTACGCCATCGGCGTGGCCCAGCCTACGTCGATCTCGCTGAACACTTTCGGTACCGGCAAGATCAGCGATGACAAGATCGTCAAACTGGTGCGCGAGATCTTCGACCTGCGCCCTTACGCGATCACCACCATGCTCGACCTGCTGCACCCGATGTACCAGGAAACCGCAGCCTACGGCCACTTCGGTCGTACCCCTGCGCAGAAGACCGTCGGCGACGACACCTTCACCACCTTCACCTGGGAAAAGACCGACCGCGCCAACGACCTGCGCATTGCTGCCGGCCTGTAATCGCTCGCGTTATCCAAAGCCCTGCCGGGTTTTCCCGGCGGGGCTTTTTATTGTCGGGTGAATCGCGGTGACGTTCACAATTTTTGGATCCAAAGCTTGCAGGCCAAATAATGGCCCACTAGAATCCGCGCCCTCTCGGGCCCTCCACCTTAATTGGATATTGCACTGCGCCAGCCCGGGATAGATAAGTGCGCAGGCAATCGAACATTGAGGTTTTTCATGCGCATCTCCACGCTCGTCCCCGCCGCCCTTCTGCTCAGCCTGCTCGCCCTGCCGGCCCACGCCGCCGACCTGAGCGCCCTGAGTGGCGCCCTGACCTCCCAACTGGGTGGCAATGCCGGCGACTGCCAGAAGCAAGCCGCAGACCTGCAAACCAAAATCGATGCGGCCGAAGCCAGCAAAGACACCATGAAAGTGAAGGCATTCAAAGCCGCACAAGACCAGGTCAACAAAGGTTGCAACAAACTCGCTGAAACCCAAGCCAAAGCCGACGCCAAGCAGCAAAATCAGGAAGCCAAGGCGGATAAGCCGGACGCCGTGAAAGCCTTGGGTGGTTTGTTCAAGTAACTGGAAACACCCGGTAAAAAGCCCCGCACTGCCGGGGCTTTTTTGTGGAAGAGAGGATCATTTAGGCTGGGCGCCCTTTTCGAGCAAGGATGCTCATGATGCGTTCAGTGATCACTCTTCTAGTCAGTGCTCTGCCCATTTTGTGTTGGGCAGATGAATGCCCCGATGAAGCCAGGTCGCAGGTCAATACCCTCGCCGAACACATTCGCCTGTGGGATGACAGCTACCATCGACTCGGCCATTCGCCCATCAGCGATGAGCTCTACGACCAGGCCCGCCAGCGCCTGGCCAACTGGCGCCAATGCGTCTCCCCCTCCGCGGCGACCACAGACAAACCGCTGGCCAGTTCACGCGGCACCGTGCCGCACCCGATTGCCCATACGGGCCTGGAAAAACTGCTGGATGAACAGGCCGTTGGCGAATGGTTGCGCGTGCGCCAGGATGTCTGGATTCAACCCAAGGTCGACGGCGTTGCCGTCACGCTGGTGTACCGCCAGGGCCACTTGAGCCAAGTCATCAGCCGCGGTGACGGCCGACTCGGCCAGGATTGGTCAGCCTCTTCCAGCAGGATCCCGGCCATCGTCCAACGCTTGCCTGAACCCATCGACCTGGTGTTGCAGGGCGAGCTCTACTGGCGTCTCGACGACCACGTGCAATCGGCACAGGGTGGGCTCAATGCCCGCAGCAAAGTGGCCGGGCTGATGAACCGTCGCCAGCTGAGCGACGCCGATGCAGCCGGAATCGGCCTGTTCGTCTGGGCCTGGCCCGAGGGTCCGGAGGACTTTACCGAACGCCTGGCTACCCTGGCGCGCTGGGGGTTCACGGACAGCCAAGACTACAGCCACCCCGTCGAGAGCCTCACCGAAGCCGCCCATTGGCGCACCCACTGGTATACCCATCCACTGCCGTTCGCCAGCGACGGCGTGGTGTTGCACCAGGCCGTGCGCGCCCCCGCCGAACGCTGGCAGGTCAGTACGCCTTACTGGGCAGTCGCCTGGAAATACCCCGCAGCCAAGGCCCTGGCGCTGGTGCGCAACGTGCAGTTCAAGATCGGCCGCACCGGGCGCATCACGCCGTTGCTGGAACTCGAACCGGTGCGGCTGGACGACCGGCAGATCAGCCGGGTCAGCGTCGGCTCCCTGAAACGCTGGCAAGCGCTGGACATCCGCCCCGGCGACCAGGTTTCCATCAGCCTCGCCGGCCAAGTGATCCCACGCTTGGACGAAGTCATCCTGCGCAACGAAACCCGAGTCGCCATGGCCGTGCCCCATGCCCGGGATTTTCACGCGCTGAGCTGCTGGCAACTCGACCCCGGCTGCGAAGAACAATTGCTCGCGCGCCTGACCTGGCTGAGCGGCAACCAGGGCCTGGCGTTACCGCATTTGGGCCGCGAGACCTGGAACGTATTGATCCAGGCCGGTCTAATCGCTGGCTTTCTCGATTGGTTAACCCTGGATGCGGCAGAGCTTGCTAACATTGATGGCTTCGGCGATCGCAGCCGTGCGCGACTGCTCGACAGCATTCGCAGCGCGCGGCAACGGCCTTTCGCGCAATGGCTCAAAGCCCTGGGTGTACCGCCCGTGGCACGCAACAACCTGGAAGGCGGCTGGCAGACGCTGGTCGCCCGGGACACCCAAGCCTGGCAGGCCATCGATGGCATTGGCCCGGGTCGCGCAGCGCAATTGAGCGCTTTTTTTCACGACCCACAAGTCCAGGCGTTGGCTGAGACACTCCGCGTGGCCGGGATAGACGGGTTTTGAACCGGCCCGGCCACCTTTGAACCACGGCAGAATTCACCCTGCCATCCGATTGCGACCTTGGAGCTCCACATGAAATTTCTAGCCCCCCTTGCCCTGTTGACCGTCGCAAGCTTCATGGCCACGCCATCGCTGGCGGCCGAAGACACGCAACCCCTGACCGGCTGCGCCGCCAAGCGCCAGGCCATCAGCACCCAGATCGAACAGGCCAAGGCCCATGGCAACAGCGAACAACAGGCCGGCCTGGAAAAAGCCCTGGCTGAAGTCACCGCCAACTGCAATGACGCCGCCTTGAAGAAGGAACGCGAAAACAAGGTGCTCGACGCCAAGCACGAAGTCAGCCGTCGTCAGGCCGACCTCGACAAAGCGATGAAAAAGGGTGACGCGGACAAGATCAACAAGCGCAAGGACAAGCTTGCCCAGTCACGCAAAGACCTGCAGGACGCCGTGGAAGAGCTCGACCAGTAAAATCGGTCAGTGGTCTCGGAACTGTTTATGGCAAGCGCTGCAGGCATCTTCAACTTTCTGCACCGCCGGCCCCAGGTTGGCGGCCTTGTAAGGCTGCACCTGGCTGGCGATCACCAATTCACCGGTGGCCGCTTCAAGGTTGCGCGCCAGCTCCTGGAAACGTGCCTGCTGCTGCCAGACATCGTCCTTTGCGCTGGTGTGATCTTCTTCGCGCACACTCGGAAAATGCTTCCACGGCTCATGGGACAGGGCATCGAGCTTGACCGCCCCTTCGGCGAACTTTGCGCCGTCGAACGGGATGCGCCCACGCAACATGCCGCCCAGGTCTTCGCCGGTTTTGAGCATCTGCTTGAAGATCGCCTTGCGCTGGCCCAGGGGGGAGTTGGGGTCAACGCCGCCACAGGCAGACAAGGCCAGGCAGGCCAGCAATACAACCGTCAATTTTTTAAAAGTCATGGTGGCTCACGGTCACGGAAAACGGCGGCCAGTATCCTCGCCCCGCCCGAAAAGACCAATAGCCCTATTAATAATAAGGGTTGCCCCAACGCGCGATGGCGCAGGCAATCGCTTCAGGAATTACCCCTATGAATGTCACCTTGAAACCCTGGAGCCGCCGCCTGGCGTGGGCTCTACCGATGATCGCGCTGCTGGCCGGCTGCGACGCGGGCAAAGATGCCGGCAAAGATGAAACCGTAAAACCCCATGCTATAGCCACCTACGTGAACGCACCGTGGGAAGCGTTGCCGGCGGTGTCCGACAGCGACCTGCTGGCCGGGTTTGAATCCTGGCGCAGCGCCTGCCAGCGTCTCAAGGCCGACCCTGTGTGGGGCGCCACGTGCACGGCGGCGGCCGCAGTGCCGGGTGATGCCGTGGCAATCCGCGGCTTCCTCAAGGAGCGCCTGGATGTGTTCGGCCTGCGCTCGGCGGACAATAGCCCGAACGGCCTGATCACCGGCTACTACGAACCGGTCTACCCCGGCAGCCTGACCCAGACCGCCAGCGCCCATGTGCCGGTGTACGGCGTGCCGGATGACCTGATCATCGTCAACCTGGAAAGCATTTACCCCGAACTCAAGGGCAAGCGCCTGCGCGGCCGCCTCGAAGGTCGCGTGCTCAAGCCCTATGACGATGCCAGCGCGATCAATGGCCAAGGCTCCAGCGCCAAGCCGATCGCCTGGCTGACCAACCCGATGGACCTGCAATTCCTGCAGATCCAGGGCTCCGGCCGTATCCAGCTGGCCGGCGGTCGTCAACTACGCGTCGGCTACGGCGACCAGAACGGCTACCCCTATCGCCCTATCGGCCGCTGGCTGGTGGAACAAGGCGAACTGAAAAAAGAAGACGTGACCATGGGCGCCATCAGCGCTTGGGCCAAGGCACACCCGCAGCGCATTCCCGAGCTGCTGGCGAGCAACCCCAGCTATGTCTTCTTCAGCGCCCGCCCCGACAGCAACGAAGGCCCACGCGGCTCGCTGAATGTGCCATTGACCGCCGGCTACAGCGTGGCGGTGGATCGCAAGGTGATCCCACTCGGTAGCCTGTTGTGGCTGTCGACCACCAAGCCCGATGGCTCACCGATCACAAGGCCCGTGGCGGCCCAGGACACGGGCGGCGCCATTACGGGCGAGGTGCGGGCAGACTTGTTCTGGGGCACGGGCGATGCCGCGGGCGAGCTGGCCGGCAACATGAAGCAGCAGGGGCAGATCTGGATGCTGTGGCCCAAAGGCGCAGCGTTACCGCAGGTACCGGATGCGCCCGCCGGCAGCTGACAGCCACTGACCGTCAACGATGAAACCGGCCGTTGTGGCCAGGAAGCTTGCTCCCGTTGGGCTGCGTAGCGGCCCCAGCGGTTTTGGGAGCGCTACGCACGCCAGCGGGAACAAGTGTGCTCCCGCGAAGCCAGGTCAGATCGAGACGAAGAAGAAACTCGCAATCAGCACCATGCCCACCGTCCACACCAACGAACGCAATATCGCCCAGTCCGCCAGGTAGCAGATGATGTACAGCAGGCGGCTGGTGATAAACAGCACCGCCAGCACGTTGATGGTCACCAGCGACGCCGTACCGGCGATGTGCGCAATGATCACCGCCGCGGCAAACGCCGGGGTCACTTCAAAGCTGTTGAGTTGCGCACTGTGAGCACGCTTGGCAAAGCCTTCGAGGGTATCGAGGAAAGCGCGCGGGTCGTGGTTCTGCCTGAGGCCGAACTTGCCGCCACTGAACTTGGCGACGCCCGTGCACAGGTACGGCAGAAAGATTGCAATCAACACACACCAGAAAGCCGCTGTCATCACTCATTCCTTTTTTGGTTTTATCTGACGGTTAGAGCTTCATCACGAACATGCCGATCAGCACCAACCCACAGGCTATGAGCCGTGGCCGGCCGAAAGGTTCTTTCAGATAACGCATACCGAACAACACCACCAGGATCACGCTGACTTCCCGCAGCGCGGCAGCCTCGGCAATCGAGCCCAACTGCATGGCCCAGAGCACCAGAGCGTAGCTCAACAATACGCAGAACCCCACGCTCAACCCCAGCCGCCATTGGGTGCGCCAAAACAGGTTGAACGCCGCGCGCTTGCGTACCACCGCCAGCAACGGGAATGGCCAGGCGCTGATCAGCGTCAGCCACACCAGGTAATCCAGCGGGTGTGACCAACGCCGCAATGCCTGGCCGTCAAGGAAGGTATAGCAGCCAATGCACAGGCCGATCAGCGCCACTACCGGCAACATCGACCAGGGCAAACGGTCGCCACCACCGCCCTGCCATAGCAGGCACAGCATGCCGAACGGGATCAGCAGGATGCCGAGGATTTGCTGGGTGCTCAGCACTTCACCGGCGAACACCAGAGTCAACGCCAGTACCACCAGGGGCGACAGGCCACGCATCAGCGGATAGACCAGCCCCAGGTCGCCGACGCGATAAGCTTGAATCAGCAGATAACGGTAGAGCAGCTCAAACAGCGCCGAGGCGATGATCCACGGCCAGATGTCCAGCGGCGGCACCGACACAAACCCCACCGCCAGCACCACAAACAGCAAGGCCACAGTGTCCATGCAAGCGATCACAAGCAGGCGCTCGCCGCTGAACTTGATCAAGGTGTTCCAGGTCGCATGCAACAGCGCCGCTACCAGCACCAGAGCTGTCGCTACCAATGCAATCTCCTTAATTGATTCGTGATGTATCAACGCCTGTTTATACTAAACGCCGCCTCGGCGCACCTGCCGCGCCTGCATCTGCCCAGTTGAATCCCCTCTCCCACCTCCCCAAGGACCCCGGATGCTTGAACTTGTCGCCGCCTTCATTTGCCTCACCACCCTGCTCACCTATGTGAACTTCCGTTTTATCGGCCTGCCGCCCACCATTGGCGTGATGGTCACCGCCCTGCTGTTTTCGCTGATCCTGCAAGGCCTGAGCGTGCTCGGCTACCCGGGCCTGGAGGAACGTATCCAGCAGTTGATTGGCCAGATCGACTTCGGCGACCTGCTGATGAACTGGATGCTGTCGTTCCTGCTGTTCGCCGGCGCCTTGCACGTGAACCTCAACGACCTGCGCAGCTACCGTTGGCCCATCGGCCTGTTGGCGACCTTTGGCGTGCTGATCGCCACCGGGGTGATCGGCAGCCTGGCGTACTACATCTTCGCCCTGTTCGGCTGGCACGTGAGCTTCCTCTACTGCCTGCTGTTCGGCGCGCTGATCTCACCCACCGACCCGATTGCGGTGCTGGGCGTGCTGCGTACCGCCAATGCGTCGAAACCACTGAAAACCACGATCGTCGGCGAGTCGCTGTTCAACGACGGTACAGCCGTAGTGGTGTTTACCGTATTGCTGGGTATCGCACAGTTGGGCGAGACGCCCACCGTGGGCGCCACCGCGATGCTGTTCGCCCATGAGGCAATCGGCGGCGTGGTGTTTGGCGGGCTGATCGGTTACCTGGTCTACCTGATGATCAAGAGCATCGAACAGCACCAGATCGAAGTGATGCTGACCCTGGCATTGGTGATCGGTGGCTCGGCGATGGCCACCGAACTGCACGTCTCGGCACCGATTGCGATGGTGGTGGCAGGCCTGATCATCGGCAACCTGGGCCGCAAGCTGGCGATGAACGATATGACCCGGCGCTACCTGGACGGTTTCTGGGAGTTGCTCGACGACATGCTCAACGCCCTGCTGTTCGCGTTGATCGGCATGGAGTTGTTGCTGTTGCCGTTCAACTGGCTGCATGTGTTCGCGGCCAGCTTGCTGGCGGTGGCGATCCTGCTGTCGCGCCTGCTGACAGTGGCCCCGGCGATCCTGCTGCTACGGCGCTGGCGCACGGTACCTCGCGGGACTATTCGCATCCTGACATGGGGCGGGCTGCGCGGTGGGGTTTCGGTGGCGCTGGCGCTGGCCCTGCCGTTGGGCCCGGAGCGCGACCTGCTGCTGAGCATCACCTACATTGTGGTGCTGTCGTCGATCCTGTTGCAGGGACTGAGCATCGGCAAGCTGGTCAAGCGCGTGACCGAGGGCGAACCCCAGGCCACGCCCGACACTCACTGACCCTTGTCAATCTGCTGCGGATGCCTGGGGTCCGCAGCCTTTTTGCCCGGCAAACTGCTTTCACTGCGAATCTGCGCATGGCTGATCAGCGCAAAGATGAAGCTGCCGCCAATGATATTGCCGGCCAGGGTCGGCCCGGCGAAGACCAGCCAGAAATCCTTCCACGGCAGCTCACCGGCGAACACCAGGTAGGACACCTCGGCCGAGCCCACGACGATGTGAGTGAAATCGCCCAAGGCCATCAGGTAGGTGATCAGGATGATGATCCACATCTTGGCGCTTTCCATGGACGGAATCATCCACACCATGGTCGCGATCATCCAACCGGAAACAATGCCTTTGGCAAACATCTGGCCGGCATCGTTTTCCATGATCTTGCGCCCGATTTCAAGGAAAGCATGGTCGGTCTTGGTATCGAAGATCGGCAGGTGCAGCATCACGTAGGCCACCAGCAGAGTGCCGCACAGGTTGCCCACCAGCACCACGCTCCACAACCTCAACAAGCGTCCGGCGTTGGCCAATGTAGGTTTGCTCATCACCGGCAACACCGCGGTCAGGGTGTTTTCGGTGAACAACTGCTGGCGTGCAAGAATCACCGCCAGAAAGCCCGCACAGTAACCGAAGCTGGCGATCACCTTGAACGCCTCGCCGTCCGGCAGGCGGGAATTGAGTAGCCCCATGGCCATCAACGACAGCCCCATGGTCAACCCGGCGGCCAGCGCCGACCACCACAAGGCAGCGACACTTCGCTCCAGCTCCTGGTCGCCCTGGGTACGGATGATTTCGTGCAGCACCGCTGCGCGGGGCGGTTGGTTTTTGTCGACGTCGTGCTGTTCTTCCTGCGACAGGTTGGGGGTCTTGCCGTCTTCTTGGGTGGCCATGGTGATACCTGAACGGGGGGCGGTGTTCAGGTACGACCTATCGCCTATCAAGAGCGTTCACTGCCACCCGCAGGATTAATTCTTGATGCCGTCTTCCTGGAATTGGTCCTTGACGTACTTGATCTCGGTACGGCCATGGGGCGCGGGTAAACCGTCCTCGCCGAGGTTGACGAAGACCATTTTTTCCACGGTCAGGATGCTTTTGCGGGTGATTTTGTTGCGCACTTCGCAGGTCAGGGTAATGGAGGTGCGGCCGAACTCGGTGGCGGTGATGCCCAGCTCGATGATGTCGCCCTGGCGCGAGGCGCTGACAAAGTTGATTTCGGAGATGTACTTGGTCACCACACGCTGGTTGCCCAGCTGGACAATCGCGTAGATGGCTGCTTCTTCGTCGATCCAGCGCAGCAGGCTGCCGCCGAACAGGGTGCCGTTGGGGTTGAGGTCTTCAGGTTTTACCCATTTGCGGGTGTGAAAGTTCATGGTCACTCCAAAGCGCGTGGCGAAATGATGGGCAACATCATGGCAGAGCCTGCCCCCAAGCTCTATGCGCCATTGCCTATCAAGCCGATGAGCGATCTTCACGTCGTCGACAGAAAGGCTTGGGAAGTGCCGCGTACACGGCTATAATCGCCCCCGCTTCAAAACGGTCATCTTCAGTTGATACCGTTCTCCCGCCACCTGTCCGAGGGGCGCTGCAGCAGGCTAGGCCTGTCAGGCTCGGATGGGGCGTTGTCCGGCCTGGTTGTCCTGGCCTGATACTAAACGCACAACGGCGCCCATTCGCACACTACGAATGGAGGCTCTTCATGAGCGCTGTAATTACGCCTGCAGATTTCACCGACTACAAAGTCGCCGACATGTCCCTCGCCGCCTGGGGCCGTCGCGAAACCTTTATCGCCGAATCCGAAATGCCAGCCCTGATGGGCCTGCGTCGCAAGTACGCCGCTGAGCAGCCGCTCAAGGGCGCGAAGATTCTCGGCTGCATCCACATGACCATCCAGACCGCCGTGCTGATCGAAACCCTGGTTGCCCTGGGTGCCGAAGTGCGTTGGTCGTCCTGCAACATCTTCTCGACCCAGGACCAGGCCGCTGCCGCCATCGCCGCCGCCGGTATCCCGGTATTCGCCTGGAAAGGCGAGACCGAAGAAGAGTACGAGTGGTGCCTGGAACAAACCATCCTGAAAGATGGCGCGCCATGGGATGCCAACATGATCCTCGACGACGGCGGCGACCTGACCGCGCTGCTGCACACGAAGTACCCGCAGATCCTCGACCGCGTCCACGGCGTGACCGAAGAAACCACCACTGGCGTGCACCGCCTGCTGGACATGCTGGCCAAGGGCGAGCTGAAAATCCCGGCCATCAACGTCAACGACTCGGTGACCAAGAGCAAGAACGACAACAAGTACGGCTGCCGTCACAGCCTGAACGATGCCATCAAGCGCGGCACCGACCACCTGCTGTCGGGCAAGCAAGCCCTGGTGATCGGCTACGGTGACGTGGGCAAGGGTTCGTCCCAGTCCCTGCGTCAGGAAGGCATGATCGTCAAGGTTTCCGAAGTCGACCCGATCTGCGCCATGCAAGCCTGCATGGACGGTTTCGAAGTGGTTTCGCCGTTCATCGATGGCGTCAATGACGGCACCGAAGCGAGCATCGACAAGGCCCTGCTGGGCAAGATCGACCTGATCGTGACCACCACCGGCAACGTGAATGTTTGCGATTCGAACATGCTCAAGGCCCTGAAAAAGCGCGCCGTGGTGTGCAACATCGGTCACTTCGACAACGAGATCGACACCGCTTTCATGCGCAAGAACTGGGCATGGGAAGAAGTAAAGCCACAGGTACACAAGGTTCACCGTACCGGCGCTGGCGCTTTCGACCCACAGAACGACGACTACCTGATCCTGCTGGCTGAAGGCCGCCTGGTTAACCTGGGCAACGCCACCGGCCACCCAAGCCGCATCATGGACGGCTCGTTCGCCAACCAGGTACTGGCGCAGATCTTCCTGTTCGGCCAGAAGTACGCCGACCTGTCGCCAGCCCAGAAAGCCGAGCGCCTGACCGTGGAAGTACTGCCGAAGAAACTCGACGAAGAAGTGGCCCTGGAAATGGTCCGCGGCTTCGGCGGCGTGGTGACTCAACTGACCAAGACCCAGGCCGACTACATCGGCGTGACCGTCGAAGGTCCGTTCAAGCCGCACGCTTACCGCTACTAAGTAACCAGCCCGACCTGCTGTACCTGTAGGAGCGAGCTTGCTCGCGAAAAACTCAAAGGCACCGCGTTCATCCTGAATGCACGCGTTATCGTTGACGTTCTTCGCGAGCAAGCTCGCTCCTACAGTGCAGGTGGGTTGCACGCTTCTGAGTTTCAAAGGGTATGACCATGTCCCAAGACCGTCGCTACAGCTTCGAGTTCTTCCCCACCAAGACCGATGCTGGGCATGAAAAACTGATGGCGACTGCCAAGCAGTTGGCCAGCTACAACCCCGACTTCTTTTCCTGCACCTACGGCGCCGGCGGCTCGACCCGTGATCGTACGATCAACACCGTGTTGCAGCTGGAAAGCGAAGTCAAAGTTCCCGCCGCCCCGCACTTGTCGTGCGTGGGCGACAGCAAGGCCGACCTGCGCAGCCTGCTGACCCAATACCAGCAAGCCGGCATCAAGCGTATCGTCGCCCTGCGTGGCGACCTGCCCTCCGGCATGGGCATGGCCAGCGGTGAGCTGCGCCACGCCAATGACCTGGTGAGCTTCATCCGCGAGGAAAGCGGCGATCACTTCCATATCGAAGTGGCGGCTTACCCGGAGATGCACCCTCAGGCGCGCAATTTCGAAGATGATCTGCAGAATTTCGTGCGCAAGGCCAACGCTGGCGCCGACAGTGCGATCACCCAGTACTTCTTCAACGCCGACAGCTACTTCTACTTCGTCGAGCGTGTACGGGCCATGGGTGTGAACATCCCGATCGTGCCCGGCATCATGCCGATCACCAACTACAGCAAGCTCGCGCGTTTTTCCGACGCCTGCGGTGCCGAGATTCCACGCTGGGTACGCAAGCAACTGGAAGCCTATGGCGACGACGTCAAGAGCATCCAGGCGTTCGGCGAACAGGTTATCAGCGAGATGTGTGAACAATTGTTGCAAGGTGGCGCGCCAGGGTTGCACTTCTATACCCTGAACCAGGCTGAACCCAGCCTTGCCATCTGGAACAACCTCAAGCTGCCACGCTAAAGCTTGTCCGGCTGTGCCAAGGCCCTCGTTTCTACGAGGGCCTTTGTCGTTTTACATGCCTACGGAACCCAGCAGTTCATGAATACAGCGCCCACGACTTCCCGCCCGCAACTGGTCTACCTGGTCTTTGGCTCCGAGACCTACCACCAGGAGGCGGTATTCAGTATCGCCAGCGCACTGGCGTTTCTGCAGGAAACCCCGGACGCCGCCGTGGACATCCAGGTATTCAGCGACAACCCACAACCCTATCGCCTGCTGCCGGTGCGGGTGCGCCCGCTGGACGAGGCCACGCGCAAACGCTGGAGCGAGCCCCACGGCTATCATTTCCGCACCAAGCACGTGGCGCTGCGCCAAGTGCTGGAAGAGTCGCCGCTGGCGATCCTGATCGACACCGACACCTTCTTCCACCATTCGCCCATGGACCTGTTCGAGCGCGTGCAACCCGGCACGCTGTTGTGCAACGCGTTCTACACCCGGTATGGCGATAACCACGAAAGCGTCCTCTACACCGCGCTGCACCAGCGCCTGCTGGACATGGGCGTGGCCGACGATGACATGATGACCCTCAACTCCGGGGTCATGGGCCTGACGCAACAGGACGCGCATATCCTCGATCGCTCCATTGCGTTGATGGACGAACTGTTCCCCCACGCCCAGGGCGCCTACACCCTGGAAGAGTTCTGCCTGTCGATCGCCGCCTACCGCACCGTCAACGTGCGCGAGTGCCCGGACCTGATCCACCATTACTGGAGCCGCAAGCAACTGTTTCGCGCCAAGGTCAAGGCGTGGATCGCCAAGCACGCAGCCGCCCCCACCAGCTCGCTGGCCCTGGCCGATACTCGCCAGGTCTCGGCGCACCTGCCGCGCCCGCCTCGCGTGCAGCGCCTGATGTACAAGCTGATCACCCTGCTTTTGCCCAAGCACCAGCAGCAGTTCATCCGCGAAATCCTCTATGGCTGCTACGAGCATGAGAACGAATTCGACCAGGCTTGCGGCCCGGTTTGGTGGGACAAGGCCCGGCAGAACCAGGAAGAGCGGCAGAAACGCCCGATCGATGCCCACCAGCTGGAGCATTGGTTCGCCAACCCGGTGGTACGCCTGATTCTCGGCACTCGACGCGCCGCGATCTACGAACACTTGATGACCTCGCCGGCCAAGTAGCAGCGCCCGCAGAAGCTTGCGCCAGAGCTTCTCTTTAGCGCAGGAGCGTCGTAACCTCCGGGTATGTCCGTCATCCCCAAGCTGTTGACCGTTGCCCTCTTGACTTGCCTGAGCCTGGCCGCTCATGGCGAGAAACTGCGCATTGTCACCGAGCCATGGGCGCCCTATGTGTACGACGATAACGGTGCCATGCGCGGGCTGGACTACGAAACCACGGTGATCGTGTTCCAGCGCCTGGGCGTCGATGTTGAATGGCAATTCCTGCCCTGGAAGCGCTGCCTGGCCATGCTCGAACAGGGCCATGCCGACGGCGCGCTGGATATTTTCCACAGCCACGACCGCGACGCACTGCTGCTGTATCCCAGCGAGCCCCTGTCGGAAGTGGAATTCGTATTGTTCTACGCCAACGAACGCCCTTACCCGGCCCAGACCCTCGATGACCTGCGCGGCCGGACGGTCGGCACCTCGCCGGGCTATCTGTATGGCACCGAATTCACCGACTCCAGCCTGTTCACCCGCGAACCGGCTCCCAGCCATGAAGCCAACTTCGGCAAATTGTTGCTGGGGCGCATCGATCTGCTGATCACCGACAGCCGAGTGGGTCAGCATGTGATCAAGCAACTGGGCCTGGAGGGCAAGGTCAGCCAGGCTCCCCTGGTGGTCAGCCGCCAACAGCAATTCCTCGCCGTGCGCCGTGGCGCGGGCATGGACCTGCTGGTGCAACGCTTTGCCGCCGAGCTCAAACGCTTCAAACAAGAGCCGGCCTACACTGCCTTGAGCGCCAAATACGGCGGCCTCCATGCCAAAAACGCTGCCATTACGGCACCTGAACGCACCGTTGAGCAGCAGGAAAGCAGCGCGCGGTGATTGCTCTGTTATACTCCGGCCTTCCCGCCAGGCTTACGCCCGGCCGCTGAGGTCTTGAAAAAGGCACCCAACCCCGCTACTGCGCAGCTTTCAAGCCCGCGCGAGCCGGTGGAGTGCCCGCCAGACGCAGCAGGACCGGACGGGATTGCGCTCCCCTAAGCGCCATTCACGCCCGGCAAGATTATCCCTTTGGGCCAAGCCCTAACTAAAACAGGATTACTCATGTCCTTTGCTTCCCTCGGTCTCTCCGAGGCTTTAGTCCGCGCCATCGAGGCAGCGGGCTATACCGAGCCTACTCCGGTGCAACAGCGGGCCATTCCCGCCGTGTTGCAAGGTCGCGACCTGATGGTTGCGGCTCAGACAGGTACTGGTAAAACCGGCGGCTTCGCCCTCCCGATTCTGGAGCGGTTGTTCCCCAACGGTCATCCGGACAAATCCCAGCGTCACGGCCCGCGCCAACCGCGCGTCCTGGTCCTGACCCCTACCCGCGAACTCGCCGCCCAGGTGCACGACAGCTTCAAGCTGTATGCCCGCGACCTGAAGTTCGTCAGCGCCTGCATCTTCGGCGGCGTCGGCATGAACCCACAGGTTCAGGCCATGTCCCGCGGTGTCGACGTGCTGGTCGCCTGCCCAGGTCGCTTGCTTGACCTGTGCGGCCAAGGCAGCGTCGATTTGTCCCACGTGGAAATCCTCGTGCTGGACGAAGCCGACCGCATGCTCGACATGGGCTTTGTCCATGACGTGAAGAAGGTCCTCGCCCGCCTGCCGGCCAAACGTCAGAACCTGCTGTTCTCGGCAACGTTCTCCAACGACATCACCGCCCTGGCCGGTAAGCTGCTGCACAACCCGGAACGTATCGAAGTCACGCCGCCGAACACCACGGTCGAGCGTATCGAGCAGCGCGTGTTCCGCCTGGCCGCCAGCCACAAGCGTTCGTTGCTGGCGCACCTGATCACCCACGGCGCGTGGGAACAGGTCCTGGTGTTCACCCGCACCAAGCACGGCGCCAACCGCCTGGCCGAATACCTGGACAAGCACGGCCTGACCGCCGTTGCCATCCACGGCAACAAGAGCCAGAACGCGCGTACCAAGGCCCTGGCCGACTTCAAGGCCGGTGAAGTACGCATCCTGGTAGCCACCGATATCGCCGCGCGCGGCCTGGATATCGACCAGTTGCCCCACGTGGTCAACTTCGAACTGCCAAACGTCGACGAAGACTATGTGCACCGTATCGGCCGTACCGGCCGCGCCGGTCGTTCGGGCGAGGCCATTTCCCTGGTCGCACCGGACGAAGAAAAACTGCTGAAAAGCATCGAGCGCATGACCAAGCAGAAAATCGCCGATGGCGACCTGATGGGCTTCGATGCCAGCGCCGTCGAGGCTGAAAAGCCTGAAGTACGCGAGCGTCCGGACGTGCGTAACCCACGCAACCCACGCGGTCCGAAGGGCGATGGCCCGAACGGCGGCGGTGGTGGCGGCGGCCGTCGTGACAAGGGCAAGGACAAGGGCGGCAAGGAAAAAGCGCCAACCAACGGCCGTGGCGAACGCCCGGCCCGCGAGCAGAAACCCCGTGAAGGCACCCCGGCCCGCGAACAGCGCCAGCCGAGCCAGCCACCACGCGCCGCATCCGATCGTGCCCCGGACGAGTTCCTTGATGACGACGTGGATAACTTCGGTAACCGCGTCGACTACGTGCCCCAGGCCAAACCGGCCCAGGGCCGTGGCCGTCGTCCAGGCGCACCGGCACAAGGTGCTGGCGCTGGTGCTCCACGTGGCGGCCAGCCGCAGGGCGGTCGTCAGAACGGCCCTCGCAACAGCAGCGGCGGCACCACCGGCACACCACCGGCCAAGCGCAGCGGCCCGCGTAATGGCGCACCCCGTGATGGCCAGGCGCGTCGCGAAGATTCGCGCAGCAACAACCGCCGCCCGGCCCGTGACGACCAGCCACGCTTGTCCGAACCCGCCGTGCAGAACCCACGCGGTGGCCCGGCGCCAAAGATCATCCACAAGGAGTCGAAAGCCGACCGCTTCCCGACACCGGAGCAGTTGGATCAACTGCCAGGCCGTCCTCGTGGTGAAAAACCAGCGCTGCTGACCCGCAACCGCTGAGTTTCAACGCACCATAAAAAATGCCCCGCATCCAAAGATGCGGGGCATTTTTGTATGCGAGGCGAAAATTACTTCGCTTTCACACCTTCAAACGTGACGTACAGTTCAACCGTGTTGGACGCTGGGCCCAGGTCCATCTGCTTGCCGAAGTCCTGGCGATTGAAGCTGGTGGTGCCTTCAAAGCCAGCACGGTAGCCGCCCCATGGGTCCTTGCCTTCACCCAGGAAAGTCGCCTTGACGACGATCGGCTTGGTCACACCGTGAAACGTCAGGTCGCCGGTCACGTCAGCAGTGACTTGGCCTGCAGCATTTTTACCGGTGGTTTTAACACTGGTGGAGACGAACTTGGCATCGGCAAACTTGCCCACGTCCAGGAAGTCTTTGCTGGAGATGTGCTTGTCACGTTCGGCGTGGTTGGTGAACACGCTGGCGGTACGGACATTGAACTCAATCTTGCTGTCTTCAGGCTTGGCGGCATCGAAGCTGAACTTGCCGTCCAGATCCTTGAAGGTACCGGTGATGTAGCTGTAGCCCAAGTGGCTGATCTTGAAATCAACGAAGGCGTGCTGGCCTTCTTTGTCGACAACATAATCAGCGGCCATCACCTGGCCTGCCGACAGCAGAGCAGAACCGATTGCCAGCGCGGCGAGTGTCTTTTTCAACATGCTTTCTATTCCTTGTGAGTCGAGGTTGAACATCAGGCTTTGCGCCCCAGCATTCGCTTAAGGGTCGCATCACGATCGATAAAGTGGTGTTTCAAAGCAGCCACGCCGTGCAAGCCGGCAAAGACCACCAACACCCAGGCGAGGTACAGGTGCACCACGCCAGCGGTGTCCGCCTGGTCCGGTAGACCGGAAACCACGGCAGGAATGTCGAACAGGCCAAACACCGGGATACCGACACCGTCTGCGGTGGAAATCAGGTAACCGGCAATCATCACGGCAAACAGGCCGATATACAGGAACGCGTGGCCAAACGCGGCGCCGATACGAGTCAAGCGGCTGTAGCTGGCCAACGGTGGTGGCGGCGGGCTGATCAAACGCCAGACGATACGTACCAGCATGATGGCGAACAGTGTGATGCCAATACTCTTGTGCAGGTCCGGCGCGTCTTTGCGCCAGGCGCTGTAGTAGTCGAGCCCGACCATCCACAAGCCCAGGGCGAACAGGCCAAACACCACCAGGGCCACGCCCCAGTGCAAAATCATACTGACCCAGCCGTATCGGGCCGGAGAGTTACGTAGCTGCATGTACTTAATCCCGTAAGAACTGTGCCCAAGACTAGCGATTTACCTATCGAATTAAAGCGGAAAATTTTGCTTTGAAATATCGAGAAATACGATCTTGAGGGTATGAAGAGTAAATTAACCAAGGATTAAGGACTATCCAGAAGAAACGTGACAGACCGTCCTGCGTTTACTGCCAATTCATACATAACAGGTTGTGACAAACCCGCCCATTGCATAGGCTTGCGCGATTGTTTCACCTGCGCCAGTTGCAGGACCGCTTCGAGGAGATAACCCGATGGGCTTGAACAACCAGTGGATGCAACGCGACCTCGCGGTGCTGTGGCATCCCTGCACCCAGATGAAAGACCACCAGCAACTGCCGCTGATCCCGATCAAGCGCGGTGAAGGCGTGTGGCTGGAAGACTTCGAAGGCAAGCGCTATCTCGACGCCGTCAGCTCCTGGTGGGTCAACGTCTTCGGTCACGCCAACCCGCGCATCAACCAGCGCATCAAGGACCAGGTCGACCAGTTGGAACACGTGATCCTCGCCGGCTTCAGCCACCAGCCGGTGATCGAACTGTCCGAACGCCTGGTCGCGATGACGCCCGAAGGCCTGACCCGCTGCTTCTATGCCGACAACGGTTCGTCGTGTATCGAAGTCGCCCTGAAGATGAGCTTTCACTATTGGCTCAATCGCGGCCTGCCGAATAAAAAGCGCTTCGTGACCCTGACCAACAGCTATCACGGCGAAACCATCGCCGCGATGTCGGTGGGCGACGTGCCGCTGTTTACCGAGACCTACAAGGCGCTGCTGCTGGACACGATCAAGGTGCCCAGCCCGGATTGCTACCTGCGCCCAGCCGGCATGAGCTGGGAAGAACACTCGCGCGCCATGTTCCTGGCCATGGAGCAGACCCTGGCGGACAACCATGACACCGTCGCCGCCGTGATCGTCGAGCCGCTGATCCAGGGCGCGGGTGGCATGCGCATGTACCACCCGGTGTACCTCAAGCTGCTGCGCGAAGCCTGCGACCGCTATGGCGTGCACCTGATCCACGACGAAATCGCCGTGGGCTTCGGTCGCACCGGCAGCATGTTTGCCTGTGAGCAGGCCGGCATCCGCCCGGACTTCCTGTGCCTGTCCAAGGCCCTCACGGGTGGCTACCTGCCGCTGGCGGCGGTGGTGACCACCGAAGACGTCTACGCGGCCTTCTACGACGACTACCCGACCCTGCGCGCCTTCCTGCATTCCCACAGCTACACCGGCAACCCGCTGGCGTGCGCGGCAGCATTGGCGACGTTGGATATTTTCGAAGAAGACAACGTCATCGAGAACAACAAGGCATTGGCCCAGCGCATGGCCACCGCCACCGCGCACCTGGTCGACCACCCGCACGTATCCGAAGTGCGCCAGACCGGTATGGTACTGGCCATCGAGATGGTCCAGGACAAAGCCACCAAGACCGCCTACCCGTGGCAGGAACGCCGTGGCCTCAAGGTGTTCGAACATGCCCTGGAACGTGGCGCGCTGTTACGGCCGCTGGGCAGCGTGGTGTATTTCCTGCCGCCCTATGTGATCACGCCGGAGCAGATCGACTTTCTGGCAGAAGTCGCCAGCGAGGGCATCGATATCGCGACCAACAGCCAGGTCAGTGTGGCGGTGCCGAAGGACTTCCACCCAGGTTTTCGTGATCCGGGCTGATCATCCCGCGCCCCTGCAGGAGCCGGCTTCCTGTGGCGAGGGCGCTTGCCCCCCCTGGGGTGCGAAGCGCCCCAACAGCCGGCGACTGCTGCGCAGTCGAACGGGAGCAAGCCAGCTCGCGCCTACAGAACACTTTTCCAGAGAACAGAAATGAGACTGTCCCGTTTTTTCACCGACACCCCGCTGAGCCTCGGCGACCATGAACTGCCGGAAGCCCAGGCGCACTACATCAGCCGCGTGCTGCGCATGGGCGAAGGTGACGCCGTGCAATTGTTCGACGGCTCCGGCCAGGAGTTTCGTGGCACGCTGCTGGAGGTCGGGAAAAAACGCGTCACCGTGCAACTGACCGAAAGCTTTGCCGGGCAGAGCGAATCGACGCTGCATATCCACCTCGGTCAGGGTTTATCCCGAGGCGAGCGAATGGATTGGGCGATCCAGAAAGCCACCGAATTGGGGGTCAACGCCATCACGCCGATTTTCAGCGAGCGTTGCGAAGTGCGCCTCAAGGACGAACGCGCCGACAAACGCCTGCTGCACTGGCGCCAGGTGGCGATCAGCGCCTGTGAGCAATGCGGGCGTTCGACGGTGCCGGTGATTCATCCACCGTTGTTGCTGGCGGACTGGTTGAAGCAGGTCGAGGCGGACCTGAAGCTGGTGCTGCACCCGGTGGCCGAGCCGATGATCAGCCATGCCAAGCCTGGGAGCCTGGCGTTTTTGATCGGGCCGGAGGGTGGGCTGACCGACAACGAAGTCGACACCGCCCAAGGCGCCGGCTTCCATGCTGCCCGCCTCGGCCCACGCGTGTTGCGCACCGAGACCGCGCCGGTAGTCGCATTGGCGGTTGCCCAGCAGTTGTGGGGCGACTTCTAACCCCCCACTGCAAACCCAATCAAAAATGTGGGAGGGGGCTTGCCCTAATGCCGTTCAGTTAAGGCTTTTTTGTAGGAGCGAGCTTGCTCGCGAAAAACTCACAGGCGCGCGAGCAAGCTCGCTCCTACAGAAGGCGATGTACGCTTAACTGAACGGCATTAGGGCTTGCCCCGCGTTGGGCTGCGAAGCAGCCCCATCAAGAACACCGCATTTATTCAGTCAGAGTGCCGTCGCAGGTTTTAGGGCTGCTTCGCAGCCCGACGCGGGGCAGCCCGCTCGCCACACTTGACGCCAGTCTGAAAGGTCAGACGGCGCTTTCGACCAACCGATGCCACAGCGCGTAATACACCCGCCCGGATTTTTGTTCCCGGTGCAGGCGCCAGGCGCCCGGCAAACCCAAGGTAGACGGTGCCGTCTCGCTTTCAGTGTAGATCCATGAGTCCGGTGCCAGCCATTGGCGCTCTTCAAGCAATGCGCACACCGTCGGCAACAGGTTCTGGTTGAATGGCGGGTCGAGGAACACCACGTCGTATTCGCTCGCCGCCTGGGTTTCCAGGTAGCGCAGCGCGTCAGCGGTCTGCACCTGGCCGTTGGTGCAGCGCAGGGTGCCCAGGTGCTCCTTGAGGCTGGACACCGCCACATTGCTGGCATCCAGCGCCTGTGCCTGGGCCGCGCCACGGGACAGCGCCTCCAGGAACAGGGCGCCGCTGCCGGCAAACGGGTCCAGCACCTTCGCCCCGGCGATGTACGGGGCCAGCCAGTTGAACAGGGTTTCGCGCACGCGATCCGGCGTTGGGCGCAGGCCCACGACGTCGGGGAAGCTCAGCTTGCGGCTGCCCCATTCGCCGCCAATGATGCGCAGTTGGCCCACACCGTTATGCACGTTGTGGACAGGTTTTTTCGGGCGAGATGAACTGGCCATTAATGCTCCGGAACCCCGAGCGGCTGCTCGGCAGGTTTATCAGTGGGGGGCGGTAGTGGCTTTTGCGCAGTGGTCGGGCCGGCGGTCACGATGACCATCTTGTCGGCGCTCAAGTGTTTGTTCAAGGCAGCCTTGACCTGCTCTACGGTCAGGGCCTGGGATTGTTTCATGAAATCTTCCAGGTAGCTCAGCGGCAGGTTGTAGAAACCCATGGCGCCCAGTTGCCCGACGATATCGGCGTTGCTCGCGGTCGACAGCGGGAAGCTGCCGGCCAGCTCGCGCTTGGCGTCATCCAGCTCCTTTTGCGTCGGGCCGGTCTTGATGTAGTCGGCGAGCACATCCTCGACCAGGCGCAGGGTGCCACCGCTCATTTCCGCGCGGGTCTGCAGGTTGATCATGAACGGGCCGCGTGCCTGCATCGGCGAGAAACCGGAGTACACGCCGTAGGTCAGGCCGCGCTTCTCGCGCACTTCACTCATCAACCGGGTGCCGAAACCACCGCCGCCGAGGATCTGGTTGCCCAGGGAGAGGGCCGCGTAGTCCGGGTCGGCTCGGTCGATACCCAGTTGGGCGAACAACAGGTGGGTCTGCTTGGACGGAAACTCGATATGGCTCAGGCCAGCCTTGGGCTCGGTCGGCTGGGCGATCTTCGCCAGGGCCGGGCCCTTGGGCAGCGAGGCCGACACTTTGGCCGTCATCGCTTCGGCTTCGGCGCGAGTCAAATCACCGACCACGGCAATCACGGCATTACCCGCCGCATAAGCCTTGGCGTGGAACGCCTGCAACTGCGCGAGGGTAATCTTCGGAACGCTTTCTGGCGTGCCTTCGCTTGGGTGAGCGTAAGGGTGATCGCCGTACAGGCGCTTGAACAGTTCAAGGCTGGCCAGTTTGCCGGGGTTCTGCTTCTGGTATTCAAAGCCGGCGAGGATCTGGTTCTTGATCCGTGCCAGGGAGTCGGCGGGGAAGGTCGGCTTGCCAATCACCTGGTCAAACAGCGTCAGGGCGGCGTCGCGCTTGGTGCTGTCGCTCAGGCTGCGCAGGGAGACCAGCGCCATGTCGCGGTAAGCGCCATTGCCAAAGTCGGCGCCCAGGCTTTCAAAACCGCTGGCGATCTGGCTGACATCCTTGCCCGGCACGCCTTCGTTGAGCATGGCATTGGTCATCAGCGCGAGGCCCGGGACGTTGCCGTCCTGGCTGCTGCCAGCGGCGAACAGGATACGCATGTCGAACATCGGCAGTTCATGGGCCTCGACGAACAGCACCTTGGCGCCTTCGGCGGTGGTCCAGGTTTGCACATCGAGCTTGCGATTGGTCGGCGCCTTGCCGTTCAGCTCTGCCAAAGATTGCAGCTTGTTGGCCGATTGGGCCTTGTCCAGGGCCTGGCTGGCGACGGACTCGCTGGGGCGCAGGAAATACACGGCGCTTGCTGCGATCAAGGTGACGGCGATCAGGCCGGGCAGGATCAGGCGGCTGCTTTTGCGATCACTCATGAGCGGTCTCCTGAGGCAGAACATGGGCGACGCTGAGACGTTCGCGGGTGAAATAGGTGCGTGCGGCCTTCTGGATGTCTTCCGGGGTCACGCTTTGCAGGTCGGCCAGCTCGGTGTCCATGAGTTTCCAGGACAGGCCGACGGTTTCCAGGGAGCCGATGGCCGTTGCCTGGCTGGTGATGGAATCGCGCTGGTATACCAGGCCGGCGATGACCTGGGCACGGATGCGCTCCAGTTCTTCGGCGGTCGGTGGCTTGGCCTTCAACTCTTCCAGCAGGCGCCACAGGCCGGCTTCGGCTTGGGCAACGGTCTTTTTCTTTTGCTGGTTCGGGGTGGCCGAGAGGGTGAACAGGCTGTCACCCCGGGTGTAGGCGTCGTAGTTGGTGGATGCGGCGGATACCAGCTCTTCACCACGCTCCAGTTGCTCGGAGATCCGTGCACTGTAGCCACCGTCCAGCAGGGCCGAGATCAGGCGCAGGGCTTGGACCGAGCGCTTGTCTTCGGCGGTGGCCAGGCCGGGTACGTTGAAGCCCAGGATCACACTCGGCAATTGGGTCTGCACGTGCATCGTCAACAGGCGCTCGCCGGGCTCGGCCAGTTCCATCGGGATCTTGGCGGGCGGTACGTCACGCTTGGGGATAGGGCCGAAGTAGCGCTGGGCCAGGTTTTTTACCTCATCCGGGGTGACATCGCCCACCACTACCAGCGTGGCGTTGTTCGGCACATACCAAGACTGGTACCAGTGGCGCAGTTCCTCGACCTTCATGCGGTCGAGGTCGGCCATCCAGCCGATGGTCGGCGTGTGGTAGCCACTGGCGGGGTAGGCCATGGCCTTGAAGCGCTCGAAGGCCTTGGACATCGGGTTATCGTCAGTGCGCAGGCGGCGCTCTTCCTTGATGACCTCGATTTCGCGGCTGAACTCGTCGGCCGGCAGGCGCAGGCTGGCCATGCGGTCGGCCTCCAGCTCGAAAGCGACGCCCAGGCGGTCGCGGGCCAGTACCTGGTAATAAGCGGTGTAGTCATCGCTGGTGAAGGCATTTTCTTCGGCGCCCAGGTCGCGCAGGATCAGCGAGGCTTCGCCGGGGCCGACCTTGGCGCTGCCTTTGAACATCATATGTTCCAGAGCGTGGGACAAACCGGTCTGGCCTGGGGTTTCGTAGCTCGAACCGACCTTGTACCAGACCTGCGAAACCACCACCGGCGCGCGATGGTCTTCGCGCACCACGACCTTGAGGCCGTTATCCAAGGTGAATTCATGGGTGGGTTGTGGGTCGGCAGCCAAGGCTGAGAGGGGCAGACAAACTGTGCTGAGCAGCAGGCCTGCAGCGCGGCGGGCTAGAGCATTCATTCGTTTTTAAACCTGTTGGGCTGCCCGCTTGGTCTTAGCGTCGGCGGGCGAGGAGGTGCTAGGATACTGATCCGACTAAGGGACGGCCACTGTGGCTGTCTTGTTGAGGCCCTATTTAGGCCTTACAAAATGTTGCGCATGAACGAGCTGGCTAAAAAACAGTCTGTTACGCATCGAATTTTATTTACCGATGTGCCCCTTGGCGCGTCGCTACCTTGAGATAGCCGTCTCCATGTTTGGTTCCAACGACGACAAGAAGACCCCAGCTGCGGCTGGCGAGAAAAAAGGCCTGTTCGGATGGCTGCGCAAAAAGCCGCAGGAAACCGTCGTCGAACAGCCACAGGTTCAAGCTGAGCCGATCCCCGCTCCTATAGTAGAAGCCGAACCGGTTGCCCAAGCGCCGGCGCCGGTGGTGCTGCCGATGGCTGAACCGGTGTTGCAGCCAGTGGCCGACGTGGTGCCGGAACCTGAGCCCGAGCATAAGCCGTGGCCGGAGCTGCCGGTGGCCGAGGAGCCCGTGGCGTTGGTTGACGATGTGCAGGCCGAGCATGTGACGCCGCCGATTCCGGTGGTTATCGAGCCGGCTCCTGTTGTGTTCGAAGCCCCTGCACCTGTGGCTGTGAGCGAGCCGACACCCGTTGCGGTTGTCGCGCCCGTGGTTGAGCCGGTTCCCGTCGAGCCCGAGCCCGTCGCTGCCGTCGAAACCAGCAAGACCGGTTTCTTCGCCCGCCTCAAGCAAGGCCTGAGCAAGACCAGCGCCAGCATCGGCGAAGGCATGGCCAGCCTGTTCCTGGGCAGGAAGACCATCGATGACGAACTGCTCGAAGACATCGAGACTCGCCTGCTGACGGCGGACGTGGGCGTTGAAGCCACCGCCGTGATCATCCAGAGCCTGACCCAGAAGGTCGCGCGCAAGCAGTTGACCGACGCGGACGCACTGTACAAGTCCCTGCAAGCCGAGCTGGCCGCGATGCTCAAGCCGGTGGAAGCGCCGCTGGTGATTACCCCGAAGAAACCTTTCGTGATCCTGGTCGTGGGCGTCAACGGCGCCGGCAAGACCACTACCATCGGTAAGCTGGCCAAGAAGCTGCAACTGGAAGGCAAGAAAGTCATGCTCGCCGCTGGCGACACCTTCCGCGCCGCTGCTGTGGAGCAATTGCAGGTCTGGGGTGAGCGCAACAAGATCCCGGTGATCGCCCAGCACACCGGTGCCGATTCGGCCTCGGTGATCTTCGATGCCGTGCAAGCCGCCAAGGCGCGCAATATTGACGTGCTGATCGCCGACACCGCCGGTCGCTTGCACACCAAAGACAATTTGATGGAAGAGCTGAAGAAAGTCCGCCGTGTGATCGGCAAGCTCGATGCCGACGCGCCGCATGAGGTGTTGCTGGTGTTGGACGCCGGCACTGGGCAGAACGCCATCAGTCAGGCCAAACAATTCAACCAGACGGTACAACTGACCGGCCTGGCATTGACTAAGCTCGACGGCACGGCCAAGGGGGGGGTGATCTTCGCCCTGGCCAAGCAGTTCGGGTTACCGATTCGTTACATCGGCGTTGGTGAAGGCATCGACGACCTACGCACTTTTGAAGCCGAACCCTTTGTCCAGGCACTGTTTGCCGAGCGGGAGCGTTCATGATTCGATTCGAACAGGTCGGTAAACGCTATGCCAACGGGCATGTCGGCTTGCATGAGCTGAGCTTTCGAGTGCGTCGCGGCGAATTCTTGTTTGTGACCGGCCATTCGGGCGCCGGTAAAAGTACATTGTTGCGCCTGCTGCTGGCCATGGAGCGCCCGACTACCGGCAAGCTGCTGCTGGCCGGCCAGGACCTGGCCACCATCAGCAATGCGCAGATTCCGTTCCTGCGCCGCCAGATCGGCGTGGTATTCCAGAACCACCAGTTACTGTTCGATCGCACGGTGTTCAATAACATTGCCTTGCCATTGCAGATCCTCGGGTTGTCCAAGGCCGAGATCGTCAAGCGCGTGGATTCGGCCCTGGAGCGCGTGGCGCTGTCCGACAAGACCGACCTCTACCCGGGTGACCTGTCCACAGGCCAGCAACAGCGCGTCGGCATCGCCCGCGCCATCGTCCATCGCCCGGCCCTGCTGTTGGCGGACGAACCCACCGGTAACCTCGACCCGCGCCTGGCCGCCGAGATCATGGGGGTGTTTGAAGACATTAATCGCCTGGGCACCAGCGTATTGATTGCCAGTCACGACCTGGCGTTGATCGCGCGCATGCGCCATCGCATGCTCACGCTGCAACGCGGGCGCCTGATCGGCGACGGGGAGGCTGGCGTATGAGTGCGACCCGCAGCCCCAAGGTTTCCGAGCGTGTGGCGCCAAAGGCAGCCGACCCGCAGCCGAAAAAGAAAAAACACGACGAAGACGACGGCCCGGACTTCAGCACCCTGTTGCGCGCCTGGATCGAAAGCCATCGCGCCAGCCTGCTGGACAGCCTGCGTCGCCTGGGCAAGCAGCCCATCGGCAGCTTTTTCACCTGTTTGGTGATGGCCGTGGCCTTGAGCCTGCCGATGGGCTTGTCGCTGTTGCTCAATAATGTGGAGCGCCTGGGCGGTTCCTGGCAGCGTGCGGCGCAGATTTCGCTGTACCTGAACCTGGATGCCAGTGCCAGAGAGGGCGAGGCTCTGCGTGATGACATCAAGAACCTGCCGGGCGTGGCGGATGCCGAGTACATCAGCCGCGATCAGGCCCTTGAAGAGTTCCAGCAGCAGTCCGGATTAGGTGAGGCGCTCAAAGAGCTGCCGCAGAACCCGCTGCCGGGCGTGGTGCTGGTGACGCCGAATGAAGTCGACAAGCCTGCCCTTGAAGCGCTGCGACAAAAACTCGCAGAGATGCCCAAGGTGCAACAGGCGCAACTTGATCTAGTCTGGGTAGAGCGCCTGGCCGCGATTCTCAAGCTGGGCGACCGCTTTGTGTTCGGCCTGACGGTGCTGTTGGTGTCTGCATTACTTTTGGTGATAGGTAATACCATTCGTCTTCATATTGAAAACCGTCGCACCGAGATAGAAGTGATTAAACTGGTCGGCGGCACGGACAGCTATGTGCGTCGTCCCTTTCTGTACATGGGCGCGCTTTATGGCTTTGGTGCGGGGATCTTGTCCTGGGGTGTCCTGGCGTTTGGCCTTGACTGGCTGAATGACGCGGTGGTCGGGCTTGCCGGCTTGTACGGCAGTGATTTCGCCCTGGCGGGCGTGCCGGTTGCCGACGGTCTGTCGCTCTTGCTTGGCGCGGTATTGTTGGGGTATATCGGTGCGTGGATTGCGGTCGCACGGCATTTACGTGAGCTGGCACCGAAGTAGTTAATGTCAGGGTAATGTGGTTTCGTTTGTATTGGCCGTATCAGTAGTTTAGGGAACTTGTCCTACGGTTCCCGGTCAATTTTCGCAGTGCTGAACTGCACGAGTTATGTGAGTCGGAGGTTTTTTCGTATGACCACTTCTTTGCAACCTGCTTATGCTTTGGTCCCAGGTGCGAACCTGGAGGCTTATGTGCACACGGTGAACAGCATTCCATTGCTGACACCGGAGCAGGAGCGTGAACTGGCCGAGAGTCTCTACTATGAGCAGGATTTGGGGGCGGCTCGGCAGATGGTGCTCGCCCACCTGCGTTTTGTCGTACATATCGCCCGTAGCTACAGTGGCTACGGCCTGGCCCAGGCTGACCTGATCCAAGAAGGCAACGTCGGCCTGATGAAGGCTGTAAAGCGCTTCAACCCGGAGATGGGTGTGCGCCTGGTGTCGTTTGCCGTGCACTGGATCAAGGCGGAAATCCACGAATTCATCCTGCGCAACTGGCGCATCGTGAAAGTCGCGACCACCAAGGCCCAGCGCAAGCTGTTCTTCAACCTGCGCAGCCAGAAGAAACGCCTGGCGTGGCTGAACAACGAGGAAGTCCACCGCGTGGCCGAAAGCCTTGGCGTGGAGCCCCGTGAAGTACGTGAGATGGAAAGCCGCCTGACCGGCCATGACATGGCCTTCGACCCGGCCGCCGAAGCGGACGACGACAGCGCCTTCCAATCGCCAGCCAACTACCTGGAAGACCACCGGTACGACCCGGCGCGTCAACTGGAAGACGCTGATTGGAGTGACAACTCCAACCACAACCTGCACGAAGCGCTGGAAGTGCTGGACGACCGCAGCCGTGACATCCTCTACCAGCGCTGGCTGGCGGAAGAAAAAGCCACGCTGCACGACCTGGCGCAGAAGTACAACGTGTCGGCCGAGCGGATTCGTCAGCTTGAGAAAAGCGCGATGAATAAGCTGAAGCTGTCGATCGCGGCTTAAAAATGTGGGAGGGGGCTTGCCCCCTCCCACATTTGTTTTGTGTTGTCTCAGTCGGACCAAGGCGCCTTGCGCGAATTGTTCAACTCCACCAGATAACCATCCCCACCCAACTGGCTCATCTGCTGGCGAATCCATGCGGCCCGTCGCGCCACATAGGCGGTCGGATGGCTTGCGCTCCACACCCGTGGGTTAGGCAGTACCGCCGCCAGATAGCTGGCTTGTTGCCGGGACAGCCCCTTGGCACTTACGCCGAAGTGATGCTGCGCCGCCGCTTCCGCGCCAAACACGCCCTCATCCCACTCCACGCTGTTGAGGTACACCTCAAGAATCCGCTCCTTGGGCCACAGCACCTCGATCAGCCCGGTAAACCAGGCCTCCAGGCCCTTGCGCAAATAACTGCGGCCTGCCCACAGGAACAGGTTTTTCGACACCTGCTGGCTCAGCGTACTGGCGCCGCGAATCGAACCGCCGCGCTCGTTGTGCAGGAGCGCCGCCTGGATCGCGCCGAAATCAAAGCCCCAATGCTGCGGGAAGCGCTGGTCTTCACCGGCCATCACAGCGACCTTGAGGTCATCGGAGATCTGGTCCCAGGGCACCCAGGTGCGCTGCAGGTCAATGGGTTCGCCGTCGAACCAGGATTCAACCTTGCGTTCCACCATCAACGCCGTGAACGGTGGCGGCACGAAACGGAATAGCAGCACCAGCAAAACGCTGCCGATGGCAAACCATTTCACGACTTTGAGAAAACGATTGAAGAGGACACGCAGCATAGAGATGGCTTGGCCGAACCCGTTGAGCGGGCCATTATACAGACCCTGCCCAATGAGTCTGACTGGAGTTCCTCATGCTGCGTGGCTTTCTGATGTTGGCTGCCTTTTTCGGCTTCACCGGCGTCGCCCTCGGTGCATTCGCCGCCCATGGCCTGAAAAACCGCCTGAGCGCCGAGTACCTGGCAATCTTCCACACAGGCGTCACCTACCAGTTGGTGCACGCCCTGGCGCTGTTCGGCGTCGCGCTGCTGGCCGCGCATATGCCTGGCCGGCTGGTCAACTGGGCGGGTCTCTCGTTTACCGTCGGTATTCTGCTGTTCTCCGGCAGCCTGTATGTGCTGACCCTGACTGGCATCAGCAAGCTGGGCATCATCACGCCATTTGGCGGGCTCGCGTTCCTGCTGGGCTGGTTCTTCCTCGGCCTGGCGGCATGGCGCCTGCAGGCTGATTAAAGCTTTCGCTGACCGGAGGACTTGGGCCAGCAACCTCAATCGGGCTAGAATGCTGGCCCCTAAAAACGATGGCGGCCCGTGGCATGCGCATTCAGTTGAACGGCGAATCTTTTGAACTGCCCGACGGTGAATCCGTTGCGGCCCTGCTGACCCGCCTGGACCTGACCGGGCGTCGCGTCGCAGTGGAGCTCAACCAGGATATCGTCCCGCGTAGCCAGCACGCCGAGACCGCGCTCACCGAAGGTGACCAGGTCGAAGTGGTGCACGCCATCGGCGGCGGCTAGTCGTCCGGCGTCCAGGCGCGCCACCCCGGATTCTGCAGAACCTCACCCCATTTCGAGGATTTCCCATGAGCATCGTTCGTAGCGACAAGCCCTTCGTCCTGGCCGGCCGCACCTACCAGTCCCGTCTGCTGGTCGGCACCGGCAAGTACCGCGACATGGAAGAAACCCGCCTGGCCATCGAAGCCTCGGGCGCCGAGATCGTGACCGTGGCCGTGCGACGCACCAACATCGGCCAGAACCCGGGCGAACCGAACCTGCTGGATATCCTGCCGCCAGACCGCTACACCATCCTGCCGAATACCGCCGGTTGCTACGACGCCATCGAAGCCGTGCGCACCTGCCGCCTGGCTCGTGAGCTGCTCGACGGCCACAACCTGGTGAAGCTGGAAGTACTTGCCGACCAGAAAACCCTGTTTCCCAACGTGATCGAAACCCTCAAGGCCGCCGAAACCCTGGTCAAGGAAGGTTTCGACGTGATGGTCTACACCAGCGACGACCCGATCATCGCCCGCCAACTGGCCGAAATCGGCTGCATCGCCGTGATGCCACTGGCTGGCCTGATAGGCACGGGCCTGGGGATCTGCAACCCGTATAACCTGCAGATCATCCTCGAAGAAGCCAAGATTCCGGTGCTGGTGGACGCGGGTGTAGGCACTGCCTCCGACGCCACCATCGCCATGGAACTGGGCTGCGAAGCGGTGCTGATGAACTCTGCCATCGCCAATGCCCAGCAACCGATCATGATGGCAGAAGCCATGAAACACGCGATCGTCGCGGGCCGCCTGGCCTACCTTGCCGGGCGCATGCCGAAAAAACTCTACGCCAGCGCCTCCTCGCCGCTGGATGGTCTGATCAAGTAAGAGCCATTGATGACTGAATCAAACGAAACGCCGAACACCGTGGACGCAGGCGACGAGTCCAAGCACCGCCGTATCAAGAGTTTTGTGATGCGCGCCGGTCGCATGACCGAAGGCCAGCAAAAGGGGCTGGAACAGGGCACGCCGCTGTTCGTCCTGCCCCTGGCCGACGCGCCGGTGGATTACGACCAGGTGTTCGGTCGCTCGGCCCCACGTTCCCTGGAAATCGGTTTCGGCATGGGCCACTCCCTGTTGGAAATGGCCGCGGCCTCGCCCGAACAGGATTTCATTGGTGTGGAAGTGCACCGGCCCGGTGTCGGCGCGCTGCTCAACGGCGTGCTCACCCAGGGCCTGACCAACCTGCGGGTGTATGACTGCGACGCGATCGAGGTGCTCAACCGCTGCATCGCCGACAACAGCCTTGACCGCCTGATGCTGTTTTTCCCTGATCCGTGGCACAAAAGCCGTCACCACAAGCGCCGTATCGTCCAGGCCTCCTTCGCCGAGTTGGTGCGTAGCAAGTTGAAAGTCGGCGGCATCCTGCACATGGCCACCGACTGGGAACCCTACGCGGAATACATGCTGGAAGTGATGAACGTCGCCCCCGGCTACCGCAACCTGGCCGAAGACGGCAAATGCGTACCGCGCCCGGCCGAACGCCCGATCACCAAGTTCGAACGCCGCGGCGAGCGGCTGGGGCATGGGGTTTGGGATTTGAAGTTCGAGAAAGTGGACTGATCAGCCGGTCACTTGGAATGCGGTCAAAATGTGGGAGGGGGCTTGCCCCCGATAGCGGTGGGTCAGTCATAGAGTGGTTGACTGATATTCTGCTATCGGGGGCAAGCCCCCTCCCACATTTGTATCTGTGTTGGGTATGGAATCAGCGGCGATCAGCGACGACGCCAATCAACACCAGCACCACCACCAGCACCGGCGCCAGGCTGTAGTTATTGAACTGGCTCAACCCTCGCACAATCCACGGCGTGGCGTAGATCAGCGCCGCGCCGCTGCCGATCATGCACAGCAGGGCCATCAACGGTACGCGCAACGCGCCGGCGATGCTGCCCAGGCGGGCTTCAACCCAGCCCTTGATGTCCGCGCCGAACAGCACCAACAGGCAGCCGACGAGGGCCAGGGATATTTCCGACAGGTTGCTGCGGCTCCAGCGGGATACGGTGGCGAGCAGGTCGAGTACCAAATCCATTCGATTTCCTTAAGAGCGATCAGCTCAAAAACTTCTGCAACAGGTCATTGAGAAAGAGTTGCCCGCGGTCGGTGGCCACCAGGCGTGACGGTTCGACCTGCATTAAGCCACTTTGTTCTGCCTCGCGCCGGGCCTCATCGAGGCTGGCCAGGTCGAGGCCGGTGCGCTCGGCATAGAGCTTGGCCTCGACGCCTTCGGTGAGGCGCAGGGCGTTCATCAGGAACTCGAACGGCAATTCTTCGTTGGTCAGTTCCTTCGCGCCAGCCTGAAAGCTTTTGGCCGGGTTGAGGTAGTCCTTCGGCGCGCGGGTCTTCCAGGTACGCACGATGCGTCCATTCGGGTGGCTGAGCTTGCCGTGGGCGCCGGCACCGATGCCGATAAAGTCACCAAAGCTCCAGTAGTTGAGGTTATGTCGCGCCGCACGCCCCGGTTGCGCATAGGCTGAGACTTCATATTGCGCGTAACCGTGTTCGGCCAGCAGCGCCTGGCCGGCTTCCTGGATATCCCACAAGGTATCGTCTTCCGGTAGCGTCGGCGGCTGGTTCCAGAAGACGGTGTTGGGCTCCAGGGTCAGCTGGTACCACGACAAATGGGTCGGCTTGAGCGCGATGGCCTGGCGCAGGTCGCCCAAGGCGTCATCCAGGGACTGATCGGGCAAACCGTGCATCAGGTCCAGGTTGAAGTTGTCGAACCCGGCCTGGCGCGCCATGCCGGCGGCGCGCATGGCTTCATCGCCGTTGTGGATGCGGCCCAGGGCTGCGAGTTTTTCCTGCTGGAAGCTCTGGATGCCGATGGACAGGCGATTGATCCCCAGCTTGCGGTAAGCCACGAACTTCTCTTGCTCGAACGTTCCGGGGTTGGCTTCCAGGGTGATCTCGATGTCGTCGGCAAACGGGATGCGTGCTTCAACCCCCTTGAGCAGGCGACCCAGCGCGGCGGCGCTGAACAGGCTCGGGGTGCCACCGCCGAAGAAGATCGAACTCAGTTCACGGCCGTACACCGCGTGCAGGTCCTGATCGAGGTCGGCCAGCAGCGCGTCGACGTACTCTTCTTCCGGCAACACGGGGCTGGCGGTGTGGGAGTTGAAGTCGCAATAAGGGCATTTGCGCACGCACCACGGGATGTGGATATACAGCGCCAGGGGCGGCAGCACCGGCAACGCCGCCCTTGGTGTTTGCGCGCCGCCGTGGATCAGCGGCTGCGCGGAGGTGTTCTGGGTCATTTCAAGCCCAGGCGCTGGCGCAGCAAAGCCATGGCGCGGGCGCGGTGGCTGATCTGGTTTTTGTCGGCCGGGCTCAGTTCGGCGCTGGAGACATTGCGCTCCGGCACCCAGAACAGCGGGTCGTAACCAAACCCATGCTCGCCGCTGGCCGCATGCAGGATGCGCCCGTGCCACAGGCCTTCGCAAAGGATCGGCAGCGGGTCGTCGGCATGTCGCACCAGAGCCAGCACGCAGACGAACTGCGCACCGCGCTCGGCGTCCGGTACTTCCTTGAGGGCGTCCAGCAGCTTGGCGTTGTTGGCCGCGTCACCCTTGCCGTCGGCATAGCGCGCGGAATAGATACCCGGAGCGCCGCCGAGGAAGTCCACCGCCAGGCCCGAATCATCGGCCAACGCCGGCAGGCCCGAGATGCGTGCAGCATTGCGCGCCTTGAGGATGGCGTTCTCGACGAACGACAGGCCAGTTTCTTCCGGTTCCACCTGGCTGAACTCACCGATCGAGCGCAGTTGCACGGATTCGCCGAGCATGGCCTGGAGTTCTTTGAGTTTGCCGGCGTTATGGCTGGCCAGCACGAGTTGAGTCAGGTTCATCAGTCCGCCGGAAACAGTTCCTGGTTGAATTGGAAACCATGGGCCTTGCCGCCGGTTTCAACATTGATGGTGAAAACCCGCATTTCTTGTTGCGGCACGTTGTAGGGCGCGAGGTAATAGATCGCACCTTTCTCGGTAATCTGCTTGAACGTCAGGATTTCGCTCCTGCCGCTCAGGTCTTTGACCGTGCCGGTGACTTGCGCGGCCACGGGCGTCACGCCCTTGATCACGGTCACGTTGATCAGCCCCTTGTTTTTGCTGCGTACCACGCCAACCGCCTGGGCCGTGTCGGGCTGCAGGAAGCTGGAGGTGAAGGTGTTGTAGTGTACGGTGATATCGCCAAATTCTTTCTGGCGTTTACTGTCGATAGGGTCGGCGGCCATGGCGCTGACGCCCAGGCACGCGGTGAGTAGAAAAACAGCCAGGCGACTCATGATCGTCCTCCTTAAAAATAGTTAGACGGCAATCTTATGGTCCGTCAGACCAGGACTGCTGACCCGGTAAATCCCAATCTCACCCAACAAATTAGGCCATAGCTTACTCGCCCAGCCGTGGCGATGCTGTTGATCGACGGCAAGGCGGTTGATCACCTTGGCTTTGCGTTCGCCGCACAGCGCTTCGAAGTCTTCGAACGTGCAGAAGTGGATGTTCGGCGTGTTGTACCAAGTGTAAGGCAGGAAATCCGATACCGGCATGCGGCCCTTGGTGGCCAGGTACCAGCGGCAGCGCCAGTGCCCGAAGTTGGGGAAGGTGATGATGCACTGGCGGCCGACGCGTAGCATCTCGTCGAGGATGCGGTCCGGGTAATGCACCGCTTGCAGGGCCTGTGTCATCACGACGACGTCGAAGCTGTTGCTGGCAAAGTTGCCCAGGCCCTTGTCCAGGTCCTGCTCGATCACGTTGATGCCCTTGGCCACGCACTGGGCGATGTTGTCCGGGTCGTTTTCCAGGCCGTAGCCGGTGACCTGCTTGTTGTCGCGCAGCCAGCTCAGCAGTTCGCCATCGCCGCAGCCAAGGTCGAGCACACGGCTGCCGGCGGGTATCCAGTCTTGGATGATTTCCAGGTCGGCTCTCATGGCGTTCTCACAGAGTAATGCGGTTCATGTAGTTCCTGAACGCCTGCAGATAACGAGGGATCGGGATCAGGAAGGCGTCGTGGCCTTGCGGAGCATCGATTTCCAGGTAGCAGACGTCTTTCTTCGCTGCCATCAAGGCATCCACCAGTTCCCGCGAGCGGGCAGGCGAGAAGCGCCAGTCGGTGGTGAACGACATCACGCAGAATTTGGCCTTGGCACCTTCGAAGGTTTTCGCCAGGTCATCGTTGAAGTTCGCCGCCGGGTCGAAATAGTCCAGGGCCTTGGTCATCAGCAGGTAGGTGTTGGCATCGAAACGCCCGGAGAACTCCTCGCCCTGATAACGCAGGTAGCTCTCCACCTGGAATTCGACGCTGTGGAAGTCGTAGTTGAGCTTCTCGCTCTTGAGGCCACGGCCGAATTTTTCGCCCATGGAATCATCGGACAGATAAGTGATATGCCCGACCATCCGCGCCAGCATCAGCCCACGCTTGGGGATCACGCCCGCTTCCTGGAACGAACCGCCGTGAAAATCGGGGTCGGTCAGGATCGCCTGGCGGGCCACTTCGTTGAAGGCGATGTTCTGCGCCGACAACTTGGGCGCCGAGGCGATCGCCAGGCAATGGCGCACGCGATCCGGGTAGGTGATGGTCCATTGCAGCGCCTGCATGCCGCCCAGGCTGCCGCCGATCACGGCGGCCCATTGCTGGATGCCCAGCAGGTCGGCCAGGCGGGCCTGGCTGTGGACCCAGTCTTCCACGGTCAGCACCGGGAAGTCCGCGCCGAACGGCTTGCCGGTTTCCGGGTTGAGGCTGCTGGGGCCGGTGGAGCCGTTGCAGCCGCCGAGGTTATTCAGGCTGACCACGAAGAACTTGTTGGTATCGATGGGCTTGCCGGGGCCGATGCAGCTGTCCCACCAGCCCGGCTTGCGCTCGTCGGCACTGTGGAAACCGGCGGCGTGATGATGGCCGGACAAGGCGTGACAAATCAGCACGGCGTTGCTCGCCGTGGCGTTCAGTTGGCCGTAGGTTTCATAGATCAGGTCATAGGCAGGCAGCGAACGGCCGCAGGCCAGGGCCAGCGGTTCGCTGAAGTGCGCCACTTGGGGCACGACCAGTCCAACAGAATCGGGGGGGAAGGCAGTTGGCATCGACCCTGCTCTCGTTTAAATGAGGCGTAAGTCTAAAGACCGCTGCACCCAGCGGCAAGCAAAGGCCGGAGGGGAGTGGGAGATCGTTCTCGCGCAGGGCGTGAGAACGATCATCCGAGGGAGGATCAGATCAGGCCAAACAACAGCGGCGGCATGGCGACGAAGTCCGCCAAGTATGGAATCGCCCAGCTTTGCAGGAGCTGGATCGCAATGAACGCGAAAATCGGCGAGATATCCAGGCCACCCAGGTTGGGAATCAAACGACGGAACGGCGCCAGCACCGGCTCAGTGATCTGCGCCACCAGCTCAGCCCCCGGGCTGCGGCTGCCCGGTGCCACCCACGACAGAATCACGCTGATGATCATCGACCAGAACAGGATCTTCAAGAACAGCGAGAACACGCCAATCAGTGCCCACGGCAGCAACAGCAAGGTTTTGGGCAAGTAGCCCTTGAGCATCAGGATGACCGCAAACAGCAGGATCTGCAGCAGCAGCGCCAGCACCAACGAGGACATGTCCAGGCCGAACATGCTCGGGACCACCCGGCGCAGGGGCTTGAGCAGTGGTTGCGTGGCCTTCACCACGAATTGGCACAGCGGGTTGTAGAAGTTCGCCCGCACCAGTTGCAGGATAAAACGCATCAGCACGACCAGCAGGTACAGGCTGCCCAGGGTCTGGATGATGAAGATCACAGCGTCATTGAGTCCAAGCATCATTTATTCCTTTGTAAGGGACGACTATTGGCCCAGTTGTTCGGCCATTTCAGCCGAACGGTGCGCAGCGGCGCCGAGAGCTTTTTCCACCAGGGCTTCAAACCCCCCGGCCTGGAACGATTCGATAGCGGCTTGCGTGGTGCCGCCTGGGGAGGTCACGCGACGACGCAGCTCGGCGGCATCCACTTCGCTGGTCACGGCCATCTGCGCGGCGCCCAGGGCGGTTTGCTCGGCCAGTTGCTCGGCGACTTCCTGGGGCAGGCCCAATTTCACGCCGGCGGCGGTCATGGCTTCGATCAGCAGGAAAAAGTACGCCGGACCGCTGCCGGACACGGCGGTGACCGCATCCAGTTGCTGTTCCTGTTCCAGCCACAAGGCGATGCCCACGGCGGACAGCAGTTCCTGGGCCTGGTCGCGCTGTTGGGCGGTCACTTCGGACGTGGCGTACAAACCGCTCACACCCTTGCGCAGCAGCGCCGGGGTGTTGGGCATGCAGCGTACGATCGGCTGGGCGCCGAGCCAGTTGTTCATGCTGGCGCAAGTGATGCCGGCGGCGATGGACACCACCAGTTGATGGGGTTGCAGGCTTGGGCGCAGGCTTTCGCACACGGCCTTCATGGCCTGCGGCTTGACCGCCAGCACGACCACGTCGACGCCCTGGATGGCCTCGGCGTTGTCGGCGAACGTGTCGATACCGTGCTCGGCGCTGACGCGGGCGCGGGTCTCGGCGCCCGGGTCGCTGGCGCGAATCTGTTGGGCTTGCAGGCCCTTGGCCCGCAGGCCGCCAATCAGGCTGGCCGCCATGTTACCGGCGCCGATAAAGGCAATACGCGTGTTGCTCATGACAGGTCCTTATTCAGTGGGAGATCAGCCATTTCACGGCTGGCCATAATCGCGGGCGCCAAACAGGGCGGTGCCGATCCGCACCCAGGTGGCACCTTGGGCGATGGCCGACTCAAGGTCATGGCTCATGCCCATGGAAAGTGTGTCCAGCGGCAGGTTCAGGCTGGCTTGCAGGTCACGCACGGTGGCGAACGCTGCATCTTGAGCGGTTCGATCTTCCGTCGGCTCGGGGATCGCCATCAGGCCGCGCAGCTTCAAGCGCGGCAGGGCGCTGATGGCGTTGGCCAGGGCCGGCAGGTCGGCGGGAGTACAGCCGGATTTGCTGGCCTCGCCACTGACGTTGACCTGGATGCAGATATTCAGTGGCGGCAGGTCAGCCGGGCGTTGTTCGGAGAGGCGTTGTGCGATTTTCAGGCGGTCCACGGAATGCACCCAAGCGAAATTCTCGGCGATCGCACGAGTCTTGTTCGATTGAATGGGGCCGATGAAGTGCCAACTCAAGGGCAGGTCGGTTAATTCGGCCTGTTTGCCCAATGCTTCCTGCAGGTAGTTCTCACCGAAGTCGCGCATGCCGGCGGCATAGGCTTCGCGCACGGCTTGCGCGGGTTTGGTCTTGCTCACGGCCAGCAGGTGGATGCTGTTTGCGTCACGTTGCACGGCGTTGGCTGCGGCGCGGATCCGCTCGCTAACCAGGCCGATGTTGTCTGCTATCGTCGACATTCAAGATGCGCCCGTGGATATGGAGTCCGCGGCATTCTACTGGAAATGGAAAGCCCTATGGATATCACTGAATTACTGGCGCACAGCGTACGCCAGGGCGCCTCCGACCTGCATCTGTCGGCTGGCCTGGCGCCGATGCTGCGGGTGGACGGTGAGGTATGGCCGTTGGATTGGCCGGTACTGGCACCTGCCCAAGTGGCTAACTTATTGAGCCCTTTGCTCAACCAATACCAACAAAAGGATTTCGAAACATCTCTTGAAACGGATTTTGCCTTCGAACTGCCCGGTGTGGCGCGGTTCCGGGTCAATGTATTTCAGCAGGCGCGCGGTATGGGGGCGGTGTTTCGCACGCTTGCAGCCGAGGTCCAGAGCTTGGAAGCCCTTGGCCTGGGGGAGGTGTTCCAGCGTATTGCCCAGTTGCCGCGCGGCCTGGTACTGGTGACCGGGCCCACCGGCTCCGGCAAGTCCACCACCCTGGCGGCGATGATCGACTACCTCAATCAGCATCGGCGCCAGCACATCCTCACCCTCGAAGACCCTATCGAGTTTATCCATACGCCGAAAATGGCCCTGATCAACCAGCGTCAGGTCCACCGCGACACCCACAGTTTTTCCACCGCCCTGCGTTCGGCCCTGCGGGAAGACCCTGATGTGATCCTTGTGGGCGAATTGCGCGACCTGGAAACCATTCGCCTGGCGCTGACGGCCGCTGAGACCGGCCACCTGGTCTTTGGCACCCTGCACACCACCTCGGCGGCAAAGACCGTGGACAGGCTGGTGGACGTGTTCCCGGCGGGGGAAAAGGCCATGGTCCGCACCATGCTGTCTGAGTCGCTGCAAGCGGTGGTGTCACAGGTGTTGGTCAAGAAGCTCGGCGGTGGGCGGGTGGCCGCCCATGAAATCATGTTGGGCACGCCAGCCATCCGTAACTTGATCCGCGAAGACAAGGTGGCGCAGATGGTCTCGGCGATTCAGACCGGTGCAGCGTTGGGGATGAAAACCTTGGATATGAGTTTGAAGGCGTTGGTCACGGAAGGCGTGATCAGCCGGGAAGAGGCGCGGGAGAAGGCGAGGGTACCTGGGGATATCTGAGGGCTTGTGGACAGTACAAATCAAATGTGGGAGGGGGCTTGCCCCCGATAGCGGTGGATCAGTCACTTTGATGTCGACTGACACTCTGCTATCGGGGGGGCAAGCCCCCTCCCACATTTATTACTGCATTCCAGCTTTGGATCAGCGTTGGACTACCCGCAAGGTGTTCTGCTCTTTTGGCAGAACCCGCTTGGCAATCACGTAGTTCTTGTCCCAGAACGGCTTTTTCAGGGTGTCGATGCTGACCGACTTGCCACGGCGTGGTGCGTGGATAAAGCGGTCGTTGCCCAGGTAGATGGCAACGTGGTTGACCTTGCGGCTCTTGAGTTTGAAGAACAACAGGTCGCCCGGTTTCAAATCCTTGCGCTCAACCTTTTGCCCGTGGCCGGCGGCCATGGCGTTGGAGGTGCGCGGCAAATCCACGGCCGCTACGTCGTTAAACGCATATTTCACCAAACCGCTGCAGTCGAACCCTTTACTTGGGCTGCTGCCGCCCCAACGATAAGGAGTACCGAGCACGTTGACGGCGCGGCTGAGGACGGTGCTGCTTTGTTTGGTGTTGGCTGCCATCAGGCCTGGGGTGGTTTTGCCGTGGGCCTTGCTCAGTTGAGTCGGGCGGCTGACAGTAGGCTTGGCTGATTTGGCCGTGCTTGGTGTGCTGTGAACTTTAGGGGTGAAACCGTTTACGTTAGGAAGTCGTTGCTCACGATTGGTGGCGTGGGCGGCCAGTGGCATTAATAGGCAAATGGTTAGCCATGTCTTGAAAAATGGTCGCATTAGGCGTGGCTCTTATGGGTTTGCGCGCAACTTTATAACAGCTTTTTGTGTCGTTCTCAGGCCGTTTGTCGACTGAACCTTGGGGTCAAATCCAGGAAAAACGCGACGAATCGCCGCAATTGTCCTACACAAGTCAGGTGGCATAAGGCTTTCAGGGGATGGAAGATACCATTGGCCGTACGTCGGGCGCCCGTAAAAAAGTCACAAATAAAGTGAAAAAATTTATCTATCAAGGCAAAAGAGGTACTCCATGAACACCTATCAACAGCTTGGTTCGCAGCAAGACACCCACAGCAAGGTGATCGGTTACCTGCTCTGGATTTTCGGGTTTACCGGCTCGCACCGCTTCTATTACGGCAAGCCGGTGACCGGCACGATCTGGTTTTTCACCTTCGGCTTGCTCGGTATTGGCTGGCTGATCGACCTGTTCCTCATCCCGGCCATGGACCGTGAGGCCGACCTGCGTTTTACCGCCGGGCCGATCGAATACAACGTGGCGTGGATTCTGTTGACGTTTCTCGGGGTATTCGGTGTGCACCGGATGTACCAGGGCAAATGGATCACCGGCCTGATCTACCTGCTGACCGGAGGTTTGTTCCTGGTGGGGGTGCTGTATGACTTCTGGACGTTGAATACGCAGATTTCGATCCGCAATGCCGAGCTGAGAGGCGGGCGCTGATTTCTCAGACCTTATAGCGAACTCAATGTGGGAGGGGGCTTGCCTCCCACATTGACCGTGCCCGCTTCAGGCCTGGTAGCTGATCCGCCCATCCGCCAGGGTGTAGCGCACCGTCGCCGGCAGGCTATGGCCGATGAACGGGCAGTTTTCACCCTTGGACAACCAGTGCTCGCCGGCAATCGTCGAGCTGGCTGGATCAAACAGCACCAGGTCTGCCGCAGCACCTACCGCCAACTTACCCGCCGGCAGGCGCAAGGCCTCGGCCGGACCTGCGCTCAGGCGTGCCAGCAGTGTCGGCAGGTCCAGCAAGCCATCCTCCACCAAGGTCATCGCCAGTGGCAGCAACAACTCTACGCTGCTGATACCCGGCTCTGTTGCGCCAAACGGCGCCAGCTTGGCATCGCGCTCGTGGGGTTGGTGATGGCTGGAAATGGCCGAGACCACGCCAGACTTCACTGCGGCACGTAAACCGTCACGGTCGGCACGGGTACGCAGCGGCGGTTGCACGTGATACAGGCTGGAGAAGTCGATCAGCGCCTCGTCCGTCAGGATCAACTGGTACAGCGCCACATCCGCCGTCACTGGCAGGCCACGGGCCTGGGCCTGGGCGATCAGGGCGACGCCGCGAGCACTGGTCAGCTGGCTGAAGTGCGCGCGTACACCGCTTTGCTCCACCAGCAACAGGTCGCGGGCCAGGGCGACGGTTTCAGCGGTTTCCGGAATGCCCGGCAGGCCGAGGAAGCTGGCGACGGCGCCCTCATGGGCCAGTCCACCTTCGGCCAGGTCGCGGTCCTGGGAGTGGAAAATAACGGTCAGGTCGAAGGTCGCTGCGTATTCCAGGGCGCGGCACAAGGTTCGAGTGCTGCGAAAACTCTCCAGCCCGTTGCCGAAGGCCACGCAACCGGCGTCACGCAGGGCGATCAGCTCGGCGAGTTGTTCACCTTCCAGGCCCTTGCTCAGGGCGCCGATGGGAAACACTTTGCAATTACCGGCCTCACGGGCGCGGTCGAGGATCAGTTCGGTCACGGCCGAGGTGTCCAGTACCGGCTTGGTGTGCGGCGGGCAACACAGGCTGGTCACGCCACCGGCAGCGGCGGCGCGGGTTTCGCTGGTAATGTTGCCCTTGCGGCTGTAACCCGGCTCGCGCAGGGCGACGTTCAGGTCAACCAGGCCAGGCGCGGCCACCAAGCCTTTGGCATCGATGGTCTCGACCGCGGTGAACCCGCTGGGCGCCGCACCGATGGCGATGATCTTGCCGGCTTCCAGATGAAGATCGGTAACTTGATCCAGGCCACTGGCTGGATCGATGACTCGGGCGCCGAGAATGCTGAGCTTCACTGGGCCTTCTCCTGCTCGAATTGACGTTGCGCGGTTTGCCCGCTCATGGCCATGGACAACACCGCCATGCGCACGGCGATGCCATAGGTGACCTGGTTGAGAATCACCGACTGGTTACCGTCGGCCACCGCCGACTCAATCTCCACCCCTCGGTTGATCGGCCCCGGGTGCATCACGATCGCATCGGGCTTGGCGCCGGCCAGGCGTGCGGTGGTCAAGCCGAACAGGCGGTAGAACTCGCCTTCGCTGGGCAGCAGGCCACCGGCCATGCGCTCGCGTTGCAGGCGCAGCATGATCACCACGTCCACATCCTTGAGGCCGGTGGTCATGTCGGTGTAGACCTTCACGCCATATTGCTCGATACCCACGGGCAGCAGGGTTTTCGGCGCGATCACGCGGATATCCGGGCAACCCAGGGTCTTCAGGGCCAGCATGTTCGAGCGCGCCACCCGCGAGTGCAGGATGTCGCCGACGATGGCTACCGAGAGGTTTTCAAAGCTGCCTTTGTGCCGACGGATGGTGAGCATGTCGAGCATGCCCTGGGTCGGGTGGGCGTGACGGCCGTCACCGCCGTTGATGATCGCTACCTGCGGGCACACGTGTTCGGCGATGAAGTGCGCGGCACCGGAGTCGCCGTGGCGCACGACGAACATATCGGCGGCCATGGCTTCCAGGTTGCGCAGGGTGTCGAGCAGGGTCTCGCCCTTGCTCGCCGACGAGGTGGACACGTTCAACGTGATCACGTCGGCCGACAGTCGCTGGGCCGCCAGTTCAAAGGTGGTGCGGGTGCGGGTGGAGTTCTCGAAGAACACATTGCAGATGGTCTTGCCGCGTAGCAGCGGGACCTTCTTCACCGCGCGGCCACCGACCTCGAGGAACGAGTCGGCGGTGTCGAGGATTTCAGTGAGCAGTTCGCGGGGCAAACCGTCGAGGGACAAGAAATGTTGCAACTGGCCCTGAGCATTGAGCTGCAGCGGGCGCTTGGCATCGAGAGGCGTCATCGCGGGGACTCTTTACAAGGCGGTTTAAAGGGCAAGGTCTTGCAGTTCGAGTTCGAGCGGCGTGGGACCGGACAATTTTACCCGCTGGTGGGCTGAAAGCGACAGGGTGGCGCCGACCACATCGGGGCTGATCGGCAATTCGCCGGCGTCCAGGTCGAGCAGGCAGACCAGGGTCACACTGGCCGGGCGGCCATAGTCGAACAGTTCGTTCAGGGCGGCGCGAATGGTACGGCCGCTCATCAGCACGTCATCGATCAGCACCAGATGCTGGCCTTCGATCTCGAACGGCAGCGCCGAGGGACGCACCTGCGGGTGCAGGCCATTCTGGCTGAAGTCGTCGCGGTAGAAGGACACGTCCAGGGTGCCCAGTGGCGAGTCGCTGCCCAGTTCCTTCAACAGTGCCTGGGCGACCCATACGCCGCCGGTGCGAATGCCGATAAAGCGCGGTTCGCTGATGGCACGGTGTTCCAGATGGGCCTTGAGGCGTATCGCCATCTGGCTGATCAGGTCGGCGGGATTGGGCAGGCTCATGGTGGCTCCTTCAAGGCCCTGCGTGGCGGGGGTGCCTGCACGGTCCGGGCTCAAACGTAAAAAGACGCGGCAAGCCGCGTCAGTCAGGATTCAAATAAAGCGGTGTTTTCATCCAGCCAGCCCTGCAACAGCAAGGCGGCGGCGATGGCGTCCACGGGGTTGTCGCGGTAGCTGCCTTTTTGCCCGCCACGGTCACGTCGCTCACCCTTGGCTTCGAAAGTGGTCAGGCGTTCATCGTGGGTATAGAAAGGCAGGTTGTAGCGGCCGTTAAGACGGCGGGCGAACTTCTCGGCGCGCAGGCACATGTCGCTGGGGGTGCCGTCCATGTTCAAAGGCAGGCCAACCACGACGGCGTCGGGTTTCCATTCCTTGATCAGGGCTTCGACCTGGTTCCAGTCCGGCACCCCATTCTGGGCTTTCAAGGTGCACAGCTCGCGGGCCTGGCCGGTGATCACCTGGCCGACCGCAACGCCGATCTGTTTGGTGCCGTAGTCAAAACCGAGGATCAGACGCAAGGCCATCAGGCGTGCCCCGCCTGGCTGGTGAGCAGGCTGAGGTTGACCCGCAGCTTGGCGGCGGCAGCTTCCAGGCGCAGCTCACTGGCGGTGTTGAACAGGATGTCGGCGTCGTACGGGCAGGTCAGCCAGGCGTTACTGGCCAGTTCGGCTTCCAGTTGCCCGGCTTCCCAGCCGGCGTAGCCGAGGGTGATCAGGCTCTGCTCGGGGCCGACGCCATCGGCAATGGCAAACAGCACGTCCTGGGACGTCGACAGCGACAGCCCCTCGAGGTCTACCGTGGCCTGGAACTTCGGCCCGCTCGGGTGCAATACAAAGCCGCGATCGGTCTGCACCGGCCCGCCGGTATAGATCGGCACGCCTTGGCAGCGGGCCGGTGGGTCGACCTCCGGGCGCAGTTGCTCAAGGATATCGGCCAGGTTGAGCTCTTGCGGGCGATTCACCACCAGCCCCATGGCACCATTGGCCGTGTGCTCGACGATGTAGGTCAAGGTCTGCGCAAAGTTCGGGTCGGCCATATGGGGCATGGCGATCAGGAATTGGTGCTTGAGGTAGGTCGGGTCGACATTTTTCATGTCCGCTAGTGTGGCGTTGGAGCGGCGAACTGACAAGCTGGAGTTGCCTGTTGTGGCAAGCCCGCCGCAGGGTGGGTGTTATCAGTTGCTGGAGAGTCGATCGCCCTTGGCAAACTTCCAAGTGCGGATAATTTCCAGGCGGTCGACGTCGTTCAGGTCCCCGGTAAACGGGGCAAAGGGCGCAGCCAGGCGCACGATGCGCTGGGCGGCCTGGTCCAGCAGCGGCTGGCCGGACGACTCCAGCACCTGGACCTCATATAACGTTCCGTCGCGGTTGATCGACACCAATAAGCGCAAATTGCCATAAATCTGCTGGCGCCGGGCTTCATCCGGGTAATTGAGGTTACCGATGCGCTCGACCTTCTTGCGCCATTCGTCCTTATACCAGGCACCTTTGTCGCGCATGGTGGAGGCCGCGTTCAGGCGGTAGATGCGCGGGCGCTTGGCGTACAGCTGTTGTTCGTTGGCCAGTTCGGCTTCGAGGCTGGAAATCTGGTCGGAGAGTTGCGAGCTGTCAAAGGTGGGCGCCGGTTTCACCGGTTCGGGCTGCGGCTCGGTCTTGGTTTTCTCGCGTTGGGTCGGAGCCTTCTGCGGTTTTGGCGCGACGGTGGTCACGGCAGCCTTGGGCGCGGCCTGCTTGACCTCGGGCTTGGGGGCCGGGGGCGGCGTGACTTTGTTGACCTGGTTGTCCTGGAACGGCGCCAACTCGGTGGTCTTCGGCACGGCTTTCTTGTCGAGGGTGCCGCTGCCTTGCTGGTTGTCCTGGGCGAGAAAGTCTGCCTTCTCGGGCTTCTTTTCGCTCTTGAACGTGGCGAGGGTGATTTCCAGGGTTTTACTGATCTGCTTGGGCTCGACCATGGTGAAACCCACGCCCAGGATCAGGGCCAGGTGGATCAACGCCGCGAGAAACAGGGTAAATCCGAGCCGATCAGCCGGGCGCACGCCGCGTTGGGAGAGTTCGGGGGGCAGTTCGGACGGGAGTGTCATGACAAGAAAACCAACATCGCGCGTTTCACAGGTGGCGCATGATAACGCAATGTTGGTTGGTGTCCGGCTGTTCTATGTCACTTGGCTTGTAGCTTGCGTTCAATCGCTGCCATCAACATTTCGCCGATGTTCGTGCCAAATGCGTTATCAATCTCGCGGATACAGGTTGGGCTGGTGACGTTGATTTCGGTGAGGTTTTCACCAATTACGTCTAGGCCTACAAACAGCAGGCCCTTTTCCCGCAGGGTCGGGCCGACCTGGGAAGCGATCCAGCGATCCTTGTCTGACAATGGTCGCGCTTCACCGCGACCACCGGCCGCCAGGTTGCCGCGAGTCTCGCCGGCCGCCGGGATACGCGCCAGGCAGTAATCGACCGGCTCGCCGTCGATCATCAGGATGCGCTTGTCGCCATCCTTGATCGCGGGCAGGTAGGCCTGGCCCATGATCTGCTGGGTGCCCAGGTCGGTCAGGGTTTCCAGAATCACCGACAGGTTCGGGTGGCCGGCGCTGTGGCGGAAGATCGACGTGCCGCCCATGCCATCCAGCGGCTTGAAGATCACATCACCGTGCTTGTCGGCAAATTCACGCAGCACATCGGCGCGGCGGCTGACGACGGTGGGCGGGGTGCACTGCGGGAACAGCGTGGCGAACAGCTTTTCGTTGCAGTCGCGCAGGCTCTGCGGCTTGTTGACGATCAGTACGCCGGCGCGCTCGGCCTGCTCCAGCAGGTAGGTGGAATAGACGAATTCCATATTGAAGGGCGGGTCCTTGCGCATCAGGATCACGTCCAGGTCGCTCAGGGGGCTATCGATTTCGTCATGCAGCTCGAACCACCTATCAGGGTTGGCGAACACTTGCAGCGGACGCATGCGCGCGCGGGCCTCGCCGTCGCCCTGATACAGATCGCCCTGCTCCATATAGAACAGGCTCCAGCCGCGGGCCTGGGCAGCCAGGAGCATGGCCAGCGAACTGTCCTTTTTATAGGAAATGCTGGCGATAGGGTCCATGACAATGCCGACGCGAACGCTCATGGGGGATTTCCTCTAGCAAATTAGGGCATATAAAAGTGGCGTCAGAGTGGCGCTGCGGCTGTTGTGGGTCAAGGAAAAACCACCTGGCAGGCTGCTCGATAGATTGCGCCCGGAGACTGTGCTAAAAAGACTGCCACGGCGCAGCAGCCCTTGAATTCCAAGGCTTGCGGCGCTCATCCTGTGCAACATCAGGCAGTACACACCGAAAACCGATTCGCTGTGGCGATGGTAGAGCAGATATGGAACAGCATTCCAACGCCTTGAGAGTGATGGTGATCGACGATTCGAAAACGATCCGCCGCACCGCCGAAACCTTGTTGAAGAATGTGGGATGCGATGTCATCACGGCCATCGACGGTTTCGATGCCCTGGCTCGGATTGTGGATCATCACCCGCACATTATCTTTGTCGACATCATGATGCCGCGCCTGGATGGCTATCAGACCTGCGCCCTGGTGAAGAACAACCCGGCGTTCAAGTCGATCCCGGTGATCATGCTCTCCTCCAAGGACGGCCTGTTCGACAAGGCCAAGGGGCGCATCGTCGGAGTTGATCAGTTTTTGACCAAGCCTTTCAGCAAGGAAGAACTGCTGGGCGCGATCAAGGCCTACGTGCCTGGGTTCGCCGCGGTAGAACAAGCACACTGACGTCACCTCACAAGGGCTGGCGCCGACCAATGTAGTGGGGAAAACCATGGCACGCGTTCTGATCGTCGACGATTCGCCGACTGAAATGTACAAACTGACCGGTATGCTGGAAAAGCACGGCCACCAGGTCCTCAAGGCCGAAAACGGCGCAGACGGTGTGGCCCTGGCTCGCCAGGAAAAGCCCGACGCGGTCCTGATGGACATCGTGATGCCGGGCCTCAATGGTTTCCAGGCGACCCGCCAGCTGTCCAAGGAGCCGGAAACCAACGGTATTCCGATCATCATCATCACCACCAAGGACCAGGAGACCGACAAGATCTGGGGCGCGCGCCAAGGCGCCAAGGACTACCTGACCAAGCCGGTGGATGAAGAAACCCTGATCGCCACACTGAACAAGGTGTTGGCCGGCTGACGGCACGCCATCATGACCGAGTCGCAAACCGCCTTCGAGTTGCTGCTGGACATCGATCGCCGCTGCCGCCTGTTGGCCGCTGACCTGCCATCCCAGGAAGCCCGCCTGCACAGCTGGAGCGGCATCGGTTTTCGCCTGGGCGAGCATTGGTATGTGGCGCCCATGGGCGAAGTGGCCGAAGTGCTGCATGAGCCTCGCTGCACTTTAATGCCCGGGGTCAAGACCTGGATCAAGGGCGTGGCTAACCTGCGTGGGCGCCTGTTACCGGTGATGGACCTCGGCGGCTTCCTCGGCCATGCGTTGTCCAAGGCGCGCAAGCAGCGGCGGGTGTTGGTGGTGGAGTACCAGGACATATTTGTCGGGCTGCTGGTGGATGAGGTGGTGGGTATGCAGCATTTCGCACAAGACGCGTTGCAGGCACACGCCGCCCCAGGCGCGCCGTTTATCCAAGGCCAGTTTGATGGCGACCCGCTGTGGCAGGTCTTCAGCCCCTTCGCCCTGGCCCAGGCCCCAGGTTTCATGGATGTTGCCGCATGACCACTGTCACCACGCCTAAACCCCAGGCCGGCTCGCGTAGCCGCTCCCAGATCATCGTGCTGTTTATCGCGCTGATCGTGTTCATCATGTTGTTGTTCGCCAACTTCGCCTACCTCAATACCCAATCCACCTACGATAAGCAGTACATCGGCCACGCCGGTGAGTTGCGCGTGCTGTCCCAGCGTATCGCCAAGAACGCCACGGAAGCCGCCGCCGGCAAGGCCGCCGCGTTCAAGCTGCTGGGGGAGGCCCGCAATGATTTTGCCCAGCGCTGGGGGTACCTGAAGAAAGGCGACCCGGAAACCGGCCTGCCGGCGGCGCCCAGCGCGGTGCGCACCGAAATGCGCGCAGTGCAGACCGACTGGGAAGCGTTGTTGAAAAACACCGACGTCATCCTGGCCAGCGAACAAACGGTGCTGTCCCTGCACCAAGTGGCCGCGACCCTGGCCGAAACCGTGCCGCAATTACAGATGGAATCGGAAAAGGTCGTCGACATCCTCCTGCAACGCGGCGCCCCCGCCAGCCAGGTGGCCGTGGCCCAGCGCCAGTCGCTACTGGCCGAACGCATCCTCGGTGCGGTCAACACCGTGCTCGCCGGCGATGAAACCGCCGTGCAGGCCGCCGATGCCTTTGGCCGCGATGCCAACCGCTTCGGCCAAGTCCTTAATGGCATGCTCAATGGCAACCCTGGCCTGCGTATCACCCAGGTTGAAGACCGTGATGCCCGTGCGCGGCTGGCAGAAATTGCCGAGCTGTTCGAGTTTGTTTCCGGCTCCGTGGATGAAATCCTCGAGACCTCGCCGCAGTTGTTCCAAGTGCGCGCCTCGGCGAGCAATATCTTCAACCTCTCGCAAACCCTGCTCGATGAAGCCTCGCACCTGGCCACCGGCTTTGAAAACCTGGCCAGCGGACGCAGCTTCGACACCATTGGTGGTTATGTGCTGGGCCTGCTGGCGCTGGCGTCGATCATCCTGATCGGCCTGGTGATGGTGCGCGAGACCAACCGCCAACTGCATGAAACCGCCGAGAAGAACGAGCGCAACCAGAACGCGATCATGCGCCTGCTGGATGAAATCGAAGACCTCGCTGATGGCGACCTCACCGTCACCGCCTCGGTGACCGAAGATTTCACCGGCACCATCGCCGATTCCATCAATTACTCCGTGGACCAACTGCGTGACCTGGTCGCCACCATCAACCTCACCGCCGGGCAGGTTGCCGGTGCGGTGCAGGAGACCCAGGCCACGGCCATGCATCTGGCGCAAGCCTCTGAGCATCAAGCCCAGCAGATCGCCGAAGCCTCCACCGCAATCGAACAGATGGCCCAGTCCATCGACCAGGTGTCGGCCAACGCCGCTGAGTCCTCGGCGGTGGCGGAACGTTCGGTGGAAATCGCCAACAAGGGCAACGAGGTGGTGCACAACACCATCCACGGCATGGACAACATTCGCGAGCAGATCCAGGACACCGCCAAGCGCATCAAGCGCCTGGGCGAGTCGTCCCAGGAGATTGGCGACATCGTCAGCCTGATCGACGACATCGCCGACCAGACCAACATCCTTGCCCTCAACGCGGCGATCCAGGCGAGCATGGCCGGGGATGCCGGGCGCGGCTTTGCGGTGGTGGCCGACGAAGTGCAGCGCCTGGCCGAGCGCTCGTCGGCGGCCACCCGGCAAATCGAAACCCTGGTGCGAGCGATCCAGACCGACACCAACGAAGCCGTGATCTCCATGGAGCAGACCACCACCGAAGTGGTGCGTGGCGCGCGGCTGGCCCAGGACGCTGGCGTCGCGCTGGAAGAGATCGAAGGCGTGTCGAAAACCCTGGCGGCGCTGATCCAGAGCATCTCCAATGCGGCGCAGCAACAGACGTCGTCGGCGGGGCAGATCTCCCTGACCATGAACGTGATCCAGCAGATCACTACTCAGACGTCCTCGGGGTCCACCGCCACCGCCGAAAGCATCGGCAATTTGGCGAAGATGGCCAGCCAGTTGCGCAGGTCGGTGTCGGGTTTCACCTTGCCTGTGGCCAAGCAGGCAGATGATTGAAATGCGATCCAAGTGTGGGAGGGGCGGTGCGACGATTCGACTTGCCCCCGATAGCGGTGGGTCAGTTAACACACTTGCTGACTGATACACCGCCATCGGAGGCAAGTCGAATCGTCGCACCGCTCCTCCCACATTTGATCTCCATCTGTCTGGAGATCTCGCACTACCAGCAACCCATGAATTCTAAGCGGAGCAGTTATGGTTGATCGGCACGACTACGTGGCCCTCGAATGGGTCAAGGGCGACATTGCCGAAACCCTGAAACAGGCCCGTTTGGCGCTGGACGCGTTTGTCGAAACCCATGACGGCGATGTGATCAGCCAGTGCCTGGCCGGTATCCACCAGGTGCACGGTGCCCTGCAGATGGTCGAGTTCTACGGCGCGGCCCTGCTCGCCGAAGAAATCGAACAACTGGCCCTGGCGCTCCAGACCGGGCATGTCAGCCAGTGGGAAGAAAGTATCCGCCTGCTGCAACAGGCCCTGGGCCAATTGCCGCTGTACCTTGACCGTATCCACAGCGCGCGCCGCGACCTGCCCCTGGTGGTGTTGCCGCTGCTCAACGACCTGCGCAGTGCGCGCGGCGAAAGCCTGTTGTCGGAGACCAGCCTGTTCAGCCCGCAACTGCTGTCGATTGCGCCCTTGCCCGATGAAGTACTGGCCCAACGTGCGCCGCCGGACCTGACCGAACAACTGCGCCAGTGGCACCACCTGCTGCAACAAGCCCTGGCCGGCCTGCTGCGCGAAGACCATGGCCCGAGCAACCTGGAAGACATGGCGCGGGTGTTCGCGCGGCTCGAAGCATTGTGCCAGGGCGCGCCGCTGTTGCCGCTGTGGCAAGTCACCTCGGCGCTGGTCGAGGGCATGCTCACCGGCGTGATCGCCAACAGCCCGGCGCTGCGCAGCCTGCTCAAGGCCAGCGACAAACAACTCAAGCGCCTGCTGGCCCAGGGCATTGGCGGTATCAACCAGGCGGCGCCGGACGAACTGCTCAAGAGCCTGTTGTTCTACGTCGCCAAAGTCACCCGGCCGACACCGCGTATGCAAAGCCTGAAAGAACGCTACGGCCTGGATGAAGCCTTGCCCGACAGCGCCCTGGTCGATGCCGAGCGCGCACGCATGGCGGGGCCGGATCGCAATGCCATGGGCTCGGTGCTCGGTGCCTTGTGTGAGGAGTTGGTGCGGGTCAAGGAGCGTCTCGACCTGTTCGTGCGCAGCGACCGTCAGCACACCCGTGACCTTGAGGCGCTGCTGGCGCCGCTGCGGCAGATCGCCGATACCCTGGCGGTGCTTGGGTTTGGTCAGCCGCGTAAAGTCATCATCGACCAGCTTGCCGTCGTGCTGAGCCTGGCCCAGGGCCAGCGCGAACCTAACGATGCGGTGCTGATGGACGTCGCCGGCGCCTTGCTCTACGTCGAAGCCACGCTGGCGGGGATGGCCGGCACCGTCGAGCCGGACAGCCGCGAAGAAAGCCGCCTGCCCACCACTGACCTGACCCAGATTCACCAACTGGTGATCCGCGAGTGCTGCCAGTGCCTGCAACAAGCCAAGGAGCTGGTGATCGATTGCATCGAAGCCGATTGGCAGCGCCAGCGCCTGGAGTCCTTGCCGGAACTGTTGAGCCAGGTGCGCGGCGCCCTGGCGATGATCCCATTGCCACGGGCGGCGAGCCTGATGCGTGGTTGCAGCGTTTACGTCGATGAACAACTGATGATCAACGACGCCGTGCCCTCCGAGGCGCAGCTGGGGCAGTTTGCCGACGTGATCAGCGGCCTGGAGTACTACCTGGAACGCATGCTCCAAGACCCCGATGCCGCCGGCGAACGCGTGCTGGAGCTGGCCACCCGTAGCCTGGAGGCGCTGGGTTACCTGCCTGCGGAAAAACCCTGGCGCCAGGCATTGGTGGCGCCGGAGGGCGCATTGTCGGCCGAGACCTCACCGAGCCAATCGCAATTCGACGCCCTGGCCAGCCCCACCTCGCGGCTGAACCCGCCGGCCCAGCAACGCCCCGGTAGCCTGCTGCCGCCACCGGCCGGTGAAGAGCCGATTGACGAGGAGCTGCGCGACGTCTTCCTCGAAGAAACCGAAGAAGTCCTTGAGCTGCTGCATCGCAACCTGCCGAGCGGTGCCGATAGAACTGCCCTCGGCGAAATGCGCCGTGCCTTCCACACCTTGAAGGGCAGCGGCCGTATGGTCCGCGCCCTGGTGCTGGCGGAGCTGGCCTGGGCCGTGGAAAACCTGCTTAACCGCGTGCTTGAGCGCAGCGTGGCTCCCGGCCCCGAGGTGCAACAGGTACTGGATGAAGCGGTCGCCCTGCTGCCGGAACTGATCGCCGACTTCGCCGCCGGTGCCCAGCGCCAGCGCAAGGAGGTTGACACCCTGGCCGCGCGTGCCCACGCCTTGGCCAGCGGGGTTGAAGCCTCGGCCGTCGAAGCCCATGACCCGATGTTGCTGGAGATTTTCCGCAACGAGGCCCAGACCCACCTCGACAGCCTCAATCACTTCCTGCAACAAGCCGCCGAGCATGTGCCGCTGCAAGTCAGCGATGAACTGCAACGCGCCCTGCACACGCTCAAGGGCAGCGCCTACATGGCCGGCGTGCTGCCGATCGCCGAACTGGCGCGCCCACTCGATCACCTGACCCGCGAGTACAAGGCTCACCGCCTGCCGTTGGACCTGGATGAAGTGGAGTTGCTGCTGGAAGCCGAGGACCTGTTCCAACGCGGGCTGCGGCAACTGGACAGCGACCCCTTGGTGCCGATCAAAGGCGCGGCGGACCTGATCAGCCGCACACAGAGCCTGCTTGATCGTCAGCTCGAAGCCCTGCTCGACGCCCCCAGCACCGGCCTGCGCATCAAGCGCGATCCACAACTGATCGCTGACTTCCTGGCCCAGGGCATGGATATCCTGCTCGACGCCGAAAGCCTGCTGCGCCGCTGGCAACAACACCCCGGCGAGCGCCAGGAACTCACCGCATTACTGGATGAATTGACCACCCTGGGGGAGGGCGCGCACGTCGCCGACCTGCACCCCATCGACGAACTCTGCGAAGCCTTGCTCGACCTGTATGGCGCTGTGGAAGAGAGCAGCCTGGCGGTCAGCGAGCGGTTTTTCCAGGAAGCCGAACAGGCCCATGAAGCGCTGATCAACATGCTCGACCAACTGGCCGCCGGCCAGGAGATCAGCCCGGTGCCGGCACGGTTACAGGCCCTGCGCGAGCTGCTCGATGATGCCCTCGACCCCTCTGCCACCGGCCTGATCAAAAGTGACGGCAGCCGTGTCCTGAACATCGCCGAACTGGGGGCCGCCACGGCGCGGCTGCACCAGGAAGCGGTACCGGACGATGAGATTGTCGAGATCTTCCTCGAAGAGGCCGTGGATATCCTCGACAGCGCCGGGCAGTCCCTCAAGCGCTGGTTGCTGGAGCCTGATGGCGTGGCACCGTTGTCGTCGTTACATCGAGATTTGCACACCCTCAAGGGTGGGGCGCGCATGGCCGAAATCGGCCCGGTGGGCGACCTGGCCCATGAGCTGGAGTGTCTTTACGAAGGCTTGGCGGACCGCCGCTACAGCTACTCCACCGAGCTGTCCCAGGTGCTGATGGCCAGTCACGAACGGCTGGCGTTGCAACTTGAAGAACTGCAACACCACCAACCCCTGAGCGACTCCGGCGAGCTGATCGCGCGTCTGCGCGAGTTTCGCCAGAGCAGCACGCCTGCCGCGCCGACCGCGGCACCGCAAGGCGCGGCTGCGGATCCTGAACTGCTGGATATCTTCCTCGAAGAGGCCGCCGACATTCTCGACAGTTCAGGCAGCGCATTGCTGCGCTGGCAGGCTGAGCCGAACAATCGCCAGGAAGTGGAAACCCTGCTGCGCGACCTGCACACCCTCAAGGGCGGCGCGCGCATGGTCGAGATCGGCCCGATTGGCGACCTGGCCCATGAGCTGGAGTTTCTCTACGAAGGCCTGTCCGCCGGCTTGCTCGGCCCGTCCCCTGAACTCTTCGCGCTGTTGCAAGGCTGCCATGACCGCCTGGCGCAGATGATCGATGCAGTGGCCGATGGCGTGCCGGTCGGCCCGGTGGACAAGCTGATCGAGCGCATCAAAAGCCTGGTACACCCCGGCGTAGAGCCGGTAGCCCCGGTGGCCTTGCCGGCGAGCAAGGCCGAAGCGGCGGTTGACCCGGCCGCCGACATGGTGAAGGTTTCCGCTGACTTGCTGGATGACCTGGTCAACCTGGCCGGCGAAACGTCGATCTTCCGTGGCCGCATCGAGCAGCAGGTCAGCGACGCACAGATCGCCCTCAACGAAATGGAAACCACCATCGAGCGCATGCGTGACCAACTGCGCCGGCTCGACACTGAAACCCAGGGGCGCATCCTCAGTCGCCAGCAGGCCGAGGCCGAGCGCCTGGGCTATGAAGAATTCGACCCGCTGGAAATGGACCGCCATTCGCAGTTGCAGCAGCTCTCCCGTGCGCTGTTCGAATCGGCTTCGGACCTGGTGGATCTCAAGGAAACCCTCGAGCGCCGTAACCAGGATGCGCAACAGCTGTTGCAGCAACAGGCCCGCATCAACACCGAGTTGCAGGAAGGCTTGATGCGTACGCGCATGGTGCCGTTCGAACGCATGCTGCCGCGCCTCAAGCGCATCGTGCGCCAGGTGGCCGGCGAGTTGGGCAAGGACGTGGAGTTTGTGGTCGGCAATGCCGAGGGCGAGATGGACCGCAATGTGCTGGAACGCATGGTGGCACCGTTGGAACATATGCTGCGCAACGCCGTCGACCATGGCCTGGAATCCCGCGATGCGCGGTTGTTGGCGGGTAAACCGGAGAAGGGGCGCATCACCCTGGACCTGACCCACGAAGGCGGCGATATCGTCTTCGACATGCGCGACGACGGCGCCGGCGTGCCCCTGGAAGCGGTGCGGCGCAAGGCGATCAAGCGCGGTTTGCTCGACCCCAACCAAGAAATGAGTGACCGCGACGTGTTGCAGTTCATCCTGCAACCGGGCTTCTCCACGGCAGAAAAGATCACGCAGATTTCCGGGCGCGGCGTAGGCATGGATGTGGTGCATGAAGAAGTGCGCCAGCTCGGCGGTTCGATGTTCATCGACTCGACACCGGGCGCGGGCGTGCATTTTCGTATTCGCCTGCCGTTCACCGTGTCGGTCAACCGGGCGCTGATGGTGCAGTGCGCGGATGACCAATACGCGATCCCGCTCAACACCATCGAAGGCCTGGTGCGCGTGCTGCCCCACGAGTTGGCCGGGCACTACCAGCAAGACCCGCCGCGTTATGAGTACGCCGGCCAGCGGTATGAACTGTTCTACCTCGGTGATCTGCTGCACACCGTCAGCCGCCCGAAACTGCTGGGCCAGTACCAGCCGGTGCCGGTGCTGTTGGTGCAATGCAATGAGCGGCACGTGGCGGTGCATGTGGATGCCATGGCCGGGACCCGGGAGATCGTGGTCAAGGGCCTGGGGCCGCAATTCGCGGGGGTGAAGGGCGTCTCCGGGGCGACCATTCTCGCTGATGGCCGCGTGGTGCTGATCATTGACTTGCTGGCGCATATTCGCGCCCGGCAACCGGCCTTGCCGGCCCAGGCAGTCGATGCGCCCCTGATCCTCAACGATCCGCTGAAAAAGCGGCCGCTGCTGGTGCTGGTGGTGGACGATTCGGTCACCGTGCGCAAAGTGACCAGCCGCCTGCTGGAGCGTAACGGCATGAACGTCCTCACCGCCAAGGACGGTATCGACGCCCTTGCCGTGCTCGAAGAACACACCCCGGACCTGATGCTGCTCGACATCGAAATGCCGCGCATGGATGGTTTCGAAGTGGCTATCCAGGTGCGCAACGACCCTCGGCTGATGCGCCTGCCGATCATCATGATCACCTCCCGCACCGGCCAAAAACACCGCGACCGCGCCATGGCCATCGGCGTCAACGATTACCTGGGCAAGCCTTACCAGGAGTCGGTGCTGCTGGAAAGCATTGCCTATTGGAGCAAGTCCCATGCTTGACCACCGCACCAGCCAACTCACCGGCCTGCTGTTGCCCCTGGCCGACCGCCACCTGGTGCTGCCTAACGTCGCCATTGCCGAGCTGATCGACTTCCAGCGTGGCGAACCGGCCAGTGATGCACCGCCGTGGTATCTGCGGCAAGTGACCTGGCGGGATCGGCAAATACCGTTGATCAGCTTTGAAGCGGTGTGCGGCGAGGCGAGCGTGACGGGCGAACGCTCGCGGATTGTGGTGTTGAATGCGCTGGGCGGGCGGCCGACGTTGAAGTTTATTGCGCTGGTGATCCAGGGGATTCCGCGGTCGTACAAGCTCGATAGCGAATTGAGCTATGTGGACGTGCCGCTGTGCCCATTGGAACTGGCAGCGGTGCAGGTAGGAGAACATGTGGCGAAGGTGCCGGACTTGATGGGGCTTGAGGCGCTGCTGGTGGAGTCTGGGTTGGCCTGAGCCATGTGAAGAGGGGGCTTGCCCTAATGCCAGTCAGTTAAGGAGGAACACTGTAACGGTGGCGAGCGGGTTTGTTGTGGCGAGCGGGCTTGCCCCGCGTTGGGCTGCGCAGCAGCCCCAAAACCTGGCAACTCGGTTTGCCTGAAGCGGCGCATTTATCTTGCTGGGGCTGCTTCGCCGCCCAACGCGGGGCAAGCCCGCTCGCCACAGCAAGCGCTTTTCGCTTGAAAGGTGTGACCAGCCTTCTGATTCTTCCTGCAAGATTTTGGGCTGTGCATGAATTTGTCGCTTGCCGCCCGCACCAAAACACCCCCTCAGTTCACACCGAAGGTTAGACCGGGTTTGCTCCGTTTAGAGAGGATGCAGCACCAGAAAATCAGCAATCAGCATTCCCGCCAGATACACCATCAAAATCGCCACACCCGCGTCCAATAAACGCCAGACCTTCGCCGAACGAAACAGCCCCGTCAACATTTGACATCCCAACGCCAAAACCACAAACCACACCAGCGACGCGGTCATCGCTCCGCTGGCAAAGGATGCTTGTTGGCTGACGGGCTTTGCCGCGCCAATAGAGCCAATCAGCACTACGGTATCAAGCCAGGCATATGGGTTGGCAAATCCAAGTATCACTGCCGTGCGTATCAAACCCTGTTGTGAGGTGAGGTTGCTTTGAGTATCTGGCATCGACTGGTTACGCACGCAAGCCAGTAACCGCTGCCAACCGAACCACAGCAGATAGGCCGCTCCCGATAGCAGCAGGAGCGCCACTAGACCTGGCTGGCTGCCGAGCAATGAACCCAACCCCATGACCCCAAGACTGATGAGAATGATATCGGCGAGCACACATACCGCCACCACCCCCCAGACACGACCTCGACTGACACCCTGGCGAATGACCAGGGTGTCCTTTGGCCCAGGAGCGGCGAACAGTCCGATGCCCAAGAGCAGACCTTCGAGATAAAGGGCGTTGAGGTCAGGAATCATGAAGTGCTCGGCCGCCTGAGTATCAGGTCAATTGAAGGGGGTGATTACCGAAACCGGTATGGCGGGCATTGGCGGCGGCTTTCAAGTCGATCGGCTGGTGGCGGAAAAAACCTGTCAGCTCCTGCCCCGCATCAGGGTTGACGAAGTAAATAAGAGAGCTGCGTGGCACTGGTCTTCTAGGAGCCAGAACGGCGTGGTATGCAGCGGGAATCGCGTAGTCTGAGAGCTCAGTCAGTAGCGATCCAGCCAAGATTGCAATCTCATTCTCCAAGAGTCGTACCGGCTCCAGCGAGCTGCCTCGAACCAGAACGAGGCCATCACGAGTAGGTTTGATAAACGACAACAAATGACCATCCTCGTGAGGATCCTGAGCAAACTGGCGCTTATCAGGCCCGTAATTAGCTCCATAGACACACAGTTGCAGATAGGACGCCGCACGCAAAGAGGTCAACGAAGTGGCCCCAAACTCCGCGCAAACCCCGTTCATCAGTTCCTGTGCACGCTCGCTGATCTGTCTCTCAAAAGCATCAACGGCAACAAAAAACTCACTTCGCGTGAACTCAAAGGATTTTCGTTTTGATGAATGCGCAGGCCAGTAGCAAAAGCGCTCACACAGATCAGGCTGAGCCTCAATGCTCGAGTACTCTTCGCCAAAGGGGAAAAATCCATCGGTGTCTTTCGCGAAGGAAAACGAGGCCTTGGTGGCTGGTGATATTGCGGAGTATCCATCAACGATTTTTTTGTAATCCAGCAGCATCGCTTCTGATATTTGCAGGGTGCCAAAGCCTGTTCGAGAAATGGATTCACAGCACGCTTTGATGTGGGTCATGGCTATATCCAAAGGTAGATGTAAAGGAATGCAACAAACACTAGGTTCGCAAGCATGCGAGAAACTACGACACTGGATATGACCGGCTAAAAGGGTGCCATCCATGTCCTTCACAACATCGCCAGCAGGTGGCGAGTGTGCATGGTTCAAGACACGTGGCGGCGGACAGGTTGTCTTTTTTGGCGGACAAAGAAATGACGTTCACCTAAAAACGGGAACCGCAAACTTCGTATGAATATAAGAACGCGAGATACCCTCAGGTCACTGGTTGCACGGCGCAGCCGCGAGTTGGGCAAGCCCCTGACTGCGCTGGCCAAGGAAGCAGGAATTTCCAGAACCTACCTGTACGGTCTAGCGGCTGGAGCGTCCAGGGACCCGTCGGTACGCACGCTGATCAAGCTGGCGAAGGCATTGCAGGTTTCTCCCTTGCTGCTGTTTCGCTACTTCGCTGACCTGACAGGCGCGCCCGCTAATGCGTGCTCAATGGCTAACACCAATCGGGCTGCAGGTATTGATGATCCGGAGGACGTTGCGGTGTTCAATGCCGATGTCACGACGCCTGATCAAACCGTCGTGTTGCCAGGGGAAGTTTTTCAGAAAACCTGGGAGATTCAGAACCTGGGCACACGACCCTGGCGCGGGCGACGACTGGTGCGTGTTGATGGGGAATATGTGATTGCCCGCCGCGCAGATCCACAAGGCCAGTTGGAGGTAGTGATGGATATTCATTTGCGTAGCCTGCACAGCGAGCTCCCTATTGCCGATACGCTGCCGGGCCAGCCGGTGCATATCAGTGTGGAGTTTGCAGCACCCAAGGAGACCTGTACGGTGGCTTCAGTCTGGAGAATCGAGGATGAGCAGGGGAAACCTTGTTACGGGCCTGCGTTCATTTTGCATGTGGTGGTTAACGTCATGGCGCGTTGAGCGTCCGGTCGGATTTTTCCTTAGTCAATCCGCGCAAACCGCTCAATCATTGGCTGCTCCCGATGCTCGGCCTGCCACAAGTCGTAGGCGCTTTGCATCGATAGCCATAGCTGCGCAGTACTTACGCCGGCTCTCTCCAACCGGACGGCAAGGTCCGGGCTGACGGGGGCGTGGCCATGCAAGATCCTTGAGAAAGTTTCGCGGGCGAAGCCGAGGCGTCGTGCCATTTCGGTGATAGTAATACCGAGGGCCGGGACTACATCTTCAAGCAGAATTTCGCCCGGGTGAGGTGGGTTGTGCATGGCTATATTGGGCTTAGTGTTCGGACTCATCATGTTTGCCCGTGGTGGGATTTGGACGAAAAAGGCTATAAGAGGCGAGTTCCGAGCAACAACCTGAAAAGCCTGTCGGAGCATTCTGTTCTGCCTGTCGGTAACTTCTAGATCCTACAAACAGTCCTGTCTTGAGCCCCGTATACGTAAGGCTTGGATCGAATGGTTGTCTGAAATTTCTGTAAGTACGGACTCAGCACTTTTGCTGATTGTTGAGTGCTAGCTTTTGACGCTCAACCCCATCAGCAAGGATTCGCAAATGGCCGTCCCTCCCATGCCCCCAGGCGTTTCGCTGCAAGACAATATCGCCCAGGCCAACAACCGCAGGATGCATTTGAAGCCCGGTTCGGCGTTCACCTATTCATGGTTTTATTCACAGGTCAGAGGACGTGGCCCTTGGGATTACAAACAGAAAAGTCGTGAGTACGAGGCGTTCGGTAACTTCAACTATGGCGTTACCGGTACGGTGTTGGGGATTCCGGAAAGCGTGTTATTGAGAGCGGCCGGTGCTGCGCAAAAGGCGGCGGGGACATCTCGAACGGAGTTTGGAGACTGGTGGGGGGATGCGCCTTATGGCGATGACCATAGCGACCAGCACTGGATCAAGGAGGGCATCGAATATGCCAGAGCTCAAGGGTATTAAGTGGTCGGTCCAGGTCTTGCTCAACGGGCTGCTGGTGGTGTGTCTCGGGTACTTGGGCGTTGGTTGGTTGATGAGTCCCGGTACACCAGAGTTGGATGAGGTAGTACTCAAGCATTCCTTGAGTAACGGCAACTCTATTTATGGGGTGCGGAATAGCCAGGGCGGCGCGACAGTGGGCTTTTCCTACAGGTACTACGTCCATAAGGATCTGGGTAATGATCACGAAATACTCACGACATTGGTGTCTACACATCCATTTCTAAAAACCAAGGAGCCTGATGTCCAAGTGAACCAGGTGGATGGAGTCATCCACCTCATTGTTCGTGGGGAGGTTTATGAGTATCGCAGCTACCCGCTTGACGCTTTGGGGGCTGTGAGCATCGACATGAGGCTGTAGGCCTGCTGGCTTCGGATTTTTCCTGCAAGATTTTGGGCCGTGCATGAACTTGTCGCGTGCAGCCCGCGCGCCAGTCTTCGTCCCGTCATCGCAAAAAACGGTGACACGGACGTGCAAGTCCGACGAAACTGTTTAGGCGTACAAACGCCCTGCCAACCAACGGGCGTTTTTTGTGCTCGCTGCTTTATGGCGGCTGCGCGCAGGAGGTCTTCGGACCTGCTGGGTGTCCTAAACAGGCCCGGTCTTGCACACCTGCGCACGGTCGCCACTCTCATTCGCGTGCAAGCGAACAGTGGCGCTCCTTACTGACTGTTTAGGAGTTTCATCATGATCAAACCTACCCCTAATCCGCCTCTCTTCACCGTAAACCCCCACCAAAACACCGAAACCCTGCTGGTCAACGCCAGCGAAACCCTGTCCTCCCTCAACGCACTCACCTGCAACCTGGCCTTCGACCTGGACACTTCCCAGCGCGCCATCATGCTCGGGATCCAGCAAATGGCCGAGTTTGGGCAGTTGTTGGTGGATCGGGCGCTGGAGCAGGTCAGCCCTTCGCTGGAAAAGGTCCCAAACAGGGACTGATCATTCCCTTTTTGGGACCGCTATCTAACAGACACCAATGAGCAAATGTGGGAGGGGCGGTGCGACGATTCGACTTGCCCCCGATGGCTTATTTGACAGTTGGTACATCACTTAGCTGACCCACCCTCATCGGGGGCAAGTCGAATCGTCGTACCGCCCCTCCCACATTTTTGATCTTCACTGGGCTCGGGTCTGCGTTTGCAGATGCTCCATTACTCCAACCGTAACGATCTGCCACTGAGCTTGATTGATACCCCCCTGAATCACTCCTAAGGTACAGCCCACGACAGCAAACCCGTGGAGCGACCATGACAACAATAATCAACCCCGACTCGCGCTGGACGCGGCGGCGCGACGAGAAGCAGCGGCGGCTCGAGCGGGTCAAGCACTACGCAGACGGGGCCGTGTTGCCCAGCGATAAAATCGTCGAAGCCCTCGAAGCCCTGATCCTCCCCGGCGACCGCGTGGTGCTGGAAGGCAACAACCAAAAGCAGGCCGACTTCCTCTCGCGCTCGCTGGCCAAGGCCGACCCGGCCAAGCTCCACGATTTGCACATGATCATGCCCAGCGTCGGGCGTTCCGAGCACCTGGACCTGTTTGAAAAGGGCATCGCACGCAAGCTGGACTTTTCCTTCGCCGGCACCCAATCCCTGCGCATCAGCCAACTGCTCGAAGATGGCCTGCTGGAAATCGGCGCGATCCACACCTACATCGAACTCTATGCCCGGCTGGTGGTGGACCTGATCCCCAACGTGGTGCTCTCGGCGGGTTTCATGGCCGACCGCGCCGGCAATATCTACACTGGCGCCAGCACCGAAGACACCCCCGCGCTGATCGAACCCGCTGCGTTCAGCGATGGCATCGTGATCGTGCAGGTCAACCAGTTGGTGGATGACGTCACCGATTTGCCCCGTGTCGACATCCCCGCCAGTTGGGTGGACTTTGTGGTGGTGGCCGACAAGCCGTTCTACATCGAGCCGCTGTTCACCCGCGATCCGCGCCATATCAAGCCGGTGCATGTGCTGATGGCGATGATGGCGATCCGTGGCATCTACGAAAAACACAATGTGCAGTCGCTCAACCACGGCATTGGCTTCAACACCGCCGCCATTGAATTGATCTTGCCCACCTACGGCGAATCCCTCGGCCTGAAGGGCAAGATCTGCCGCAACTGGACCCTTAACCCACACCCCACGCTGATTCCGGCCATCGAAAGCGGTTGGGTGCAAAGCGTGCATTGTTTCGGCACCGAGCTGGGCATGGAGAACTACATTGCCGCCCGCCCGGATGTGTTTTTCACCGGTCGTGACGGCTCGATGCGTTCCAACCGTATGTTCTGCCAACTGGCTGGCCAATACGCGGTGGACCTGTTTATCGGTGCCACCCTGCAAGTTGATGGCGATGGCCACTCTTCAACGGTGACCCGTGGCCGCCTCGCCGGTTTCGGTGGTGCGCCGAACATGGGGCACGACCCGCGCGGTCGCCGCCATGGCACGCCGGCGTGGTTGGATATGCGTCACGATGATGCGCCCGAAGCCCTGCTGGAACGCGGCAAAAAGCTCGTGGTGCAGATGGTTGAAACCTTCCAGGAAGGCGGCAAACCCACCTTCGTCAACACGCTCGACGCCGTGGAAGTGGCGCGTAAAAGCGGCATGCCCCTGGCGCCGATCATGATCTATGGCGACGACGTGACTCACTTGCTCACCGAAGAAGGCATTGCCTACCTGTACAAGGCGCGCTCCCTCGAAGAGCGCCAGGCGATGATCGCCGCCGTCGCCGGGGTGACCGCCATCGGCATGCGCCACAACCCCAAGGACACCGCGCGCATGCGCCGCGAGGGGCTGATCGCCTTGCCCGAGGACTTGGGGATTCGCCGCACTGACGCCACCCGTGAGCTGTTGGCCGCCAAGAGCGTCGCCGACCTGGTGGAGTGGTCCGGTGGCTTGTACAACCCGCCCGCCAAATTCAGGAGCTGGTAAATGCGCGCCCTCAAACTGCATGAACTGAGCCTCGCCGAACGCCTGGCGGATATGGCCGTGGATGCGCTGATCGATGAAGCCGACCTGTCGCCCAAACCTGCCCTGGTTGACCGTCGTGGTAACGGCGCCCATAGCGATTTGCACCTGGGGCTGATGCACGCCTCGGCGCTGTCGCTGTGGCCGATGTTCAAGGAGATGGCTGATGCCGCGCTCGACATCGGTGAAGTCGGCTTACCCCTGCGCGAAGCCCTCGGCCGATTGGGCCGCGAAGGTGAGCAGGCGATGCTCGCCACCACCAACGGCGTGAACACCCACCGCGGTGCGATCTGGGCCCTCGGCCTGCTGACCGCCGCAGCGGCACTGGAACCGCAGTCCGCCCATGCCAGCGCCGTGACCTTGAAAGCCGCCAAACTGGCCCTGCTCAATGACCGCTACGCGCCCCAGCCAATGAGCCATGGCGCACACGTCGCCCAGCGCTACGGCGCACGCGGCGCCCGTGAAGAAGCGCAACTGGGCTTCCCCTCGGTGCTGCAACGCGGCCTGCCGCAACTGCACAAAAGCCGCCGGCAAAATGCCGGTGAACAGAACGCACGCCTGGATGCCTTGCTCGCGATCATGACCGAGCTGGCCGACACCTGCGTGCTCTACCGTGCCGGCCTGGAAGGCCAACACGCCATGCAACGCGGGGCCCAAGCCGTGCTGGAGGCGGGCGGCAGCGCAACCCTCGCCGGCCGCCGCCAACTGCATGAACTCGACCAACAATTGCTGGCCCTGAATGCCTCCCCCGGCGGTGCCGCCGACCTGTTGGCCGCCTGCCTGTTTATCGACCGCCTCGATGGAGCGTTGTGATGGAAACCTTATCCTTTGAATTCCCCGCCGGGCAGCCACCCAAAGGCCGTGCGCTGGTGGGGTGTGTCGGCTCGGGCGACCTGGAAGTGCTGCTGGAACCGGGCACGGCTGGCACCCTGACCATTCAGGTGCAAACCTCGGTGAATGGCGCCGAACAACGCTGGCAACACCTGTTCGAGCGGATCTTCCAGGAACAAACCCCGCCGGCCCTGAAGATTGATATCCACGATTTCGGCGCGACTCCCGGCGTGGTGCGTTTGCGCCTGGAACAGGGTTTCGAGGAGATCGGCCATGACTGACTTGCTCAGCAAACACAGTTTCGTTGAACTGGGGGCGCGGCAGCGGGCCAAGGCTCTGCTGGACAGCGGCACTTACCGAGAATTGATCGACCCATTCCAGCGCGTCATGTCGCCCTGGCTCAGTCGCCAGGGTGTGGTGCCCCAGGCCGATGACGGCGTGGTGATTGCCAAGGGCAGCATTGAAGGCGTGCCTGTGGTGATTGCCGCGATCGAAGGCAATTTCCAGGGGGGCAGCCTGGGGGAAGTGGGCGGCGCAAAAATCGCTGGCGCCCTCGAATTGGCCGCCGAAGACAACCGCAACGGGGTTCCGACCCGCGCCGTGCTGCTGCTGGAAACCGGTGGCGTGCGCTTGCAGGAGGCCAACCTGGGCTTGGCAGCGATTGCCGACATTCATGCGGCCATTGTCGATCTGCGCCAGTACCAACCAGTGATCGGTGTGGTGGCGGGCAGTGTCGGTTGCTTCGGTGGCATGTCCATCGCGGCCGGGTTGTGCAGTTACCTGGTCGTCACCCGCGAAGCCCGTCTTGGCCTGAATGGCCCGCAAGTGATCGAGCAGGAAGCCGGTCTTGATGAGTACGACTCCCGCGACCGGCCTTTCATCTGGAGCCTCACCGGTGGCGAGCAACGCTTCAACAGCGGGTTGGTCGACCGTTATGTGGCAGATGATGTGGCGCAACTTCAAGAGACGGTCAGCGCGCTGTTGCAACAAGGTTTGCCTGCGCAGCAGCGCAGCCGCCAGGCCGATTATTACCTCGCGCGCCTGGCCGAATTGGACGCTGCACCGCAAATCGACCCGGCGACGGTTCGCGCTCTGTATCAGGGAGAACGCTCATGAGAGGCTTGCAGTGGTTTAACGCATTGAGCGCCGGTGCCACGCCTGTGGCCGATTTGCCCGGCTCGTTGAAAGTTGCCGACGGCGTATTGGGGGAACATGCGGTGCGCTTTATCGCCGTGGTCCCCGACGCGCAAAACCGTTTCCCCCGTGCACGCAACGGCGAAGTCGGTCTGCTGGAAGGCTGGGGGTTGGCCAAGGCCGTGGATGAAGCCATCGCCCGTGGCGACAAGCGTCCCATCATCGCCATCGTCGATGTCCCGAGCCAAGCCTATGGCCGTCGCGAAGAAGCCCTCGGCATCCACCAGGCCCTGGCCGCCGCCGCCGACAGTTACGCCCGTGCCCGCCTGGCCGGGCACCCGGTGATTGCGCTGCTGGTGGGCAAGGCCATGTCCGGTGCCTTCCTCGCCCACGGTTACCAGGCCAACCGCCTGATTGCCCTGCGCGACCCCGGCGTGATGGTGCATGCCATGGGTAAGGCATCGGCGGCGCGGGTGACCCTGCGCAGTGTCGAAGAGCTTGAAGCCCTGGCTGCCAGCGTGCCGCCCATGGCCTATGACATCGACAGTTTTGCCAGCCTCGGCCTGCTGTGGGAAACCTTGTCGGTCAGCCAGATTGAACAGCCGACGCAGGACGATGTGACGCGAGTCAGCGATTGCCTGGTCAGTGCGATCCAGGATATCGATAGCCGTGATTTGAGTGGGCGCCTCGGTGCTACTAATCGCGCGGCCTCCAGCCATGTACGCCAGTTGCTGCGGGAACAATGGTGAACGCTCACGATTTGCTCTGGGGCATGACCCCTGCGCATCTGCCCAGCGACGCGCCGGGCTGGGCGCTGGAGGCCATCGGCGCCGGTCACCCGGTGGTGGTGCGTCGCGCCATGGCCGAGCCGGGCCAGGTGGCGGTCGGTGTGCGCGGGCGTCTGCGTGAGCAGCGTTTTGCGACGGCAATGCCCCTGGCCGCCGTGCAGCGCAGTGTGGCGCCGGAAGCCCTGCGCGACGCGATCTCGCCCCGGGATTTGCCGGCGTTGCGCGCACTCGATCAACTGCGGCCGGTGTTGGCGCAGCAGACCTGGGGCGTCACGGGCAGCGCGGGTTTCGAATTGGCCACGGGCATTGAGGCACTGCATGCAATGAGCGATCTGGATTTGCTCCTGCGTACGCCCGCGCCGCTTGACCGGCGGGATGCGCAAGACCTGCTGGCGATCCTGGACACCGCGGCCTGCGCCGTGGACCTGCAACTGCAAACCCCGTTCGGCGCCGTCGCCTTGCGCGAATGGGCCGGCGGCTCGCGGCGGGTGCTGTTGAAAACCGCGCGTGGCGCACACCTTGTGCTCGATCCCTGGCAGGCCGTGGCATGAGCAGCCTGCTCGTGTTTCCGGGGCAGGGCGCGCAGCGTCCGGGCATGCTCACGCGGTTGCCCGTCTCGGTACTGGACGAAGCCAGCGATGCCCTCGGTGAAGACGTGCGCCAGCTCGATTCGGCGCAAGCCTTGGCCAGTACCCGCGCGGTGCAGCTGTGTCTGTTGATCGCGGGTGTGGCCCATGCGCGCTTGCTGGAGCGCACACCGGATTACGTGGCGGGCTTGTCCATCGGGGCGTATCCGGCGGCGGTCATTGCCGGTGCCCTGGACTTTGCGGACGCTGTCAGGCTGGTCAGCCTGCGGGGTGAACTGATGCAGCACGCTTATCCACAAGGCTACGGCATGACCGCGCTGGTCGGCCCTGAGTTATCCACTGTCGAAGCCCTGCTGGCCGATATCCACAGCCCGCAGACCCCGGTATACCTGGCCAATATCAACGCCGATAACCAGACCGTCATTGCCGGTAGCGACGAGGCGATGAAGCTGGTCGCGGCACGCATCAAAGGCAACGGCATCGCCAAGCGCCTGGCCGTGAGCGTGCCGTCCCATTGCGCGCTGCTGGAACAACCTGCCCGGGCACTGGCCCAGGCGTTTGTCACGCTTAAAGCGCCGCGCATCACTTACCTGAGCAGTACCCGGGCGCGTCCCATTCACAACCCCGAGCATTTGCGCGACGACCTGGCCTTCAACATGTGCCGCGTCGTCGACTGGCGCGGCACCGTGCAAAGCGCCTATGAGCGCGGCGTGCGCCTGCAAATCGAACTGCCCCCAGGCAGCGTACTCACCGGCCTGTCACGCCGAGTATTTGAACAAGGCACGGTGATCGCCTGCGAAGGCGCACGCCTGGACACCTTGCAGGCCCTGTTGGAAGAGGAGGAGCGCCGCCACCGATAAAGCACCACCCAAGGCTTTCGAAGCACAACAACAACAATTTCGATCGAGCACTTTGAGGACAACAACAATGATTATTTACGGTGTGGCATTGCTGGCGATCTGCACGCTGGCGGGCGTGATCATGGGCGACATGCTCGGCGTACTGCTCGGCGTGAAATCCAATGTGGGCGGGGTAGGGATCGCGATGATCCTGTTGATCTGCGCACGCCTGTGGATGCAAAAGCGTGGCGGCATGACCAAGGACTGCGAAATGGGCGTCGGCTTCTGGGGCGCGATGTACATCCCCGTGGTGGTTGCGATGGCGGCGCAGCAAAACGTGGTCACCGCCCTGCACGGTGGCCCGGTCGCGGTGCTTGCGGCCATTGGTTCGGTGGTGGTGTGTGGGTGCACCATCGCCCTGATCAGCCGCACTCATAAGGGTGAACCGTTACCCGATGAAGAGCCGCTGATCGCGCCAGTGGGAGGTCGCTGATATGTGGGATCTCATTGAAAAAGGTTTGGAACATAACGGCCTGATCACCGCGTTCGCCTTCGTCGGCGTGGTCATGTGGATTTCCGTGGTGCTGTCCAAGCGCCTGACGTTCGGGCGCATCCATGGCTCGGCGATTGCGATCGTGATCGGCCTGGTGCTGGCCTGGGTCGGCGGCACCATGACTGGCGGGCAAAAAGGCCTGGCGGATCTGTCGCTGTTCTCCGGCATCGGCCTGATGGGCGGGGCGATGCTGCGCGACTTCGCGATTGTCGCCACGGCGTTTGAAGTGCAAGCCACCGAAGCGCGCAAAGCCGGGATGATCGGCGTGATTGCGCTGCTGCTCGGCACGATCCTGCCGTTTATTGTTGGTGCGAGCATGGCCTGGGCCTTTGGTTATCGGGATGCGATCAGCATGACCACCATCGGCGCGGGCGCCGTGACCTACATCGTTGGCCCGGTGACCGGTGCGGCGATTGGTGCGACCTCGGATGTGATGGCGCTGTCGATCGCCACCGGCCTGATCAAGGCGATCCTGGTGATGGTCGGCACGCCGGTAGCGGCGCGTTGGATGGGGTTGGATAACCCGCGTTCGGCGATGGTGTTTGGTGGCTTGGCCGGGACCGTGAGTGGCGTGACGGCGGGGCTGGCGGCGACGGATCGTCGGTTGGTGCCGTATGGTGCGCTGACGGCGACGTTCCACACCGGGCTTGGGTGTTTGCTTGGGCCTTCGTTGCTGTACTTCATTGTTCGCGGGTTGGTTGGCTAGCTTTGGAAGTTGTGTTGTCTGGTTTGGCCTCATCGGGGCATAGGTATCTACACAACGTTGGCTCAACGCTGAATGCCCGGAAAATAGGGCTGTTGTGGCGAGCGGGCTTGTCCCGCGTTGGGCTGCGTAGCAGCCCTAGTCAAGAAGAACGCGGTGTATCAGACACTCTGCAGAGGCTGGTTTTGGGGCTGCTACGCAGCCCAACGCGGGACAAGCCCGCTCGCCACAGGGAGATTTGTCAGGGGCTGAAAAGTTGTGTAGATACCCATGCTCATCGGGGGCAAGCCCCCTCCCACATTTTGAATTGCGAACACATTCAAGTGTGGGAGGGGGCTTGCCCCCGATGGCTATCTCAAGCCTGCCGATTGGCATACATCCGACACTCCGCCAACAACGCCAGCAAGTTCGGGTCGCGCTCCTTGGCCTTCAGGAACACCACGCCGATATGCTGCTGCAGCCGGTACCGCGTCTGCAGCGGTATCAGCTTCACGCGGTTCTCGTAGACTGCCGCAATCCGCCCCGGCAGCAACGCATAGCCCACCCCTGAACTGACCATGCTCAGCAAGGTGAAGATGTCGTTGACCTGCATCGCCACCTTGGGCTCGAACCCCGCCTGCTTGAACACACGGTTGCCATCCTGGTGGGTGGCGAAGCCTTGGGTGAGGGTGATGAAAGTGGCGTCGCGCACGTCGGCCAGGTCGATTTCCTGGTCGCGATCGAAGGGCGAGTCAGCCGGGGTGGCGAGGAAGATGTCGTCGGAGAACAGCGCGATCTGCTCGCAGTCGGGGTCGTTGGCGTGTTCGTCGAGGGAGATGAGGATCGCGTCCACTTCCATGTTCTTGAGCTTGTAGAGCAGGTCGAAGTTGGAGCCCAGGATCAAGTCGATATTGAGTTCGCTGCGCCTGATTTTCAGGCCCATGATCAGTTGCGGCACGGTCTTGACCGTCAACGAATACAGCGAGCCGAGCTTGAAGCGCTCGGCGGAGAAACCGGCGGCTTCGCGGGTCAGGCGCACGCTGTCGACCACATCGGCGACCAGTTTCTGCGCACGTTCTTCCAGCACGTAGGCGCTTTCCAACGGTGTGAGGTTGCGGCCTTCGTGCTTGAACAGCGGGCAACGCAGGGCATTTTCCAAAGAGTGGATGGCGCGGTGCACGCTGACGTTGCTGGTTTGCAGTTCGGCGGCGGCGCGGGCCAGGTTGCCGGTGCGCATGAACGCCAGGAAGACTTCCAGCTTCTTGAGGGTGAATTCTTCGTCGATCAGCATGGCCATGACTCTTGTTCGAATGCGCTCGATTGTGCCCGCAAAACCGCCCGGCGTCGCCGGAACGTCACAAGGCCCTTGCACTCTTATGTGCAAGGCGGGAGGCTTGCCAGCCTGCGGTTAACGGTTACAGGAGGTCAGTGTCAGATGTACCACGGGGAACGATTCAACGCCTGGAGCCATTTGCTCGGTGCCGTCGCGGCGTGTATTGGCGCTGTGTGGATGTTGGTGGTGGCGAGCCTGGACGGCAGCCCCTGGAAGATTGTCAGCGTCGCGATCTATGGCTTTACGCTGATGGTGCTGTACAGCGCATCCACCGTGTACCACAGCGTGCAGGGGCGGCGAAAAGCGATCATGCAGAAGGTCGATCACTTTTCGATCTACCTGTTGATCGCCGGCAGCTACACGCCGTTTTGCCTGGTGACCTTAAGAGGGCCGTGGGGCTGGACGCTGTTCGGCATCGTGTGGGGGCTGGCGGTGATCGGCATTTTGCAGGAAATCAAGCCACGTTCCGAGGCCCGCATCCTGTCGATCGTGATCTATGCGGTGATGGGCTGGATCGTGCTGGTGGCGGTCAAGCCGCTGCTCGCCGCGCTGGGCACGGCGGGGTTTATCTGGCTGGCGTCGGGCGGGGTGCTGTACACCGTCGGCATTATCTTTTTTGCCCTGGAGGAACGCCTGCGGCATTCCCATGGGATCTGGCATCTGTTTGTGATCGGCGGCAGCCTGCTGCACTTTGTGGCGATCATGCGGTACGTGCTCTAACAGCCAATGAGGTAAAAAATGTGGGAGAGGGCAAGCCCCTCCCACATTGGATCTCCATTGGATTTGGAGTTTTGTATTTACAGCTGTAATGGGGCAACTCATTTCGCTGGGCAAATAACGGGGCTGTGCCATCAACACTAAGGGGGGATAGGGCTGCCTGCTGAAATGCTGTCAGTAAGGTCGATTTTATTGATACGATTCTGGCGTGTATCGATAAAATTTCCATGTTTATTCAAGAGCGAACAGTCCTGAGACGTTGTGTTGTTCTGGGTTCGGAACTGTTGCTTATGTTTGGCGTTGGTTTGCAACGGTAGTCTACTTTTCTTTCGGCTTTTTGTAAGTAGTGGAAAAGCAGTAAGCCCCCATGAGTATTGTTAAGCCGTAGCTTAGCCCATTCATTGTTTTTTCTGGAGAAAAGAGAAGGCTGCTTGCTGTGACGGTGAATATAACTGAAACTGTCGTTATGAGTTCTGTGATTAAAAAGAAAGAGAATATTTCCTCTCTGCATGCATGATCTAGAATTTCATTTGATGTTACTCGGGTCAATATGATTCCGATCCCAGTCCCAAGAAAACAAAAGGCGGAAAGTATATAAAAATATAAACTATCCGTGCTTTCAGTGGCCATTGCCAGAGATATGGCAATAGTCATTAAAAAACAAAAAGATGAAAGTGCTGAGCTGGATTTTTTAAAAGTTAGCTTGGATAGCCCGGCTGCTCCGATAGCCGTAGACGCCAAAAAAACTAAAAAGGCTGTTAGTGAGCTTCCTAGCCAATATAAGCTTTCAGGTATGCCTGTAGAGGAATTGTGGCGATATAATAAGCCGATTGCGTACATGAGGATCAACATTTCAAAAGTGTTGCCTGCTATATATCCAAAAAACTGGCTGGGGTATTTAGATATTATTGTAAAGTGCTGCATGTAGTTAAGGTGGATTCGATGTTCTGAACTGTTTCTTTTAGTGAGGATTGGCCTGAGGTCATGGTGAGAGAAGTAAATCTGAGTAGAGCGGCATAGTAATATTGGCAACATCGTCACTAACATAGCATACAAGTAATATCCGCCACTCATCATGAGTGAGGCTATCAGTAATAAAGTTAATGGAGTGCCTATGCGTATGTGCAGGTGTTTTTTAAAGGCACCCACATAATCTGCGCTATGTCCAGTGAGGTGCAGATGGAGGTCGTTGTAGGCTGGCCTGAAAGATGACCTCAGGCAGCCAGTGCCTAGTGAGTCTAAGGTGAATGAAATGAGTATAAAGCACCAACTAATATACCAGTAGTCGAGTAATACAAAATAGAATCCAGCGGTTAAAAAAACAGCGCTTGCTAGCTTGAATGTGAATCCGTAAATTGTTGTGCTGGCCGTACCAAATCGGTTTACGAACGAATGTCCAGTGTAAAATTCAATAACCAAGGAAATTAACAGTTGTGTGATAAGTGAAAATTCTAAGGAAAAACTTCCGAGTTTAGGGTTGGTTGCTATCAGAGCCAGCTCTAGTATTGTTACACCCATCGCGATGCCACCATATAGTGCGTCTGAGCGGGAGACGATATTGGCGGCGCTTTTCATAGGCTGACTCTGAAAGTTTTGCCGGGTTCAAGAACTAGATTTCTATAAAGGATTGACGGGGCATGAGCTCGACCATAAAACATTAGTGTCGTGTAAATAGAGTCAAGGTCGAAGGGGACTAAAGTGTGAGGGTATCCTAAGGGCAGGACGGAAGTGTATTTGTAGTACTTGTCCCTCCCGTTTCGAAAGTCTTCGTAAAATAGTAGTTCGGAATCGATGGGTGGAAACTGAGTGTTTATCTTCTTGAAAAAAATTTCACACGCGGCGGCGTTTAGGTTTTTGTAGATTTTCGAGGTTTTATCAAAGCGATCAAATACGTCGATTAGAACGTCCTCCCCGTGAATGGATTCTAAGTATCTGATCGTATGTGGCCAGCGTCTACTAATGTGCCTAGAGATGTCTAAATACCTTCTGATGCTTTCAAATGAGAAGTGTTTTTCTTCTGGGGATGTTGGATTTGATAATAAGTTATTAGATTCATATATTTTTGAGAAAAGCATAGTTGTTGAGAGTTTGCAGGTTTCTTTCATTTTTTATTCGCATCCCTAAGCGCATTTTTTATGAGGGATATATTGCTGTTTTCAACTTCTAATGGTGCTCCCTCCATTTCCAATAAGACGTTATGTGTTTTTCGGGTTTTTATTATCGTATTTTTGAAGGTCTCCATGAGTTCATTGTTGAAAGGGTCTGAGTGTTGGTCAAGCCAGACGGGAATACCATTCCATAGCCAAGACTTTACTCCTGAGATGTGTACAGTTTTAATTAGATTCCAGATTTCGTGGGTAGCGCAGGGTAAATCGAACGCTAGGCCTTTAGTTTTGCAGTAGCCCAGATAATGTCCAATATCAAGCGCCATCATGCATTCAGAGCGCCTGCATAGCTCTAGGTAAAATCCCCAAAACTCTATATTTCCAAATTCGCTATAGATTGGCGGGTTTTCTAAGACTATGGGTATTTCGAAGTAGTCATTTATGATTCTGGCATTGTCAGCAGTGGTTTTTAATGTTGTTTTGTTCATGGGTGGATTGGTTTGATGGGCGCCCAAAAAGAGGTTGCCGTTCCTCCATATTCCGATATCTTCCTCTATATAAATGATAGGAAGTGTGGCCAGTGCCTCCTTGAGGCTTTTTAAATCCGCCATGTCAATAACCCCAGAAAAATTGATGTCTACGGGGTGTGCTGACATTGTAAAATCTGCGGATAGGCATGTCTCAACTAACGAATTTTCTATTTTGTCCCATGGGCGTATGCCCAAACTAAAGTGACGAATCGGTGTGTGATGATATATATGGTTGATGTCATTGCGATGCTGAATGAACTGTTTTAGTTTTTCTATGTCGCCGCTAACGCCTATGCGAATTGAACGTTCTTTCATAAAACACCCGTTTGAAGGCTGGTTATAAAGATTTACCTATGAGTTCACCTTTTCTCCCTCCTGAACCAGTTGTCGGTGTTTCTATAATTTTGAGTTTGGGGGAGTTGATTGCATTGTCATTGGCGATAGCTTTATTGATTTTAGTTACATAGTTAATAAAAAAATTCTTACGGTTAATTTCAGTTGTTTTATCTGGGTTGTGACAAAGCCACCATAATACTTGGAATGGCATATGTTTTAAGTGAATATTTAGCAAGGATAAGTAGGCAACTTCGGTAAGTGAAGTGGATGTCCCGACCTTTTCAATGTTTGATGCAATTGCTTGCTCGAGTTGGTTTAGTATGGGTTTTGCAAAGTTGTCTATATAGGCAGTATATATTTTATATACTTCGTGATTTTCAATAAATGCTCTGCTGTTTGGTAGCTGTAACAAGTCAAGCTTTGTACCTATCTTTCTCTCCAAATTTTTTCTTACGGGCGTTTCTGGATACAACATCATAATGTTGAAGTAGTGATCTAAGGATTCGTGTTCGGTCAGTCCGGATTTAACCAAGAATACTAAGTTCTCAATGATTTCTCTTTTTTGTTGGTCGTGATAAAACATTATAAAGTCAAGGCCGACATCTATTCTGTTGTTTTGTAGGGCTCTTACGGCATCAATATTGTTTTGTACAGTGACCTTTTTGTTCATGTAGTCTAGTTGGGACTGTGAGCCGGACTCGACTCCCATCTCGACAAGCCTTAATCCCTGCCTTACTAATTTTGGTAGTTCGGATTGCAATTTTAGAAGATAGCCTACGGTGGAGGAACTGCTCCATGTGACTCGACCTTCGAATAAGTTGTACAGTTTTTCTGAGAACTCCAGCACTCTATCTTTTCGAACAAAAAAATTCGCATCCATCATGTATATGTGTTCGAACGAGTACTGTGTATAGGCTTCTGCCATCCAGTTAACAAGCGTCGTGGCGTCGATGGCCCGCCATTTTGGACCCTCCTTGTCTGCTGCGACAATAGCGCAAAAGGAACATGCTAATGGGCAGCCTCGACTGCTCGTCAATGCTATGGCTTTTCTCTTTTTAGCATCATTTCTATCTGTGAAATAAAGGTTTTGTAAGCGTTCTGAGGAGTATTCAAGGAGTGGGTTCTCCCAGTCTGCTGTGGGAAGCTGTATTTTTTCTATATAGGACTCTTTAAGCTTTCCAGATGCGGTAAGCCACACTGCGTTTGGTACTTTATTGAAGTGATTTTTATATATGTATTTTTTTCTTTGTTTTTTTGATTTTGTTTTAAGTGAGGTCTGCGTATTAACTTTATTAAATAGTACTATAAGTCTGGCAGTTGAATGCTCGCCCTCGCCACGTAACGCTAACTCAAAAGTCCCTTTGGCCGCACGCAGGAAATCTTCCGCTGCTAGACTTATATGAGGGCCTCCACAGAAAATGAATGTTCCGGGCAAGGCATTTTTTATTGTGCTTCCCCACGTGATTGCTGCTTGCACATGACTGCTATATATTGAGATCCCAACAAGGTGTGGAGCCCAGTTGATTAAATCGGATAGCTCGTTAATATCTGATGTGTATAGATCGGAGTAGTCAAAGATTTTACAAGTTGCATGCTTGGCATTTTTTTTTACATACGCTGAGATATTCTGCAGGCCAAGCGGCATTACTTTTTGTGGGCCTTCGCCGTAGGGTAAAGCTACTAATGCGAGCCGACAGAGCTCGACAGGCTCACTCGTGCGAGTCGCTGAAAAGTAGGGAGCTTTTTTCATAAGAACTCCTCGCTTCATTGGCGTTAGCCAGGTTAAAAAAATCTGGATAGCGCTCCGCTATGAGCGCAGATTTTTCGTCAGACTCTAGTGCTTCAATAAACTTTCTTTTCGATATTTTCAGAAGGTGCGTCCCGTTGTGAAAAAAGCAATACCCTAGCTCCGTTAGGCAAATTACTTCGGGCTTCGTTTTTATTCTCATACGATGTTTTTCCATCCACTCCCAATGATTGGGCACCGGCTTTACAGTGCCCAATTAGTTAGTGCTTCATTAGAATTCGGGAGCCGTTTTTCCAGCAACCATGTCGTAACTTCCATCTGATACCGGGGTTAAGGTCTCGACATCAGAGGCCAGTTCATCCAGGTAGTCATCGTCGTTTTCATCTTTCATATATTACCCCTTCTTATTTTTGGTTTCTGTTTACTACACAAAAGAGCAGTGGTGTTTAATTTATGAATGGAGATGGCTGTAAGAATAACCAGTCGGATTAATTAAGTGTCTTGTATGCCAGCAAGAAGCTTGGTGGCTCTTATATAAAAGCCCCTAATATTCTGTGAGTCAAATAAAAAATGAAATTTCAGAAACTTCCTAGGATTTTTGTTTTTTTTGTAAGAATGGTCCCACTTTGAAAGATAACTCCTACGTACATGTAGGAAGGGGAGGTTATGCAAATGTAGTCGATTATTTTTGAGTCCCGGAATTTGTTTTATTTTTTTTGCTTGCAAAAAATGAATTAATTGCTGGGTCGTTATAGCAAAGCTCTATTAGCCAAGTTTTAAGAATTTTTAAACCGTTACGTCATGCGGATATTTTTGTGTTGCTCTCTCATGACTCGCCTGTCGAATGTGAGGTTTATCCAGACTGGCGAGCGGCATGTACTCGACAGTTCGCCAGCCGCACCAGCAAATTCGAGTCCTACTTCTTGGACTGTAAAAAGCCCAATCCGATCGGCTTCTGCAACCGATACCCAGGTTCCAATTCATGTACTAAGTAAGTGCTTTAACAGCCAATGAGACATATAGATGGAGGAGGGCTTGTCCCTCCCACATTGGGTCTTCAGTGCGCTTACAAGCGTTCCAGTAGTTCCCGGGCGCGGTTGCCGAAGATATCCAGCAGGTTGGCCAACATATGCGGCGGCGGTTCATCGGCACGGGTCAGGGCGTACAGAGTGATCGGCAGCGGCGGTGTGAGTGTGCGGATGCAGGTGGTGGCCGTTGAGGCGCCCAACGCCGTGAACGGATCGATCACGGTCAGGCCGGCGCCCGATTCGACCATGGCGCGGGCCAGGGAATAGGTTTGCACCGAGATGGTCACGCGCGGTGGCGGCTCGACGTTTTCCAGGTAGCTGTCGAGTTTGGCCGCCAACGGGTCGGCGCTGGACAGACCAATCAGCGGTGCCCCCGCCAGGTCAGCCAGTGGCAAGGGGGTGTGCATTTGTGCGTCGGGCCAATAGCCCTTTGAGGCCATTGCCACCAACACACCGTTGGCCAGCACCTGTGTGGTCAACCCTGGATGCCCGGAGAAATTGAGGGTCAGCGCCAGGTCGATCTCGCGCATCAACAGTTTCTGCACCAGCTCGCGACTATGGTCGCTGGACAGCTCGCAGGCGATGTCCGGGTATTCGCGTTTCCATTCCAGAATCGCCGGTGGCAGCAGCGACAGCGCCAACGCCGGAATAGCCCCGATCCGCACGCTTTGCTCAGGTGCACGGCGCAAACTCTTGGCCAGGCGTCGCACGCCTTGCAGGCTCTCGGTGACTTTCTCGACTTCGCGTTCCAGCGCCAGGGCTTCAGGTGTTGGCTGCAATTTACCGCGCACCCGCAGAAACAGCGGGAAGCCCAACTGTAATTCGGCGTGTTGCAATACTTTGGTCACCGCCGGTTGCGAGACGTGCAGCAACTGCGCAGCAGCGCTGACGGAGCCGGTCTGGCGGATGGCCTGGAAGATTTCGATATGACGCAAGCGCATGGCAGGTCCATAACCTTTGTTTATAGGTGACCCATCTTTATTCATTGTCGGTGGCCTGTCACCTGCCCCTAGGCTGGGCCTCTCTTAATCAACGGTCGGGGGCTGGCATGGCCAAGCAGGTTTGCATCATCGGCGGCGGGGTCATCGGCTTGGCGAGCGCCTATGCGCTGGTGCGCGCCGGCCATGAGGTGACAGTGATCGACGCACGCGACGCCTTGGGTCGCGAGACGAGTTTCGCCAATGGCGGGCAATTGTCCTACCGCTATGTTGCGCCGCTGGCGGATGCCGGGGTGCCGCTGCAAGCGATTGGCTGGCTGCTGCGGGGGGATTCGCCGTTGAAGCTGCGCCCGCGCCTGGACCCCCAGCAATGGCGCTGGATGGCGGCGTTCCTGCGTGCTTGCCGTGGCTCGGTGAACAAGCGCAATGCGGCCCACCTGCTGCGCCTGGCTTCCCTGAGCCAGGACACCTTGCAGCAATGGCGCGAGGATGATCGCCTGGAGGGCTTCAGCTGGCGTCGCAACGGCAAGCTGGTGACGTTTCGTCATGCCGGCAGTTTCGAGCATGCGCGCGGCAAGGTCGCCGATATCCTGCAACAGCAGGTGCTGTCGGCCGCGGATTGCGCGCGCGTGGAACCGGCGCTGGCCGAGGGCGATTTTGTCGGCGGTATCTACACACCGAATGAGGAAGTGGCCGATTGTCATGCCTTCTGCCAGCGCCTGGCGGCGCGGCTTGATGCGTCGGGGCGGTGCCGCTTTTTGTTGGGCCGCAAGGTCACCGCGATTCGCCATGCCGGCGGCGTGGTGCAGGCCATCGAGGTGGGCGATGAGGTGATGCCGGTGGAGCACCTAGTGCTGGCCGCCGGGCATCGCAGCGCTGAACTGGGCTTGCCAGGGTTGTCGCTGCCCCTTTATCCGCTGAAGGGCTACAGCCTTAGCGTGCCGATTGGCGCGCAGCACCAGGCGCCGAAGGTGAGCATCACTGACTACGACCGCAAGATGGTCTACGCGCGTATTGGCGAGCAACTGCGGGTGGCGGCCATGGTGGATATCGTCGGCTTCGACGCCGGCCTTGAGCCCAAGCGCCTGGCGCTGATGAAGCGCCAGGCGCTCGAGACATTTCCTATGGCCGGCGACTATGCCCAGGCGATTGAATGGGCCGGCATGCGCCCGGCCACGCCAACCGGCGTGCCGCTGATTGGCGCCAGTGCCTACCGCAACCTGTGGCTGAACCTGGGCCACGGCGCCCTCGGCTTTACCCTGGCATGCGGCAGCGGCCAATTGCTGGCCGAGCTGATCGACCAACACCTTCCTTCCATTGATATGCAGGGCCTGGCGCCCCGCGCCGCTTGAGGATGCACCGATGACCATCAACCGAATCAGCAGCAATGAGCGTCTCTCGGGTGCCGTGACCTACAAGGACCTGGTATTCCTCTCCGGCCAGGTGCCGGGAGACGCCCAGGATGTGGCGGGCCAGACCCGCCAGGTGCTGGCCAAGATCGATGCGCTGCTGGCTGAAGCAGGCAGCGACAAGGATCATCTGCTCAACGCGACCATCTACCTGAAGGATATCGCGCAAGGGTTTGCGCCGATGAACACGGAGTGGTCCGCGTGGCTTTCGCCAGGCATGGCGCCTACCCGGACCACCCTGCAAGCGGAACTGGCACGCCCTGACGTGCTGGTGGAAATCAGCGTGATTGCAGTACGTCAGTAACTCAAAGACCAACGGAGCATAACAATGAGAACAATCCTGTTGACCGGTTGCACCCTGGGGCTTTTGTTCGGCGCACAGGTTCAGGCGAACGAACCGGCGCTGGGCGGCACGCTGAGCAAGATCGCCAGCGCCAAGTCCATCACCCTGGGGTACCGTGACGCCTCGGTGCCGTTTTCCTATGTGGGTGACCACAGCGGCAAACCCATGGGCTATTCGGTGGACCTGGCGAGCAAGATCGTCGAGCGCGTGCAGCAGAAAACCGGGGTTGCCGACCTCAATGTGAAGTACAACCTGGTGACCTCCCAGACCCGTATCCCGCTGGTACAGAACGGCACCGTCGACCTGGAATGCGGCTCCACCGGGGTGACCGCCGAGCGGCAGAAGCAGGTGGCGTTTTCCTATGGGTTTATCTATGTGAAGGGCCAATTGCTGACCGCCAAGGACAGCGGCATCAACGGTTTTGACGACCTCAAGGGCAAGAACGTAGTCACCACCGCCGGCACCACCAATGAGCGCTTTCTCAAGAGCTACAACGCCGAGCACAAGAGCAATATGTTCGTGATCAGCGCCAAGGACCATGGCGAGGCGTTCAAGATGCTCGAGACCGGCCGCGCAGTGGCGTTCTATATGGACGACGCATTGCTTTATGGCGAGCGGGCCAAGGCCAAGGACCCGCACAACTGGGTCGTGGTAGGCAAAGAGCAATCGCGGGAAATCTACAGCTGCATGGTGCGCAAGGATGATCCGCAGTTTCTCGCGGTGGTCAACGAAACGCTGGGGGACTTGTACCGCTCGGGGGAGATCAATGGGATTTACCAGCGCTGGTTTGAACAGCCGATTCCGCCCAAGGGCTTGAACCTGGAGTTTCCGATGACCAGTGAACTGAAGGCGATCATTGCCAAGCCGGTCAGCGATCCGGTGGAGTGATCACCGCATCCAAATGTGGGAGGGGGCAAGCCCTAATGCCGTTCAGTTAAGCGTACATCGCCTTTTGTAGGAGCGAGCTTGCTCGCGAAAAACGTCAACGATAACGCGTGTCTCCTGAATGAACGCGGCGCCTGTGAGTTTTTCGCGAGCAAGCTCGCTCCTACAAAACGCGGCGCCTGTGAGTTCTTCGCGAGCAAGCTCGCTCCTACAAAAAAGCCTTAACTGAACGGCATTAGGGCAAGCCCGTTCGCCACAGACAGTGAGTTAGCTCAAAACCGAGAGTTTCATGACACCGTCCTCCGACCTGTTCACCCCCGCCTTCGGCCTCGGCAACCCTCACCTGCAAACCCTGTGGGGGCCGCTGTGGCGCCCTACCACCCACATCGAACGCCAGCGCGAACGGCTATGGCTGGAAGATGGCGACTTTCTCGACCTCGACTGGCACGGCCCGCACGACGCGCAAGCACCGTTGGTACTGGTGCTGCACGGGCTCACCGGCTCATCCAACTCGCCTTACGTGGCCGGCCTGCAAAAAGCCCTCGCCGTACAAGGCTGGGCCAGCGCAGCCCTGAACTGGCGCGGCTGCTCGGGCGAGCCGAACCTGTTGGCGCGCAGCTATCACTCCGGGGCCAGTGAAGACCTGGCAGCCACGATTACCCACCTGCGCACCAAACGACCATTGGCACCGCTGTATGCAGTGGGTTATTCGCTGGGCGGTAATGTGCTGCTCAAGCATTTGGGCGAAACCGGCGACGCTTCGGGGCTGCAAGGCGCAGCAGCGGTGTCGGTGCCGTTTCGCCTGGACCAGTGCGCAGATCGCATCGGGCTGGGCTTTTCGCGGATCTATCAAAAGCACTTCATGCGCGAAATGCTCGCGTATATCCGCGCCAAACAAAGCCGCTTTTTACAGGATGGTCGTGCGGACGGGCTGAAAACCCTGGAAGCCCTCGGTTCACTGGAGAAGATGCGCACGTTCTGGGACTTCGATGGCCGGGTGACCGCGCCGCTGCATGGTTTCTTGAGTGCCGAGGACTATTACCGGCGCGCGTCGAGCCGCTACTACCTGGGCGCTATCCGCACACCGACGTTGATTATCCAAGCTGCCGACGACCCGTTCGTATTCGCCCACAGCTTGCCCGAAGCCAGCGAGCTGTCGGCATGCACCGAGTTTGAGCTGACGACCAAAGGTGGGCACGTGGGCTTCGTCGACGGCTCACTGAAACGCCCCAGCTACTACCTGGAGCGGCGCATCCCCCAATGGCTACTGGCCCAACACGGTTGAAGTAAAACCGTAGACATCGTTTACATCTGAAACCGGGGACATCGTTTACACATTTGAGGCAGGGAACTCAGTCACCCGTAGCGATTGCCCGCGCGGGATCGGTAATCCACTCGCTCCACGACCCCGCATACAACTTGCCCAACGGGTAACCCGCCAGGCTCAGGGCGAACAGGTTGTGGCACGCCGTCACGCCCGAGCCGCAGTAAGCCACCAGATCTTCGGGCGAGCGGCCCTGCAACTGCGCGGCGAAGCGTTGCTTGAGTTGGTCGGCCGGCAGGAAACGCCCATCACTGCCCAGGTTTTCGCTAAACGCTGCACATTGAGCACCGGGGATATGCCCGGCAATCGGGTCAATAGGCTCAACTTCACCGCGAAAACGTGCTTGGGCACGGGCATCGATCAAGGTCAGGCCGGGCTGGCCCAGGCGTTTTTGCAGCTGTTCGGCGTCCAGCAGCAGGTGATTGTCCGGCGCCCCCACAAAGGTGCCAGGCGCAATTACCGGCGCATCCAGGCTCAACGGGAAACCCGCGGAGTGCCAGGCCTTGAGGCCACCGTCCAGGATAAACACGCCGTCACGCTTGCCCAGCCAGGCCAACAGCCACCAGGCGCGAGCGGCATAGGCGCCGGGGCCGTCGTCATAAAGCACCACGTCGGTGTCGGCATTGATGCCCCAGGCCTGGAGCTGTTCGACGAATCTTTTCGCCTCTGGCAAGGGATGACGCCCGGTCACCCCCTTGGTCACCGGCCCGCTCAAATGGCGCTCCAGGTCAGCATATTGCGCGCCTTCGATATGCCCTTCGGCGTAGCTGCAACGCCCGTAATCCGGGTCTTCCAGGGCAAAACGGCAATCCAGGATCACCAGCCCCGCCGACTTTTGGCGCTCGGCTAATTGCTGGGGGCTGATCAATTGGGCAAGTGGCATGACGGACTCCTACAAATACAGGTGGGAAAGGTCTACTTCACTTCTTCCAGTGCCTGGTTCAACGGCACGTAAAACTCTTTGAACAATGCATCCACCGCCTCTTTGGCCTGGGGCGTGACAAACCCCGCCTCCAGCACCAGCACCTGGTACACACCGCGCTTGATTGCCTCGGCGCTCAAATGCGTGGAATTTTCGTTGGTGGTGCACAAGAAACGCACCCAAGAGGTGAGGATGATCCAGGCATTGAGGGTCAGGGCTTCGGTCTGCACCGGGTTCATATTAAGGATGCCGGCGTCGACAAACCCCTGGTAGATGGCGCCGCCCTGGATCAGGCAACGCTGGGAAAACCGCCGGTAGCCGGTGGCCAGTTCCGGGTCGCTTTCCAGCAAGTGTTCAAGGTCGCGATGCAAGAAGCGGTAGCGCCACATCCCGGCCAATACGGCCTGCAGGTAGAAACGCTTATCCTCCACGACCATTGCACGCCCCTGGGGCGGGCGCAGGAAGCTGTCGACCAACGCTTCATATTCGCGAAACAGCACGGCGATGATCGCTTGCTTGTTGGGGAAGTGGTAGTACAGGTTGCCAGGCGAAATTTCCATATGGGCGGCGATATGGTTGGTGCTGACACTACGCTCGCCCTGCTGGTTAAAAAGCTCCAGGCTGGTTTGCACAATGCGCTCGCTGGTCTTTACTCGTGGTGCCATAGGGGATCAGCTTCTGTACACGTGATCGGGCATCTTACGGCCTATCCTGATTGGGATAAATCCGGATGTTACTGCAATGTTATTTGACAATTTAGAGTAATGACTCTAAAAATCCAGGCAGACCTATAACAATCGGGAACTGCGCCATGTCTGCCAACGTTGCCTACCTCCAGGATTCCCAGGCACTGGACCAACTCCAGGGTTTGTTCGATGCCCAGCGTCGCGCCTATGCGGCCAACCCGATGCCGCCGGCCGCGCAACGCCAGCAATGGCTCAAGGCCCTGCGCGAGTTGCTCAGCGACGAACGTCAGGCGCTGATCAACGCGATCAGCCAGGACTTCAGCCACCGCAGCGCAGACGAAACCCTGTTCGCCGAGCTGATGCCCAGCCTGCATGGCATTCACTACGCCAGTAAACACCTCAAGGGCTGGATGAAACCTTCCCGCCGCGCTGTAGGTATAGCCTTCCAACCCGCGTCAGCCAAAGTTATCTACCAACCGCTGGGCGTGGTCGGGGTGATTGTGCCCTGGAACTACCCGCTGTACCTGGCCATCGGCCCGCTGGTCGGCGCCCTGGCGGCCGGTAACCGGGTAATGCTCAAGCTGAGCGAGTCCACCCCCGCTACCGGCGCGCTGCTCAAGACCCTGCTGGCGAAAATCTTCCCTGAAGACCTGGTGTGTGTGGTGCTGGGCGAGGCCGACGTGGGCATGGCGTTTTCCAGGCTGCGCTTCGACCACCTGCTGTTCACGGGTGCCACCAGCATTGGCAAGCATGTGATGCGCGCCGCAGCCGAACACCTCACGCCGGTGACGCTGGAGCTGGGCGGCAAGTCGCCGGCCATCGTCTCGGCGGATGTGCCGCTCAAGGACGCCGCCGAACGTATCGCGTTCGGCAAGGCCCTGAATGCCGGGCAAACCTGTGTGGCACCGGACTACGTGCTGGTTCCGGAAGATCGCGTCGAGGGTTTTGTCGAGGCTTACAGCCAGGCGATTCGCGGGTTTTATCCGACCTTGGCCGACAACCCGGACTACACCGCCATCATCAACGAACGGCAATTGGCCCGGCTGAATGCTTACGTAAAGGACGCCACCGACAAGGGGGCCACCCTGATCCCGCTGTACGAGCAGAACCAGGCACGGCGCATGACCCACAGCCTGCTGTTGAATGTCAGTGACGACATGACCGTGATGCAGGATGAAATCTTCGGCCCTGTGCTACCGATCGTGCCTTATCGCGGCCTCGACCAGGCGTTTGCCTACATCAACCAACGCCCTCGCCCACTTGCCCTGTATTACTTCGGCTACAACAAGCGCGAACAGAACCGCGTGCTCCACGAAACCCACTCCGGTGGCGTGTGCCTGAACGACACCCTGCTGCACGTCGCCCAGGACGACATGCCCTTTGGCGGGATCGGCCCTTCAGGCATGGGCCATTACCATGGCCATGAAGGTTTTCTCACGTTCAGCAAGGCCAAGGGGGTACTGGTGAAACAGCGCCTCAATGCGGCAAAGCTGATCTACCCGCCCTACGGCAAATCGATCCAGAAGTTGATCCAGAAGCTGTTCGTTCGCTGATACCGCCACCCTCGGGATAACAATAACAATGAACCCTAGCCTGACTGATTCACCCGCGCTGTCGCGGCGCGGCGTCTTGAAAATCGGCCTGTGCGCCAGTGCCTTCCTGGCCACCGCCGGGCTGGGCGCCAGCCTCAGCGGCTGCTCCAGCAGCACCCCGGCCAACGGCTTCGCCATGCTGCGCGCCAGTGATTTGCCATTTCTGCGCGCGGTGATCCCGGTCCTGCTGGAAGGCGTGGCCAGCGCCCAGGAAGTAGCCAACGGGATTGAAGACACGCTGAAAAAGCTCGACTACAGCCTGCAACACCTGTCGCCGGAGATGTTCAAGCTGACCGAGCAGTTGTTCGACGTGCTCGGCATGGGCATCACCCGTGGCCCACTGACCGGCATCTGGGGCAGTTGGGAAAACGCCAGCAGCGAGCAAATCCGCAACTTTCTGCACCGCTGGGAAAACAGCTACCTGAACCTGCTGCGCATGGGCCAGGGCTCGCTGCTCAAGCTGGTGATCATGGCCTGGTACTTCCGACCGGCGTCCTGGGCACATTGCGGTTACCCCGGGCCACCGAAGATCTAGCCGTGTTCTCCGGCGCCCACATTGACGGCAACGTCCTAGCCTTTAACGCATAAAAACAAGAGTGCCCCTCTATGCCCGTACCCGATTTGTTTCGCGACGGCCTGGCCCGTGGCTGGAAAACCCACAACGGCGCCGCCCTGGACAACGACCTGACCCTGGACGCCGACGTCGCAATCATCGGCAGCGGTGCCGGCGGCGGCACCACCGCTGAGATCCTCAGCGCCGCCGGCTACAAAGTGCTGCTGATCGAAGAAGGCCCGCTCAAGACCAGCAGCGATTTCAAGCTGCTCGAAGATGAGGCTTACGCCAGCCTGTACCAAGAGGGCATCGGTCGCATGAGTAAGGATGGCGCCATTACCATCCTGCAAGGCCGGGCAGTGGGCGGCACGACGTTGATCAACTGGACCTCGAGTTTTCGCACCCCGGACGCCACCCTCGCCCACTGGGCCAGCGAATACGCGGTCAGGGGCCACAGCAGTGCCGAGATGGCGCCGTGGTTCGAAAAGATGGAGCAGCGCCTGGGCATCGCACCCTGGGCCATGCCGCCCAACGCCAATAACGATGTGATCCGCAAAGGTTGCGAGAAGCTCGGCTACAGCTGGCATGTGATCCCGCGCAACGTGCGCGGCTGTTTCAACCTGGGGTATTGCGGCATGGGCTGCCCGGTCAATGCCAAGCAGTCGATGCTGGTGACCACCATTCCCTCCACCCTGGAGAAAGGTGGTGAACTGCTCTACCTGGCCCGCGCCGAGCGCCTGAGATACAGCGGCGACACGATCAGCAGCCTGGAATGCGTGGCCATGGACGAACGCTGCGTGGCCCCCACCGGGCGCAAGATCACGGTCAAGGCCAAGCATTACGTACTCGCGGGTGGCGGCATCAATAGTCCGGCACTGCTGATGCGCTCGAACGCCCCTGACCCGCATTCACGGCTGGGCAAGCGTACGTTCTTGCACTTGGTGAATTTCTCCGCGGGGCTGTTCGATGAGGTGATCAACCCCTTCTACGGTGCGCCACAGTCGATCTATTCCGACCACTTCCAATGGCAGGACGGCACCACCGGCAAAATGTCCTACAAACTGGAAGCACCGCCGCTGCACCCGGCGCTGGCCAGCACCCTGCTCGGCGGCTACGGCACCCAGAACGCCCTGGACATGAGCCAATTGCCCCACACTCACGCCATGCTCGCCTTGCTGCGCGACGGTTTCCATCCCGATAGCCCCGGTGGCAGCGTGGAATTGCGCGGTGACGGTACGCCGGTGCTCGACTATCAGGTGTCGGACTACGCCTGGGACGGCCTGCGCCGCGCCTTCCACAGCATGGCCGAGATCCAGTTCGCGGCAGGTGCCAAGTCGGTCAAGCCGCTGCATCACGATGCGCAGTACGTGAAGACCCTGGCCGAAGCCCGTAGCCTGATCGACGGCCTTAACCTGGAATTGCACCGCACCTGCCTGGGCAGCGCCCATGTGATGGGCGGTTGCGCCATGGGCGAAGACCCGAAAAATGCCGTGGCCGACAGCCTCGGTCGCCATCACCAGCTGCGCAATCTGTCGATCCACGATGGCTCGCTGTTCCCCACGAGCATTGGCGCCAACCCGCAGTTGTCGGTGTATGGATTGACCGCGCAACTGGCGTCGGCATTGGCCGAACGTCTGAAAACAGCATGAAAAAAGCCGGTATTCGGGGTGTCTATAGTGCTTTCTTCTGCATAAGTTGACTTGGCCGACCGGGATGGCTGCGATACCATCCGGTTCCCCAACGGACTCCGCCAGGACGACGCGATGAACCGAGTGTTGTACCCAGGTACCTTCGACCCGATTACCAAAGGCCATGGCGATCTGGTCGAACGTGCCTCACGCTTGTTCGACCACGTGATCATCGCGGTCGCGGCCAGCCCCAAGAAAAACCCGCTGTTTCCCCTGGAACAGCGCGTGGAGCTGGCGCGTGAGGTCACCAAGCACCTGCCTAACGTTGAAGTGGTGGGCTTCTCGACGTTGCTGGCGCACTTCGCCAAGGAGCAGAACGCCAATGTGTTCCTGCGCGGCTTGCGTGCGGTGTCGGACTTCGAATACGAATTCCAGCTGGCCAACATGAATCGCCAACTGGCGCCGGACGTGGAAAGCCTGTTCCTCACGCCGTCGGAACGTTATTCGTTCATTTCCTCGACGCTGGTCCGTGAAATCGCCGCATTGGGCGGGGATATCACCAAGTTCGTCCACCCGGCCGTGGCGGACGCACTGACGCTGCGCTTCAAGAAGTAATGCTCTTATTGGCAAGCCGGGTTTGACTGTGGCGAGCGGGCTTGCCCCGCGTTGGGCTGCGCAGCGGCCCTAAAACCAGGCGACCAGATTCTGCCTGAAACTACGCAGTGCCTTTATTGGGGCCGCTACGCAGCCCAACGCGGGGCAAGCCCGCTCGCCACAGCAACAAAGTAGTCTTCTACACGACATGCCGGACGGCCACAGGTCATGTGCACTCGCACTGCGGGCGCCAATGCGGCACAATTGCGCGCATTCGTTTTCAGATGCCTTGGCTGACAGCCCTGGCAGGAGTTTCCATGTCCCTGATCATCACCGACGATTGCATCAACTGCGACGTCTGCGAACCTGAGTGCCCGAACGCTGCGATTTCACAAGGCGAAGAGATCTACGTGATCGACCCCAACCTGTGCACCCAGTGCGTCGGCCACTACGACGAACCCCAGTGCCAGCAGGTGTGCCCGGTGGATTGCATTCCGCTGGATGAGGCACACCCCGAGACTGAAGCGCAGTTGATGGAGAAGTACCGGAAGATTACCGGTAAGGCTTGAGCTTCTTTAGTGCCTGTCAGGACCTCATCGGGGCAAGCCCCCTCCCACACTTTGATTTGTGAATACCCTCAAAATGTGGGAGGGGGCTTGCCCCCGATAGCGATATCAGCCTTTACACCGCAATCAACTCTGGCACTTGGGGCAAAACACACTCGCCCGTTGCCCCAGCACCACGTTGCGCAATTCGCTCCCACAGACCTTGCACGCCTCGCCACCCCGGCCGTAGACGAACAATTCCTGCTGGAAATACCCCGGCTGCCCGTCACCGCCGATAAAGTCGCGCAACGTGGTGCCGCCACGCTCGATCGCCGCCGCCAGAATGCGCTTGATCTCGATCGCCAGCTTCAAATAACGCCCGCGTGAAATGCCGCCGGCGGCGCGACGCGGATCAATCCCCGCCGCAAACAACGCCTCAGTCGCATAGATATTGCCCACGCCGACCACCACCGCGTTGTCCATGATGAACGGTTTCACCGCCATCGACTTGCCGCGAGACAGTTGAAACAAACGCTCACCGTCGAACAGCTCGGTCAACGGCTCCGGCCCCAGGCGCAGCAGCAGTTCGTGGTTATGCGGGTCCTGGCTCCAGAGCATTGCGCCGAAACGCCGAGGGTCGGTGTAACGCAGGGCCAGGCCGGATTCAAGCTCGATGTCCACATGCTCATGCTTGGCCGCCGGCATGCCGACCTCCACCAGGCGCAGGTTACCGGACATGCCCAGGTGGCTGATCAAGGTGCCCACTTCGGCGTTGATCAACAGGTACTTGGCCCGTCGTTCCACCAGCACGATACGCTGCCCGGACAGGCGCACATCCAGGTCTTCCGGGATCGGCCAGCGCAGGCGCCGTTCGCGCACCACGACGCGGCTGACCCGCTGGCCTTCCAGGTGCGGCGCGATCCCGCGCCGGGTGGTTTCGACTTCAGGTAACTCGGGCATGTGGACCTCTTGAAGGGGGGATCAGTGCGCGCCCAGCTCGCGGATCGACAGCTTCATGCTTTCGAAGTCGTAGTCCGACAGGCCCACGTAGTCCAGCACCAGGTGGCCAATGGCGTTCCACTCATGGTCCTCCGCCTGGTTGCCCAACACGCGGTAGGACGAGCAGATGTGCTCGGCCATTTTCAGGATCGCCAGCAGGTTTTTCAGCTGCGGATTGCGCGACGACTCATCGCTGAAGATCGCCAGGGCATTGTGGTGGTTGGCGATGGCATCGGTCACATGCTCCGGCAGGCGCCAGGACTTGGCCGTGTAGTAGCCGACCACGGCGTGGTTGGTGTTGAACGCATTGTTCTCGGTGTCGACTACCCGGCAATCGGCGCCAGCGTTGGCGTAGGCCTCTTCGAGCACCGCCATGTAGTCGGGGAAGCGCTTGAGCATCAACGGCACGCCGCAGTCGTGGAACAGGCCCAAGGCATAAGCCTCGTCGACTGCCTGGGAACCGGTGCGCTTGGCCAGGGTCAGGCAGGTCATCGCCACATCCTGGGCGGTGTCCCAGAAACGGTTGAGCGTAACGATGGTGTCGTCGCTCATCTCGCCTTTGATCGACAATGCGTTGATCAGGTTGATGATCGAACGGCTCCCCAACAGGTTAACCGCGCGCTGGATCGAAGCGATCTTGTTGCTCAAGCCGTAATACGACGAGTTGACGACCTTCAACAGCGCACCGGAAAGGCCTGGATCCTGGGAAATCAGCCGCGCAATCACTTCCAGGTCCGGATCGGGCATGTACTGCTCCATCTGCAAATCCACCATGATTTGCGGCTGAGGCGGTACGCTGATGCCTTGCAAGGCCTGTTGGATCTGTTCGGCGGAAAGCTCTGGGGACATAAGTGCATACTCTGGGCTAGGCGGAGATTCTAACCCTTATCCACGGCGCGCCGACACCTTCCCGCACATCCGGCAGCCCGGCCATTTCCTACACAACACGGTATACTCCCGCTCTTTTTTCCGGAGCGACGTCATGTCCCTGCCAAGCCTGCGTCTCAAAGCCAACGCCGATCGTCGTTTGCGCAACGGCCACCTGTGGGTCTACAGCAACGAAATCGACGTGGCCGCCACACCTCTTCACGGCTTCCAGGCAGGCGACCAGGCCATCCTGGAAGCGGCCGGCGGCAAGACCCTGGGCATCGTGGCCATGAGCCCGAACAACCTGATCTGCGCACGCCTGCTGTCGCGTGACATCAAGTTGCCCCTGGACAAATCGCTGCTGGTGCACCGCCTCAACGTCGCCCTGTCCCTGCGCGACCGCCTGTTCGACAAGCCGTTCTACCGCCTGGTCTACGGCGATTCCGACCTGCTGCCGGGCCTGGTGGTCGACCGTTTCGGCGACATCCTGGTGGTACAGATCGCCTCGGCGACCATGGAAGCCCATAAAGAAGACGTGATCGCCGCCTTGACCCAAGTGCTCAAGCCCAGCGGCATCCTGTTCAAGAACGACTCCGCCGCGCGCGATGCCGAAGGCCTCAACCGCTACGTCGAGACCGTATTCGGCCTGGTGCCGGAGTGGGTGGCACTGGAAGAAAACGGCGTGAAATTCGAAGCCCCGGTGATCCAGGGCCAAAAAACCGGCTGGTTCTACGACCACCGCATGAACCGCGCGCGCCTGGCGCCGTATGCCAAAGGCAAACGTGTACTCGACCTGTACAGCTACATCGGTGGCTGGGGCGTGCAAGCGGCAGCCTTCGGCGCCAGTGAAGTATTCTGCGTCGACGCCTCGGCCTTCGCCCTCGACGGCGTCGAGCGCAACGCCGCGCTGAACGGTGTCGCCGAGAAAATGACCTGCATCGAAGGCGACGTCTTCGAAGCCCTGAAGGAACTCAAAGCCAGCGAAGAACGCTTCGACGTGATCGTCGCCGACCCGCCGGCCTTCATCAAACGCAAGAAAGACATGAAAAACGGCGAAGGCGCCTACCGCCGCCTCAACGAGCAAGCCATGCGCCTGCTCAGCAAGGACGGCATCCTGGTCAGCGCCTCGTGCTCGATGCACCTGCCCGAAGACGACCTGCAAAACATCCTGCTGACCAGCGCCCGCCACCTGGACCGTAACATCCAGATGCTCGAACGCGGCGGCCAGGGCCCGGATCACCCGGTGCATCCGGCGATTGTCGAGACGCGCTATATCAAGAGCATTACGTGCCGGTTGTTGCCCAATAGCTAAATACCGAAACCGTCCCCCTGTAGGAGCGAGCTTGCTCGCGAAGACCCCATAGACGACGCGGGCTACCTGATAGCGCTGCGTCATCGTTGACGCTTTTCGCGAGCAAGCTCGCTCCTACAGGGGCGGCGTACACCAATACAGGACGCTTCGCACAATAGATTTGATTGAATTCCATTTTTCGCAGACTAGTATCGGTTTCTGGTTTTACTCCGGAAAACAAAAACAATGTCTGGGCCCACCCTCTCCCGCTTTATCCTCATCACCTGCATTTCACTGATCAGCTTCTTCCCTATCAACATCCTACTGCCCTCTTTCCCCGCGCTGGCAACCCGGTTTGACACGCCCAGCGCAGACATCGCGCTGTCCATCAGCCTGTTCACCCTGGTCTTTTCCATCTCTCAACTGGTCACCGGTCCGCTTTCGGATAAATGGGGGCGCAAGAACGTGCTGCTCGGCTGCATCACGTTGTCGATTGTCGGAGCAATAGGCTGCGCACTGGCGTCGAATTACCTGACCTTCCTGCTGTTTCGCGCGGTGCAGGCCATGGGCTGTGGATTCTTTGTATTGGGCCATGCACTGGTGGAAGACCTGTTCGACGAACAGGACCGAGTCCGGGTGCGCCTCTATTACATGACCCTGAGCGGCTCGTTTGTCGCCTTGTCACCGCTGATCGGCTCCTGGCTGCAAACCACCTTCGACTGGCAAGGGAGCTTCTATGCGTTCGTACTCATGGCATTGGGCATGTTTCTCCATGCGTTTTGCATCCTGCCTTCCAAGGCTGCCAGCCCTCACAGCGCGCCCGTCTCGATCCCAGGCACGCTCAAGGCGGTCGCGGCCAATCGCGACTTCCTGCGCTACTGGTGGATCGCCGCCCTGGTGTTTGCCTGCTACTTCGCCTTGATCAGCGTGACACCGCTGATTTTCATGGATGCGCTGAAGCTTTCCGAATATCAGTACGCGCTGGTGCTGATGGTGTACGGCGCGGCTTATCTCCTCGGCGGAGTGGCAGCCTCGTACCTGCAAAAACTTATCGCGCTGTCCCGGCAAATCAATATCGGTCTTGGGTTGTTGCTGGTCGCGGGTGTGCTGCTGGCGCTGATTATCATCTTTGAAGCCATTACCACAGTGACCCTGCTCATTCCGATGATGATCAGCGCACTGGCGGTCACCCTGATTCGTCCCGCCGCAATTTCGGCGGCGATGCTGTTGTTTTCAAGCAGCGCGGGCACAGCAGCATCAGCAGGAAATAGCATCATGTTCTTCACCGCCGCCGTCAGCAGCGCAGCGCTTGCGCAAACCGGCAGTCATTTGCTGATGACGATTGCCGTGAGCTTTATCATCTTCAGCCTGTGGGGTTGGCTGACCAATGCGCGGGTCGGACACTGACACTGTCCCCCTGTAGGAGCGAGCTCGCTCGCGAAAAACTCATAGACGACTCGGGCCATCTGATAGCGCTGCGTCATCGTTGACGTTTTTCGCGAGCAAGCTCGCTCCTACAGGGGAGAAGAGGTCACAACCAGATGGCGTCCCATAGCGGGTACTGGCCGATATGCTCGACTAGCCCTGCACGCAAGGGATTGGCCACGATATAGCGGGCCATTGCTTTCAGATCTTCCTCCCGACGCAGTGCGCGGTCGAAGTAACCTTTTTGCCATAGGGTCCCGAACGAACACCTGGCCTGGTTGATGGCACGGGCACTTCGCGACTTGGTTATTCGCATCAGCCTTGGCAAGTCGCCGTTATGCAACTCGACCAGCCAATGGAAATGGTCAGGCATGACCACCCAGGCCAGCGAAGTCGCCTCACCCTTGTCCTGAGCCGCCCTGAATTCACTGACAAGCAACCGACCGACGCGCCAGTCCTGAAAGACCCATTGCCGTTGATGGGTAACCGCAGTGATCAGGTAAATTCGGCCTGACTCCGAATAGCGCCCGGTACGCAGCCGATGTGCATGTTGCTGGGTGGACATTCCTTCGTCCTCTTCTGTGAATGGAGGAGAAACGGTAGGCGTAGCGGCGTCGACTGACCTTTTAAACAGTGGTTCTGAATATGTCCGGTACCTGTAGGAGCGAGCTCGCTCGCGAAAAACTCATAGACGACTCGGGCCATCTGATAGCGCTGCGTTATCGTTGACGTTTTTCGCGAGCAAGCTCCCTCCTACAGGAAGACGGTGTAGAATCGGCCCTATTCATCGCCAGTCATCCCCCGGCGGGTTTATGAGCTCAAGGCCAATGCGCACGGCGATCCCGTCACGTTTGCGGCAACTTCCGGACACCAGTGCCATTTTTCGGGTGTTCCAGACGTCAATAGAAGCTCACTCCCCTTTGATACCGATTAGCCGCCCGGAGTGCTCCAATGCCTGATTACCGCTCGAAAACATCCACCCACGGTCGCAACATGGCCGGCGCCCGCGCACTGTGGCGTGCCACTGGGATGAAAGATGACGACTTCAAGAAGCCGATCATCGCGATTGCCAACTCGTTCACCCAGTTCGTACCGGGTCACGTGCACCTCAAGGACCTGGGCCAGCTGGTCGCCCGCGAGATCGAACGCGCTGGCGGCGTGGCCAAGGAATTCAACACCATCGCCGTGGACGACGGCATCGCCATGGGCCATGACGGCATGCTGTACTCGCTGCCGAGCCGCGAGATCATCGCCGATTCCGTCGAGTACATGGTCAACGCCCACTGCGCCGACGCCATCGTCTGCATCTCGAACTGCGACAAGATCACCCCCGGCATGCTGATGGCCGCCCTGCGCCTGAATGTGCCGGTGATCTTCGTCTCCGGCGGCCCGATGGAAGCCGGCAAGACCAAGCTGGCCTCCCACGGCCTCGACCTGGTCGACGCCATGGTCATCGCCGCCGATTCCAGCGCTTCTGACGAGAAGGTCGCGGAATACGAGCGCAGCGCCTGCCCGACCTGCGGTTCGTGCTCCGGCATGTTCACCGCCAACTCGATGAACTGCCTGGTGGAAGCCCTGGGCCTGGCCTTGCCGGGCAACGGTTCGACACTGGCCACCCACAGCGACCGCGAGCAACTGTTCCTGCAGGCCGGCCGCACCATCGTCGAGCTGTGCAAGCGTTACTACGGCGAGAACGATGAGTCGGTATTGCCGCGCAATATCGCCAACTTCAAGGCGTTCGAAAACGCCATGACCCTGGACATCGCCATGGGCGGTTCCACCAACACCATCCTGCACTTGCTGGCCGCGGCCCAGGAAGCCGAGATCGATTTCGACCTGCGCGACATCGACCGCCTGTCCCGCCGCGTGCCGCAACTGTGCAAGGTCGCGCCGAACATCCAGAAGTACCACATGGAAGACGTGCACCGCGCCGGCGGGATCTTCTCCATCCTGGGCTCCCTGGCCCGTGGCGGCCTGCTGCACACCGACCTGCCGACCGTACACAGCAAGTCCCTCGCCGAAGGCATCGCCAAGTGGGACATCACCCTCACGGACGACGAAGCCGTGCACACCTTCTTCAAGGCCGGCCCGGCGGGTATCCCGACCCAGACCGCGTTCAGCCAGTCGACCCGCTGGGACACCCTCGACGACGACCGTGAAAACGGCTGCATCCGCAGCGTCGAGCACGCCTACTCGAAAGAGGGCGGCCTGGCCGTGCTGTACGGCAACATCGCCCTGGACGGCTGCGTGGTGAAAACCGCCGGCGTGGATGAGTCGATCCACGTGTTCGAAGGCAACGCCAAGATCTTCGAAAGCCAGGACAGCGCGGTACGCGGCATCCTCGCCGACGAAGTCAAGGAAGGCGACATCGTGATCATCCGCTACGAAGGCCCGAAAGGCGGCCCGGGTATGCAGGAGATGCTCTACCCGACGTCCTACCTGAAATCCAAGGGCCTGGGCAAAGCCTGTGCCCTGCTGACCGACGGCCGCTTCTCCGGCGGCACCTCGGGCCTGTCCATCGGCCACGCTTCGCCAGAAGCCGCTGCTGGCGGCGCGATCGGCCTGGTGCAGGATGGCGACAAGGTGCTGATCGACATTCCAAACCGTTCGATCAACCTGTTGATCAGCGACGAAGAACTGGCTGCGCGCCGGGTCGAGCAGGACAAGAAAGGCTGGAAACCGGTGGAGAAGCGTCCTCGCAAAGTCACCACGGCGCTGAAAGCCTATGCCCTGCTGGCCACCAGTGCCGACAAGGGCGCGGTGCGTAACAAGGCGATGCTCGACGGCCTGTAAGCCTCGCGCATAAAAATGCCCCGCCAAGTGCGGGGCATTTTTTTTGCCTGGAACAACTCTTCAAAACACTGAAGATCAACCGTGGGAGGGGGCTTGCCCCGATGGCAGCGTGTCAGTAGATACATCCACAGCTGACCCACCGCTATCGGGGGCAAGCCCCCTCCCACATTTTTGACCGCATTCGGCCCGTTACTGGATTTCGTCAGGCTTGACGATCACCCAGTTCTTGTCCGCCGTCACCGGCAACCCTTCCTTGGCCTGCGCTGCCGCGTGCTTGGCGATCATGCCGTTGAGCTGGGTCATGTACTTGTCCTTGCGGTTGACCCACAGATGGATGCCGCCCTTGGCCACGTCCACATCGTGGAACAGCATGTAGCCGTCGCTGGTCGGGGTATCGCCACCGACGATCACCGGTTTTTTCCATTCGTCGATGTAGGTCAGGATCGCGGCATGTTTGCCGGCCATCCAGGTGGCGGGGGTCCACAGGTACGGGGTCAGTTCCAGGCCGAGGTTGGCTTTCTCGTCATATTTACCGGCGCTGATCTGCTTGCGCGCCGTGGTCAGCTCGCCGGTCTTGCGGTCCTTGAGCAAGGTGGTCACGCCGATGACGTTCTCGGGCTTGACGTTATAGCCGTACTTCGGATCGGCGGCGACCATGCGCACCAGCTCTTCCGAGGCAGCGGTCATCACGTACACCTCGATGCCGTTTTCCATCAGTTTGTTGTACAGCTCGGCCTGGCCGGTGAAGACTTTCGGCGGCTGTACTTCGGAGTTCTTCACCACGTCGCCTTCGAAGTAGCTGACCGGTACCGGCTTGCCGGAGGCCATCAACTCATCGACCTGAACCTTGAGCTCCTTGAGGGTAAAACCTGCAAACACTTGGGCGACCCACGGGTAGCAGACCATGTCGTCCACTTCGCAGAGGCGATAGTAGTAACTGAACAGGCTTTCCTTATGGTCGGCGGTGTCTTTGAACGGGATGAGCTTGAGCGACGGATCGAGCGTGTCGCGGGTGATCAGGCCCTTGTTTTCCATGTAGGGCAGCAGGGACTCTTCGAGGTCGTAGCGATAGCTGGTGTTGTCCATGTCGAACACCGCAAAGTTACCTTTGTTGGCATTGGCGGCGATCATTTCGTCCAGTTGCTTGGCGGCGGGTGCCGGCCAGTGCTTCAACTCGGTGGCGGCGAACGCCTGGCTGGCGAGGCCTAGGCAGAATGCGGCGGATACCAGTAGTTTCGGTACGAGCTTCATAGGCGTTGTCTCCCTGAGTGAAAGACATCGACGCTAACAAATCTCTGTGACAGTTACCGCCCGAGCACGACCGCCTCCATCGCGATTGCGCCAATGGCATGTGCCTGAGCGTCAAACGCTTATTCCAAAAACGACAGACGCCATTCCATATCGGTATTAAATCATTATATTTCAAGCTGTTAGGCTTCCCGGTTCGCAATCGCAGGCTCACGCGATTGGCTGCCTTCTCAACGGAGCTTCAATGAATCTGCCCCTGATTCTCAACTTACTGGTGTTCGTGGCCTTGCTATTGGGCCTGGCACAAACCCGTCGCACCCACTGGAGCCTCGCCAAGAAGGTTCTGTTCGCCCTGGTACTGGGCGTGGCGTTCGGTGTGGCCCTGCACGCCATTTATGGCGCCGGCAACCCGGTGCTCAAGGCCTCCATCGGCTGGTTCGACCTGGTCGGCAATGGTTATGTGCAGTTGCTGCAGATGATCGTGATCCCGCTGGTGTTCGCCTCGATCCTCAGTGCCGTGGCGCGCCTGCATAACGCCGCGTCCCTGGGCAAGATCAGCTTCCTGACCATCGGCACGCTGCTGTTCACCACGGCGATTGCAGCCCTGATCGGCATCGGCCTGACCAACCTGTTCGGCCTCACCGCCGAAGGCCTGGTGGCCGGCACCCAGGAAATGGCGCGCCTGCAAGTCATCCAGAGCGATTACGCGGGCAAGGTCGCCGACCTGAATATCCCGCAGTTGCTGCTCTCATTCGTGCCGGCCAACCCGTTCGCCGACCTGGCGCGGGCCAAGCCGACGTCGATCATCAGTGTGGTGATCTTCGCCGCATTCCTAGGGGTTGCCGCGCTGCAACTGCTCAAGGATGACGTGGAGAAAGGCCAGAAAGTGCTCAACGCCATCGACACCCTGCAAGCCTGGGTGATGCGCCTGGTGCGCCTGGTGATGAAGCTGACGCCCTACGGTGTATTGGCGCTGATGACCAAGGTGGTCGCCAGCTCCAACCTGCAAGACATCATCAAGCTCGGCAGTTTTGTCGTGGTCTCGTACCTGGCCCTGGGGCTGATGTTCGTGGTGCATGGCCTGCTGCTGTCGCTGGCCGGGATCAACCCGCTGCGCTTCTTCCGCAAGGTGTGGCCGGTGCTGACCTTTGCCTTTACCAGCCGCTCCAGCGCGGCGGCGATCCCGCTGAGCATCGAAGCGCAGACCCGTCGCCTGGGGATCCCGCACTCCATCGCCGGTTTCGCCGCCTCGTTCGGCGCCACCATCGGCCAGAACGGCTGCGCCGGCCTGTACCCTGCCATGTTGGCGGTGATGGTCGCGCCGACCGTGGGCATCAACCCGCTGGACCCGCTGTGGATCGCGACCCTGGTGGCCATTGTGACCTTAAGCTCGGCCGGTGTGGCGGGCGTGGGTGGCGGTGCGACATTCGCCGCACTGATCGTATTGCCAGCCATGGGCTTGCCGGTGTCACTGGTGGCGCTGCTGATTTCCGTGGAGCCGCTGATCGACATGGGCCGCACGGCGTTGAACGTGAATGGTTCGATGACAGCGGGGGCGATTACCAGCCAGATCATGCAGCAGACGGATAAAGCGTTGTTGGATGCCGATGAGCATGCCGAATTAGCGCAGGCCTGATAGGCCGCTATCGGGGGCAAGCCCCCTCCCACATTCGACCGCATTCTCATGTTGGAACTCGATCAACTGTGGGAGGGGGCTTGCCCCCGATGCTTTTAGACTTTTTCCCAGACTTCGAAGGTGTAAGCCGGCTTATCACCTTCGGCTGGGTTCGGCAGATTGGAAACCAACGTCCACTGGTTCGTATCAAAATCCGGAAACCACGCATCCCCATCCGGGCTCAACGCCACCCGCGTCAAATACAGGCGATCCGCCTGCGCCAGCCCCTGCTCATACAGCTGCGCGCCGCCGATCAGCATCAGCTCATCCACGCCCTGCTCCAGCGCCCAGGCCTCAGCCCGCGCCACGGCGGCATCGAGTGACGGAAAAACTTCCGCACCTTCAAGCGCCAGATCGGTCTGACGACTGACCACAATGTTCAAGCGCCCCGGCAGCGGTCGGCCCAGGGAATCCCAGGTCTTGCGCCCCATGATGATCGGCTTGCCCAGGGTGGTGGCCTTGAAATATTTGAAATCCCCCGGCAAATGCCAGGGCATGCTGTTGTCGACGCCGATCACACGGTTTTCACCGAGGGCTGCGATCAGGCTTAAAGGGAGAGTTTTTTTCATGGCGACGAGAATACCAGAGCAGCACGCCGCGTACCCCAACCAGGTGCACAGCGGTTATGCTCCAGGCTCACGAACACAACAGGACGGCGCGTGACTGCACTGACCCCCCTGCACACACTCTGGCTGACGGAAACCGTGCGCCTGCGTGAAGAACACGCCGGCCCCTTGGAAGACCTCGAAGCCAACCGCCTGGCCCGTACGGCCGGCGGCGATCTGCCGACGCGCATCCAGCAGCGCGCTCTGCACCTGGCCGAGCGCGATGGCCTGACGGCGGCCCTTGCTCGCTGGCTGCAAGGTGCGCGCCTGGCGCTGCTGCTGCTGGCAATAGTCGCAGTGATCAGCGGTGCCGGCCTGGCCTTTGCCGCGCTGGGTAACGGCTTGATCCCGGTGAACGTATTCTGGGCCCTGGGCAGCCTGCTCGGCTTAAACCTGATCCTGTTAATCAGCTGGGCTTTGGGCCTGCTGTTTGCCGGCGAACACAGCGCCAGCCTGGGGCGACTGTGGTTGTGGCTCAGCGAAAAGCTCGCCCGTGACGCCAAGGCCGCACAACTGGCGCCAGCGCTTTTACTGCTGCTGCAACGACAGAAACTCAATCGCTGGGCGGTCGGTGTGCTGGTCAACAGCCTGTGGGTGTTGGCGCTGCTCAGTGCCCTGGTGATTCTGCTGACGCTGCTCGCTACCCGCCGCTACGGCTTTGTGTGGGAAACCACCATTCTGGGCGCCGATACCTTTGTCGCCGTCACCCAGGCCCTCGGCACCCTGCCCGCCCTGCTGGGCTTCAATGTGCCAACCGTCGACATGATCCGCGCCAGCGGCGATTCCGCGCTGAATATCGAAAGCGCCCGCCAAGCCTGGGCCGCCTGGCTGGTGGGCGTGCTGCTGGTCTATGGCTTGATGCCCCGCTTGATCCTCGCCCTGCTGTGCCTGTGGCGCTGGAAACGCGGGCGCGCCGCCCTGCGCCTGGACCTCAACCTGCCCGGCTACAGCCAGTTGCGCGAACGCCTGATGCCGAGCAGCGAGCGCCTTGGGGTCAACGATGCCGCGCCCGAACAGCTGCACCACGTCAGCGGCGGCGTCAGTGAATTGGAAAGCGATGGCGCGCTGCTGGTGGCCATCGAGCTGGACGACCAGCACCCCTGGCCGCCCAAGCTGCCCTCCAGCGTCAAGAACGCCGGCATCCTCGACAGCCGCGAATCGCGCAACAAGCTGCTGGAACAACTCGCCCGCTTTCCACCTGCGCGCCTGGCCATCGCCTGCGATCCACGCCGCTCGCCGGACCGCGGCAGCCTGGCGCTGATCGCCGAGCTGGCACGCAGCGCCAGCGCTACCCGGGTGTGGCTGCTGCAAGCCCCGCCCGGCCAGGCGCTGGATGCCGAGCGCCTGGGCGACTGGCACGCCGCGCTGCAACAGCTTGAACTACCGTTCGCCGATTGCGCGCCGCTGAACTGGCTGGAGACCGGTCATGACTAAACCGCTGAAACTCGCCGTGGTCGGCCACACCAACGTCGGCAAGACCTCCCTGCTGCGCACGCTGACCCGTGACGTCGGCTTCGGCGAAGTCTCCCATCGCCCCAGCACCACACGCCATGTCGAAGGCGCGCGTTTGTCGGTGGATGGCGAAGCCTTGCTGGAGCTTTACGACACCCCCGGCCTGGAAGATGCCATCGCCCTGCTCGACTACCTGGAGCGCCTGGAACGCCCCGGCGAACGCCTGGACGGCCCGGCACGCCTGGTGCGGTTTCTGGACGGCAGCGAAGCGCGCCAGCGGTTCGAACAGGAAGCCAAGGTGCTGCGCCAGTTGCTCGCCTCCGACGCCGGCCTGTATGTGATCGACGCCCGCGAGCCGGTGCTGGCCAAGTATCGCGATGAACTGCAAGTGCTGGCCAGTTGCGGCAAACCGCTGCTGCCCGTACTCAACTTTGTCAGCAGCAACGACCACCGCGAGCCGGACTGGCGCGAAGCCCTGGCCCGCCTCGGCCTGCATGCGCTGGTGCGCTTTGACAGCGTGGCGCCGCCGGAAGACGGCGAACGGCGCTTGTATGAAAGCCTTGCCCTGCTGCTGGAAAACGCGCGGCCGCAACTGGAAAGGCTGATTCTCGATCAACACGCCCAACGCCAGGCTCGTCAGCAAAGCGCTGCGCGGTTGATTGCCGAATTGCTGATCGACTGCGCCGCTTGCCGCCGCAGCGTGGTCACCGAAGACGAACAGCAAGCCATCGGTGACCTGCGCAAAGCGGTGCGCCAGCGCGAACAAAAATGCGTGGAAGCCCTGCTCAAACTATTCGGCTTCCGCCCCCAGGATGCCGCCGCCAGCGACCTGCCATTGCTCGACGGCCGCTGGGGTGATGACCTGTTCAACCCGGAAACCCTCAAGCAACTCGGCGTGCGCGTCGGAGGTGGCATCGCCGCAGGCGCTGCCGCGGGTGCCGGTGTGGACCTGCTGGTCGGTGGCCTGACGCTTGGCGCCGCCGCCCTGGCCGGCGCGATTGCCGGCGGCGCACTGCAAACCGCGCGCAGCTATGGCAGCCGACTGCTGGGCAAAATCAAAGGCCAGCGTGAGCTGACCGTCGACGATAGCGTGCTGCGCCTGCTCGCCCTGCGCCAACGCCAGTTGCTCAAGGCCCTTAACCTGCGCGGTCATGCGGCGATGCACAGCATCAAGGTCGACACGCCGCAGGACAAGACCTGGCGTGAAGGCAAGCTGCCGGAAGCCTTGCACAAGGCCCGCGCTCACCCGCAATGGTCGTCCCTCAACCCAAACGCCAAATTGAGCCAGGCCGAGCGTCAGGAGCAGGTCGAAGCCCTGGCCGCCCGACTCGATGAAGCCTGACCGGCTTATTGACGCGCGTACCACTCAAAGCCCAGAAAGGTCGTGCATAACGTGCGGATCAGCTCTTTATCGGCCTTGTCCGCAATACCGTCGCGGTCGATGTCACTGTTGGTAAACGATTCCAGCACCCCGTCGCCATCGCCGTCATAGGCCGCCGCCTTGTAGATCAGCGAACCCTTGCACTGCGACGCCGTGCGCTCTTGGAATTCCAGCTTGACCGCGTTGGGCGTGCCGGCCTTGGCGTAATGATCGACGTACAGCGTCAACGTGCGCTGCCAGTGGCTGCGCCGATTGAACCAGTTCAACTTCAAAAAGCAGTCGGCGAAAGTGTCCACCCGCTGTTTTTCCAGCCGACAGGGGCGGGTGACCGGGTTCAGATCGTCCGCCCATTGCAGGTCGACCCGACCGTCCGCGCTCATGTCCACGGCGAAGATCTCGTGGATCAGTTCATCGGGACGGCCAGCCTGCTGCTCATAGAAGTGCAGGATGACGGTGTCTGCCCGACCGTTGCCGCTCATGTCCTGGGCCGTCACTTTTAAGTAGCGCATCAGCGTTGCTCCTTGGATTGAAGAAGCAAGCCACCTTAGTGATCCGACCTCAGGGGCTCTAGGCGGCGCATCTGCATTTGGCGTAAGGCCAATCTACGCAGCCAGTAGCCGCGCGGCCTTGGCCTTGAGTAGCTGCAGGTCGAGCACCGGCACCTGCGCTTGCTTGGCCTGTTCGTCCCAGTGGCGCAGACGCAGACTGATCGCGTAGAGCGGGTCTTGCTCGAACGCCCGCGCTTCGTCAGGCGTCATTGCCCCGCCTTGATACGCCAGCGTGCGGCGGCTGGCTTCGCTCAACCGGGCGTAGTAGTCCGGCTGGCTGAAGGTCAGGTAGCGCTTGGCCTCGACGTGATATTCCACCAGCCGCGCCAGGCGCTCGCTGAAACCGACGCGGCGCAGGTAATCGGCGCCCAGCCGCTCATGGCTGGCCACGCCATAACCGCCCATGTTCTCGCCGCCCTGGCCGCAGAGATGGCCGATATCGTGGAAGAACGCCGCCAACACCACTTCATCATCAAAGCCCTCGGCCATGGCCAACTGAGCGGCTTGGGACATGTGCTCGATCTGCGACACCGGCTCGCCGATGTAATCCGCCGCGCCGTGCTGCTCGTACAAGCCAAACACCTCGGCGATTGCCTGTTCCGGGTTCATCATGCCGCCCCCCACAACGCACTGATATTTCGCTCGGCCATCGCCGGCCCCACGCTCATGCCTACACCGGTGTGCATCAACGCCGCGCTCACCCCTGGAGCAGCACGCAGGAATGAAAACGGTCCCGGCCCGCGCGAGCCATAGACACCCTGCCAGCGCTCCACCACCTGGATCCTGCACCCCAAGGTGTGCTCGGCCAGCTCAACCAACCAGTTATCCACGTGTTCGGCGTTGAACGGCGACGGATCGCCGCCGTAATCATGGGAATCGCCGATGATCAGCTCACCATGGGGCGTCGGGCTGATCAGCAGGTGGATGCCGTGTTCGTGCAGGTACGGTGCCTCCCGCAGGATCTGCGCCTGTACCGCCGCCGCTTCCGGCAAGTCGGCAAACGCACCGTAGTGCACGCAACTGAGGCCGGTGAGCAAGGCGTGTTGCAGGTTAAGGTTGAGTGCAGGCCGGGCGCGCAGCATTTGCAGCCGGCAGATCTGCGGGTTGAGTTCGGCGATGGCCTCGGCCAGCAGGGTTTGGTAGTCATGGCCGGAACACACGATGATCTGCTCGCCACGAAAGCTGCCGGCCGTGCTGTGCAACTGGCCCGGTTCCACATCGCGCACCAGGGTGGAAAAGTGAAACTCCACCTTCAGTTCATGGCGAAGGTAGTTGATCAGCGCCGGGATCGCTTCGCGCGAATACAGTTGCTGATCGTCCTTGCCATGCAGCGCGGCGCGGTGATGGCGGAACTGGCCGCCGTACAGGTCCTTCATTGCCGCGCCTTGCAGCAGTTCGACGTGATAGCCGTGCTCCTGCGCGCGGCCGGCACAGAAGGCTTCCAGCAGATGTTCTTCCGCTTCGGTTCGCGCGAACAGGTAAGAACCATTGCGCTTGAGTTGCAGGCTGGCGAGTTGTGCCCATTGGTCCCAGATCGCGCGGCTCTCCCGAGCCAGGTCGAGCATCGGCCCCGGTGGTTGGCCCGTGACCAGCGCCTGGCCAAAGTTGCGCACGGAGGCGCCCAGCGGGGTGGCGCTGCGCTCGAACACCCTGACCTTGAGCCCGCGCCTGGCAGCGGCGTAGGCGTGGGACAGGCCGAGGATGCCGGCGCCGACGATCAGCAGGTCGCTGTGGTGTGTCATTGAGTGATGTCCTGTTTTCAAGACCGCTATCGGGGGCAAGTCGAATCGTCGCACCGCCCCTCCCACAGTTGATCGAGTTCCAACATGAGAATGCGGTCGAATGTGGGAGGGGCGGGGCGACGATTCGACTTGCCCCCGATGAGGCCAGTAGCCCTAACGAAAGCCTTACTGACCCGCGACCTTCTCCGACTTGCCGTCATAGCGCTTACGCCACTCGGTCAAGATGCTGTCGCGATTCTTCGACGCCCAGCCAAAGTCGTTCTTGATCAGGCGCTGCTCGTAGTCGGCCGGCAGTTCGGTTTGCGGCTTGGCGATGCCAGGCTGGGCGAGGACCGCAAAATTTTCTTTGTACAGGTCCATCGCGGCGGGGCTGGCAGAGAAGTCGGCGAGTTTTTTCGCCGCATCGGCGTGGGCGGAACCCTTGATCACGGCGGTGGCTTCGATGTCCCAGCCCAGGCCTTCCTTCGGCAGGATGATGTCCAGCGGTGCGCCCTGGCGCTTGAGCTGCACGGCCGGGTACTCAAAGGAAATACCAATCGGGAATTCACCGGAAGCCGCCAGCTTGCAGGGCTTGGAGCCGGAGTGAACGTATTGGCCGATGTTCTGGTGCAAGTCGTCCATGTACTGCCAGCCCTGCTTCTCGCCGAAGGTTTGCAGCCAGGCGCTCACATCCAGGAAGCCGGTGCCGGACGATGCCGGGTTGGGCATGACGATCTTGCCCTTGTACTCGGGCTTGGTCAGGTCCTGCCAGCTCACCGGCTTGGTCAGGCCCTGTTTCTCGGCTTCGACAGTGTTGAAGCAAATGGTCGCGGCCCACACATCCATGCCGACCCAGGCCGGTGGGTTGGCGGCGTCACGGTAGTGCTTGCCGATCTTGTCCAGGTCCTTGGGCGCGTAGTTATCCAGCATGCCCTGCTGATCGAGAATCGCCAGGCTCGACGCGGCCAGGCCCCACACTACGTCGGCTTGCGGGCGAGCTTTTTCGGCCAGCAGCTTGGCGGTGATGATGCCGGTGGAGTCGCGCACCCATTTGATATCGATATCCGGGTTGGCCTTCTCGAAGGCCTGCTTGTAGGTCTTCAACTGCTCGGCTTCGAGGGCCGTGTACACGGTCAGCTCGGTTTTCGCGGCAAAGGCATTCAGGCTGAATACGCTGAGTACAGCAGCGGCCAGCGCCAGGGGCTTGAACATGGTGCACTTCCTTTATCGAGGGTTATTGACCGGGCGCGGTTTGACGCCAGGCTTGGGAGCGACGCAACAGGCCGCGTGAGGCCCACGCCAGCAGCAGCGAGACGGCGGCCGAAGTGAACAGGATCAGGGTCGACATCGCCGCCGCGCCGCCCACGTTGCCGGCGTCGTCCATGTTCAGCACGGCGACGGCGGCGAGAATGGTGTCGGGGCTGTAGAGAAAAATTGCCGCCGACACCGTGGTCATCGCCGACACAAACAGGTAGCGCACGATATCCAGCAGTGCCGGCAGGCAAATCGGCACGGTCACCCGCAGGTAGTGGCGATAAAGCGGCGCCTTGAGGGACAGCGCAGCGGCTTCGAACTCGGCGTCCAGCTGGCGCAGGGCAGTGGTCGCGGTCATCTGGGCAGTGGTCAGGTAGTGCGCGATGGTGCACACCACCAGCAAGGTCATGGTCCCGTAGAACACATGCAGCGGGTTGCCGTTGAGGTTGAAGAAGAACACATAACCCAGGCCCAACACCAAGCCCGGCACGGCCATCGGCACAAAACTGAGCAGGCGCAGCGCCAGGTTGAGGCCCTTCTGGCCCTGGGTCTTTTCCATCAGGTAGGCGCCGGTGAAGATCAGCACGCTGCCGATCAACGCGGTGCACAGTGCCAGGGTCAGGCTGTTGCGATAGGCCAGCCAGCCGCCGCCGGCCGTGTCTTCGAACTGGTAGTGGTTGAGCGACAGCGACAGGTTGTACGGCCAGAACTTCACCAGCGAGGAGTACACCGCCATGCCGAACACCAGCAGCAACACGGCACACATCCCCAGCACAATGGCCAGGTAGCAGGCGTCCCGCAGCCGCGATGGCGCGGGTTGGAACACCTGGGCGCGGCCACTCATCGAATCACCCTGCCGACGACGTAACCAGGCGTCCACGCCAAAGCTGAACAGCGCCGGCAGCAGCAACACCATGCCAATCAACGCACCGCGGCCGAACTGTTGCTGGCCCACCACCGCCTTGTAGGCTTCCAGCGCCAACACCTGGTAATCGCCGCCGACCACCACGGGCACGCCGAAGTCGGTGATGGTCAAGGTGAACACCAGGCAGAACGCGGCGAACACCGCCTGGCGCGTGGCCGGCCAGGTGATGCTGCGAAATGCTCGGGCGGGGCTGGCGCCCATGCTCGATGCCGCGTCGAATAACCGCGCATCCGCCAAGGAAAGCGCTGACAACAGGATCATCAAGGCATGTGGGAAGGTGTAGATCACTTCGCCGAGGACAATGCCCCAGAAGCCGTAGATATTCTCCGAGAGCAGGCCACGTAACAGGCCCTGGTTACCAAACAGGTACACCAATGCAATCCCCGGCAGCATCGACGGTGCCATCAACGGCAGTAACGACAGGCCACGCCAGATGGCCTTGCCGGGAATCAGGGTGCGTTGCAGCGCGTAGGCAAACAGGTAGGCCAGCGGTACGACGATAGCCGCCACGCTAAGGGAAACTTTCAGGCTATTGCCCAACAGCCAATGAAAGTTGGCGCTGCTCACCAGCTCTCGCGCAGCGACCAGGCCACCGCCCTGCCCCGCCTCGCTGCTGAAGCCACGCCAGAAGATCGCCAACAGCGGTAGCAGGACCGCGACACCCAGCAGGCACAGCCACAACAGTTTGCCGCCGAGCACAAAAAGGCGGTCGCCGGTTTCCGCACGGGAAACCTGGCGCGGTATCGGCAAGCTCATATCAACGGCCATCTCAGGCAAACACCTGCAGGCTACGCGGCGGCAAGGCGACCCAGATGTGCTGGGCGCCCAGGCGTGGCATGGCTTCCGGGGCCAGCTCGGCCAACAGCGGATGCCCAGGCAACTGCTCCAGTTCAAAGCTCATGCGGCAGCGGTTACCCAGGAAGGTGATCTCGCGGACCTTGGCCGGGAACAGGTTTTCTTCATGCACCGGTGGGTTGACGCTGATCGCTTCCGGGCGGCAGAACAGGCGGCCGGAGGAAGCCACACCCGCGTCGTCGGCCAGGCGCATGTTCATCCCGCCGACCTGCGCGTGACTCGCGCTGTTGCGGCTGAACGGCAGCCAATTGCCCTGGCCGACAAACTCGGCCACGAACGGCGTGGCCGGGCGATCATAGATTTCCTGGGGCGTGGCGTATTGCTCGACCTTGCCGTTGTTCATCACGGCGATGCGGTCGGCCATCAACATGGCCTCATCCTGATTATGGGTGACCATCAGGGTGGTGATGCCCAGGCGCCGTTGCAGTTGGCGCAACTCGGTGCATAAATGCTCGCGGACACGGGCATCGAGGGCCGACATCGGCTCGTCCAGCAGCAGCAACGACGGTGCTGGCGCCAGCGCACGGGCCAGGGCGACACGCTGCTGTTGGCCACCGGACAGTTGGCCTGGGTATTTCTTTTCACTGCCGAGCAGGCCCACCAGTTCGAGCATCTGCCCGACACGCTGGCGCACTTCATCACGACCGCTGCCGGTAAGGCCGTAGCCAATATTGGCTTCGACGCTGAGGTTGGGAAACAACGCGTAGGACTGGAACAGAATGCCGTAGTCCCGTGCCTGGGGCGGCAGCAGGGAAACATCCCGGCTGCCCAGGTACAGTTCACCGCTGTCCTGGCGCTCCAGGCCGGCGATGCAACGCAGCAAGGTGGTCTTGCCGCAACCCGACGGGCCCAGCAGACACACCAGCTCGCCGGCGGCGACGTCCAGGGACACGTTGTCCAGCGCGGTAAAGGCGCCGAAGCGTTTCTGGACACCGCGCACCTTCATTGGCGCGCCGGGGTTGCTCAGGGCTGTGTTCATGGAGGCACCTCATCAAACGGATGAGGGCCATGCTAGGCAGCCAATGCGTCCCTGGTGTGGCAGAAAGGCAAAACATGGCGATAGTGGTATTGGTGGATTTGGGTAGGCCATTCAGAGATGGGTTGCCTGGTCTACCGCAAGGCTTCAGATCGGCGACATTTCCTGCGCCAACCCCAAAAACGCCGCCGGCAACCGAGCGCCTTTTCTTTCCTTGAGGCAGTAGAGATATTCCGGAATCTGCGGTGCATGCTCGATGGTCAGCACCCGTAACTGCGGGTCATGGGGCACTTCCTGGCGGGCGATGATGCTGATGCCGATATTGCGCAGCACTGCTTCGCGAATCGACTCGCGACTGCCGATTTCCAGCAGCGGCCCATAACTCACACCGGCGCCTTGCAGCATCTCTTCCGTCAGCCGTCGCGTGGTAGAACCCGCCTCACGCATCAACAGCGTATGGCCGGCGAGCGCGGTCAACGGCACATGATCCAGTTTGGCCAGGGGATGGTTGCGATGCACCGCCAGCACCAGGGGGTCGGTGCCCAATACGCGGCGGATCAAACGGGGGTCTTCCAGCAACTGCGAGGAGGCAGCGACGTCTACACGGTAATCGTCCAGGGCCTCGAGCACCTGCTGGGAGTTGCCGATTTCCACCGACACCTCCACGTGCGGCAGGCGTTCGCGAAAGGCTTTGACCAGGTCGAGGATGTAATACGGCGCCGTCGCGGCAATCCTCAGCGCCCCTTGGACCTGACCGCTGTTGCGCAGGAAAAACTCGATGTCCGCTTCCTGCTGCAACAGCGTCTTGACCATCGGCAACAGGCGCGCGCCTTCGTCGCTGACGGTGAGACGGCGGCCGCCACGGTAGAACAACTCAACGCCGTATTGGCTCTCCAGGTTGCGCACCTGGGTGGTGACGGTGGGCTGGCTCAGGCCGAGTTTTTTCGCCGCCTGGGTGATGCTGCCCAGGCGGGCGACCAGATAAAACGCCTTCAGCTCGGCACTCAGCACACCACCCTCTCATCGTCTATTTGCGCAGCAGGCGCAGGCCATTGAATACCACCAGCAGGCTCACGCCCATGTCGGCGAACACCGCCATCCACATGGTGGCCATGCCCAGGAAGGTAACGGCCAGGAAGATGGCCTTGATCACCAGCGCCAGGGCGATGTTCTGCTTGAGGATACTCGACGTTTGCCGCGACAACCGAATGAATGCGGGAATCTTGCGCAAGTCATCGTCCATCAAGGCGACGTCGGCGGTCTCGATGGCGGTGTCCGTGCCCGCGGCGGCCATGGCAAAACCGATCTCGGCGCGAGCCAGGGCCGGGGCGTCGTTGATGCCGTCGCCGACCATGCCCACGCGGTGGCCTTGGCCGTAGAGGGTTTCGATGGCTTGCAGCTTATCGGTGGGCAACAGGTCGCCCTGGGCCTGGTCGATGCCGACCTGGGCTGCGATCGCCTGGGCGGTGTGGGTGTTGTCGCCGGTGAGCATCAGGGTCTTGATGCCCAGCTCATGCAACTGCTGGATGGCTTCGCGGCTGCTGTCCTTGACCGTATCGGCCACGGCGAACAGCGCCAGCGGGCCGGATGTGTCGAGCAGCAGCACCACGGACTTGCCTTGTTTTTCCAGGGCGAAGAGTTTTTCTTCCAGAGCTGGCGAACACAGGCCCAGGTCTTCCACCAGGCGATGGTTGCCCAGGTGGTAGGTTTGACCGTTGATATCGCCGCGCACACCGCGACCGGCCAGCGCTGCGAAGTTATCCACAGCGTGGGTCGCCAGGTTTTTATCCACAGCCGCCAAGGCGATCGCCAGGGACACCGGGTGATCGGACCGCGCGGCCAAACTCGCGGCCAGGGCCGGTGCGCTGTCTTCGACATTCGGGAACAGCGCCAGGTAATCGGTTTGCACCGGCTTGCCGTGGGTAAGGGTGCCGGTCTTGTCGAGGGCCAGGTAGTCGAGCTTGTAACCGCCCTCCAGGTACACGCCGCCCTTGATCAGGATGCCTTTGCGCGCCGCGGCGGCCAGGCCGCTGACAATGGTCACCGGGGTGGAGATCACCAGCGCGCAGGGGCAGGCGACCACCAGCAGCACCAGCGCGCGGTAGATCCAGTCAAACCACACGCCGGCCATGAACAGCGGCGGGATCAACGCCACGCCCAGCGCGAACAGGAACACAGCCGGGGTGTAGATCCTCGCGAAGCTGTCGACAAAGCGCTGGGTCGGTGCACGCGCGCCTTGGGCCTGTTCCACCGCGTGGATGATCCGCGCCAGCGTGGAATTGTTGGCTGCCGCCGTCACCTTGTATTCCAGGGAGCCGGCCTGGTTGATAGTGCCGGCAAAGACCTTATCGCCCGCTGCCTTCTCAATCGGCAGGCTTTCGCCGGTGATCGGCGCCTGGTCGACAGTGGATTGGCCGGCGGTAACTTCGCCGTCCAGGCCAATGCGCTCGCCAGGTCGAACCCGCACGATTGCACCCAGTTCGATGTTTTTGACTGGTTGTACGCCCCACGATCCATCCGCCTGCCGTACCGTGGCCTGCTCCGGCGTCATCTGCATCAAGCCGCTGATCGCGTTGCGCGCCCGGTCCAGGGACTTGGCTTCGATCAACTCGGCCACGGTGAACAGGAACATCACCATCGCCGCTTCCGGCCACTGGCCAATCAGGATCGCGCCGGTGACCGCGATACTCATCAGCGCGTTGATGTTCAGGTTGAGGTTTTTCAGGGCTATCCAACCCTTTTTATAGGTGGTGAGGCCGCCACTGAGGATCGATACCAGCGCCACGATGGCGATCACCCAGGTCGGCGCGGCATTGGTAAAGTGCAACACTTCGGCGCCCAGTGCGCCCACGCCAGACAGCGCCAGCGGCCACCAGTGCTTCTTGGCTGGCGGCTCGGCGGCCGGGACGCCCTCTTCGATCGGATCGGCGTGCATGCCCAGGGATTTGATGGCCTCGACAATCGACGCGGTGCTCGGCAGGTCATGGGTGACGCCGAGTATGCGGTTGATCAGGTTGAACTCCAGTTGCTGCACGCCGGCCAACTTGCCCAGTTTGTTCTGGATCAGCGTTTGCTCGGTGGGGCAGTCCATGGCTTCGATACGGAAAGTGCTCAGGCGTGAGCCGGCGGTCTGGGCATCGCTCAGTCGCACCAATGCAGGCGCCGGGGTACCGGAGCAGCAGGAGCCGCCGTGGCCGTGATCATGCACGGGCGTAAGTTTCTTCGGCGCATGATCGTGCTCATGGTCGTGATCGTGATCGTGATCGTGATCGTGGTCATGCTTATGCGGGGTGTGGAAGGAGTCGCTCATCAGGTCGCGTCCGTAAGGTGCCTGTTGCCAAGTAAAGACCCTGTAGCCACTATAGGGTCAAGCACCCATTTGGAGATTGCTGCGATGAAGATCGGCGAACTGGCCAAACTGACCGACTGCCCGGTGGAAACCATCCGTTATTACGAGAAGGAAGGCCTGCTGCCGCCGCCGGCGCGCACCGAGGCCAACTACCGTGTGTACACCCAGGCGCACACCGAACGGCTGGTGTTTATCCGCAATTGCCGCAGCCTCGACATGACCCTGGAAGAAATCCGCAGCCTGCTCGGGCTGCGCGACAGCCCGCAGGACCAGTGTGAAAACGTGAATGCATTGATCGATGAGCATATCCACCATGTGAAAGCGCGGATCGATGGGCTGCTGGCGTTGCAGGAACAGTTGATCGACCTGCGCCAGCGCTGTGGCAGCGGGCCGGAGCTGGACCAGTGCGGGATTTTGCAGCGGCTGGAGGTCAGCGGCGGTGTCGCTGCCAGCGAGGCTGAGCCTTCGCACGTGGGCAGAAGCCACGGCCACTGACTCAAGGCGACACAGATCAAATGTGGGAGGGGGCTTGCCCCCGATAGCAGTGGATCAGCTAAGTATTAGGTGGCTGACATAGTTAAGGCTTTTTTGTAGGAGCGAGCTTGCTCGCGAAGAACTCACAGGCGCCGCGTTCACTCAGGAAACACGCGTTATCGTTGACGTTTTTCGCGAGCAAGCTCGCTCCTACAGAAGGCGATGTACGCTTAACTGAATTGACGTTTTTCGCGAGCAAGCTCGCTCCTACAGAAGGCGATGTACGCTTAACTGAACGGCATTAGGGCTTGCCCCCGATAGCAGTGGATCAGCTAAGTATTAGGTGGCTGACATACTGCAATCGGGGGCAAGCCCCCTCCCACAGTGGAACCGAGACCGACGTTAGATAGCCACGTCGGCCTTGATGCTTGGGTCGGCGTCGTAGCCCACGATTTCAAAGTCTTCGAACCTGTAGTCGTAGATCGACGCCGGCTTACGCTTGATCACCAGTTCCGGCAGCTTCTTCGGCGTGCGCGCCAGCTGGGTCCGGATCTGTTCCATATGGTTGCTGTAGGCGTGGGTGTCGCCGGTGGTGACGATGATCTCGTGAGGGATCAGGTCGCATTGCTGCGCCAGCATATGGGTCAGCAGCGCCAGCGCGGCGGTGTTGTAGGGCAGGCCGAGGAACACGTCGGAGCTGCGGATGTACAACTGCATCGACAGATGGCCGTCATGCACGAACGCCTGGTACAGCAGGTGGCACGGTGGCAGGGCTTGTTTGCCATTGCGCGCGTTCTCCTGCGGGCTCTTGGTTTCGTCCGGCAGGTACTCGACGTTCCAGCCGTGGAACAGGATGCGACGGCTGTTGGGGTTGGTCTTGAGCGTGTGCACCATGTAGTCGATCTGGTTGATCGTGCCGCCATCCTTGGTCGGCCAGGCGGTCCACTGTTCGCCGTACACCGGGCCCAGGTCACCTTCTTCGGTGGCCCACTCGTCCCAGATTCTCACGCCGTTTTCGTTCAGCCACTTGATGTTGGTGTTACCGCTCAACATCCAGATCAGCTCGTTGGCGATGCTCTTGAAGTGAAGCTTCTTGGTGGTCAGCAACGGGAAGCCGTCGGCCAAGTTATGCCGATACTGACGGGCGAACACGGCCTTGGTGCCGGTGCCGGTACGGTCGCCTTTGGTCAGGCCATTGGTCACGACGTCGTTCAGTAGTTCGAGATATTGCTTCATGTCATTACCCGTATCGTTGAAGCCGAGACCTCGCAGGCCTCGGCGTTCGAATTTAAAGCGCGGTGTTCTTCAGCGGTTGCGGGCGGTTGTAGGCCCACCACAGCAAGCCCAGGCCGGCCAGGATCATCGGCAGGCTGAGGATCTGGCCCATGGTCAGCCAGCCCCACGCCAGGTAGCCCAGTTGCGCATCCGGCACGCGCACGAACTCGACGATGAAACGGAAGATCCCGTAGAACAACGCGAACATACCCGACACCGCCATGGTGGGACGTGGTTTGCGCGAGAAGAGGTACAGGATAAGGAACAGTGCCACCCCTTCCAGGGCGAACTGGTAAAGCTGCGACGGATGGCGCGGCAGCTGTGCCGGGTCGCTGAACGGCGGGAACACCATGGCCCACGGCACGTCGGTCGGCTTGCCCCACAACTCGGCGTTGATGAAGTTACCGATACGCCCGGCACCCAGGCCGATCGGCACCAGCGGTGCGACGAAATCCATCAGTTGGAAAAACGACTTGCCGTTGCGCCGGCCAAACCACCAGGCGGCGATCATCACGCCGATAAACCCACCGTGGAACGCCATGCCACCCTTCCACACTTCGAAGATCAGCGTCGGGTTGGCGATATACGCCGAGAGATCGTAGAACAGCACATACCCCAGTCGCCCGCCGACAATCACCCCCATCGACAGCCAGAACACCATGTCGGAGAGTTTCTCCTTGGTCCAGGTCGGGTCAAAACGGTTCAAACGCCGAGAGGCCAGCAGCCAGGCGCCGCCGATGCCGATCAGGTACATCAACCCGTACCAGTGGATTTTCAGCGGACCGATGGCCAGGGCCACCGGGTCGATCTGCGGGTAAGGCAGCATTGCGACTCCTCGTTAAATCATTCGTTATGGCGCCGGACCATGCCCGGGCGCGATTAAGCCTGCGTTACAGCAAAAAATTCAAACCGACACAAAACAACAGACCGGCGAACAGCCGCTTCAACAGACGCGGCGACAAGCGGTGCGCCAGGCGTGCGCCGAAGCGGGCGAACACCATGCTGGTCAAGGCAATGCCCAGCAGTGCCGGCAAATACACGAACCCTAGACTATGAGCGGGCAACAGCGGGTCATGCCAGCCCAGAATCATGAAACTTAACGCGCTGGCCACGGCGATCGGCAGGCCGCAGGCCGATGAGGTGGCCACCGCTTGCTGCATCGGCACGCTGCGCCAGGTCAAAAACGGTACGGTCAGCGAGCCGCCGCCGATGCCGAAAATCGCCGAGGCCCAGCCGATCACCGTACCGGCCAGGGTCAGGCCGACCTTGCCGGGTACCGTCCGGCTGGCCTTGGGCTTGACCTCCAGGGCCAGCTGCACGGCGACGATCAATGCGAACACGCCAATGATCTTCTGCAAATGCGGGCCGGAGATCGCCTCGGCCGTCAGCGCGCCGAAGCCTGCGCCGATCAAGATGCCGACCGTCATCCACACGAATATCGGCCAACGCACCGCGCCGCGTCGGTGATGCTCACGCACGGCATTGATCGAGGTAAATATGATCGTCGCCAGGGAAGTGCCCACGGCCAGGTGGGTCAGCACCTGCGGGTCAAAGCCCTGCAAGGTGAAACTGAACACCAGCACCGGCACGATAATGATCCCGCCCCCCACGCCAAACAGCCCGGCGAGCACGCCCGCACAGGCACCCAGCAGCAAATACAGCAGAAATTCCATGGGAGCCCCCCAACCAAGTCCGGCATGTTAACGGATGGAAGGCATGCGACCCAACTGGATACGATGGAACGCCGCTGCCGGTGTGGGTAGAGTGACAAAAAAACACAAAGGGGAATCGCCTGATGTGCCTGATTGTTTTCGCCTGGCGGCCGGGCCACGCCCAACCGCTGATCGTCGCGGCCAACCGTGATGAGTTCTACGCCCGCCCCAGCCTGCCGCTGGCCCAGTGGCTGGATGCGCCCGATGTGTACGCCGGTCGCGACCAGGAAGCGGGCGGCACCTGGCTGGGGGTCAATACCGATGGGCGATTCGCCGCCCTGACCAATATCCGCGACCCGCACCAACCGCCCGCACGCAAGTCGCGCGGTGAATTGGTGGCGCGGTTTCTCAGCGGTTCACTGCCCATTGACGACTACTTGGCCGACGTTAACGGCCGATCGATTGAATATGCTGGGTTTAACCTGCTGGTGGGCACGCGGGATGAGTTGTGGCATTACAACGCCCGGGACACTGCGCCCAGCCTGTTGGCGCCTGGCGTGTACGGGCTATCCAATGCAGGGCTGGATACGCCCTGGCCGAAGCTGCTCAAGGCCAAGTCAGCATTGATCGAAGTCCTGGACGATCCGCAGCCGGACGCGTTGCTGCAGATCTTGAGCGACCCGCTGACAGCGCCATTTGCGGAGTTGCCGGATACCGGCGTGGGGTTGGCGACTGAAAGCCTGTTATCGAGCGTGTTTATCGCCAGCCCAAGTTATGGGACACGGGCGAGTACGGCGCTGATTGTAAATGCCGATGGCACGCGGCGGATGGTGGAGCGTAGTTTCGGCCCCCATGGTGGCCGACTCGGCGAAGTCGAACTCACGCTCTAGGCACACCACAAAACCAATGTGGGAGGGAGCAAGCCCCCTCCCACCTTTCTCATCGGCACCAGGCTTTAGAGGGTCTTGGCGGAAGCTGGATTGATCATCCGCGTCAGCCCCAGGTTCTTCAGCGCCAATTGCAGCGAGCTGTGGATCACTTGCGGGTTGTCGATGGTCATCAACTCCGCCAGCAAGTCCTTGGCCCGGCTCAGGTTGATCTGGCGCAGCATCCACTTCACTTTCGGCAAGTTGGTGGCGTTCATCGACAGGCTGTCAAAGCCCATCGCCATCAACAGCACCGCTGCGGCCGGGTCGCCGGCCATTTCACCGCAGATGCTCACCGGCTTGCCTTCGGCATGGGCGTCGCGCACCACGTGTTGCAGGGCTTGCAGGACGGCCGGGTGCAGGTAGTCGTAGAGGTCGGCCACCCGTGGGTTGTTGCGGTCCACGGCCAGCAGGTACTGGGTCAAGTCGTTGGAACCGACCGAGAGGAAGTCCACCTGCCGCGCCAGCTCCTTGGCCTGGTAGACCGCCGCCGGGATTTCGATCATCACGCCAATCGGCGGCATCGGTACGTCGGCACCTTCGTCGCGCACTTCGCCCCAGGCACGGTGAATCAGGTGCAGGGCCTCTTCCAGCTCATGGGTGCCGGAGATCATCGGCAGCAGGATGCGCAGGTTATTCAAGCCTTCGCTGGCCTTGAGCATGGCGCGGGTTTGTACGAGGAAAATCTCGGGATGGTCGAGGGTGACGCGAATACCGCGCCAGCCGAGGAAGGGGTTGTCTTCCTTGATCGGGAAATAAGACAGTGACTTGTCGCCGCCGATGTCCAGGCTGCGCATGGTCACCGGTAACGGGTGGAAGGCCTGCAATTGCTCGCGATAAATCGCCAACTGCTCCTTCTCACTCGGGAAACGCTGGTTGATCATGAACGGCACTTCGGTGCGGTACAGCCCCACCCCTTCGGCCCCGCGCTGTTGCGCGCGCGCGACATCGGCGAGCAGGCCGGTGTTGACCAGCAGCGGCACGCGGTGGCCGTCGAGGGTGACGCAGGGCAGCTCGCGCAACGAATCGAGGCCTTGCGCCAGTTGTTTCTCTTCTTCCACCACCTCGGCGAATTGCTTGCGCAGCACGTCGCTGGGGTTGGTGTAGACCTCGCCACGATGGCCATCGACGATCATGTCGATGCCGTCGACCTTGGAATAAGGCAAGTCCACCAGGCCCATCACGGTCGGAATGCCCATGGCGCGAGCCAGGATCGCGACGTGGGAGTTGCCCGAACCCAATACCGAAACCAGGCCCACCAGCTTGCCTTCTGGCACTTCGCCAAGCTGAGTGGCCGTCAGTTCTTCACTGACCAGGATGGTGTTATCGGGGAAGACCATGTTGGTGGTGCGATCTTCCTGCAGATAAGCCAGCAGACGGCGACCCAGGTCGCGCACATCCGAAGCCCGTTCACGCAGGTAGGCGTCATCCATCATTTCAAAGCGGTTGACGTGATCGGTGACCACCTGGCGCAACGCGCCCTGGGCCCACTGGCCGGTCTTGATCACGGTCTTGACTTCGTTACCCAGGGACGCGTCGTCGAGCATCATCTGGTACACGTCGAACAGCGCGCGCTCTTCGGGGCGCAGCTGGGTGGCCAGCTTGTTCGACAGGTTGCGCATGTCGGCGCGCACGCCTTCGAGGGCGGTCTTGAACAGCTTGATCTCGGCGTCGATGTCGATGACGGTCTTGTCCGGCACCACATCGAGGTCGGCCGGTGGCAGCATGACCACCGCCGTACCCACCGCAGCGCCCGGCGAACCCGGCACGCCGACGAACTTGGCTTCCTGGATGCCCTTGCCCTGGCGCCCCAGGCCGCGAATCGAGCCCGTGGCTTCGGCGTGGGCGATAACCCCGGCCAGTTGCGCGCTCATGGTCACGAGGAAGGCTTCTTCACCTTCGTCGAACTGGCGGCGTTCTTTCTGCTGGATGACCAACACGCCAACGACGCGGCGGTGGTGGATAATCGGTGCGCCGAGGAACGAGGCGTAGCGCTCTTCACCGGTCTCGGCAAAGTAGCGATACCGCGGGTGATCAGCGGCGTGTTCAAGGTTCAGGGGTTCTTCACGCGTCCCCACCAGGCCCACCAGACCCTCATTGGGTGCCATGCTGACCTTGCCAATGGAGCGCTTGTTCAAGCCCTCGGTGGCCATCAGCACAAAACGGTTGGTCTCTGGGTCCAGCAGGTAAACCGAGCAGACCTGGCTGCCCATGGCTTCCTTGACGCGCAACACAATAATCCCCAACGCCGCCTTGAGATCCTTGGCGGAGTTAACTTCCTGGACGATCTTGCGCAGCGTATTGAGCATGGCTCGGGGTCGAACTCCGTCGTCAGTCGCGCGCTAAAAGGCGCGGGGCAAGCTCTTTGAGAGCGCGACGATAAACCTCGCGCTTGAATGTCACCACCTGGCCCAACGGGTACCAATAGCTGACCCAGCGCCAGCCATCGAACTCCGGTTTACCGGTCAAATCCATCCGCACCCGCTGCTCGTTGGAGATCAGGCGCAGGAGAAACCATTTCTGCTTCTGGCCGATGCACAGCGGTTGGCTGTGGGTACGCACCAGACGTTGCGGCAAACGATAGCGCAACCAGCCGCGGGTACAGGCCAGAATTTGCACATCTTCACGCTCAAGGCCGACTTCTTCGTTCAACTCACGGTACAAGGCGTCTTCAGGGGTTTCGTCGGGGTTGATTCCACCTTGAGGAAACTGCCAGGCATCTTGGTTGATTCGGCGAGCCCATAGCACCTGTCCGGCATCATTCGTAAGAATAATCCCGACATTAGGACGGAAACCATCGGGGTCGATCACGGCAACAACCTCGCAAACGCATGTCGCCGCATTGTTCCACAAAGGTTGATCCAGCGGCAACGAGGCTTCTTACCTTATGTGCACTCTTGTGAAAAGACCGTATTCTGGACGCCTTTTTACAGACTTTTCAGCGAGTAACTGCAATGCGCCTGGCTTTATTCGACTTGGACAACACGCTCCTGGGGGGTGACAGCGATCACGCCTGGGGCGATTACCTCTGCGAACGCGGGATTCTCGACCCGGTGGCCTACAAGGCTCGCAACGATGAGTTCTACCAGGACTACCTGGCCGGCCAACTGGATAACGCGGCCTACCTGAACTTTTGCCTGGAAATCCTCGGCCGCACCGAGATGGCCCAGCTGGACGAGTGGCACAACGACTATATGCGCGACTGCATCGAGCCGATCATGTTGCCGCAGGCATTGGAACTGCTGGCCAAACACCGCGATGCCGGGGACAAGTTGGTGATCATCACCGCCACCAACCGGTTCGTCACCGCGCCAATTGCCGCACGCCTGGGCGTAGACGCCCTGATCGCCACCGAATGCGAGATGGAAGACGGCCGCTACACCGGGCGCAGCACCGATGTGCCGTGTTTCCGTGAAGGCAAGGTGACACGCTTGAATCGTTGGCTGGAAGAGACCGGGCATAGCCTGGAAGGCAGCTATTTTTACAGCGATTCGATGAATGACCTGCCGCTGCTGGAACAGGTGACCCACCCGGTGGCGGTGGATCCGGACCCGAATCTGCGCGCTGAAGCCGAGAAGCGTGGTTGGCCGGTGATTACGCTGCGTAGCTGATGGCCCTATCGGGGGCAAGCCCCTCCCACACTCGAGCGCATTCACAAATCAACATGTGGGAGGGGCTTGCCTCCCGATAAGGTAGGCGCGGTCTAAAACCCTAAACCGGCTTGGCGCCCATCAACCCCGCAATCGCTACAAACCCCACCAGGCTGACCACTGCCAGGACCAGGGTGAAATTCAGGCTGCCGCCCTCGCCCTTGCGCAGGCGATTGAGCCGCGCCACCAGCCAGAACCAGGCCAGCGCCGCGACGGTGTAGAGGATGCTGGAGCCCAGGATCCAGGTCTGCCCCAGCGGCCAGCCGATCAAGTGCGCCAGCCACCAGCCGGTAAACGGCATGCTGAGCAGGCAGACCCCCATCAGCAACCACACGAACACCCATGGGCGTTGCACGGTAACCGCCGGGCCGGCACTGCGTTTGCGCCAGGCCAGCAGTGCCAGGCCCAGGCCGCTGAGCAGCAATAACGCAGTGGCCGCAATGTGGATAACTTTCAGGGTGGTCAGGGTTTCCATGGTTTCGATTCCTTAAAGGCCGCCCAATCAGCGTAGTCGTTCAACCGAGGAACAGTTGGTACGCCGGGTTATCACTTTCATCCCAGTACGGGTAGCCGATGGCTTCAAGGGCTGCAGGCACCAAGTGGCGCTCGTCCGCCGGCACTTGCAAGCCGGCGACCACACGGCCATCAGCCGCGCCATGGTTGCGATAGTGGAACATCGAGATATTCCAGCGCCCGCCCAGCTTATTCAGGAAGTTGAACAGCGCGCCGGGGCGCTCCGGGAACTCGAAGCGCAACACCACTTCATCGCTGACTTTGGCCGCATGCCCGCCAACCATATGGCGGATGTGCAACTTGGCCAGCTCGTTTTCGGTCAGGTCCAGCACCGGAAAGCCCTTGCCGGTGAGGCTGGCGATCAACGCGCTGCGCGGGTCGTTTTCCGGGTGGGTCTGCACGCCGACAAAGATGTGCGCCTCGCTGCCGGAGTGGTAGCGGTAGTTGAATTCGGTGATCTGGCGCTTGCCCACGGCCTCGCAGAACGCTTTGAAGCTGCCCGGTTTTTCCGGGATGGTCACGGCGATAATGGCTTCGCGCCCCTCACCCAACTCAGCGCGCTCGGCCACATGGCGCAGGCGGTCGAAGTTGACGTTGGCCCCCGAGTCGATGGCCACCAGGGTTTGCCCGGTGATGCCACGGGTCTCGACGTACTTCTTGATACCGGCCACGCCCAGCGCGCCGGCCGGCTCGGTGATCGAACGGGTATCGTCGTAGATGTCCTTGATCGCCGCACAGATTTCATCGGTGCTGACGGTGATCACTTCATCCACATAGTCCTTGCAGATATCGAAGGTGTACTGGCCGATCTGCGCCACGGCCACGCCATCGGCAAAAATGCCCACGGTCGGCAATACCACACGTTCGCCCGCCGCCATCGCGGCTTGCAGGCAGTTGGAGTCGTCCGGCTCGACGCCGATGATCTTGATTTCCGGGCGCAGGTATTTCACGTACGCCGCGATACCCGCGATCAGCCCGCCGCCGCCCACCGGAACGAAGATCGCATCCAACGGCCCTGGGTGCTGGCGCAGGATCTCCATGGCCACAGTGCCCTGCCCGGCAATGGTGTGCGGATCGTCATAGGGGTGGATGTAGACGTAGCCTTTTTCATCGACCAGCTTCAGCGAGTAGGCCAGGGCTTCCGGGAAGGAATCACCGTGCAGCACCACCTTGCCGCCACGGGAGCGCACGCCTTCGACCTTGATCTCCGGGGTGGTCTTGGGCATTACGATAGTGGCCTTGACCCCCAGCACCTTGGCTGCCAGGGCCAGGCCCTGGGCATGGTTGCCGGCCGAGGCGGTGACCACGCCGCGCGCACGCTCTTCGTCCGTCAACTGGGTCAGCTTGTTATACGCACCGCGAATCTTGAATGAGAACACCGGCTGCAAGTCTTCACGCTTGAGCCAGACCTTGTTGCCCAGCCGCTCGGAGAGCTGGCGGGCGGTCTGCAATGGAGTTTCCACGGCAACGTCGTAAACGCGCGAGGTGAGGATCTTTTTGACGTACTGTTCAAGCATCGGAAAGCATCACTGGGCGGGTTGGGCAGGGTCGAGGAGTCTAACCCGGCTTTTGGCCGTACGACCACACGAATCCCGAGGTTTTGTTGGGTTATACTCGCGCCCTCTTTACTCCCCGCCCGTTCCGGAGCCCGCATGACCCAGGATCAACTCAAACAGGCAGTGGCCCAGGCCGCCGTCGATTTAATCCTTCCTAAACTCGACGACAAGAGCATCGTCGGTGTCGGCACCGGCTCCACCGCCAACTGCTTTATCGATGCGCTGGCCAAGCACAAGGGCGCATTCGATGGCGCCGTGGCCAGCTCCGAAGCCACCGCCGCACGCCTCAAGGGCCATGGCATTCCGGTGTACGAGCTCAATACCGTGAGCGACCTGGAGTTCTATGTCGACGGTGCCGATGAAAGCGACGCGCACCTGAACCTGATCAAGGGCGGCGGCGCGGCCCTGACCCGCGAGAAGATCGTCGCGGCCGTGGCCAAGACCTTTATCTGCATCGCCGACGCCAGCAAGCTGGTGCCGGTGCTCGGCGCGTTCCCGCTGCCGGTGGAAGTGATCCCCATGGCCCGCAGCCACGTGGCCCGCGAACTGGTGAAACTGGGCGGCGACCCGGTGTACCGCGAAGGCGTGTTGACCGACAACGGCAACATCATCCTCGACGTGTTCAACATGCAAATCACCAACCCGGTGGAGCTTGAGACTCAGATCAACGCCATCGTCGGCGTGGTCACCAACGGCCTGTTCGCTGCGCGTCCGGCTGATGTGCTGTTGCTGGGCACGCCCGAAGGCGTGAAAACCCTCAAGGCCTGAGAACACCACACATCCAATGTGGGAGGGGGCTTGCCCCCGATGGCGGTGCCTAAGTCAAGTAGATGTCGACTGACACATCGCTATCGGGGGCAAGCCCCCTCCCACATTTTTGATCGGCGGTGCCTCAGAGATTGGGTTTCTTGAACACATAGAACAGGTTCGGCTCGCTGACCAGGTACAACGTGCCCTCGTCATCCATGGCGATCCCTTCGGCCTGCGGCACGCGCTTGCCCAGGCCATGGCGCCCTTTGAGCAGCGACAAACTGCTTAATGGCCGCCCATCGATATCCAGCTCCAACACCAGGAACGACTCATCCGACAGCGCCAGCAAATGACCGCTGCGCTCATCGTATTGCAAGCTTGAAAGGTCGCGCACAAACAACCCGGCATCGCGCCTGGGGTTGTTGACCACGTGCACTGAGTAGGTTTTTTCCGGTTTGAAATGGGGAAAGCCGTGGACCTCGTAGATCAGCATCGGGTCGCGCTCCTTGGCGACAAACAGGCGCTTGCCAACCGAGTCATAGGCCAACCCTTCGAACCCCTTGTTGCCGCCGACATGCATGCCCAGGGTCATCTGCTCCGCGTCGGCCGCGTCGAGGAATTGGGTGTCGTCGTCCACATGCACCTTGATCAGGCGTTGCTGGCGCTCATCGCTGATGACGTAGATGTTGTCGCTGATGAACTCCACGGCTTCGGCATCGCCAAACCCCACCAGGGGAATGCGTCGCAGGATCTTGCCCTGCAGGGACAGTTCGATCAGTTCGGCGTTTTTATTGGTGACAGTAAACAGGCTGTTGCGCACAGGGTCGTAGGTGAGCGCTGAAACATCGTCGTCGAGCCCCTCGATCACCTGGGCTTCGAGGGCGACCCGATAATCCGCCAGGCCGATGGAGCGCTCGTCGGCAGGCTGGCGCCACGCTTTCCAGTTGAACCAGGCGCGCTCGAACAGACGAAACTGTTGCGCAAAGACGCCGACGGAAACCAGCGCAATCAACAGCAGGATAAACAATGCAGGTTTGGGGCGGGCAAATCGGCGCATCGGGGCGGGCTCGAAGAAAAACTGGCGAATAGATATCAAGGTCGCCTGAATTTAAACTTAAACGCACCGGACTGTCTGGCGAATGCCGCTCATAGAGACGCATCCGACGTAATCGGTCTGCTATTTCCGCTTCTCGAAGCGATAGAACAGGTTTGGCTCACTGACAAAGTACAGGTTGCCACTCTCGTCCATGGTCACCCCTTCCGCGCGGGGGATGGTGTCTTTCAGGCCATTGAAGCCGCCGAGCAAGGTCATGAAGCTGACCTGCTTGCCCTTCTCGTCCAGTTCCAGCAACAGGTGGGAGTCCGCCGACAGCACCAGCAAGTGCCCGGTACGCGGGTCGACGGCCAGGGCCGAGAGGTTGCGCATGTCCAGCTCGGTGCTGGCCAGCTTTTGCTTGTCGCCGACCAGGGTCTGGCTACCGTCGCTTTTCCAGGTGAACAGCGCCGGCGGTCGTTCTTCACCCAGCACCAGTTGCTGGTTGCGCTTGTCCCAGGTGATGGCTTCAAAGGCTTTGTTCTGGTCTTTGGACGGCCCCAGGTCATAACTGGAGAAGTCCGCCTTGTTCAACGCTGTCGTACCGGCGTCGACCTTGATGATGGTCAGGCTGTGCTGGCGCTCATCCACCACGGCCATCAGGCCGTTTTCCATGACAGTCACACCTTCCGGGTTATTCCAACCGTTGAGCGGCATCTTGCGCAGCACATCGCCTTGCAGGGTCAACTCAACCAGGAACGGGTTCTTGCCCATGACCGAAAACAGGGTTTTGGTCTGCGGGTTATAGGCCAGGTCGGAAGCCTCGTCCTTCTCCATGCCGGGCAACAACTTGGCGTCGATCACGGCGCGATAGTCCGGTAGCCAGACACTGGCCTCGCGCTCGGCGGGCGATTCAAAACGCTCCACCAACCACAACACACCGCGATTGTCCCAATGCATGGCCCAGGCGATGCCATACACAATGGCCCCGACCAGGAACAGCCAGGAATACCAGCGCAGGGCAAAACGCGAACGTCGCTTGGGCGTCAGGGTAGGCAGGGGCACAGCCATTGGGCGCTTATCCAGAAAGTCAGCATTAGGTGATAGCACAGGCTCGACGAGCCTGCGTGTTCGAGGCTGAGGATTATCCGGATAGCGTGTGAAAAAAATGCAAAACATTGGATTTGTGGCGAGCGGGCTTGCCCTAATGCCGTTCAGTTAAGGCTTTTTTGTAGGAGCGAGCTTGCTCGCGAAAAACTCAGCGAGCAAGCTCGCTCCTACAGAAGGCGATGTACGCTTAACTGAACGGCATTAGGGCTTGCCCCGCGTTGGGCTGCGAAGCAGCCCCAAAACACAGCCCCGGAGCTGACTGAAACACTGCAGCGCTCTTATTGGGGCTGCTGCGCAGCCCAACGCGGGGCAAGCCCGCTCGCCACAAGGATGCGAGAGTTAGCGCAACCCCACACATTTTTACCGCGTTTCGTCAGGCGCTCAGCGAACGCTGCTTTCGAAGCGGTTCACGCCAGACAGTTCCAGCACCAATTCATCACCCACATTCAGCGGGCCTACGCCGGCCGGGGTGCCGGTGAGGATTACATCGCCAGCTTGCAGTGAGAAACAGCCGGCCATGTGCTGGATCATCGGGACGATCGGGTTGAGCATCTGCGCGCTATTGCCGTCCTGGCGCACTTCGCCGTTGATGGTCAGGCGAATGCCGATATCGGCCAGGTCCGGGAACGTACTGCCGACCACGAACGGGGCAATCACCGCCGCGCCGTCGAAGGACTTGGCGATTTCCCACGGCAAGCCCTTGGCTTTGAGCTCAGCCTGCTTGTCCCGCAGGGTCAGGTCCAGGGCCGGGGCGAAGCCGGAGATGGCGTCCAGCACTTCTTCACGGCTGGGCTTGGTCGACAGGGGCTTGCCGATCAGCACGGCGATTTCCGCTTCGTAGTGCACCGAACCGCGTTCGGTCGGAATGCTGAAACCACCTTCCAGCGGCACCACGCAACTGCCCGGCTTGATGAACAACAACGGCTCGGTCGGTACCGGGTTGTCCAGTTCCTTGGCATGTTCGGCGTAGTTACGCCCAATACACACCACTTTACCCACAGGAAAGTGGATGTTGGTGCCGTCGACATACTTGTGCTGGTAGCTCATGAAACGACTCCTTCAGGGGCGGTTAAACAGCGAAGATCTTGCCAGGGTTCATGATCCCTTTCGGGTCGAACACGGCCTTCACGGCCTTCATGTATTCGATTTCAACCGGCGAGCGGCTGTAGGTCAGGTAATCGCGCTTGGTCATGCCCACGCCGTGCTCGGCGGAGATCGAGCCGTTGTACTTCTGAACGGTTTCGAATACCCATTTATTCACGGTGGCGCACTTGGCGAAGAACTCGTCCTTGCTCAGGTTTTCCGGCTTGAGGATGTTCAAGTGCAGGTTGCCGTCGCCGATATGGCCGAACCAGACGATTTCGAAGTCCGGGTAGTGTTCGCCGACGATCGCGTCAATTTCCTTCAAGAACGCCGGCACTTTGGAGACAGTCACCGAGATATCGTTCTTGTAGGGCGTCCAGTGGGAAATGGTCTCCGAGATGTACTCGCGCAGCTTCCACAGGTTGTGCAGTTGGGTTTCGCTCTGGCTCATCACGCCGTCCAGCACCCAACCCTGCTCCACGCAGTGCTCGAAGGTTTCCAGGGCATGGTTGGCAACTTCTTCGGTGGTGGCTTCAAATTCCAGCAGCGCATAGAACGGGCATTCGGTTTCGAACGGTGCAGGCACATCGCCACGACCGAGGACTTTGGCCAGGGCCTTGTCGGAGAAAAACTCGAACGCGGTCAGGTCCAGCTTGCCCTGGAAGGCATGCAGCACCGGCATGATCGAATCGAAGTCGGTGGTACCGAGCACCATGGCGGTGAGGTTTTTCGGCGCCCGATCCAGGCGCATGGTGGCTTCGACCACAAAGCCCAGGGTGCCTTCAGCACCGATGAACAGCTGGCGCATGTCGTAGCCGGTGGCGTTCTTGATCAGGTCGCGGTTCAGCTCCAGCACATCGCCCTTGCCGGTGACGACTTTCATGCCGGCCACCCAGTTACGGGTCATGCCGTAGCGAATCACCTTGATCCCGCCGGCATTGGTGCCGATATTGCCGCCAATCTGGCTCGAACCGGACGACGCGAAATCCACCGGGTAGTACAAGCCGTTTTCTTCGGCGACGTTCTGCAATTGCTTGGTGACCACCCCCGGCTGGCACTTGGCGGTACGGTCGGTGAGGTTCACCTCGAGGATCTGGTTCATATAGTCGAACGAGACGACCACTTCGCCATTGGCCGCGACCGCCGCGGCCGACAGGCCGGTACGGCCACCGGACGGCACCAGCGCCACTGTGTGCTCATTGGCCCAGCGGACAATGGCCTGCACCTGCTCGATGGTCTTGGGGAAGACGATGGCGGTGGGGGCGGGAGCGAAGTGCTTGGTCCAATCCTTGCCGTAAGCCTCCAGGGAGTCTGCATCGGTCAGCACTTTGCCGGGCTCAACCAGGGTCTTTAGCTCATCAATCAGGGCAGGATGGGTCATCGACAGAACTCTCGAACAATTCATGGTCATCCTGAGAACGCTTCACGTCGCAGGAATAGGTGTTTAGCGGGGCGCGTATGCTAGCATACCGCCCCCGCAGGACAGAGCCCAAAGGCGTTTCTGCGGTGACGGCTTTCCTGCCGTCCGGGTCAGCTTAAGCGATCCGATTCCCTGCCATTTTTCTCCGGGATACAGGTTTACGCAGATGAGCAAGACTTCTCTCGATAAGAGCAAGATCAAGTTCCTTCTTCTGGAAGGCGTCCACCCATCGGCCGTCGAAGTACTGAAGGCCGCCGGGTACTCCAGCATTGAGTACATCACCAGTTCTCTGCCGGAAGCCCAGCTCAAGGAAAAGATCGCCGACGCGCACTTTATCGGCATTCGCTCCCGCACCCAGTTGACCGAAGAGATCTTCGATCACGCCAAGAAACTCGTGGCGGTCGGCTGTTTCTGCATCGGCACCAACCAGGTCGACCTCAACGCAGCGCGCGAGCGCGGCATCGCGGTGTTCAACGCACCGTACTCCAACACCCGCTCCGTTGCGGAACTGGTGCTGGCCGAGGCGATCCTGCTGTTGCGCGGTATTCCTGAGAAGAACGCTTCCTGCCACCGTGGCGGCTGGATCAAGAGCGCAGCCAACTCCTTCGAAATCCGCGGCAAGAAGCTGGGTATCGTCGGTTACGGCTCGATCGGTACTCAGCTGTCGGTCCTGGCTGAAGGCCTCGGCATGCAGGTGTTCTTCTACGACACCCTGACCAAGCTGCCATTGGGCAACGCCACGCAAGTGTCGAGCCTGACCGAGCTGCTGGGCATGTCCGATATCGTCACTCTGCACGTGCCGGAAACCGCTGAGACCCAGTGGATGATCGGCGAAAAGGAAATCCGCGCCATCAAGAAAGGCGGGATCCTGATCAACGCCGCACGCGGCACCGTGGTCGAGCTGGACGCCCTGGCCGAGGCGATCAAGGACAAGCACCTGATCGGCGCCGCGATCGACGTGTTCCCGGTGGAGCCGCGCTCCAACGACGACATCTTCGAAAGCCCGCTGCGTGGCCTGGACAACGTGATCCTGACCCCGCACATCGGCGGTTCCACCGCTGAAGCCCAGGCCAACATTGGCCTGGAAGTGTCGGAGAAACTGGTCAAGTACAGCGACAACGGTACGTCGGTCTCGTCCGTCAACTTCCCGGAAGTGGCCCTGCCGGCTCACCCTGGCAAGCACCGTCTGCTGCACATCCACCAGAACATCCCTGGCGTGATGATGGAGATCAACAAGGTCTTCGCGGAAAACGGCATCAACATCTCCGGTCAGTTCCTGCAGACCAACGAGAAGGTTGGCTACGTGGTGATCGACGTCGACGCCGAGTACTCGGACCTGGCGCAAGAGAAGCTGCAGCACATCAACGGCACTATCCGTAGCCGCGTGTTGTTCTAAGGCTTTAAACGCTGCATAAAAAATGGGAGACCCGCAGAGGTCTCCCATTTTTTTGTCTGAACAAATCTTACTTGACGTTAACGGTGATCACTTTCGAGGCTACAGTCGGGTTGAACTGCATGTGCAGCTTGTCGCCGGCCACCAGTTGCAAGGTGTGCTCGCCTGGGGTGAGGGTCAATTCGGTTTCGGTCTGGGCTTTGCCGTAGTGGATCACGGTGTCGGTGGCCGGGATCGGCGCGCTGGCGTCTGGCAGCTCTTTCTGGTCGACCAGCAAGTGGTGGTGGCCGGTGCCTGGGGTCTGGTCGGTAGCCGGGGCCAGTTTCAGGCCTTCCATACCGAATTTCACGGTGAAGGTTTTATCGACGGTGGCGCCGTCTTTGGGCGAGACGATAAACACCTTGGCGCCTTCGGGCGGTGCGCTGCGCGGGATACCATCGGCGGCGGAGGCCAACATGGAGGCACCCAGCAATAGGCTGGCCAGCACTGTATTAGAGAGTGTTGCGCGTGACAAAAGGGCTTTCATTCGCTTCTCCGGTTTTTCAAGAAATGTGTTGGGTTGTGACAACTTCGCGACAAATTGCTGTCCAAGGCACTCAACACCATAGCAAAGCGATGCTGAACGGCGCCTCGCACATAAAAATTCTCTAGGAGTGACCATGCGCTTTTCGCCTGGCCTGTTACTGCTGCTTCCCCTTCTGAGCCCCCTGGCTCACGCCGAACTGGTCGATGATGTGTTCGATCGTGGCGAACTGCGCATCGCCCTTGAAGCCAATACGCCACCGTTCAACTTCAAGGACGGCGACAAACTCACCGGTTTTGAAGTGGAACTGGGTGAACTGCTGGCAAAGGAAATGGACGTACGCTCCTCGTTCATCACCACCGATGACGCCGACTTGCTGCCAGGGGTGGCAACCGGCAAGTACGACGTGGCCATTAACCATATCGCTAAGACTGCCGACCTTGAGGATCAGTTCGATTTCAGTGAGGTTTATCGCGAGAAGCCCGATTTGGTGATCCCGTTCCAAAAGGGTAACCCCGCGTTCAAGACGAGCCTTGACGGCGCGCTGAAACGGGTGAAGGAGGATGGCCGGTTAAAGGCGCTGTCGCAGAAGTGGTTTGACGCAGAAGCACCGACTACAGCTGCGCCAGTGCCTGCGCAGCCTCAGGTAACTCCAGCTCACTGAACACCTGCACGCCGTGGCGTTTGAGCAGCGCCGCGGTTACGCCCTCGCCCTTCACTTTCACGCCGGTAAAGGTGCCGTCATAAGTGAGCAGGTTGCCACACGACGGGCTGTTGGCCTTGAGCACGGCGATGCGAATAGCGTGGCGTTGCACCAGCGCCAAGGCCTGGCGGGCGCCGTCGAGAAAGGCGGCGCTGAAATCTTCGCCCTCGGCCGTCAGCACCTGGGCGCGCCCCTCCCACACATCCACACCCTGCCCGCCTGGGATCTCGGCGGCAGGTCGTGGCGTTGGCAAACCACCCGACACTTCCGGGCAGATCGCAACCACACGCCCCTCGGCCTGCCATGCGGCCAACTGGTCAAACGGCCCGCTGGCCCCGCCGTCGTAACGCACCTTGTGCCCGAGCAGGCAGCGGCTGACCAGAATCTTTTGCATGCTCAAAACGGCTCATTGCCCCGCCGGCGAAACCAGCCCGTCAGGGACAGGCGCTCACGCGTAGCAGGCAAAACTTCGTGGGGTACCTCGCCCGACAGGAACACCACCAGGCAACCTCCGGTGGGCACCACGTCGTATTCGACGCCGTCCTTGAGGTACATGCGCAACTGGCCGCCATGCTCGGGCAGCCAGGCGTCGTTCAAGTAGATCACCGCCGACACCGTGCGCCGATCATCATCGCGAAACCGGTCCAGGTGCTTGAGGTAGAAGGCCCCTGGCGGGTACATCGCGAAGTGGCTTTCGAAATCCTCCAGGCCCAGGAACAGGTTGCGGTTCATCGCCAGGCGCAGGCTGTCCATCAGCGCCATATAGTCGCCACAGACCGCCGCGTCGCCCTCTTCCAGCCACTGGATATGGTCGCCGCGAATACCCTCACGAATTTCCTGGGCCGGCCCGCGCCCCACCGCCGCCGGCGACAGCTCACCTTCGGCCGCACGTTTACGGCACTCAGCCGCCAGTTCCAGGGTCAGAGCCTGGGACAGGAAGGCGTTCTGCTGCGACCAGCCTTTCTCGGCCAGGTCGTCGACGATGCGTTGCAGCAGCGGGTGATCAAAGGGTATTTGCATGGCGCGCATAGTATCCATACGCCTATGAATCCGACAGAGCCGCCGAGCGTCTGAATGCACTTTAGTCAGGTGACTGATAGGACTTCTCGACAAATCCTACGCCCGACACGGACAATAGTGGCCGACTGACAGGAGTCCATATGCGTCGTTTGTTTTTTTCCTTGCTGATGTTCTGCGTTTTGCCCGCCTGGGCAGACGGCCATGACCAGTTGTACAAGGTCGCCGGCTGGGCCGAACAACGTGCGCATTTCAATGATGCCCTCAGTGCAGCCCAGCAACGCTACCGCAACAGCCTGCCGCCGGCGGTGTACCAGGCGCTGGTGGACAACAGCAACAGGCGCTTCGCCGCCCAGGCCATGGACCAGCGTGCCGAAGCGCAGTTGCGCCAGCACCTGGCGGACCCCAAGCCGGCCCTGGCGTTCTTCCAATCGCCGCTGGGCCGCAAGATCGTCGCCGCCGAATTGCTCGCCACCCGCCGCGACCAGTTGGCTAAAAATGCCCAGGGCCTGCCGCATGTCGAAGCCGACGCCACCCGCAGCCTGATCATCGGCCACTTGGCCCAAGCCCTGCCCGCCCGTGAAGCCGGTGCGGAAGTCAGCCTGGCAATCGCCGGCGTGGCGGCCGACAGCTTGAGCCAGATGATTCCCGGCCTGTTGGGCGGCGACCAAGCCCAGGGCATGCTGGATGGGCAACGCGAGCGCTTGATGCAACAGATCGGCAATGACCTGAACAACACACTGCTGTACGTCTATCGAGATTTGTCTGACCCGGAGCTGGAAGAATTCGCGACGTTTGCGGAGTCGCCGGAGGGTAAGGCGTATTACCGGGCGGCGCTGGCAGCGGTTCGTGCGGGGCTGGCGGTCGGCCAAAGCACTTCAAGCCTGACGCAGTAGAAAATGTGGGAGGGGGCTTGCCCCCGATGGCAGTGGGTCAGCTACAGATAAGCTGACTGATGCACCGCTATCGGGGGCAAGCCCCCTCCCACATTTGGATTGCGTTATTTCAAATGGTCTGTCAAATACCGGAAGTACTCTTCACGAATCTCCGGAATCTCATTGGCCAGGTGATGCCGGCCACGCGGCAGCATCAACACCTCGGGCTGGTCGAACTTGCCCCGCAGTACCTGCAAGTTGTGCTGCCAATCCACGGTCATGTCTTCCTCTCCCTGCACAATCACCGGCCGCCGTGGGCTGCGCGGTGCGGCTTCGATGCGTTTGATCCAGCGCGCCAGCGCCCCCACCCAGGCGGTTGGCAGCTGGCGCGGCTGAAGCGGGTCGGCCTCCAGGAACGGCTTGAACTGCGGGTCGTTGGTGTTCTCGCTGAAACGCCGGGCGATGCCTTTGACGAACGGGCGCAACAGGTAATAGCTGACCTGCGACCACCCCCACGCACGCGGCCGTACCAGCGGAGACAGCAGGAAGGTCTTGCCTTGGGCCGGGCTGTCGGCCCCGCGGCTGAGCAGGTGGTCGACCACCACCGCGCCGCCGGTGCTTTGCCCGAACAAGTGCCAGGGCTGCGGCAATTGCAGCGCTTGGGCTTGAGCGAACAGTGCCTGCACCACGTCCTGATACACCGCAAAATCATCGATGCTGGCACGCGCGCCGCTGGACAAGCCATGGCCTGGCAAATCGCAGGCGATCACCACAAAGCCCTGGTCCAGCGCCCAGTCCACCACGTGGCGATACAGCCCCATGTGGTCGTAGAAGCCGTGGAACATGAACATCGTCGCCACCGGTGCGGGCGGCCACCATACCTGGGCCACCACCTGGAACCCATCGACCTCGAAACGTCCCAGCCGGCTCACTGCCGGCACTTTGCGTGCGGCCAGGTCCAGGCCGTAGAAACGCTGGTAGACCCGCGCCTCGGCGCTGAGCGGCTGCGCATCCACCAGGGGTCGCAAGCTTTCGCGCAGATGATCGGGGTCAAAGGTGACGGGCATAGGAGGTTCCAGACTTGAGGCTTCACGCACTGCGCAGATGAATATCGAGCTGCGATATTCATCTGTCAGGGCAAGCATGGCAAGCTACGCGACCTTCGAGGATAGATCTGAATGCGACAGCCCTACCGCAGTGCCTTATTCGCCAGCCTGCTCCTGATCCTCTGCGTCGGCGTGCTATGGGCCGCCTATGATTGGTTCCAAGGCCGCTACCTGCGCGCCTTCAGCGAACATACGGCGGTCTTTTCCGGCGACGCCCTGCACCTGCCCGCCGACCTTGCCGGCCCCGGCCACATCCGCCTGGTGCACTTCTGGGACCCGGCCTGCCCGTGCAACGTCGGCAACCAGCAACACCTGGCCGAGCTGATCGAGCACTACGCGCCCCAGGGCGTCGAATTCTACGCCCTGCAAAAAACCGGCAGCCACGGCCAATTGCCCGATAACCTGCGCCAGATGAAAATCCTCACCGCCCTGCCCGGTGCCGACCAGATACCCGCCGTCCCCGCCGTGGGGATCTGGGATCGCACGGGCAAGCTTGCGTATTTCGGGCCTTATAGCGAAGGGCTGACGTGCAATTCCAGCAACAGCTTTATCGAGCCGATCCTCAAGGCTCTTGAAGACGGACGCGCAGTGAATGCCACTCACACCCTGGCGGTGGGCTGCTATTGTTCGTGGCCAACAGGTTCGTAGCCCACTCCCCTCTCTTGCTAAGGAATGTTCATGAAGCGCGTCTTGCAGGCTCTCGCGGTTCTGGTGGTGCTGATCGCTCTCGGCGCCGTCGGGTACGTCTACAGCAAACTGCCCACCCGCCAGGGCACGGTTGAGCTGGCGCACCTGCAAGGCTCGGTCACCGTGCGCTACGACGACCGTGGCGTGCCGCATATCCGCGCCGAGAACGAGACCGACCTGTACCGCGCCCTGGGCTATGTGCAGGCCCAGGACCGGCTGTTCCAGATGGAAATCATGCGGCGCCTGGCCCGTGGCGAGCTGGCCGAGGTGCTGGGGCCCAAGCTGCTGGAGACCGACAAGCTGTTTCGCAGCCTGCGCATTCGTGAGCGCGCCCTGAGCTATGTGGAGCATATGGACCGCGAGTCTGCGTCGTGGAAGGCCCTGCAAGCCTATTTGGACGGGATCAACGCGTATCAGGACAGCCACGCCAGCCCGATGGAGTTCGATGTGCTGGGCATTCCCAAGCGCCGGTTCACCGCCGAAGACACCATCAGCGTCGCCGGCTACCTGGCCTACAGCTTTGCCGCCGCGTTTCGTACAGAGCCCTTGCTGACCTATGTACGTGACCAGTTGGGCAGCGATTACCTGAAAGTGTTCGACCTCGACTGGCAACCCAAGGGCGCACTCAACCTGGCCGCCGGCGATTGGCAAACCCTTGGCGCCATCGCCTCCCTGAGCGAACAAGCCTTGGCCGACAACGGCTTGCCGCAGTTCGAAGGCAGCAACGCCTGGGCCATCAGTGGCAACCGCACCAAAAGCGGCAAGCCGTTGCTGGCCGGTGACCCGCATATCCGCTTCTCGGTGCCGTCGGTGTGGTATGAGGCGCAGTTGTCGGCGCCGGGCTTCGAACTGTACGGCTATCACAACGCGCTGGTACCGGTGGCGTTCCTGGGGCACAACCTGGACTTCGGCTGGAGCCTGACCATGTTCCAGAATGATGACCTCGACCTGATCGCCGAGAAGGTCAACCCGGACAATTCCAACCAGGTCTGGTACCACGACCAGTGGGTCGACATGACCAGCAGCGAGCAACAGATCGCGGTGAAAGGCCAGGCACCGGTCACGGTCACCCTGCGCCAGTCGCCCCATGGCCCGATCATCAATGACGTGCTTGGCGACAATGCCGGCAAGACGCCGATTGCCATGTGGTGGGCGTTCCTCGACACCGAGAACCCGATCCTCGAAGGTTTCTACCAGCTCAACCGCGCCGACACCCTGGCCAAGGCGCGCGCGGCTGCATCCAAGGTTTCCGCGCCGGGGCTGAATATCGTGTGGGCCAATGCCAAGGGCGATATCGGCTGGTGGGCGGCGGCACAGTTGCCGATCCGCCCGGCCGGTGTCAACGCCGGGTTTATCCTCGACGGTAGCAGCGCCCAGGCCGACAAGCTGGGTTTCTACCCCTTCAGCGCCAACCCCCAGGAAGAAAACCCCGCGCGTGGCTATGTGGTGTCGGCCAACGCCCAGCCGGTATCGCCCACGGGCATGGAGATCCCCGGTTATTACAACCTGGCCGACCGGGGCCAACAGTTGAACGCGCAGTTGAGCGACAAGAGCGTGAAGTGGGATGTGAACAACAGCCAGGCCTTGCAACTGGGCACCACCACCGCCTACGGCCCGCGCCTGCTGGCGCCGCTGCTGCCGGTGCTGCGCGAGGTGGTCAAGGACCCGGCGCAATTGAAACTGGTGGAACAGCTTGCCAGCTGGAAAGGCGACTACCCGCTGGACTCCACCAGCGCCACGCTGTTCAACCAGTTCCTGTTCAACCTGGCCGATGCCACCTTCCACCCGAAACTGGGCGACGGCATGTTCAAGACCCTGCTCGGCACCCGCGTGATCGACGCCGCCTTGCCACGCCTGGCCGCATCGGCGGATTCACCCTGGTGGGACGGCAAGCGCGCCGAGCTCGTCAAACTGGCCTGGGACAACAGCCTGGCGCACCTCAAGACCACCTTCGGCGATGACCCGACTCAGTGGCAGTGGGGCAAGGCCCATACCCTGACCCACAGCCATCCACTGGGCTCGCAAAAGCCATTGGACTTGATCGTCAACGTCGGCCCCTTCCCGGCGCCCGGCACCCACGAAGTGCCGAACAACCAGTCGGCCGCCATCGGCCCGGCGCCATGGCCAGTGACCTACGGCCCATCGACCCGCCGCCTGATCGACTTCGCTGACCCGGCCCACGCCCTGACCATCAACCCGGTCGGGCAAAGCGGCGTGCCGTTCGACAAGCACTACAGCGATCAAGCGGAAACCTATATCGAAGGGGGTTACGAGCAGGCGCATTTCAGTGATGAGGAAGTCACGGCCAATACACGCGGTACGCTGAAGCTATTGCCCGCTCGATAACGGCCTGAAACGCGATCAAACCTGTGGGAGGTCCCGCTAAAAGCGCCGTCGCCCAGCAAACTGGCCCCCTGTGGCAAGCGGGCTTGCCCTTTGTAGGAGCGAGCTTGCTCGCGAAAAACGTCAACGATAACGCGTGTTTCCTGAATCAACGCGGCGCCTGTGAGTTCTTCGCGAGCAAGCTCGCTCCTACAGAAGGCGATGTACGCCACAAAAAATGCCGTCGTTTAATACAGCCCTTCCCACGGTGTGTTCCGTTTAGAGCGGCGCCGCAAAGTTGCGCCGGAACTGTTGCGGCGTCACGCCCAGGCGGCGATTGAACACGTTGCGCATGTGCTGGGCATCGCGAAAACCGCACTGATAGGCCACGGTCTTGAGCGGCGCGGGACTGCTTTCGAGCATCATCCGCGCCGCATCCACCCGCGCCCGCTCGACAAACTCCGCAGGCGTTATCCGCGCTTCACGGGTGAACACCCGAGAGAAATTACGCGCACTCATATTCGCGGCCTTGGCCAGGTCGGCGATGGTCAAGTCACCGGTCAGGTTCGCCAAGACGTACACCTGCACCAGCGCTACCGCCGAGGTGGTTTCGGCATGGGGCGTGAGGAACGGGCTGAACTGTGACTGCCCACCCGAGCGCTGGGTGAACACCACCAGGCGCTTGGCCACGCTCAGCGCCACCTCCGGGCCATGGTCCTGGGCCAACAGGTACAGCGAGAGGTCGATACCCGCCGTGACGCCAGCCGAGGTGTAGAGGTTGCCGTCTTGCACGTAGAGGCGGTCAGCTTCGACCTGGGCGCGGGGGCACAAACGCGCCAGGCCTGCCGCATCATTCCAATGCGTCGTGACGGTTTTTCCATCCAGTAGCCCGGCGCGCGCCAGCGTGAAGGCGCCGTTGCAGATTGAACCGAAGCGCCGCGCCCGGGCGGTTGCACCACGCAGCCAATCATCGAACGGGGCGCCAAATTCCTCGAAGGGCAATTGCGGGCCACCGGGGACCAGCAGCAGGTCATAGGCTTGCAGGGCTTCGCTGTAGTGCCGGTGGGCCTGCAATGACAAACCGTTGGAGGCAGCCAGCGTGCCGTGGCCCAGCCCGATGACCTCCATCTGGTAGTGATCCTGGGGCGGCAGAAAGCGGTTGGCTTCGCAGAACACATCCAGGGGGCCGGTCACATCCAGTGACTGGACGCCGGGGAAGATCAGGATGGCGACGGTCTTGTGCATGCTCACAGACACCTTTTTCTAACGGAATAAAATGCAAACCCTGTGGGAGGGAGCTTGCTCCCGATGGCGTTGTATCAGTCAGCAGATGCAGTGCCTGGTGCTCAGCTATCGGGGGCAAGCCCCCTCTCACATTTTGATTTTCGCAGGCTTCAAGAGTGATATCGCCCGCTACACCCTAGTCGATTTCCCCTTGGCACGATGTGACGGCAGATTGGCCGGGATCGCCCCCTCGTCACCATGGCCGCTTCACGGGCGCGCGGCCAGACTGGAGGCTTTCCAGAGGAGAACCACCATGAGCACCACCATCGCCGGCATCAAGATCCCGGACAGCGCCCTGGCCAAGGCCACCACCGAGTACATCCGCGACATTGAATCCGACCTGCTCTACCACCACTCCCGCCGGGTATTCCTGTTCGGCGCCTTGAGCGGTGAGCGCAGGCAACTGGCCTACAACCCCGAGTTGCTGTACGTCGGTGCGATGTTCCATGACCTGGGCCTGGTGGAAGGCCATCGCAGTGACAACGAGCGTTTCGAAGTAGACGGTGCCAACGCAGCGGCGGATTTTCTCAAGCCCTACGGACTGAGCGACGACGATATCGAACAGGTGTGGCTGTCCATCGCCCTGCACACCACACCGGGTGTGCCACAGCATCTGCGCCCGACCGTGGCGCTGGTGACGGCCGGCGTGGAAATGGACGTGCTGGGCATGGACTACGCCGCCTTTCCCAGCGTGCAGCGCGAAGCCGTGGTGCATGCGCATCCACGTGGTGAAGGGTTCAAGGAGTGCATCATCTGCGCCTTCGCCGACGGCTTGCGCCATCGTCCGCAGACCACGTTTGGCAACGTGAAGACCGATGTGCTGGTGGACCAGGAGCCGGGGTTCAAGCCGATGAATTTTGTCGAGGTGATTCGCCAGTCGCCGTGGTTGGCGTAGCGGAGTTGAAATGCAATCAACTGTGGGAGGGGCGGTGCGACGTTTCGACTTGCCCCCTCCCACATTTTGACCGCGCAGGCTTTTAGACCGGCGCTGGCGCCCGACGCACATCCGGCTGCTGCCAGCCATCCGCCGCCGCTTCTTCGATCGCCTGCTGGATCGCCTTCTTGCGCATTTCTTCGGCACGCCGGCTGAAGAACCACACCAGGAAGGTCACCAGCGATACCGCCAGCAGAATCAGGCTGGCCACGGCGTTGATCTCGGGTTTAACCCCCAGGCGCACTGCCGAGAACACTTCCATCGGCAAGGTGGTCGAACCCGGGCCCGACACGAAGCTGGCCAGTACCAAGTCATCCAGGGACAGCGCGAACGACATCATCCCACCGGCCGCCAACGACGGCGCGATCATCGGGATGGTGATCAGGAAGAACACCTTCCACGGCCGCGCACCCAGGTCCATCGCCGCTTCTTCGATCGACAGGTCCAGTTCACGCAGGCGCGCCGACACTACCACCGCCACATAGGCCGCGCAGAACGTGGTGTGGGCGATCCAGATGGTGACAATGCCACGCTCCTGGGGCCAGCCGATCATCTGCGCCATCGCCACGAACAGCAGCAACAGCGACAGACCGGTGATCACTTCCGGCATCACCAACGGTGCAGTCACCAGGCCGCCGAACAGCGTACGGCCTTTGAACTGACTGATGCGCGTCAAGACGAACGCGGCCAAGGTGCCCAGCGCCACCGCCGCCACCGCCGTGTAGCAGGCGATTTCCAGGGAGCGCGCCACCGAGCCCATCAACTGGGTGTTGTCCAGCAGGCCCACGTACCACTTGATCGACCAACCGCCCCACACTGTCACCAGCTTGGATTCGTTGAACGAGTAGATCACCAGAATCAGCATCGGCAGGTAGATGAACAACAACCCCGCCACCAGCATGAAGCTTGAGAAACTGACGCGCTTCATATCTTGCCCTCCATCTCTTTGGCTTGGCTGCGGTTAAACAGGATGATCGGCACGATCAGGATCGCCAGCATCACCACCGCCAGGGCAGAGGCCACCGGCCAGTCACGGTTGTTGAAGAATTCTTGCCACAACACTTTACCGATCATCAGGGTTTCCGGGCCGCCAAGCAGTTCCGGGATCACGAACTCGCCCACTACCGGAATGAAGACCAGCATGCAGCCGGCGATGATGCCGTTCTTGGACAGCGGCACGGTGATCTTCCAGAAGCTGTTGAACGTGCTCGACCCGAGGTCTGACGCGGCTTCCAACAGGCTCTGGTCATGCTTCACCAGGTTGGCGTACAGCGGCAGGATCATGAACGGCAAGTATGAATAGACCACGCCGATATACACCGCGATGTTGGTGTTGAGGATCTGCAACGGTTCGTTGATCAGGCCCATGGACATCAGGAAGCCATTGAGCAAGCCGTTGTTGCTGAGAATGCCCATCCACGCATACACGCGGATCAGGATCGCGGTCCAGGTCGGCATCATGATCAGCAGCACCAGTACGGTCTGCATCTCCTTGCGCGCACTGGCAATCGCATAGGCCATCGGGTAGCCGATCACCAGGCAGAGGATGGTGCTGAAAAACGCCATCTTCAGCGAGCCCAGGTACGCGGCGATGTACAACTCGTCATCGCCGAGCATCGCGTAGTTGGCCAGGTTCAGCACCAACTGCAACTTCTGCTCTACGAAGGTGTAGATCTCGGTGTATGGCGGGATCGCCACGTCGGCTTCGGCAAAGCTGATCTTCAGGACGATGAAGAACGGCAGCATGAAGAACAGGAACAGCCAGAGGAAAGGGATCCCGATGACCACATGCCGGCCACCGGGGGTTATTCGTTGCAGCTGGCGCTTGAACTTTTTCATATTCATGAGCGAAGTACCACGCCGCTGTCGTCTTCCCACCATACGTACACCTGGTCACCCCAGGTCGGACGCTGGCCACGGCGCTCTGCGTTGGCAACGAAGGACTGCACCAGCTTGCCGCTCGGCAGCTCGACGTAGAACACCGAGTGGCCACCCAGGTAGGCGATATCGTGCACCTTGCCGCTGGACCAGTTGTGCTCGCAGGTCGGCATTTCGGTGGTCACCAGCAGTTTTTCCGGGCGGATGGCGTAGGTCACCGACTTGTCTTCGACCGCTGTGGCGATGCCGTAGCCCACGTAGATGTCGCGGTCCAGGTCCGGGCACTTGAGTACCGCGTGGCCTTCGGCGTCGTCCACCACCTGGGTGTCGAAGATGTTGACGTTGCCGATGAATTCGCACACCAGGCGGCTGGTGGGGGTCTCGTAGATGTCGACCGGGCTGCCGATCTGGGCGATCCAGCCCAGGTGCATGATTGCGATGCGCTCGGCCATGGTCATGGCCTCTTCCTGGTCGTGGGTCACCATGACGCAGGTCACGCCGACACGCTCGATGATTTCCACCAGTTCCAGTTGCATCTGCGAACGCAGTTTCTTGTCGAGTGCGCCCATCGGCTCATCGAGCAGCAGCAGTTTCGGGCGCTTGGCCAGGGAACGGGCCAGGGCCACGCGCTGACGCTGGCCGCCGGACAACTGGTGCGGCTTGCGCTTGGCGAACTGGCTCATCTGTACCAGCTTGAGCATCTCGGCCACGCGCGCATCCACTTCGGCCTTGGGGATCTTGTCCTGCTGCAGGCCGAACGCGATGTTCTGCGCCACGGTCATGTGCGGGAACAAGGCGTAGGACTGGAACATCATGTTGATCGGCCGCTCGTAGGGCGGCATATCAGTGATGTCCACGCCGTCGAGGTAGATGCGACCTTCGGTGGGGCGCTCAAAGCCTGCGAGCATGCGCAGCAAGGTGGATTTGCCCGAACCCGAACCGCCGAGCAAGGCGAATATCTCGCCTTTCTTGATTTCCAGGGACACATCGTCCACGGCAATCGTCTCGTCGAACTTCTTCGTGACCCGGTCGATTTTGACCAGCACCTTTTTCGGTGTCTGGTCGCCCTCGAGGGCTTTCTTATAGGCGCCGGAGGCAACTGCCATTTACGAAACTCCCAAAAAAAAGAGTGCGGTTCGCCCGAGGTGGGCGAACCTTGGATAGTTAGAGCCTTACTTGCCCGTCTTGACCTTGGTCCAGCTACGGGTCATTAAACGCTGCACCTTCGGGGGTAGCTCGAAGTTGACGAATGTCCGGTCGAGAACCGCCTGCGGTGGGTAAACCGCTGCGTCGGTGCGTATCGATTGCTCCATCAGTTTGTCCGCCCCTGGGTTAGGGTTGGCATAACCGACGTGATCACTGACCTGAGCGATCACCTCAGGTTGCAGCAAATAGTTGATAAAGGCGTGGGCTTCCTTGACGTTGGTGGCATCCTTGGGAATCGCCAGCACGTCAAACCACAGGTTGCCGCCTTCTTTCGGAATCGCGTAGGCGATGTTCACGCCTTTACCCGCTTCGGCCGCCCGGGCCTTGGCCTGGAACACATCACCGGAGAACCCGGCAGCCACGCAGATATTGCCGTTGGCCAGGTCGGAGATGTATTTGGAGGAGTGGAAGTAGGTCACGTAGGGACGCACTTTCAGTAGTTTTTCTTCGGCCTTCTTGTAGTCGTCCGGGTTGGTACTGTTGGGGTTGAGGCCCATGTAGTTGAGTACTGCCGGCAGCATTTCATCCGCCGAGTCCATAAAGGACACGCCGCAGGACGCCAGCTTCTTCATGTTTTCCGGTTCGAACAGCACGGCCCACGAGTCGATATGGTCGACACCCAGTACTTCCTTCACTTTATCGACGTTGTAGCCAATGCCGTTGGTGCCCCACAGGTACGGTACAGCGTACTGGTTACCCGGGTCGTTCTTTTCCAGGCGCTTGAGCAACGCCGGATCAAGGTTGGCGTAGTTCGTCAGCAACGACTTGTCGAGCTTCTGGAATGCTCCGGCCTTGATCTGCTTGCCGAGGAAGTGGTTGGACGGCACGACCACGTCGTAACCCGTGCGCCCGGCGAGCAACTTGCCTTCCAGGGTTTCATTGGAATCAAACACGTCATACACCGGCTTGATGCCGCTGGCTTTTTCAAAGTTGGCCAGGGTGTCGGGCCCGATGTAGTCCGACCAGTTATAAACATGCACGGTCGATGCGGCCTGCACGCTGACAGCCAGCGTGATACCTGCACCCACCAGCAAGGCTTTGCGAAATAAAGAAAATGGCAAGTGGAGGTCCTCTTAAATAGTTGGGCCCAAAGTTGTTGCCCGGCAACAAAACCGGCGCGCAACTTACCCTCGATAAACCGATCCGGCAAAACTTTCTGTCATTTAATTACTGTACGGTTGCCGCTCTTTGTAGGAGCGAGCTTGCTCGCGAAGAACTCACAGGCAACGCGGGCGACCAGAGGCGCTGCGTTATCGTTGACGATTTTCGCGAGCAAGCTCGCTGCTACAGGTTTCCTCGCTTATTTGCCCGACTTGATCTTGGTCCAGCTGCGTGTCATTTCACGCTGGGTTGCCGCCGGCAAGTCAGCAATGGCGTAGAGCTTGGCCTGCACCTCCGCCGGCGGGTAGATGCCCGGGTCGCTGGTGATGTCTTTATCGACCAGTGCGGTGGCTTTTTCGTTACCGTTCGGGAAACGGACGCTGTTGGTAATGCTCGCCATGACTTCCGGCTTGAGCAGGTAGTTCAGGAACTTGTAGGCAGCGTCGACGTTTTCGGCATCTTTAGGGATGGCGACCATGTCGTAGAAGCTACCGGCGCCTTCTTTCGGAATGTCGTAGGCGACCTTGACCTTGCCACCGGCTTCAGCCGCGCGGGACTTGGCCTGCTGGATGTCACCCGAGTAGCCCACGGCCACGCAGATGTTGCCGTTGGCCAGGTCGGAGATGTATTTGGACGAGTGGAAGTAGCCAATCGAAGGACGGATCTTGAGGAACAGATCTTCAGCTTTCTTCAAGTCTTCTTTTTTCTGGGTGTCGGTCGGCAGGCCCAGGTAATGCAGCGCCACTGGCAGCATTTCGGTTGGCGAATCGAGGAAGCTCACGCCGCAGCTTTTCAGCTTGGCGATGTTTTCCGGCTTGAGCAGGGTGTCCCACGAATCGATCTTGTCCACGCCCAGCGCAGCCTTGACCTTCTCCGGGTTGTAGCCGATACCGATCGAGCCCCACATGTACGGGAATGCGTGCTTGTTGTCCGGGTCGCTGACCGACACGGCTTTGAGCAGGGCTTTGTTCAGGTTGCCGTAGTTGGACAATTTGGACTTGTCCAGCTCCTGGTAGACCCCAGCCTTGATCTGCTTGGCAAGGAAGTTGTTCGACGGTACGACGATGTCGTAGCCGGACTTGCCTGCCAGCAACTTGGCTTCCAGGGTCTCGTTACTGTCGAAAACGTCGTACACCACTTTAATGCCCGACTCTTTTTCAAAGTTGGCGATGGTGTCCGGAGCGATGTAGTCGGACCAGTTATAGACGTGCAGCACTTTATCGTCTGCCTGGGCCGCGCCTGCCATTGCGCCCATCAGGGACAAGGCGAGGAGGGTCTTGCCCGCGTTCTTCAAACCTAATGCCTTCATTTGGTGATGCTCCAATTTTTCTTTTTTGGGCCACAAGCTTGTGTGTGTTTCGCGGCCCACAAAGGGCAACAAAACAGGGCGACAGTCTGGCAACTTAGAGGGCCGGCTTTCAACCAAAGCCCTCGATTTATACATGCATATTTATAGCTGCCCAGACGCAGCGGCAAAGCCACCGCGCACTGAGCCTAGCACTTAGCCCTGCAATGCCGCCAAAGTCAGGTCCAGGCAATGCCGAGCCTTGGTTACCAGCTCATCAATTTCAGCCTTGCTGATCACCAGTGGCGGCGAAATGATCATGGTGTCGCCCACGGCGCGCATGATCAGGCCATTCTCGAAGCAGAAGGTGCGGCAGATCATGCCAACGCCACGGCCTTCGTAACGCTTGCGCGTCGCTTTGTCCTGGACCAGTTCAATTGCACCGAGCATGCCGACACCGCGTACTTCACCCACCAACGGGTGGTCAGCCAGCTCCCTCAGACGTTTCTGCAAATACGGTGCCGTTTCGTCGTGAACGCGGTTAACGATTTTTTCATCGCGCATGATGCGGATGTTTTCCAACGCAACCGCCGCTGCCACCGGGTGACCGGAATAGGTGAAGCCGTGGTTGAAATCGCCGCCTTCATTCAGCACGGCAACCACATCGTCACGCACGATCAGGCCGCCCATCGGGATGTAGCCCGAGGTCAGGCCCTTGGCGATGGTCATCATGTCTGGCTTGAGGTCGTAGAAATCGCTACCGAACCACTCACCGGTACGGCCGAAACCACAGATCACTTCATCGGCGACAAACAGGATGTCGTACTTGGCGAGAATTTCCTTGATGCGCGGCCAGTAGGTCGCGGGCGGTACGATCACGCCACCGGCGCCCTGGATCGGCTCGGCAATAAAGGCCCCGACGTTGTCCACACCCAGCTCCAGGATCTTCTCTTCCAGCTGGTTGGCAGCCCACACCCCGAACTCTTCGGGGCTCATGTCACCGCCTTCGCCGAACCAATAGGGCTGGGCGATATGGACGATGCCCGGGATCGGCAAATCGCCCTGTTCATGCATATAAGTCATGCCGCCCAGGCTGGCGCCAGCCACGGTGGAGCCGTGGTAGCCATTCTTGCGGCTGATGATGGTTTTCTTGTTCGGTTGGCCCTTGATCGCCCAGTAGTGGCGGACCATACGCAACATGGTGTCGTTGCCTTCGGAGCCGGAACCGGTGAAGAACACGTGGTTCATGCCAGCAGGCGCGATGTCGGAAATGGCCTTGGCCAATTCGAGTACCGGCGGGTGTGCGGTCTGGAAGAACAGGTTGTAGTACGGCAGTTCTTTCATCTGCTTGGCGGCGGCGTCGGCCAGTTCATCGCGACCGTAGCCGATCGCCACGCACCACAGGCCGGCCATGCCGTCGAGGATCTTGTTACCTTCGCTGTCCCACAGGTAAACGCCGTGGGCTTTGGTGATGATCCGCGGGCCTTTCTCTTTCAATTGCTTGAAGTCGCTGAACGGTGCCAGGTGGTGCTCACTGCTCAAGGCTTGCCATTCACGGGTTTGCGGGTTGTTGCTGGACATACCAATCTCCTAGACTTTTCAGGTGAGGGCGCGCCGTTCCCACGGCACGCCCGGCGCATCAGACGGCGAAGAGCAGGAATTCCCGCTCCCACGAACTGATCACGCGCTTGAAGTTTTCATGCTCGGCCCGCTTGACCGCGACGTAGCCTGTGATGAATTTATGACCCAGGTATTTCTCGATGGTCTTGCTGTTTTCCATGCGCTCCAGGGCGTCTTCGATGGTCAACGGCAGGCGCAGGTTGCGCCGCTCGTAGCCACGACCAACCACTGGTGCGCTCGGGTTATGGCCTTCGACCATGCCGATGTAGCCACACAGCAGGCTGGCGGCAATCGCCAGGTACGGGTTGGCGTCGGCCCCCGGCAGGCGGTTTTCCACACGGCGGTTTTGCGGGCCGGCATCCGGTACGCGTAGGCCGACGGTGCGGTTTTCTTCGCCCCATTCCACGTTGACCGGCGCCGAGGTGTCGGGCAGGAAGCGGCGGAACGAGTTCACGTTGGGGGCAAACAGCGGCAGCAATTCGGGGATGAATTTCTGCAAGCCGCCAATGTGGTTGAGGAACAGCTGGCTCATGGTCCCGTCTTCGTTGGAGAAGACGTTCTTGCCGGTGGCGATGTCGATGATGCTCTGGTGCAGGTGCATCGCGCTGCCAGGCTCGCCGGTCATCGGCTTGGCCATGAAGGTGGCGGCCACGTCGTGCTTGAGCGCGGCTTCCCGCATGGTGCGCTTGAACACCAGGATCTGGTCGGCCAGGGACAGGGCATCGCCGTGACGGAAGTTGATTTCCATCTGCGCCGTGCCGTCTTCGTGGATCAGGGTGTCGAGGTCCAGCTCCTGCAGCTCGCACCAGTCGTAGACGTCTTCGAACAACGGGTCGAATTCGTTGGCGGCTTCTATGGAGAAGGACTGGCGGCCGGTTTCCGGGCGACCGGAACGACCAATCGGCGGCTGCAGCGGGAAATCCGGGTCTTCGCAGCGCTTGGTCAGGTAGAACTCCATCTCAGGCGCCACGATGGGCTGCCAGCCTTTGTCGGCGTAGAGCTTGAGGACTTTCTTGAGCACGTTGCGCGGTGACAGCTCGATCGGGTTGCCTTGCTTGTCGTAGGTGTCGTGGATCACCTGGGCGGTCGGCTCGATGGCCCAAGGCACCAGGAATACCGCGTTCTGGTCGGGGCGGCAGATCATGTCGATGTCGGCCGGGTCGAGCAATTCGTAATAGATGTCGTCTTCGACGTAGTCGCCGGTCACGGTCTGCAACAGCACACTCTCGGGCAGGCGCATGCCTTTTTCGGCGATGAACTTGTTGGTCGGCGAGATCTTGCCCCGGGTGATGCCGGTGAGGTCGCCAATCATGCATTCGACTTCTGTGATCTTGTGGTCTTTCAACCAATCGGTGAGCTGGTCGAGGTTGTTACTCATAAATGCCTCTGGGCTGGGTTTCCTGGCATCCATTAAAGGCCAGGCGTTGGTTGACGCAGCATCCGCGTCGTTTTTTTCGTTCAGAGTAGGAGCTTACCTGCCATTTGCTGCAGCGTTGCATTCCTCAGGCCAAAGTCGTGCAGAATCATGAGCAGCACCTTGCACGGGAGCCGTTCAGGGGTAAATTCGAGGGAAGCGCAGAGGCATAGAAGAGGTCCGCCGAAGCGTCAAGAATATTGGCCGGGGCGCGGGTGTTCACACAGGACGGATGAACGGATGACAAAGCCTGTATGGAGCAGGCCAAGACGCCAAGTGGCGGCAGGAGACACATGAAACACCCCGGTATTATTGCTGTTATGGGTTTGAATCGAGCTTAGCCTTGTTCATTTTTTTACACAACACCCCCGTAAAAAATACAACACGGCCCGCTCAAGCCTGCTGGTCCCACGGCGGTCAAACCGAAAAAACAGCCCCAAAAAGCCTCAAAAAAGCCCTCAAGGCGCTTTTTTAGGGCAAAAAAGGCCTCGCTTGACTTCGGCATGCCGTTCGGGTTGACTGAAACCAGAAAAGATCAATGATTGATATTTTTAACAACAAAGGTGTTGCATCATGTCGGTACCCCCGCGTGCCGTTCAGCTTAACGAAGCGAACGCGTTCCTTAAGGATCATCCTGAGGTTCTGTACGTAGACCTTCTAATTGCGGATATGAATGGTGTGGTGCGCGGTAAGCGCATCGAACGCACCAGCCTCCACAAGGTTTACGAGAAGGGCATTAACCTGCCTGCCTCTCTATTTGCCCTGGATATCAATGGCTCTACGGTGGAAAGCACCGGCCTGGGCCTGGATATCGGTGATGCTGACCGAATCTGTTATCCGATCCCTGACACCCTGTGCAATGAACCCTGGCAAAAGCGCCCTACCGCGCAACTGCTGATGACCATGCACGAACTTGAAGGTGAACCTTTCTTCGCCGATCCGCGCGAAGTGCTCCGCCAAGTTGTAAGCAAATTTGATGACCTCGGCCTGACCATCTGTGCTGCCTTCGAGCTTGAGTTCTACCTGATCGACCAGGAGAACGTGAACGGCCGCCCGCAACCGCCCCGCTCGCCGATCTCCGGCAAACGCCCGCACTCGACACAGGTCTACCTGATCGACGACCTCGACGAATACGTCGACTGCCTCCAGGACATCCTGGAAGGTGCAAAGGAACAAGGCATCCCGGCCGACGCCATCGTCAAGGAAAGTGCCCCGGCGCAGTTCGAAGTGAACCTGCACCACGTGGCCGACCCGATCAAGGCTTGCGACTACGCGGTACTGCTCAAGCGCCTGATCAAGAACATCGCCTACGACCATGAGATGGACACCACCTTCATGGCCAAGCCTTACCCAGGCCAGGCAGGCAACGGTTTGCACGTACACATTTCGATCCTGGACAAGGACGGCAAGAACATCTTTGCCAGCGAGGATCCCGAGCAGAACGCCGCATTGCGTCACGCGATCGGCGGTGTGCTCGAGACCCTACCCGCCCAAATGGCGTTCCTGTGCCCTAACGTCAACTCCTACCGTCGTTTCGGCGCACAGTTCTACGTGCCGAACTCGCCGTGCTGGGGCCTGGATAACCGTACTGTGGCGATTCGCGTACCGACCGGCTCGTCCGATGCAGTGCGTATCGAACACCGCGTGGCCGGCGCCGATGCCAACCCCTACCTGCTGATGGCTTCGGTCCTGGCAGGCGTGCACCACGGCCTGACCAACAAGATCGAACCGGGCGCTCCCGTGGAAGGCAACAGCTACGAGCAGAACGAGCAAAGCCTGCCGAACAACCTACGCGATGCCTTGCGCGAGTTGGACGACAGCGAGGTGATGGCCAAGTACATCGATCCTAAATACATCGATATCTTCGTCGCCTGTAAGGAAAGTGAGCTGGAAGAGTTCGAACACTCCATCTCCGACCTTGAGTACAACTGGTACCTGCATACCGTGTAAGCAGTGGTTGTACTGAAAAACGCCTCCGACCTTTGGTCTGTGGCGTTTTTTTATGGGTTTCTTCCGGTTGACCGAGTCGGCCTCATCGGGAGCAAGCCCCCCCTCCCACACTTGACTGCATTTCAAGGTTGGAACTCAGTCAACTGTGGGAGGGGGTTTGCTCCCGATGGCGCCTTGGCAGACAACACCGGTTCCTGCTCATACAATGCCCGCTGCCTTGTAGGAGACTTCCATGCCACCCCGCCCCGCCGCCCCTCGCAAACCCCGCGCCCGCAGCCAGGCCCGGATCGACGCGATCCTTGATGCCGCCCGTACCTTGCTGGCCGCCGAAGGCGTGGCCAGTTTGTCGATCTACAGCGTGGCCGAGCGTGCGCAGATTCCACCGTCGTCGGTGTATCACTTTTTTGCCAGTGTGCCAGCGCTGCTCGAGGCACTGACGGCGGACGTCCACGCCGCCTTCCGGGCAGCAATCCAGGCGCCCATCGAGCATGGTTCGCTCAAGCACTGGCGTGACCTGTCCTGCATCGTCGAGCAACGCATGCTCACCATCTACGACCAAGACGCCGCCGCCCGCCAACTGATCCTGGCGCAGCATGGGCTGACCGAAGTGACCCAGGCGGATCGCCAGCATGATCTGGAACTGGGCGACTTGATGCTGGAGGTGTTCAATCGTCACTTCGAGGTGCCGAGCCTGCCTAAGGATGTGGACGTGTTTGCCCTGGCGCTGGAACTGAGTGACCGGGTGTATGCGCGCTCGGTGCATCAGCATGGGTTGATCACGCCGCGCATGGCGGAGGAAGGGATGCGGGTGTTCGACGCCTATGTCGGGCTTTATTTGCCGGCGTATCTGCCCATGCGCCAGGCCTTGCGTTGACTGGGATGGCCTCATCGGGGGCAAGCCCCCTCCCACATGTTGATCTGTGAACACATTCAAAATGTGGGAGGGGGCTTGCCCCCGATGACGGCCTCAAGAGCGACGCAAATCACAACTTGGCGATCGACACCTCGGTGGACTTAACAAAGGCAATCACTTCGCTGCCAATCACCAGCTCCAGCTCTTTGACCGAGCGGGTGGTGATCACGGAAGTGACGATGCCGGATGCCGTCTGCACGTCGATTTCCGACAGCACGTCGCCTACCACGATTTCCTTGATGGTGCCTTTGAACTGGTTACGCACGTTGATGGCTTTAATAGTCATGGTGTTCTTCCTTCGTGGGACAAGTGAGTTATTGAGCCCAACGCAATTGCGTAGGCAACGGTGAAACAGGTTCGGGCTCCGGCGGGGTGCCGGGCAACGACAGCACACGGTTGAGCACTTGCGCTTCCAGCGCGGCCAGGCGGTGTGAGCCACGGGCGCGTGGACGCGGCAGATCGACGAGCAGGTCCAGGCCGATTTCGCCGTCTTCGATCAGGATCACCCGGTCGGCAATGGCCACGGCTTCACTGACGTCATGGGTCACCAGCAACACCGTGAAGCCGTGTTTTTGCCAGAGGTTTTCGATCAGTTGCTGCATCTCGATACGGGTCAGGGCGTCCAGGGCACCCAGCGGTTCGTCGAGCAGCAGCAGGCGCGGCTGGTGGATCAAGGCGCGAGCCAACGCCACCCGCTGCTTCTGCCCACCGGACAAGGCCGCCGGCCACTCATTGGCACGCTCGGCCAGGCCGACCGCTTCCAAGGCTTCCAAGGCTTTAGGGCGCCAGTTGCCTTTGAGGCCAAGCCCGACGTTGTCGATGATCTTTTTCCACGGCAGCAGGCGCGCTTCCTGGAACATCAACCGCGTGTCTTCAATCGCCTCGCTCAGCGGCGCTGAACCGGCCAGCAGCTCGCCGCCGCTGGCTTTGTCCAGGCCGGCCAACAGGCGCAGCAAGGTACTTTTACCGCAACCGCTGCGCCCGACCACGGCGACGAACTGGCCCGCGGGGATATGCAGGTCGATGCCCTTCAGCACTTCCCGCGCGCCAAAGGCCTTGCGCAACTTACGCACCGCCAGCGGGATGCCTTTCAACAGGCGTGGAGGTTGTTGAGCAGTCATGCCGCACCTCCTTTATTGACTTGATACGCCGGGTGCCAGCGCAGCCATACACGTTCCAGGCCGCGCGCGGCCAGGTCGGCCAGCTTGCCGAGGATGGCGTACATCACGATGGCCAACACCACCACGTCGGTTTGCAGGAATTCGCGAGCGTTCATCGCCAGGTAGCCAATCCCGGAGCTGGCAGAGATCGTTTCCGCCACGATCAGCGTCAGCCACATAAAGCCCAGGGCAAACCGCACGCCCACCAGGATCGAAGGCAGCGCACCCGGCAGGATCACTTGCCAGAACAGGCTGAAACCGGACAAGCCATAGCTGCGCGACATTTCCACCAACGCCGGGTCGACGTTGCGAATACCGTGGTAAGTGTTGAGATAAATCGGGAACAGCGTGCCGAGGGCCACCAGGAAAATCTTCGCGGTCTCGTCGATGCCGAACCACAGGATCACCAATGGAATCAGCGCCAGGTGCGGCACGTTACGGATCATCTGCACCGAGCTGTCCAGCAGGCGTTCGCCCCACGTCGACAGGCCGGTGATAAACCCAAGCGCCAGGCCGATGCCGCCACCGATCACAAAGCCCAGGCCGGCCCGCCAGCCACTGATCGCCAGGTGCGTCCAGATTTCGCCGCTGCGCACCAGGTTGACCCCAGCCTCAATCACCGCGCTGGGCGCCGGCAGGATGCGCGTCGACAACCAGCCCGCCGACACTGACAGCTGCCACACCGCCAACAACAATACCGGCAACACCCACGGCGCCACGCGATGGCTCAATTTTTCAAGGTTCATGGCGCTGCCTCAGCTCTGTGATGCAGCTTTGGGAAGGATATCGTTGGCCACCATCTCGCCGAACGGGCTGACGTAACCGGCGCTTTTCGGCAGCTCGGGACGTTCGATATCCAGGTGTGGGAACAGCAGTTCGGCCACGCGATACGACTCTTCCAAGTGTGGATAGCCGGAGAAGATAAAGGTGTCGATGCCCAACGCTGCGTACTCCTTGACCCGGGCGGCCACGGTCGGACCATCGCCCACCAGCGCAGTGCCTGCCCCGCCGCGTACCAGGCCAACGCCCGCCCACAGGTTGGGACTGACTTCCAGGTTGTCGCGGCTGCCGCCATGCAAGGCCGCCATGCGTTGCTGGCCGACGGAATCGAAGCGCGCCAGGGAAGCCTGGGCACGGGCGATAGTGTCGTCGTCCAGGTGGGAGATCAGTTTGTCGGCGGCTTTCCAGGCTTCAGCGTTGGTTTCGCGCACAATCACATGCAGACGAATGCCGAAACGCACGGTGCGCCCCAGCTTCGCCGCCTTGGCCCGCACCTGTTCGATTTTTTCGGCAACGGCAGCCGGTGGCTCGCCCCAGGTCAGCACCATGTCCACTTGCTCAGCGGCCAGGTCCTGGGCCGCTTCCGAGGAACCGCCGAAGTACAGCGGCGGACGCGGTTGCTGGATCGGTGGGTAAAGCAGCTTGGCGCCTTTGACGCTGATGTGCTGGCCGTCGTAATCCACGGTCTCGCCTTCCAGCACGCGCCGCCAGATGCGGGTGAATTCCACCGAGGCCTGGTAGCGCTCTTCGTGACTGAGGAACAAACCGTCGCCAGCCAATTCTTCCGGGTCGCCACCGGTCACCAGGTTGAACAACGCCCGGCCACCGGACAGGCGGTCGAGGGTCGCGGCCTGACGCGCCGCCACCGTCGGGGAAATGATCCCGGGGCGCAGCGCCACAAGGAATTTCAAACGCTGGGTCACCGGAATCAGCGAGGCGGCCACCAGCCACGAGTCTTCGCAGGACCGGCCGGTGGGGATCAATACCCCGCCGAAACCGAGACGGTCAGCGGCCTGGGCCACTTGTTGCAAATAACCGTGGTCGACGGCGCGAGCGCCTTCGGCGGTGCCAAGGTAATGGCCGTCGCCGTGAGTAGGCAGGAACCAGAAAATATTGAGGCTCATGGAGTTGTCTCCTGAAGAAGTCGAATTACGGCGCTTTGGCCACGGCGGCAGGTGGCGTCCAGATCACGTCCTTGATGCTCAAGGGTTTGGGGATCAATTTGAGTTGGTAGAAGCTGTCAGCGATTTTCTGCTGGGCCGCCACCACTTCCGGGGTCAGGAACAGCGCGCCGTAGCCTTGGCGCTTCACCGAAGTCAGGGTGATGTCGGCCGGTAAGCCAAGCAGCGGAGCGACTTGTTCGGTGACTTCCTGGGGGTTGGCCTTGGACCATTCGCCCACCGCGCGCACTTCTTCCACCAGCGCCTTGATCACTTCGGGGTGTTTTTCGGCATAGGGTTTGGTGGCCAGGTAGAACTGGTGGTTGTCGGCAATGCCGGTGCCGTCACGCAGGGTGCGCGCTTGCAGTTGTTTCTCGGCGGCGGCCTGGTACGGGTCCCAGATAACCCAGGCGTCGACACTGCCACGCTCGAACGCGGCACGGGCATCGGCGGGCGGCAGGAATACGGTTTGTACATCGGTGTATTTCAGGCCGGCGTCTTCCAGGGCACGTACCAGCAGGTAGTGCACGTTCGAGCCTTTATTGAGCACAACTTTCTTGCCCTTGAGTTCGGCCACGGATTTGATCGGCGAATCTTTCGGTACCAGGATCGCTTCGCTGGTCGGCGCGGGCGGCTCGTAGGCAACGTAGAGCAAGTCGGCACCGGCCGCCTGGGCAAACACCGGCGGGGTCTCGCCGGTGACACCGAAGTCGATAGAGCCCACGTTCAAGCCTTCGAGCAACTGCGGGCCGCCAGGGAACTCAGTCCATTGCACCTGCACGCCTTGGGCGGCCAGGCGTTTTTCCAGGGTGCCCTTGGCCTTGAGCAGCACCAGGGTGCCGTACTTCTGATAACCGATCCGCAGGGTTTCGGCGGCGTGGGCTTGAACGATGGCGCCGAAGGACACAGCCGCGGCAAACAGCGCGACCAGACCACGACGCAAGATGACAGTGCGCATGGCGCTCTCTCCAAAAATGCGATGAAGGGGTTGGCTGCACCTGCTTGGCCGTTGGCGGCTGAGTAAGGTGAGTACTTCTATATAGCGGTGAGGCTTACTTAAATGCTCCAGCGAGCACTCAACAAACGTTCATTCAACACATGCGGGTCCAGCGGTTTCGGGCGACGGGCCATGGCGCCATAAAGCGTCTCCAGGGCCTCGTGCAAACGGTGTTCGAGCACCGGCACCAACTGCGCCTGGGCACTGCCTTCGCCATAGGCGATCTGGCTGTCTTCGGCGAAAATCCCGTGGAGCAGCTCCTGGGCTTTCAATGCCGACAACACCGGCTTGAGCGCGTAGTCCACCGCCAACATGTGGGCGATGCTGCCGCCGGTCGCCATGGGCAGCACGATCTTGTGGGCCAGGGCGCGTTCCGGCAGCAGGTCGAGCACGGTCTTCAGCGCGCCGGAGAACGAGGCCTTGTACACCGGCGTGGCGATCACCAGGCCGTCTGCATTGGCCACCTGTTGCAGCAGGTCGATGACCTTGGGGCTGTCGAAGCGGGCGTGCAGCAAGTCTTCGGCCGGGAAGTCCCGTATCTGGTAACTCACGACTTCCACGCCTTTGTGTTGCAACCACTGACGGGTTTTATCCAGCAACACCCCGGAGCGCGAACGCTGGCTGGGACTGCCTCCAAGTGTTACGACCAGCATCTAGGAAATTCCTTAAGCAAGTGTCGGCGGTTCGCTGTGTGGCGATGGCGCCAAGATGGAACAGACCATATCAGCAGATTTATATATCTATAAATCTTATTTTTTCATTTGTTTATTCTTTAAATGCATAAAGCATAGATAAATTCACAGGCGAAAAAAAAGGCCGTCGAAACGGCCTGAAAACCCCTGCTATGTGTGACTTGAAATGCGCTCAACCTGTGGGAGGGGGCTTGCTCCCGATAGCAGCGTGTCAGTCGACACATTCAGTCCTGACGCTATCGGGAGCAAGCCCCCTCCCACATGGGTCCTGTGTCAGCGGTTGGGTTGCGGGGTGAGACGCAGGTATGGCTTCACCGCTCGATACCCCTTCGGAAAGCGCTTCTTGATCTCTTCCTCGTCCTTGAGCGACGGCACGATCACCACTTCATCGCCGTCCTGCCAGTTGGCGGGCGTCGCGACTTTGTAGTTGTCGGTCAGTTGCAACGAGTCGATCACCCGCAGGATTTCGTGGAAATTGCGACCGGTGCTGGCCGGGTAGGTGATGGTCAGGCGGATCTTCTTGTTCGGGTCGATCACGAACAAGGAACGTACGGTGAGGGTGTCACTGGCGTTCGGGTGGATCAAGTCGTAGAGGTCCGAGACCTTGCGGTCGGCATCGGCCAGGATCGGGAAGTTGACGATCGTGTGCTGGGTTTCGTTGATGTCTTCGATCCACTTGTGGTGCGAGTCCACCGGGTCTACCGACAGGGCGATGGCCTTGACGCCGCGCTTGGCGAATTCGTCCTTGAGCTTGGCGGTAAAGCCCAACTCGGTGGTGCACACCGGGGTGAAGTCTGCCGGGTGGGAAAACAACACCCCCCAGCTGTCGCCCAGCCATTCGTGGAAACGAATCTTGCCGGCGCTGGAATCCTGTTCGAAGTCGGGGGCGATGTCGCCCAGTCTTAGGCTCATGGTGTGGCTCCTGGTGAGTGCTATGGAGCCCACTGTGCATGCATTGTGGATAATTTAAAAAGAATAAATATCGATTTATCTAGATGATAATGGAATATTAAAAATCTGTTCATTGGACGCCGGAACGGGCAAGGAGCAACATCCATTTCAAGGTTTGAGAAGGCCTTGAGACGCTGTACGAAGAGGGGTTCAGGAAGGGCTTGCGGGGGTTGAGCCCGACTTGAAAAGCAAGACACCTTGCCCGGCGTTGCGCCGGGCAAGGTTTACAGTCTTACAACAGCGTTACGCTACTAGAACAGTGGCAGCGAATAGCTGACGATCAGGCGGTTTTCGTCCTGGGAACGGGTGTTCGCCAGGTCGGTACGCCACATAGCGTTTTTCCAGGCAACGCCGAGGTTTTTCAGCGGGCCTTCTGGAATCACGTAGGCAACGGTGATGTCACGTTCCCACTCGGATTGACCGGTGATTTCAGTACGAGCAGCGTTGGTGCCAACAGTGTCGATGTCGCTACCCTTGAGGTAAACAACACCAGCAGTCAGGCCAGGTACGCCGACTTTAGCGAAGTCATAAGCGTAGCGAGCTTGCCAGGTGCGTTCGCCGGCACGGGCAAACTTCTGGATCTGCATGTCAGTGGTCAGGTAAGCCGACGAACCGTCGCCTTGGTTCAACCAAGGGAAGTCGCTGCTACCGTTGCTGACCTGGTAACCGCCACCGAAGGTGTGACCGGCAACGGTGTACAGGAACAGGCCGCTGTACAGGTTGTTGTCAACCTTACCCTTGCCGCCGCTGAAGCCGTTGTAGTTACCGCTGCTGTAGTAAGCAGGGGTATTGCCGTTTTTACCATCGTCAGAGCTGTTGAAATAACGCAGGTCAGATTTCAAAACGCCCGGGCCGATTGCCCAGTTGTGGGTCAGACCCAGGAAGTGCTGCTTGTAGAAGTCTTCCAGGTTGCCGTAGTAGTACTGGGCGGTCAGGTCTTTGGTGAGTTTGTAGTCACCACCGGCGTAGTAGAACTTGTTGGTGAACTTGCCTGCGTTGTAGTTGGAGCTGCCGTTGGCACCGCCAATCGACAGGTTTTCGTTGTTGCTGGAGTTACGACCCTTGGCCTTTTCGACCTGACCAGCAACCAAGGTCAAATCCTTGATGTCGTTGGTAGTGATCTGGCCACCTTGGAAGGTTTGCGGCAGCAGACGACCATCGTTGGTCACGATAACTGGCAGCTTAGGCTGCAGGGTGCCCAGCTTCAGTTCGGTTTGGGAGATCTTGACCTTGCCGGTCACGCCCAGGCTGGCGAAATCATTGACAGCGGTGTTGCCGTCGCTTGGGAACACGGTGCCGCCGGAAGCAGTACCGGTGTAGTTACCGTGTTCTGCACGGCTCGAATCCAGACGCACGCCGTACAGGCCGATCGCATCAACGCCGAACTGGACAGTGCCCTGGGTGTAACCCGAGATGAAACGCAGGTCGAAGCCTTGGCCCCATTCAGCGTTCTTGCTGCGGGTGTTCGAGGTCGCCGATGGCTGGCCATCACGGTTATCAGTGTTGATGTAGAAGTTACGCGCACTCAGTGTGGCGTGGCTGTCTTCGATGAAACCGGCAGCGCCTGCTTGCTGAGCGATTACGCCCAAAGCTACAGACAGTGCCAAGGTGGACTTCTTCATGTACCGCTCCTCTCATTTCTAATTTTTGTATTTCTTTGGTCTCGGGTCTGACGCCCTCGATCCACAGATGCGCGATTAGCACCGGATAGTGACTGACAAGTCAATCGTAACCTTGTGTGTCTACTACCTTCGTCTAATCACAGTTGATTTGGTCCCTGCAGGGTAATGAGTTTTTCATACACCCAAAAAGAATTGTTTCATTCTTTTTCATACGATTTGGGAATAAGCCCTAGCATGGGGTGAGCGAGTCAGCGTAGACCAACTACTCCACGAGCTAATTCCTAAAGGGTATTTGTTAGCCTTTTTTTAGATCGCTTAGTGTGGCCGCGAGGTTGCATACGTCACCCACGATCAAAAAAGCGACGCCATCATGGCCAAACGCGCATCCTCCCGTCAATTTGTTACAGTTTTTGTATCGCTAATATTTTTTCCGGGATTAAAGCCGTCGTATGGAGCGTTCTGACCACGGCAGCCTAGTGCAATCTACCCACTGCCGCCTTGATCGTATCGGCTCAAATCAAGAATTCTGAAACTTTAGTAGGGGTTCACGGCAGCCAAATTGACGCACCCCAAGACCGGCTCGACAAAAACCATTACCCCCTCCTTGTCTCATTACGGCCTGCCTGTTGCACTGGCGCCTTTGGGGGCTGGGCACCAGACAAATCAACGGCGTGAACCTGAAATCCGCCGACCAGGTGGCCCAGAAAGACGGCCGGATGATGGATTTTAACCGGCACAGAAAATCGCCAAACTGACAGGTTTAAACACCGCCGGTATCCCCGAACCGTTGGCCGGCCTTACATTCCAGAATGCACAGGCGCGACAAGCCGACGCCCCGCTTAAAGGGGACACGGCAAGGGTTTTGAAGGTATGGGGAAGGGATCGAAGCAGTGTGACCGACGTATTTATCAGCCCCTGGGCAGATCAACTGTGGGAGGGGGCTTGCTCCCGATTTCGGTAGTTCAGATCGACACTCAGTGACTGATCCACCGCATCGGGAGCAAGCCCGCCCCACATTGCAATTTCATTCATCTATCGAGTCGGGCCTACAGGGCCTTTTCGAAAATCTTCGAGTTACGCTGATAGTTGTACAGTGACGCCCGTGCCGACGGCAGGCGGTCCACACTGCTCGGTACGAAACCGCGCTCACGGAACCAATGGGCCGTGCGCGTGGTGAGGACGAACAACGTCTTCAAGCCCTGCGCCCGGGCACGCGTCTCGATGCGCTCCAGCAGCTCATCACCACGGCCGCCATGGCGGTACTCCGGGTTGACCGCCAGGCACGCCAGCTCCCCCGCGTCCGACTCCGCAATCTGATACAGCGCCGCACAGGCGATGATCATGCCTTCGCGCTCCACCACGCTGAATTGCTCGATCTCACGCTCCAGCACCTCCCGCGAGCGGCGCACCAGGATGCCCTGCTCTTCCAGCGGGCTGATCAAGTCAAGCAAGCCGCCGACGTCTTCAATCGCCGCTTCGCGCACCAGTTCGAATTGCTCCTGGGCCACCAGCGTACCGCCGCCGTCCCGGGTAAACAGTTCGGTGAGCAATGCGCCGTCTTCGGCGTAGCTGACGATATGGCTGCGCCCTACCCCGCCACGGCAGGCCTGGGCCGCTGCATCGAGCAATTCGGCCTGGTAGTTGCTGCTGCCCAGGCGTTGCAGGTGCGCCGGCACTTGTTGCGGGCGCAGTTCACGGACCAGGCGACCGTTTTCATCGATCAGGCCCAGGTCGGCGCCAAACAGCAGCAGCTTGTCGGCGCCCAGGTCGATGGCGGCGCGGGTGGCGACGTCTTCGCAGGCCAGGTTGAAGATCTCGCCGGTGGGCGAATACCCCAGGGGCGACAACAGCACGATGGAGCGCTCGTCCAGCAGGCGATTGATGCCCTTGCGGTCGACCCGGCGCACTTCGCCGGTGTGGTGGTAGTCCACGCCTTCGAGCACGCCGATCGGCCGCGCGGTGACCAGGTTGCCGCTGGCCACCCGCAGGCGCGAACCCTGCATCGGCGACGAGGCCATGTCCATGGACAGCCGCGCCTCGATAGCGATACGCAGGTGGCCGACCGCATCGATCACGCATTCCAGTGTTGCGGCATCGGTGATGCGCAAACCATCGTGGTAAGCCGGGGTCAGGCCGCGTGCTTCAAGGCGTGCCTCGATCTGCGGGCGCGAACCGTGCACCAGCACCAGGCGCACGCCCAGGCTGTGAAGCAGCACCAGGTCGTGGACGATATTGCCGAAATTCGGGTGTTCCACACCGTCGCCGGGCAGCATGACCACAAAGGTGCAGTCGCGGTGGGCGTTGATGTAGGGCGAAGCGTGACGAAGCCAATTGACGTATTCGGGCATGGAACCTGGGCCTGTAATAAAAAGCAGCCGAAAAAGGATGAGTCGTGAAAACGCACAGCGGGCTGATGGTTATCGTCGGAACAGGCTTGGCGACACGCTCGCTCTCCTTATGTACGAATGGACGGGGGTTAATTTATGCAGGTTTGAGGCAGTAATGCTCGATCAGCTCACGCAATAGACGCACTGTAGGCGTCAAGCGTGACATTTCGAGGTACTCGCCTGGCTGGTGGGCGCAAGCGATATCGCCGGGGCCCAATACCAGGGTTTCACAACCAAGGCGCTGAAGATAAGGCGCTTCGGTGCCAAACGCTACTGCTTCGGCACGATGACCGGTCAATCGTTCCGCCACCCGCACCAGCTCGGCGTCTTCGGCCTGTTCGAACGGCGGCACTTCGGGGAACAACGGCGCGTAGTCGATCTTGACTTGATGGCGCTCGGCGAGCGGTTCGAGTCTCTGCCGGATGGCGGCGCGCAACGCCTGGGGGTCCATGCCCGGCAGGGGCCGCAGGTCGAATTCCAGGGAACACTGGCCACAGATGCGGTTGGGATTGTCGCCGCCATGGATGCAGCCGAAATTCAGGGTCGGCTGCGGCACACTGAATTGCGGGTTGCGGTACTCGCGCTGCCAGGCCAGGCGCAGGCCGCGCAATTCGCCGATGGCATCGTGCATGGCCTCAAGGGCGCTGTGGCCCAGGCTCGGGTCTGACGAATGGCCGCTTTGGCCGAGAATATCGATGCGCTCCATCATCACGCCTTTGTGCAGGCGGATCGGCTTGAGGCCGGTCGGCTCGCCAATCACCGCCGCACGCCCCAGCGGGCGCCCGGCGGCCGCCAAGGCACGGGCGCCAGACATGGAGCTCTCTTCATCGCAGGTGGCGAGGATCAGCAGCGGCTGCTTGAACGGCTGCTCCAGCAGCGGCAACACCGCTTCGATGGCCAGCGCGAAGAAACCCTTCATGTCACAACTGCCCAATCCGACCCAGCGGCCATCGACTTCCGTCAGCTTGAGGGGGTCGGTCTTCCACAGCGCCGGGTCATAAGGAACGGTGTCACTATGACCTGCCAGCACCAAGCCACCCGGGCCGCTGCCGAAACTGGCCAACAGGTTGAACTTGCCGGGGCTGACGGGCTGGATGTCGATGGCGAATCCCAGGTCGCCCAGCCAACTGGCGAGCAGGTCGATCACCGGGCGATTGCTCTGGTCGAGAGACGCCTGGGTACAACTGACCGACGGCGCGGCAATCAAGGCGGCGAATTGCTCTTTCATGGACGGCAACGGCATGCGCGGTCTCCCTACTTCCCGGATGAACCTCACTATAGAGGCATCTGCACGACACAATAAACCGTTGCGGCGCGCTGCCGGGCTCAGTCCTGTACACTGCACGACCTTGGCAGCCACTCTTTTCCCCGGCTGCGCTCCCGATCCTGGATTTTCCGGCCATGCAGAAAGAAACCGAAATCAAGCTCCGCGTCAGCCGCGAAACACTCGCCGCGCTGCGTGAGCACCCGCTACTGAAAAAACGCAACAAAAGTGGCTGGGAACGCCGTGAGTTGATGAACCAGTATTTCGACACCCCCGAGCGCGACCTGGCCCAGGCCAAGGTTGCCCTGCGCCTGCGCAAGGACGGTGACGACATTATCCAGACCCTCAAGACCCGTGGCCAAAGCGTCGCTGGCTTGTCGGAACGTAACGAATACAACTGGGAATTGCCCAAAGCCAAGCTCGACGTCAAGAAACTCGACGGCGAATGCTGGCCCGAGCAACTGGCCGAGCTGGACAAGAAAACCCTCAAGCCAATCTTCACCACCGACTTCGTGCGCGAACGCGCCGAAATCGCTTGGGGCCGCGGCAAAGCCAAGGTGGTGATCGAAGCCGCCCTGGACCTGGGCCATGTGGTGGCTGGCAAGCAGAAAGAAGAAATCTGCGAGCTGGAACTGGAACTGCGTGAAGGCGAACCGTCCGCCCTGCTGGAGCTGGCCGCTGAACTGGCTGAGACCCTGGCCCTGATGCCGTGTGACATCAGCAAGGCTGAGCGCGGCTACCGCCTGTACGACGCCAGCAGCTACTCACTGAGCCTACCGGCGCCCCAATTGCAGGCTGAAATGCCGCTGGACGACGCCTTCGCCGCGATCATGTGGCACCTGCTGGGCAGCAGCCAGCGCCTGGCCGAGCAATACCGCTTCAATGGCCACTGGCGCCTGTTGCAAGACTGGGTCGACAACCTCGGCGAACTGCGTGCCCTGCTTGGCAGCCTCGGCCAGGCCGCCCCGCGCCAATCCACCAGCGAACTGCGCAGCGCCCTCGACGCCCTGCTGGAAGACTGGCGCCCGCTGGTCCAGGCCGGTGATGACGACGAAGACATTCGCAAAGCCGCGCCGGAACAGTTCGCTGAAGAATTGACTGACGTACGCTGGGGCCTGTTCTCGCTGAACACCTCCCGCTGGTTGCTGAACCGCACCTGGACCGCCGACCGCAACGTACGCGGCAACCGTCAGGGTGCTGCGCAAATCACCAACTGGCTGCCGCGCCTGCTGGCCGAAGATGCCGTCGCCCTGCAACTGCCGCGCTACCAGCAGCAACCGGAAGACCTCGCCGAGCAACTGCCGCGCATCGAACGCATCCAGGCCTGGCTGCACCATGCACGCCAGGTGGTGGACATCCCGGAGCTGGACCGTTTGTACGGCGAGCTGAACAAACTGGCACAACTGGCCAACCAGCCGATCACCGATGAATCGCTGGATGCGCGCATGCATCAGGCCATCGCGGTGTATCAGAACCGTGCCTGGAAAACCCTGCTGCGTCTGTAAATCGCCATCGGGGGCAAGCCCCCGATAAGGCCGGTACAGTCAACGCAATACTGGCAGGCTGGTGGTCGACTTGATCTCGGACAGTGCCACAATCGAGTTGACCTCCTGAATCCCCGGCACCATCGACAACTTCTCAAAGAAAAACCGCTCGTACGCCTCGATATCCGAGGTGACGATACGCAGCAGAAAATCCACCGCCCCCATCAGCACATAACACTCCAGCACTTCCGGAAAGCCGCGGATCGCCTCGGTAAACTCAGTGAAGTTGGATCGCCCGTGGGCGTTGAGTTTGACCTCGGCAAAAATCTGCGTATTGAGGCCGATTTTCTTGCGATCCAACAGGGTGACCTGGCCGCGGATCACCCCTTCCTCCTTGAGCCGCTGGATGCGCCGCCAGCAAGGTGACTGGGACAGCCCGACCTGTTCGGCGATCTGCGCGCTGGAGAGCGAAGCATCCTCCTGCAGCAAGGCCAGGATGCGGCGATCATAGACGTCCAACTCGCTACGCATAAAACAACCTGCTTAGTGGCTTACATTGAATAGAATTATTCGAGTACGCGTGAATATTGCCCATTTTAGATAAGAAATCTCCGTTGGCGAATGTAAAAATTTCTCCAGTCGAAACTGGAGAGCCAACATGCACGCCGTTGAAACCACCCATTCCGTTTGCCGCGTCGATGCCTGGGCCGTCGATAGTGCTCACTGCCAGGCGCATTATCAGATCGTCGCCGAGGCTGAGCCGGATGTGCTGTGCCGGGTACTCAACTATTTCGCGTTGCAGTTCCTGACTCCGCGCCAGGTCAATGTGAACCGGCAGGAAGACCTGCTGACCCTCGATATCGTGATGGATGGCCTGAGCTGGCACCGTGCCCAGGTGATTGGTGAAAAGATTCGAAACCTGATCAGCGTGTGCACGCTCGAGGTTTGGCCTGCCGATGCCGTGCGGCCCCAGGCGCTGGCGGCGGGAGCCCAGTAAAAACCTGCAATACACATCGGGAGGAGGAACGCTGGCGGCTGACTAGCCTGGGATCACGCCTCCCAGGAAACGCCTCATGCCCGTTGATCATCGATTGGAATTGCACCCGTTGTTGCCGGCCCTGCTCGAAGAAGGGCTGATCACGCCCGACATGGCACAGCGCCTGGCGACGCTGCCGGCCAGCGACACCCAGCACCCACTGGAACACATCGCGGCCCTGGGCCCTTGCCTGGAAACCCTGACCCAATGGCTTGCCCGACACACCGGGCAAGCCTACCTGCGTATCGACCCCCTGAAAATCGACGTGGCAACCGTGGTGCCGCTGATGTCCCACGCCTTTGCCCAACGCCACGCCATCCTGGCGGTGGCCGTGGACGCGCAGAGCGTCACCATCGCCAGCGCCCAACCCCATGTCACCGCCTGGGAAGCCGGGCTGGCGCAGGTGCTCAAGCGCTCGATCAAGCGGGTGGTCGCCAATCCCCAGGATATCCAGCGTTGTATCGCGCAGTTCTACCGGCTGGCCAAGTCGGTCAGCGGCGCGGATCTCAAGATGGCAGCGCCGGGCCATTTCGACCTGCTCAACCTCGGCATCGGCGACCAGGAGCCGGACGCCAACGACGCGCACATCGTCAACATTGTCGACTGGCTGCTGCAGTACGCGTTCGGCCAACGCGCCAGTGATATCCATGTCGAACCGTGCCGGGACCAGGGCCGGGTGCGCTTTCGCATCGATGGGTTGCTGCATGATGTCTATCAATTTCCGTCCCAGGTAACGGTGGCCGTGGTCAGCCGCCTGAAAAGCCTCGGACGGATGAACGTGGCGGAGAAACGCAAACCCCAGGACGGCCGGGTCAAGACCAAAAGCCCGGCGGGCGCCGAAGTGGAGTTGCGCCTGTCGACCTTGCCCACGGCGTTCGGCGAGAAACTGGTGATGCGGATTTTCGACCCCCAGGTGCTACTCAAGGACTTCGATCAGTTGGGCTTGCCCACCGAAGACCAGCGGCGCTGGCACACCATGGTTCGCCAGACCAGTGGCATCATCCTGGTCACCGGCCCTACCGGCTCGGGCAAGACCAGCACCCTTTACACCACGCTCAAGCAACTGGCGACCCGCGAGGTCAACCTGTGCACGGTGGAAGACCCCATCGAGATGGTCGAGCCGGCGTTCAACCAGATGCAGGTGCAGTCCAATATCGACCTGACCTTCGCCAGCGGTATCCGTGCCCTGCTGCGCCAGGACCCGGACATCATCATGATCGGCGAGATTCGCGACAGGGAAACCGCCGAAATGGCGATTCAAGCTGCATTGACGGGGCACCTGGTACTGTCGACGCTGCACACCAACGATGCACCCAGCGCTATCAGCCGTTTACAGGAACTAGGAATTGCTCATTATTTGATCAAAGCTACGCTGATTGGAGTGATGGCGCAGCGCCTGGTGCGGCTGTTGTGCCCGCACTGCAAGCGTGTCGCGGGTGAGCGCTACGAAGCTGTGGGCTGCGCGCAGTGCCGAGACAGCGGTTACCGAGGCAGGGCCGGCGTGTACGAAATCATGGTCATGGACGAAACGCTCAAAGCGTTGATCACCCCCGGCGCCGATGTGCAGGCCTTGCGCCGGGCCGCGCTCAAACAAGGCATGTGCAGCCTGCGTATCGCCGGCCTGCGCAAGGTCAACGCCGGGCTGACCACACTGGCTGAAGTATTACGAGTAACGCCCGGGGATTCAGATACAAATCCTTTGCTTGTCGAACCGTGAAATCGTTCTTATCCGTGACAACACCGCTACAATCGGCCGAACGTCGTTTCACTGACACCAACAGATAGGGAATCGCTATGCAGATCGGAACCGTACTGCTTCTTTTCGTGGGTTTGGCTGTCGCCATTCTCTTCATGGGTTTCAAGGTCGTGCCACAAGGCTACCAGTGGACCGTGGAGCGTTTCGGGCGCTACACCAACACGCTCAAGCCGGGCCTCAACATCATCATCCCGGTCATGGACCGTATCGGTCGCAAGATCAACGTGATGGAAAGCGTGCTGGATATCCCTCCCCAGGAAGTGATCACCGCCGACAACGCCACCGTGCAGATCGACGCCGTGTGCTTCTTCCAGGTGGTCAACACCGCCCAGGCGGCCTACGAGGTGAACAACCTCGAGCATGCCATCCGCAACCTGCTGCAAACCAATATCCGTACCGTCCTCGGCTCCATGGAGCTGGACGCCATGCTCAGCCAACGTGACGGCATCAACGAAAAACTGCTGCGCACGGTCGACGAAGCCACCGCGCCGTGGGGCATCAAGATCACCCGGATCGAGATCAAGGACATCAGCCCACCTGCGGACCTGATGGCCGCCATGTCCGGCCAGATGAAAGCCGAGCGGATCAAGCGTGCACAGATTCTGGAGGCCGAGGGCCTGCGGGCGTCGGCGATCCTGACCGCCGAAGGCAAGAAGCAGGCACAGATCCTTGAAGCCGAAGGTGGCCGCCAGGCTGCGTTCCTGGAATCCGAAGCCCGTGAGCGTCAGGCTGAAGCAGAGGCTCGTGCGACCCAGGTCGTTTCCGAAGCGATCGCCACCGGTAACGTGCAGGCCATCAACTACTTCGTCGCGCAAAAATACATCGATGCCCTGGGCAAGCTGGCTTCGGCCAATAACAGCAAAGTGATCCTGATGCCGCTGGAAGCCAGCCAGGTGATCGGTGCAGTCGGTGGTATCGGCGAGATCGTCAAGGCCACGTTCGATAACAAGAAAGGCTGAGGCGATCGACATGTGGGATTTCCTGCAGCATCTATCGTTCTGGGATTGGCTGGCGCTGGGCACCGTGTTGTTGATTCTTGAGGTGTTCGGCGCCGGGGGTTATCTGCTGTGGATGGGGATCGCCGCCGCCGCCGTGGGCGTGATCAAGTTCCTGGTACCGCCGCTCGGGCTGGAATGGCAACTGCTGCTGTTCGCCCTCCTGTCGATCCTGACGGCGGTGTATTGGTGGAAACGCCAACGCAGCAGCGCCAAGGCCAGCGACCAGCCGGGGCTGAACATGCGCGGCTCCGAGCTGATCGGCCGCACCTTCATAGTGCATCAGGCAATTGTCGATGGGCGCGGCAAGATAAAAGTCGGTGATGGCGTATGGATCGTGACCGGCCCGGATATGCCTGTAGGCGCTCAAGTACGGGTCGTTGGCCAGGATGGCGCGATTCTGAAAGTTGAAACTGTTTAGTCAGTGATGGAACTCGGCTGGGCTAACCACAATCATAATGTACAGATAACCCACCCGGAGTCACCCATCATGCGTCTCAAATATGCTGTCGCAACCCTCGCTGTGCTTTCCCTCCCCGTCGGCTCAGCCATGGCCGACAGTTTCTGGCGCAATGTCATCTCCTCGGGCGCTACTACCGGCTCGACTTACCTGACATTCAAGGACCATAAGTTGGTGGTTGCCGCCCAGGACGACGCCGGCAGCTTCGTTGCCAGCGACGGCGGCATCCGTGGCCCGTACCTGGAGGCTGCGATGCAGAAGGTCCGTGCCGATAACCCTGGCCTGAAAGCCACGGACATGGAACTGGCCAATGCCATCCTGGCGAAAAACGCCATCGCTTCCGAGTAATACGGCCCCATGAAAAATGCCGCTTTTGAAGCGGCATTTTTTTTGCGCCGATATCCTACAGCCAGAGCTGGTAATTCATTAGCCAATGGCGCCGGCTTCGCCCATGAATGCCAGAGAAGTCCTGTTCACGCTAGATCCCCCTCCGCAACAAGCTATCGATCCCCTTTTACATCAAAGTGAATCGACGACCATGCAAAAGCTGTCCTTCGCCCTGTTACTCGCCGCGACCGCCAGCCCTGCCACCCAGGCGGAAGGCTGGTATGGTTCGGCAAAACTCAACAGCGCCCGCCAGGACCTTGCCAATGCTCTGCTGACCAGCCCCCGTGTCACCGCGCGGGTAGACGGCCCCAACAACGCCAAAACGTTCACCGGCTCCTTCGCGGCCGGTTACGCGCTCAGGGAAGGCTGGCGCCTGGAGGGCGAATACACCCTGCCTGGCAACTCGACGTTCAAGTCCTATTGGGCGCCTTTCAACGCCAACGTCAACAGCCTGCACACACGAAGCCAGCGTTTAATGCTCAATGGCTACAAAGACATTCCGATCACCCCCTGGCTGTCGTTTTACGGCATGGCCGGCGTGGGCGCAGCGCGGATTGACGCCAACGGTACCCAGGCCAACGACACCCGGCGCTTCGCCAGTCACCGCCAGTACAATCTCGCCTATAGCGTTGGCCTGGGACTGGACGCCAAGGTCAGTGACGAAACAACCCTGGGTGTGGGCTATCGCTATGTGGGCATGGGCAATGTTGAAACCGGCTACAACACCTTCGCCAACCGCATAAACGCACGGGATGAACAGCTCAAGGGCAAGCTCAAGGAGCAGAATCTGTTTCTTGAAACTCGAATGGCCTTCTGACCCTTATTGTCGAGATGCTGCCCACCGGGCGGCATCTTTTTGCAACGGCTGACGATTCATTCACAGGCGACAGGCTATATTCAGTCGAGCCGTGCAACCATGCCGGTACTGATCAATCTTTCTCTCATCGTCTATCTGAAACGGATGCCTTCGTCGTCATGAGCCAACAGCCCTTTCTGCCGTTCTCCAAACCCACCATCGATGAAGCCACCATCTCGGCGGTCGGCGATGTACTGCGCTCGGGCTGGATCACCAGCGGGCCGAAAGTGCAGGCATTCGAGGCACAGCTGTCGGAATACTTTGGCGGCCGCCCCGTGCGCACCTTCAACTCAGGCACCTGCACCATGGAGATCGCCTTGCGCATCGCCGGTATCGGGCCTGGCGATGAAGTCATCACCACACCGATCTCCTGGGTCGCCACGGCCAACGTGATTCTCGAAGTGGGCGCCACACCGGTGTTTGCCGACATTGACCCGGTGACCCGCAATATCGACCTGGCCCAGGTGGAAGCGGCCATCACCCCGCGTACCAAAGCGATCATCCCTGTGTACCTGGCGGGCTTGCCCGTGGACATGCCGCTGCTTTACGCGCTGGCCAACAAATACAACCTGCGCATCGTCGAAGACGCTGCCCAGGCCCTGGGTTCCAGCTGGGATGGCGAGCGCATTGGGGCCACGGGTGACTTTGTGTCCTTCAGCTTCCAGGCCAACAAGAACATCACCTCCTCCGAGGGGGGTTGCCTGGTGTTGAACAACGCCGAGGAAGCCCGCCTGGCGGAAAAGTATCGCTTGCAGGGGGTGACCCGAACCGGCTTCGACGGCCTGGACGTGGACGTGTTGGGCGGCAAGTTCAACATGACTGATATCGCTGCTGCCATCGGCCTGGGGCAATTTGCCCATATCGAGAAGATCACCGCCCATCGCCGGCACCTGGCACAGCACTACTTCAAGTGCTTCGGCAGTGACTTTGAAGAGAAGTACGGCGCGCAACTGCCGCCGCCGGACTTTGAAAACAGCAACTGGCACCTGTTCCAACTGGTGCTGCCGGAACGTCAGGACGGCCTGCCCGCCCGCGCCACCTTCATGGAGCAGATGCAAGCCCTTGGCGTCGGCATTGGCTATCACTACCCGCCGATCCACCTGTTGAGCCTGTATCGTGCACAGGGCTTCAAGGAAGGCATGTTCCCGGTGGCGGAGCGTGTTGGACGTTTGATCGTGTCGTTGCCGATGTTCACGGCGATGACAGAGGCGGATGTGGAGCGGTCGGTGGCGGCAGTGAAGGCTGTGTTGAAACGCTGAATGCCTGTTGCAGGAGCCGGGTGACCGGCTCCTGCAGCGGAATCACTCGCCGATGGCGGCCTTGTAGGCAGCAGCATCGAACAGTTTGGCCAGGTCGGCGTCAACGCTGCTTGGCTTGAGCTTGAAGATCCAGGCACCGTAAGGGTCGGAGTTCAGCAACTCAGGGCTGCCGCCCAGCTCTTCGTTAACCGCAATCACTTCGCCGGCAACTGGCGAGTAGATATCAGACGCCGCTTTAACCGACTCCACGACACCCGCCGTTTCACCCGCCGCAAACACTTTGCCAACCTCGGCCAACTCAACAAACACCACATCACCCAACGCTTCCTGGGCATGGTCGGAGATCCCGACGGTCACAGTACCGTCAGCTTCCAGACGCGCCCATTCGTGACTTTCGGCAAAACGCAGGTCGGCAGGGATATTGCTCATAGTCTGTGTCCTCAAGAAGAAATGTCAGCAGCCTTTGGCCTGCCGGAAAAGTTAGATCAAGGTTTTGCCATGGCGCACGAAGGTCGGTTTGACCACTCGAACCGGGTACCACTTGCCGCGGATTTCCACTTCGGCCCGATCGGCAGTCGCCATCGGTACGCGCGCCAGGGCAATGGATTTGCTCAGCGTAGGAGAGAAACTACCACTGGTGATCTCTCCTTCGCCAACATTGGCGATACGAACCACTTGGTGAGCGCGTAAAACCCCACGCTCTTCCAGCACCAAGCCGACCAATTTGGTCTGCACACCGGCCCCCAGTTCGGCTTCCAGCGCGGCGCGGCCGATGAAACGGCGCTCGGCCGGCTCCCACGCAATGCTCCAGGCCATGTTGGCCGCCAGGGGCGAAACGTCTTGGTGGATATCCTGCCCATACAGGTTCATGCCCGCTTCCAGGCGCAAGGTATCGCGGGCGCCCAGGCCGATAGGAGAAATACCGGCGCCCACCAGGTCGTTGAAAAAACCCGGCGCCTGGTCGGCAGGCAGGACAATCTCCAGGCCGTCTTCGCCGGTGTAGCCGGTACGGGCGATAAACCAATCACCGTCGGCCTGGCCTTCGAAGGGCTTGAGCTGATGAATCAGGGTGCCGCGGGACTGGGTAACCAGCTCGGCAATCTTCTGCCGGGCATGGGGGCCTTGAATCGCGAGCATGGCCAATTCGGGCCGCTCGAGCAATTGCGCCTGGTAGGTGCCCAACTGAGCCTGCATCCAGGCCATATCCTGATCGCGGGTAGCGGCATTGACCACCAGCCGATAACCGGTTTCGGTGCGGTAGACGATCATGTCGTCCACCACCCCACCCTGCTCGTTGAGCATGGCGCTGTACAACGCACGGCCGCAGCCCTGCAGACGATCGACATCATTGGCCAGCAGGTGCTGGAGCCATTCCTTGGCCTCGGGGCCTGTGACATCGATCACGGTCATATGAGATACATCGAACACCCCGCAGTCGCGCCGCACCTGATGGTGCTCTTCAACTTGCGAGCCGTAGTGCAGAGGCATATCCCAACCGCCAAAATCGACCATTTTCGCGCCTAGGGCGAGATGCAGGTCATACAGAGGCGTACGCTGTCCCATGGGTTTCTCCTTCCGGGCTTGGCGAAGGTGCGTAAGGTTGCCGTTCGCGCTGCAAACCTTGAATTACAAGGCCTGCAGCCACGTACAGCGACCCGACCCGAAAGACGGACCGCACCGAATGCCGCGCATTGTAGCCGCAAGCTGTAGGACTGGCACCTAGCCGATTTGTCGGGCAGAGCGACGGATCAGCCCGATCACCGGCAGCAAGCCCACCAACACCAGGGTCAGCGCCGGCAAGGAAGCCCGCGCCCACTCCCCTTCGCTGGTCATTTCAAAAATCCGCACCGCCAGGGTGTCCCAGCCAAACGGGCGCATCAGCAGGGTGGCGGGCATTTCCTTGAGCACGTCGACGAACACCAGCAACGCAGCGCTCAGGGTCCCGGGCAGCAGCAACGGCAGATACACCTTGCAAAACAGTCGTGGGCCGCTCACCCCAAGACTGCGCGCCGCCTCCGGCAACGATGGACGGATTCGTGCCAGGCTGTTTTCCAGCGGCCCGTAGGCCACCGCGAGGAAGCGCACCAAGTACGCCAGCAGCAGTGCCGACAGGCTGCCGAGCAGCAACGGCTTGCCCGCACCGCCGAGCCAGCCCGACAGCGGCACCACCAACTCACGGTCCAGGTAGCTGAATGCCAACATCATCGACACCGCCAGCACCGAGCCCGGCAAGGCATAACCGACATTCGCCAGGCTGATGCCGGAGCGAATTGCCCTGGTCGGCGCCAGGCGATTGGCGAACGCCAGAATCAACGCCACGCTGACCGTGATCAGCGCGGCGGTACCGCCCAGGTACAGCGTGTGGACGATCAGGCCGGTATAGCGTTCATCCAGGTCGAACCGACCGCGCTGCCAGAACCAGGCAACCAGTTGCAGCACCGGAATGACAAACGCACAGCCGAACACCAATCCACACCAGGCACTGGCCGCCGCCGCCTTGAACCCGCGCAGGTGGTACAGCGCCTTGCCGCGCGGTCGTTCATTGCTCGGTCGGCTGGCGCCCCGGGCTCGCCGTTCGCCGTACAGCACCAGCATCACCACCAACAGCAACAGGCTGGCCAGTTGGGCCGCGCTGGAGAGGCTGAAAAAGCCGTACCAGGTCTTGTAGATGGCGGTGGTGAAGGTATCGAAGTTGAACACCGAGACCGCACCAAAATCCGCCAGGGTTTCCATCAATGCCAGCGCCACGCCGGCGCCAATCGCCGGTCGCGCCATGGGCAAGGCCACGCGCCAGAACGCCTGCCATGGCGATTGCCCAAGCATGCGCGCGGCTTCCATCAGGCCCTTGCCCTGAGCCAGGAAGGCGGTGCGCGCCAGCAGGTAGACGTAGGGATAGAACACCAGCACCAAAACAATGACCACGCCGCCCGTGGAGCGCACACGCGGCCAGCGTAGGCCCGTGCCGAACCAGTCGCGCAGCAGGGTCTGCACCGGGCCGGAGAAGTCCAGCAAGCCGACAAATACGAACGCCAGCACATACGCAGGAATCGCGAAGGGCAACATCAGCGCCCAGTCCAGCCAGCGCCGCCCGGGAAACTCGCAGAGGCTGGTCAGCCAGGCCAGGCTTACGCCCAACAGGGTCACGCCAATACCGACGCCCAGCACCAGGATCAGGGTATTGCCCAGCAAGCGCGGCATCTGGGTTTCCCAGAGATGGGACCAGATCTGCCCATCGATGCTTTGCCAGGACAGCAACAGCACGCTCAGCGGCAGCAGCACCAGCGCGGCGGCGATAAAGACCGGCGCGTACCAGCGACGTTGGGCGGGGTGGACCAAGAGCAAATTCCCAGGGAAGAGTATCTAAAGGCAGACACAAAAGGGGCGGCGTTTACCCATTCAGTTCCAGCCAGCGCGATCCATCAGGCGAATGGCCTCGGCCTGGCGCTTGCCCGCGACTTCCACCGGCAAGGTATCGGCCACGAACTTGCCCCAGGTCGCGACTTCGGCAGACGGTGGCACCGCCGGGCTGGCCGGGAATTCCTGGTTCACGTCGGCGAAGATCTTCTGTGCCTCAGGTGTGGTCATCCATTCCACCAAGGCCTTGGCGGCTTCCGGGTGCGGCGCATGCTTGGTCAGGCCGATACCGGACAGGTTCACATGCACGCCACGGTCGCCCTGGTTGGGCCAGAACAACTTCACCGCCAGGTCCGGCTTCTGCTTATGCAGGCGGCCGAAGTAGTACGTGTTGACGATACCCACGTCGCACTGCCCGGCGTTGATCGCTTCGAGCACGGCGATGTCATCGGAGAACACGTCGGTGGACAGGTTGTTGACCCAGCCCTTGACGATTTCTTCGGTCTTGGCCGCGCCATGGGTTTCGATCAGGGTGGCGGTCAGCGACTGGTTGTAGACCTTTTTCGCCGTGCGCAGGCACAGGCGGCCTTCCCATTGTTTGTCGGCCAGGGCTTCGTAAGTCGTCAGGTCGCCGGGTTTGACCCGGTCGGTGGAGTAGGCGATGGTCCGCGCGCGCAAGCTCAAGCCGGTCCAGGCATGGGCCGACGAGCGATATTGAAGAGGGATGTTCTTGTCGATCACTGGGGAGGTGAACGGTTGCAGGATGCCCATTTGCTCAGCCTGCCAGAGGTTGCCGGCGTCGACGGTGAGCAGCAGGTCGGCAGTGGCGTTTTCGCCCTCGGCCTTGATGCGCTGCATCAACGGGGCTTCCTTATCGGTGATGAACTTCACCTGCACGCCGGTCTTTTGGGTGTAGGCGTCGAATACCGGCTTGATCAGTTCGTCGATGCGCGAGGAGTAGACCACGACTTCGTCGGCCGCCTGCACGGTGGTGCTGCCGATAAGGGTTAGGGCCAGGGCAGTCAGGAGGCGCTTGGGTGCCAACATGGGTGCGGTCTCTCATATGCAAATTGAAAGCAAATGATAGGGACTCACATTTGGCAGCTCAATCAAACACTCAGCGGAGGCGTTACCAGATGTTGCACGGCGCCTTCAGGGCCGTGCCAACTCTGGTAGATCCCCAGTCAGGCCAAGGGCCTGACGCACGAATACCGCCTTGGCTTCCGGCATTTTATCAACCATTTTCAACCCGGCATTACGCAACCAGCGCAACGGCAGTTGATCGGCCTGGAACAAGCGCTCGAAGCCTTCCATCGCCGCCATCAACGCCAGGTTGTGCGGCATGCGCCGACGCTCGTAACGGCTCAGCACTTTCACATCCGCCAGGCGTTCGCCACGTTCAGTCGCCGACAACAGCACCTCGGCCAGGACCGCCGCGTCGAGGAAGCCCAGGTTCACGCCCTGCCCGGCCAACGGGTGGATGACGTGTGCGGCGTCGCCGATCAACGCCAGGCCTTCGGCCACATAGCGCTTGGCATGGCGTTGGCGCAATGGCACACAGACACGCGGATCAGCGCTGAGCACCGTGCCCAGTCGGCCTTCAAAGGCGCGTTCCAGCTCACGGCAAAAGCTTTCATCCTCAAGCGCCATCAGGCGTGCGGATTCAGCTGGCGTGGTCGACCAGACGATCGAGCACCAGTCTTCCTGACCATCGCGCACCAATGGCAAGAAGGCCAGCGGACCGGTATCGGTAAAGCGCTGCCAGGCGGTGCGCTGGTGCGGCTGGCTGCTGCGCACGCTGGTGACAATCGCGTTATGCAGGTAATCCCACTCGCGGGTCGCGGTGCCAGTCAGGCGGCGTACGGCGGAATTGGCGCCATCGGCGGCCACCACCAGCGGCGCGCGCAATTTGCGGCCATCGGCCAGGGTCAGCAGCCAGTCATCGCCGGAGCGGCGCATTTGCTCCAGGCGTGCATTGGCCAGCAGGCCGAGGTCACAGTCATGCAGGCGATCAAGCAGGGCATCCTGGACCACACGGTTTTCGACGATATGCCCGAGCACTTCGGCATGCACGCTGGCCGCCGAAAAGTGGACCTGCCCGGTGCCGCTGCCGTCCCACACCTGCATCTCTGCGTAAGGGCTGGCGCGGCGGTCGACGATGCCGTCCCACACGCCCAGGCGCTCGAGGATGCGCTGGCTGGCGGCCGACAAGGCGCTGACCCGCGGCTCGAAGGCGGCGTCACGTTCGAACGGCTTGACGCTCAACGGGCTGCCGTCCAGCAGCAGCACCTGCAGGCCACTGCCCTGCAACGCCAGCGCCAGGGCGCTTCCGACCATTCCGGCCCCGACAATCAGCACATCTGCGCGCATGTCCATGCTTTAAGCCTGTCTCGCTGGCGGCTTGCGCCGCACGTAAAGGGTTTTGTCGACTCGCGCCACCAGGGTGCCGGAGCCGTCATGAATCTGGACCTTGAGGCGGGGCAAATACTTCTCGCCGCCTGCGGTCTGTCGACGCACCTCATCCAGCAAGGCGTCGTCGATGGAAAACTCGGCATACACCGGGCCTTTGCCCGGCGAGACGAAGTCGATGCTGGCCGCCTTGTCCCACACAATGTAGTCGCGGCCCAGGTTCTCCATCAGCATCAGCATGTAGAACGGGTCGACCATCGAATAGAGGCTGCCGCCGAACTGCGTACCCACGTAGTTACGGTTGTACCACCCCAGGCCCATGCGCACTTTGACGTGGCGAAAATCGGCGCTCATGTGCTGCACGCTGATCCCCGCGCCCAGATACGGCGGGTAAAGGGTCATGACCCAACGCAATAAACGCGCTTTACCCAGGCGAGCGACCAGCCACTTACGCATCGGGACGCGTACCCAGGCCCATGGCCTGCCGGGCGAACCAGCGTTTGGCCGGTGGCAGCAGGTCCAGGCCCAGCAAGCCCATGTTGCGCCCCAGGGCGACCAGCGGCTGTGCACTGCCGAACAGGCGCGTGACCTGGTCGGAGAAGCCCACGGTCAGCTTCTGATCCAGCCGCTGACGCTCGCGATAGGCCTGCAAGGTGGCCAGGTCGCCCGGCACCGTCGGCCCGGCCAACAGGGCCTCGGCCAAGGCATTGGCATCACGCAGGGACAGGTTGAAACCCTGCCCGGCAATCGGGTGCAGACTGTGGGCAGCATTGCCGAGGATCGCCAGGTGGGAGCGGACTTGTTCTTCGGCTTCCACCAGGGTCAGCGGGTACAGGTGACGAGCCCCCACTTGCTTCAGGGTGCCTAGGCGGTAACCAAACACGCCCTGCAACTCACTCAAGAAACTGCGTTCATCCAGGCTGGCCAAGCGCTGGGCGTCCATGCCGATGCGGGTCCACACCAGCGCGCAACGGTTGTCCGGCAGCGGCAGCAAGGCCATCGGCCCCTCATCGGTAAAGCGCTCGAAGGCTTCGCCGTTATGGGCTTCGCTCGGGGTGATATTGGCGATCAGCGCGCTCTGGTTGTAGGGGCGGGTTTTCACGCCGATGCCCAGTTGCTCACGCAAACCGGAGCGGCCACCATCCGCGAGCACCGCGAGGTCGCATTCCAGTACGGTTTCATCGTTGAGGGTCAGGCGGTAGCCATCCGGCAGCGGTTCCATGCGCGTGACTTCCGCCGGGCAGCGCCAACTGACCACCTCTTTATCCAAGCCTTGCCACAGGCACTGGCCGAGCCAGGCGTTTTCCACCACATAGCCAAGGGCAGGAACGCCCTCCTCCATGGCGGATAACCGCGCGGTGGAGAAACGCCCGCGGTCCGACACATGAATCTGCTTGATCGGTTCTGCGCGGCGGGAGATGTGCTGCCAGAGCCCCAGGCGCTGGTAAATCTGCCGAGCGCCAAACGACAGCGCCGAGGAGCGTGCATCGTAGCTAGGCTGGTAGCTGTCACCCGGTGCAAAGGGTTCGATCAGCACGATCTTCCAGCCTCGGGCCTTTGCCCCCGCTTGCAATGCCAGCGCCAGGCTGGCGCCCACCAGGCCGCCACCGATGATCGCCAGGTTGACCCGGCTCATCGGGCAGCCGCCATCAGGGCTTCAATGTCGGCGACGGTCTTGGGCACGCCGACGGTCAGGATTTCACAGCCTTGCTTGGTCACTACCACGTCGTCCTCGATGCGCACGCCAATGCCACGCCATTTCTTTGCCACATTCTGGTTGTCCGGCGATATGTAGATCCCCGGTTCCACGGTCAATGCCATGCCGACCTCCAGCACACGCCATTCACCGCCCACTTTGTACTCGCCCACATCGTGCACATCCATGCCCAGCCAGTGGCCGGCTCGGTGCATGTAGAAAGCCCGGTAGGCTTCGCTGGCAATCAACTCGTCCACATCACCCTGCAGCAAGCCCAGTTTGACCAGCCCGGCGGTGATGACCTGCACGGTTGCCTCGTGGGCCTGGTTCCAATGCTTGTTCGGCGCTATCTCGGCAAAGGCGGCTTCCTGGGAGGCCAGCACGATTTCATAGATCGCCTTCTGCTCCGGCGAGAACTTGCCATTGACCGGCCAGGTGCGGGTGATGTCGCTGGCGTAGCAGTCGATCTCGCAACCGGCATCGATCAGCACCAGGTCGCCGTCCTTGAGCACGGCGTCATTCTGCTGGTAATGCAGGATGCAGCTGTTGCGCCCGGCGGCGACGATGGAGCCATAGGCCGGCATTTTCGCGCCGCCCTTGCGGAACTCGTAATCCAGTTCGGCTTCCAGGCTGAACTCATGCAAGCCGGCGCGGCTGGCCTGCATCGCCTTCACATGGGCCGCGCAGGAAATTCGCGCAGCCTCGCGCATCACCTTCACTTCCGCCGCCGATTTATACAGGCGCATGTCGTGGAGCAAATGATCCAGGGCAACGAATTCGTTCGGGGGCTGGGCACCGAGGTGCGCTTTAGAGCGGATGACGTTGATCCACTCCATCAGGTGCCGATCGAATTCAGCGTTGCTGCCCATGGCCGAATACACCCGGTCGCGACCTTCGATCAAGCCGGGCAGGATGTCGTCGATATCGGTGATGGGGAAGGCATCGTCGGCGCCAAAATCGCGGATCGCGCCCTCGGTACCGGCGCGCAGGCCGTCCCACAGTTCGCGTTCGGCATTGCGCTCGCGGCAGAACAGCACGTACTCGCCGTGCTGGCGACCGGGCATCAGCACGATCACCGCCTGTGGCTCGGGGAAACCGCTCAGGTACTGGAAGTCGCTGTCCTGGCGATAGACGTGCTCGACATCACGGTTGCGGATCGCCACGGCGGCGGCCGGCAGGATCGCGATGCTGTTGGGTTCCATCTGCGCCATGAGCGCCTTGCGGCGCCGGGTGTATTCCGCTTTGGGGATATGGATCATGGGCAGATGGGCTTCCTTTCTCAGTGCAGCGAAGGCTTGGGGGCAGCCGGCTCAGCGGACTTCTTGGTCTCGGTGAACAGCAGCAACGGTGCGACGCGCAGGTATTCCATGACTTCCATGTAGTCGCCTTCGCCGTCTTCGGACTCTTCCAGGGCGTCTTGCACCTGGGAGATGGCCGCCAGGTCCTGCAACACTTCCTTGGCATCGGTGCTCAGCTCCAGGCCACCGGCGTTCACGCCGAAACCGTGGAGGAAGCCCTGGCACCATTGGCCCAGTGCGGCGGCGCGTTCGGCGAGCGGTGCATCGTCGGTCGGCAGCAGCAGGACCACGGTGACGTCATCACCGGTCAGCTCGCCCTTGACCATCTCTTGCAGGCCGATCAGCGCGTTACGCACGTTGTCGGTCGGTTCGGTTTCCAGCAGCTCGGCCACATCGGCCAGCCAGTTGTCGGCATCAAAGCCAACGCCGGTGCAACTGCGGCCGAGCAACACGCCGTGCAGTTCGGCAGGCGAGCAAGGATGACCGCTGGTGCTCAGCAGTTTGGAAAAAGCATCGTACGGGGAGTTCTGAATGGGCATGGTGAGCTAGGCGCCAGACGGCGCAATGTCTAGAATGGAGCGCTGTATCCTAGCACCGGCAGACGTACCAAGACTATCGAGGGCGTCAGATCGTTTATCCTGCAGTTGCCATTCATCAGACAAATCCAGTGGAACCCAATGGAAGACACCGACCTGCAAGCGCTGATGGCCAGACTCGAATTGCTAATTGATCGGGTCGAGCAACTAAAGAGCCAAAACGGACTCCTATTAGCTCAGGAAAAGACCTGGCGCGAGGAACGCGCTCACCTCATTGAAAAAAACGAAATCGCCCGGCGTAAGGTCGAATCGATGATTTCGCGCCTGAAGGCCCTGGAGCAAGACTCATGAGTTCAAGCAATAGCGTTACCGTGCAGATCCTCGACAAAGAGTATTCGATCATTTGCCCCCAGGAAGAACGCAGCAACCTGGTGAGCGCTGCCCGCTACCTGGATGGCAAGATGCGTGAAATCCGCAGCAGCGGCAAAGTCATCGGCGCCGACCGCATCGCCGTGATGGCCGCGCTGAACATCACCCACGATCTGCTGCACAAGCAGGAACGTCCTGACGTACAGGCCAGCGGCTCAACGCGCGAACAGGTGCGTGACCTGCTCGAACGCGTTGATCTGGTGCTCTCCAGCGACTCAGACGCACCCAAGGGCTGATTGCCGCGACTGTTTAAGGTATACTCGCCCCACTCCCTGGCGTGCTTGCCAGTCGGCGATGTCCCGGAGCCGATTCGCACTACCCTGGAAGTTGCACGTTGGGCTGGTGTGCATGTCCGCTAGACGGAAAGCCTTAAAGCCTACTGCTTCTTCCACCTTGAACTTTCGGGTTCAAGGGCTTAGTCGACAGCGGTTCTGTCGGGGAGCCTGATTCCCAAACTCAATGCCAGTCTTAAGGACTGGCATTGTTTTATGAGCCGAAAACCATGACCGAACCTGCGCCGCTTTCCCGTCCGCACCTTCGACGCATGTTGCGCAAGGCCCGCCGTGCGCTCACCCCCAGCGAGCAGCGCCGGGCGGCCCTTGGCTTGTATCGGCAACTGGCACAGCACCCGCTGTTTCGCCGGGCCAAACATATTTCTCTATACCTGCCGACGGACGGTGAAATCGATCCGCGCCTGCTGCTGCGCGCGGCCCAGCGCCGGGGCAAGGCCACCTACCTGCCAGTACTCAGCGCCTGGCCGAGAACCAAGATGGTCTTCCAACGCGTGGACCCAGGGGAAAAACTGCTGCCCAATCGGTTTCGCATTCTCGAACCCCGGATAAACGCCTGCCGCCAGCGCAAGGTGTGGGCGCTGGACCTGGTGTTGCTCCCGCTGGTGGGGTTCGACGACGCGGGGGGGCGCCTGGGCATGGGCGGTGGGTTTTATGACCGCAGCCTGGCCTACCTCGCTCGCCGCCAAAGCTGGCGCAAGCCGACGCTGCTGGGGCTGGCCCATGAGTGTCAGAAGGTCGATCGGTTGGCGCAGGCGAGTTGGGATGTGCCGCTGGCGGGCACGGTCACTGACAAGTATTGGTATATCGCAGAGACGCCACTGGAGTCAGCGGCGCCTTGAATAAGGGTCAGCGCTTGAACGGTTTAGGCTGCTGCTGAGCCAGTTCAACGGGTGCATCGGTCTTGTTCGACCACAAGCTTTGCGCATACCCGGTGGTCACGACGCCCAGACCAAACAAAATCACCAATATCCATAGTAAATCCGGTTTACGTTGCATCGATTGCCCCCCTTCAGGCATCTCGTACACGATGACAACAACGTTCCAAAGTAGTCCGTTGCAGCTGCGTCAAGCTTAAAATCCCGGCATTCTGCGTTAACGTGAACCAACACGCAAACCTTGGCGTCAACCGACTGTCGGTTTGTCATGGAATTGCCTGACAACTTGCCCAACGCCTTTTTCAGGAGCCCCCAAATGGCCTATTGGCTGATGAAATCCGAGCCCGACGAACTCTCCATCAAAGGCCTGGAAACGCTTGGCGAAGCCCGCTGGGATGGGGTGCGCAATTATCAGGCGCGCAACTTTCTGAGGGCGATGGCGGTGGGTGACCAATTTTTCTTCTATCACTCCAGCTGCCCCGAGCCTGGTATTGCCGGCATCGGCACCATCGTCGAGGCCGCCTACCCGGACCCGACCGCACTGGAGCCGGACAACCACTATTTCGACGCCAAGGCCAGCCCGGAGAAAAATCCATGGAGCGCGATCAACGTGGCCCATGTCGAGACGTTCCCCTGCGTACTGGGCCTGGGGTACCTGAAGCAGCAAGCCGCCCTAGCCGAGCTGCCTCTGGTGCAAAAAGGCAGCCGTCTCTCGGTGATGCCGGTTACCGCCGAGCAATGGGCCGCGGTCTTGGCGCTACGCTGACGGCTGGAGCCAGCTTGCTCGCGAAGAGCGCAGCTTCACCGCGACCTTCCAGGCTGGTCGCGTTATCGTTTACATTTTTCGCGAGCCAGCTCGCTCCTTCAGTTCATTTGATCGGTATCAACGCCTTCTGAGGCGAGGCCGGTCAAACTAGGACGCTAACGCCGCAGGATGCATTCATGTCGACGAACCATCGCACCTCCCAGCTGTTTGCCTCGCTCCTGATTGTGTTGCTGCTCGCCGCCGGCGGCTTCGGTTACTGGAAATCCACCCAGGACCGCCTGCCCGAAGGCTTGAGCATGGGCAACGGTCGCCTGGAATCCACTGAGGTGCAGATTGCCGCCAAGATACCCGGGCGCCTCGCCGAAGTGCGCGTGGATGAAGGCGACAAGGTGCTCAAGGGCCAACTGCTGGCGCGCATGGACACCCGCACCCTGGAGGCCCAGCGCGCCCAGGCTGAAGCCGAGGTGCTGCGCGCCAAGGAAAACTTCGCCGCTGCCGAAGCCAATGTGCAACTGCGCCAAAGCGAGCAACTGTTGGCCCATCAGGAGCTCAAGCGTACGCAGGAGCTATACGCGCGCGGCTTTGCCAGCAGCCAGTTGATCGACCAGCAGCAGGCTCGCCAGAATACCGGCAATGCGGCCGTAGTCGCGGCCCAAGCCCAGGTCAATTCGGTCAAGGCGGCCATCGGCGCCGCCGAAGCCCAGGTGGCGCAACTCACCAGCGAAATCGATGACAGCAGCCTGCGCGCGCCCATCGACGGCATTATCCAGCTACGCCTGGCTGAACCGGGCGAAGTGCTCGCCGCCGGTGGGCGCGTGTTGCTGCTGATCGACCCCCAAGATCAATACATGAACCTCTACTTGCCCGCCTCTGTGACCGGCCGGCTGACCGTCGGCAGCGATGCACGCATCCTCCTCGATGCACTCCCCGACCAACCGCTGCCGGCCAAAATCAGCTTTGTCGCGGCCAAATCGCAATTCACGCCCAAGGAAGTGGAAACCCGCGACGAACGCCAGAAACTGGTATTCCGCGTCAAACTGCGCCTGACCCAACCCAGCGCCGTGCCGCAGGCCAAGCCCGGCATGCCCGGTGCCGGCTATGTGCGTACGGCTGACATCGACTGGCCGGCCAACCTGAAATGACCGACCTGGCGCTGCACGCCACAGGTGTTCAGCACCGCTATGGCAAGCAACAGGCGCTGATCGACATCGCCTTCAGCCTGCCCGCCGGTACGCGATGCGGGCTGATAGGCCCGGATGGCGCGGGCAAGTCGAGCCTGCTGGGCTTGATCGCCGGGGTTAAACACCTTCAGGAAGGCCAACTGGAGGTGCTCGGCGGCTCCATCGCCGACCGCCGCCATCGCAACAGCCTGTACCCGCGTATCGCCTTTATGCCCCAGGGCCTGGGCGGCAACCTGTACCCCGAGTTGTCCATCAGCGAAAACATCCGCTTCTTCGCCACGCTGTTTGGCCTGTCGAAAGCCGACTGCGACCAGCGCATGCACAACCTGCTGCTGGCCACCGACCTCGCCCGTTTCGCCGAGCGCCCGGCCGGCAAACTCTCGGGCGGGATGAAACAGAAGCTCGGCCTGTGCTGCGCACTGATCCACGACCCGGACCTGCTGATCCTTGACGAGCCCACCACTGGCGTCGACCCGCTGTCGCGTAGACGCTTCTGGGAACTGGTCGATACCGTACGTGCCGAGCGCCCGCAACTGACCCTGCTGGTGGCCACGGCCTACATGGAGGAGGCCGAGCAGTTCGAACATTGCCTGATGCTCGATCGCGGCAAACTGATCGCCAACGGGCTTAGCAGCGAACTGGCGGCGGCCACACCCAGCGGAAAACTGGATGAAGCCTTCACCCACTTCCAGGGCGACAGCGCCCACAACAACCAGCCACTGGTGATCCCGCCCAGAGCAAGCGCCAACACCGATATCGCCATCGAAGCCCACGACCTGACCCTGCGCTTCGGCGACTTCACGGCAGTCAACAAGGTCAGCTTCGCTATTGGCCGGGGCGAGATCTTCGGTTTCCTCGGTTCAAACGGTTGCGGCAAGACCACCACCATGAAGGTCCTCACCGGCCTGATGCCGGCCACCGAAGGCAGTGCCACGTTGCTGGGCAACCCGGTGAACGCCAAGGACCTGGCCACCCGCAAGCGCGTGGGCTTCATGTCGCAGAGCTTCTCACTGTATGGCGAACTCAGCGTGCGCCAGAACCTGGTGTTGCATGCGCAGTTGTTCGACTTGCCCAAGGCCGACAGTGGCGCGCGGATCGACGAACTGATCCAGCGCTTCGACCTGGGCGAAGTCGCCGAGCAGCCGTCCGGTGAACTGCCCCTTGGCCTGCGCCAACGGTTGTCGCTGGCCGTGGCGGTGCTGCATCGCCCCGAGGTGCTGATCCTCGATGAACCGACCTCAGGCGTAGACCCAGCGGCGCGGGATGATTTCTGGCGGTTGCTGATCGAGCTATCGCGCGAACAGGGGGTGACGATCTTCCTGTCCACTCACTTTATGAACGAAGCCCAGCGCTGCGACCGCATCTCCCTGATGCATGCGGGCAAGGTGCTGGCCTGCGACACGCCCGACGCGCTGCAACAGCAGTTCCGCGGCGACACCCTTGAAGCCGCGTTTGTCACGTGCCTGGAGCAAGCCCAGGGCGAACCGGAACCGACGGCGCCTACCGCCACCGTCAGCGAAACCACTGCACCGCCTGTGAGCAAGCGCGGGTTCAGCCTGGCGCGCCTACTGGCCGTGGCCAGTCGCGAAGGCAAGGAACTCTTGCGCGACAAGGTGCGCATGGCCTTCGCCCTGCTCGGGGCGATGTTCATGATGGTGATCTTCGGCTACGGCATTTCCCTGGATGTGGAAAACCTCGCCTTCGCCGTCTACGACCAGGACCAGACCCCGCAAAGCCGTGCCTACCTGGAAGCCTTTCGCAGCTCGCGCTATTTCGCCGAGCAAACGCCAATCCAGGATGCCAACGAACTGCACCGGCGCCTGCAACGCTCGGAAATCAAACTGGCGCTGGAAATCCCGCCGGGCTTTGGTCGTGATCTTTACGCCGGTCGCCAGCCCACCGTGGCCGCGTGGCTCGACGGCGGCATGCCGTTTCGCGCGGAAACCAGCCGCAACTATGTCGAGGCCGTGCACCAGGGCAACCTTGAACAACTGGCCGAACTGAGCAGTTCGCCCTCGAACACACAAGCTGCCGCCAAGTTGGAAACCCGCTTCCGCTATAACCAGGACGTGGTCAGCGTAAATGCCATCGGCCCGGGCGTCATGGCGCTGATCCTGGCCTTTATACCGGCCATGCTGACGGCCCTGGGCATCGTGCGCGAGAAGGAGCTGGGCTCGATCACCAACTTCTATGCCACGCCCCTGACCCGCCTGGAGTTTTTGCTGGGCAAACAGGCGCCCTACCTGGCAGTGAGCCTGGTGAACCTGGCTGTACTGGTGGCGATGAACCGCTGGCTGTTCGGCGTGCCGTTCAAGGGCAGCGCCCTGACCCTGGCGTTTGGCGGCCTGCTGTACGTGCTCGCCACCACCAGCATGGGCCTGCTGATTTCCGCATTCACGCGCACCCAGATCGCGGCGATCCTTGGCACCATGATCATCACCAGCCTGCCGACCATCCAGTTCTCCGGGCTGATCGTGCCGCGCTCGTCCCTGGAGGGCGCGGCGGCGGTGATGGGCATGCTGTTTCCGGCGGGGCACTTTCTCGATATTGCGGTGGGCACCTTCACCAAGGCCCTGGACTTGCGCCAGTTGTGGCCACAGTGCCTGGCGCTGTTCGGATTTTTCCTCGGTTTTACCGGACTGAGCCTGATCATGCTCAAGAAGCAGGAGGCCTGATGCACAAGTTTGCGCATATCCTGCGCCTGGGGATCAAGGAGCTGACCAGCCTGCGCCACGACAGTGTGTTGCTGCTGTTTCTGTTCTACGCCTTCACGGTGGCGATCTATATGCCCGCCGCGGGCTCGGTAATTGGGGTGCACCATGCCAGCGTGGCATTTGTCGACGAAGACCACAGCCCGCTCTCGCGACAGATGGCCGAAGCGCTGCAACCGCCCGAGTTCCAGCCACCCGCACCGTTGGCGTACGACCAGTTGGACAAGGTCATGGACAGCGGCCAGTACACCTTCGTGATCAACGTACCGGCGAACTTCCAGGCCGACCTGTTGGCCGGTCGACAGCCCGCCGTACAGGTGAACGTCGACGCCACGGCGATGAGCCAGGCCTTTATGGGCGCCGGCTACATCGGCCGGATTTTCCAGCGCGAGTTGCTCACCTACAGCGGCCAGGCGGATAGCGCCGCGAAAGCGCCAGCGCAACTGACCACCCGGGCGCTGTTCAATACCAACCTGGAGGGTGGCTGGTTCCTGGCGGTGATCCAGATCGTCAACAACATCACCATCCTCGCCATCGTGCTCACCGGCACCGCCCTGCTGCGCGAGCGTGAACACGGCACCCTCGACCACTTGCTGGTACTGCCGCTGACAGCACTGGAAATCATGCTGGCGAAAATCTGGAGCAACATGCTGGTGGTCGTGCTGTGTACCTGGCTATCCCTGGAAGTGGTGGTCAAGGGCTTGCTCGGCGTACCGCTGGCCGGCTCGCTGGCGTTATTTCTGTTCGTGACCGCGCTGTACCTGTTTGCCAGCACGGCCCTGGGCATCTTCCTCGCCACCCTCGCCCGCTCGACGCCTCAGTTCGGCTTGCTGGCGATCCCGGTGATCATCCCGATGCTGCTGCTTTCCGGCGGCAGTACCCCGCTGGACAGCATGCCCGAGTGGTTGCAGTGGGTGATGCAGGCTTCGCCGTCGACGCACTTTGTGAGCCTGAGCGCAGCGATCCTGTTCCGCGATGCGGGCGCTAGCGTGGTGTGGCCGGACCTGCTGGCGCTGGCAGGGATCGGCCTGCTGTTCTTTGCCGTGGCGTTGGCGCGGTTCAGGAAAAGCCTGGCCTCCTGAGCGTGGCGAGCGGGCTTGTTGTGGCAAACGGGCTTCTTGTTGTGGTCAGCCCGCTCGCCACAGTAAGCCCGATCGCCACAGTTACTGGATGATGAGGTTATTGAACAGCAGGTCTTCCACCACCGGTTTGCCGGTTTCGTCGCTCATCACTTGCTGGGTTTGCTTGAGTGCTTCCTGGCGCAGCTTTTCCTTGCCTTCGACACTGCTCATGGTCTCGTTGGTCTGCTGGGTGAACAGTGCCACCAACTGGTTGCGAATCAATGCATCGTTGGATTTGACCAGCGCCGCCGCTTCGGGGCCGGTGACGCGCAGGGCGATGTCGGCCTTGTACACCTTGAGCTTTGCCGTGCCATCCAGGCCATAGTTGCCCACGAACGGCGGAGTCAGGCTGATATAGCTGACCTTCGGTGCCTCACCTTCTTTGGCTTCTTCGGCCTGGGCTGCCATCGGCAAGGTCAGGGCCAGCATCAACGGGATCCACGCTTTCACAGTTCATTCCTCACATTCGATTGCCAGGTAGCATAACGCTAGCAAGGCTGAGCACAAGCTTATGGCGACTTATCAGGCCAGGGCATGCTCGTTGACCCCCGGGCGTACCCTCCTACACTTATCGGCCACGACGCCAAAAGGAATAGTCCGATGAAAGCTGTGCTGTGCAAAGCCTTCGGCCCTGCCGAAACCCTGGTGCTGGAAGAGATCCCCAGCCCGGCGATCAAGAAGAACGAAATCCTGCTGGACGTGCACGCGGCCGGGGTCAACTTCCCGGATACCTTGATCATTGAGGGCAAGTACCAGTTCAAGCCGCCTTTCCCGTTCTCGCCGGGCGGCGAAGCGGCGGGGGTGGTCAGTGAAGTGGGCGAAAAGGTCAGCCACCTGAAGGTCGGCGACCGGGTCATGGCGCTGACAGGCTGGGGCAGCTTTGCCGAACAGGTCGCCGTACCCGGCTATAACGTGCTGCCGATCCCGCCGAGCATGGACTTCAACACCGCAGCCGCGTTCAGCATGACCTACGGCACGTCGATGCACGCCCTGAAACAACGGGCCAACCTGCAACCTGGCGAAACCCTGCTGGTGCTCGGCGCCTCCGGTGGCGTGGGCCTGGCCGCCGTGGAAATTGGCAAGGCCATGGGCGCGCGCGTGATCGCCGCCGCCAGCAGCGCCGACAAGCTCGCGGTGGCCAAGGCGGCCGGCGCCGATGAACTGATCAATTACAGCGAAGCCAGCCTGAAAGACGAGATCAAGCGCCTGACCGATGGCAACGGCGCCGATGTGATCTACGACCCGGTGGGTGGCGACCTGTTTGACCAGGCCATCCGCGCAATCGCCTGGAACGGCCGCCTGCTGGTAGTGGGGTTTGCCAGTGGGCGCATTCCCGAGCTACCGGTGAACCTGGCGCTGCTCAAAGGTGCGGCGGTGGTTGGGGTGTTCTGGGGCTCGTTCGCCCAGCGCCAGCCGCAGGATAATGCGGCGAACTTCCACCAGTTGTTTGCCTGGTACGCCGAGGGCAAGCTCAAGCCGCTGGTGTCGCAGGTGTATCCGCTGGAACAAGCCGCACAGGCGATCAATGATCTCGGCCAGCGCAAGGCGGTCGGCAAGGTCGTCGTCCAGACCCGCTGATAGCCACGTGAAATGCGATCAGTGTGGGAGGGGGCTTGCCCCCGATTGCTGTGGGTCAGTTGATGCAACTGTTGACTGAGTCACCGCCATCGGGGGCAAGCCCCCCTCCCACATTTGCTCTGCATTGGTCTGAGAAGCGCTAAACGACCACCACGTATCGATTATCGACATGTTCGTAAGAGAACACGCGCTTGCTCTGTTTTCTTGTGTTTGCACATAAGACGCGATGCTATTTTCGGTAACGAAACTGTAACATTCGCATCCGCAGTCAAAACAAGAAATCTGGAGCTCTTGAATGTTTGCTTTTTTTCGTCCTGCCGCGCACCAGGCACCCCTGCCTGAAGAAAAAATAGACAGTACCTACCGACGACTGCGCTGGCAGATCTTCGCCGGTATTTTCTTCGGATACGCCGGGTACTACCTGCTGCGCAAGAACTTCTCCCTGGCCATGCCTTACCTGATCGACGAGGGTTACACCCGTGGCGAACTGGGCCTGGCAATGTCGGCCATCGCGATTGCCTACGGCTTGTCCAAGTTCCTGATGGGCCTGGTATCCGACCGCTCCAACCCGCGCTACTTCCTGCCCTTCGGCCTGCTGGTATCGGCGGGGGTGATGTTCATTTTCGGTTTCGCACCTTGGGCAACGTCCAGCGTGACCATGATGTTCATTCTGCTGTTCATCAATGGCTGGGCCCAGGGCATGGGCTGGCCGCCAAGCGGACGCACCATGGTGCACTGGTGGTCGCAAAAAGAACGCGGCCGCGTAGTCTCGGTCTGGAACGTCGCGCATAACGTCGGCGGAGGCCTGATCGGCCCGCTGTTCCTGTTGGGCATGGCCTGGTTCAACGACTGGCATGCGGCGTTCTATGTGCCGGCAACCGTAGCGTTGCTGGTGGCGGCGTTTGCCTTCATCACCATGCGCGACACCCCGCAATCGGTTGGCCTGCCGCCGATCGAGCAGTACAAGAACGACTACCCGGAAGGCTACGACGCCAGCCACGAAGACGAATTCAGCGCCAAGGAAATCTTCGTCAAGTACGTGCTGCGCAACAAAATGCTGTGGTACATCGCCTTCGCCAACGTGTTCGTCTACCTCCTGCGCTATGGCGTACTGGACTGGGCGCCAACCTACTTGAAAGAAGCCAAGCACTTCACGGTCGACAAGTCGTCCTGGGCGTACTTCTTCTACGAATGGGCCGGTATTCCAGGCACGCTGCTGTGCGGCTGGATGTCGGACAAGATTTTCCGCGGTAACCGAGGCCTGACCGGCATCGTGTTCATGACGTTGGTAACCTTGGCCACCCTGGTCTACTGGCTCAACCCGCCGGGCAACCCGATGGTCGATATGATCGCGCTGTTCTCCATCGGCTTCCTGATCTACGGCCCGGTGATGCTGATCGGCCTGCAGGCGCTGGAACTGGCGCCGAAGAAAGCCGCCGGTACGGCAGCGGGCTTCACCGGCCTGTTCGGTTACCTGGGCGGTTCGGTGGCGGCGAGCGCGGCCATGGGCTACACGGTGGACCATTTCGGCTGGGACGGTGGCTTCGTGCTGTTGATCGGCGCGTGCCTGCTGGCCATCGCCTTCCTGATCCCAACCTTATGGCACACCAACAGTGTCAGCTCGGCGCGTTAATCACCTGAGCAATCCTTGGCACAACGCTTGAGCCGCGCCTCCAGATTCTTGTCTGGCATGGCGTGGCTACGCAGGGCGTTGACGGTCTGCTCGACATAATCGCGCGTAGTGCCGTAACGCCCGCAAGCGCTTTGCAATACGTGATTGAGCACGATATCGGGCAAGTTGCCGGCGTAGCTGGGTAAATGCCGCTCCAAGACAAACCCTAACGCCTGTACCTGGCTGCCATCTTCCAGGCGGCAACTGAGCCAGTGCGGCCGGTAGGAGGGGTATGGCATCTCGCGCTGCCACAGGGCATAAAGCGAGGCCTCCAGCTGATCTTCCGGCAGGCGATAGGCAAACCCGCTGCACGAACCGCCCCGATCCAGCCCGAACACCAACCCTGGTAGTTCCGGTGTACCCCGATGCTCGTGGGACCACAGGTACAGGCCCCGGTGATAACCGTGGACCCGTGCCCGCACGCGCTCGGTCGAGGAGCACTCAGGGCGCCAGATCAGCGAACCATAAGCGAATAACCAGACCGGCCCACCCTTATGCCTGGCCATGGTGGCCTGCATTGAGCTCATCAACTGTTCGTGAGTGAGTTGCGGCCCCAGATCGAGCCGCGGAGGGTAAGCCAATTGCAAAAGATCGGTTTCAATAACGGTCATGGCGGATCGCTTAGGTCTCCTGTGTTGCTGCGAAAAGCTGTTACCAGTTGTAAGCAACTTTACCGTAATAGAACGCGCCGCTGTAACCGTATGGCGAAAAAGTGCTATAGGCCAAATTCCCACCACTGCTGGCGAAGGCGTTGACCTTCTCCGGGTATTTATCCGTAACGTTGTCGCCGCCCAGGGTGAAGGTCCAGTTCTTCAGCTTGTAGTCCACCGACAGGTCGAGCACCCAGGCCGCCTTGAAGGTCTGGTCGTTGACCTTGTCGGCCTGGTAACTGGTGAATTCACCATAGCGCACCAGGTTGCTGTGCAACGCCCACCGGCCGAAGGTGAAGTCGTTACCCAGGCTCAGTTTGTGCTGGGGCGTGGTGTCGCCGAGCAAACCGATGCGCTCGCGACGGTCCACCCGCAGCAGGTTCACCCCCAGGCTATCGAGGACGGCCGGGTTGGCTTTCACGTCGGTGACCTTGGTGTGGTTGTAGTTGTAGCCCACGGTGCTGTTCCAGCGGATGCCGTTATCGAGTCGATAGCGATAGTTGGCCACCAGGTCGACGCCGTCGGTGCTGGTGTCGGTGGCATTGGTGAAGTACCGCGCACTGGTGTAGTTGATATTGCCCACGCCATTGGCCTGCAGGTAAGCAATCGCCGCCGGGTTGAGGTTCAGGTTGGACGAAAGGCTGATGCGGTCACGGATATCGATGCGGTACACGTCCAGCGTCACGGTCAAGTCATCGGCCGGTTCCAGTACCAGGCCGAGGCTGTAGTTGCGCGATTTCTCGGCCTTGAGGTCTTCGGCACCGAGCAGACGGGCGACCTGGCTGTTGGCCGGGAAGGTGCCGGCTTCCTGGATCGTACTGCCGATCAACTGCGAGGAGGTGTAGGCAAAGTTCTGCTGGGCCAGGGACGGTGCGCGGAAACCATTGGAAATACTGCCGCGCACAGCGACTTGCGGGGTGAAGTCGTAACGCGCTGACAGCGAGCCGCTGACATTGGAGCCAAAGTCGCTGTAGTCCTCATGGCGCACGGCAGCCGAGGCACTGAGTTTTTCGGTGAAGTTGGTTTCCAGGTCCAGGTACTGTGCCCAGTTATGCCGTGTGCTGGTGCCCGCATCAGCATCACGAAAGCCACCTAACCCCGAGCTGCCGGTCTGGTAATAAGAGGCGGGCTCTCCCGCCTCGATTTCATACCCCTGGTGCAAGTATTCACCACCAAACGCCACGGACACCGGGTAAGGCAGCCAACCCACGTCGAACTCGCGAGACAGGTCCAGGCTGATTTGCTTCTGGTCGTTGCTCAACGTGCCGTTATCGAACTTGCGCGGCGTGGCCAGGCCCAGGGAGGTGTTGATGGTTTCGGTGCTCAGCGCGTACTGGTTCTTGCCGTAATTGGCCGAGAAGTCGTAATGCCAGTCGTAGGCCAGCAAGCCGCGCAGGCCCACCACCAGTGAGGTGTCCTCCAGGTCGCCTTTGATCAGCGGCAGGTAGCCGTTGGGGTTGAGCGCCGGGATGTTGTTGGACGCATTGCTCGCCCGGTAGAACGCTGCCGTCTCGCCGCGTCGCTTGCTGTAACCGCCGAAAGAGTAGAACTCGGCCGCATCGTTGAAGGAATATTCGGAGTTGAACTGCAATTTGCCTTCATTGGTCGCAGGCTCGCCTTGTCGGAACACGCGCTGGCCGTAGGTGGTGGAACCCACGCTGCCCGGCCGGAAATCATCCCCGGCGCGGTTGGTGTAGTCGTTGTCGGCACCTTCGGCCGAGAGGTTGATAAAGCCGTTGTCACCCAAAGCCAGGCCAGTGTTGCCGCTGATATTGCGCTGGATGCCATCGCCCTTCTTGTATTCGCCAAACTTGGTGGAGATCGAGCCGCCATGGTCAGCGTGCTTGAGGATCACGTTGATCACACCCGCGATGGCATCGGAGCCGTAGCGCGCGGAAGCGCCGTCACGCAGCACTTCGATATGATCCACCGCCGACAGCGGGATCGCATTCAAATCCGCCGGGGCCGAACCACGCCCTACCGCACCGCCCAGGTTGACGAACGCACTGGTGTGGCGGCGCTTGCCGTTGACCAGCACCAGCACCTGGTCCGGCGACAGGCCGCGCAACTGTGCAGGTCGTACCAGCTCGGCACCGTCCACCAGGCTTGGGCGAGGGAAGTTGATCGACGGAATCAGGCGCGCCAGCACCGCCCCCAGCTCATCGGAGCCGGTACTGCGTAGGGTCTCGCCGGAAATCACATCGATAGGCGACAGTGAAGCGCTGGCCGTGCGCTCCTGGGCACGGGTACCGGTGACGATCACCGTGTCGAGTTTGGGTACATCGTCGGCAGGCGTTTCAGCCGCCTGGACTGGATTGAATCCCACAGCGGTCAGCAAATTGGCCGACAAAATCGCTGAGTACAGCGCGTGTTTCTTGTAGCTCCCCATACCGCTCCCCTTGGAATCAACACTCAGAACTTCATTGCGCTGAGTGCGTACGATCGATCCGGCTGGCGGGCGGTGGCGGTCAGTGATTGGTTAGTGTCTGTCGTTCGGTAGTCCGTTGATATATAGCTTAAAGATATCTATCAAATAAATTAAATACCTTAAAAGAATAAGCAAAAGTATAAGCCCCCCGCCCTTTCGTCAGGATTCAGGGCAGCAATCCCGCTACTTTCAGCCCCGGTTCAGCCTGGGCGCACGTCAAGCCGTCAAAATAGCGTGCACATCACGACCCACTTAGCCGCCTCTCACACCGACTATCGAGGTCGCCTCCATGAAAAAATATCGACTGCCCGGCCTGCTGTTCCTGGCCCAGGCCGCCACGGCCCTCGCTGCCGAAGCGCCGCCCGCCAATGACGACGATGGCTTCTGGTATGCGCAGACCAGTGTCTACACCCGCCACTTCGCGCCGGACCCGGACCACAATAACCAGCAAGACTTGATCGGGCTGGAACGCAATGAGCCGTCAGGCCTGGTATATGGCGGCGCGACGTTTCGCAACTCGTTCAGCCAGCGCTCGTACTACGTCTACGCGGGCAAGCGCTATGACATGGCTGAGTATCCGGTGTATGTGAAACTGACAGGCGGGGCGATCCAGGGTTATCGCGGCGAATATCGCGACAAGATCCCGTTGAACCGTTTTGGCGTGGCGCCGGTGATCATTCCGTCCGTGGGCGCCCATTACGGGCCGGTGGCGGCGGAACTGGTATTGCTGGGGTTCAACGCGGCGATGGTGACGACCGGAGTACGATTCTGAGCCGGCACAAACCATTGTGGCGGGTGGCTTGCTCCCGATAGGGAAGTGCCAGCCAGCTCATTTGGACTGATACACCGCTATGGGAGCACGTCGAATCGTCGCACCGCCCCTCCCACCGTTTGATCGCGTCAGGGCCGCGGGGCGTAGGCGAATACGTCGGCGCGCATCTGGTGCGCATCCATGCCGGCCTCCACCAGTGCGTCCAAGGTCCCGTAGATCATCGCCGGCGAACCGCTGGCGTAGACATGCACCGCCTTCAGGTCGGCAATGTCCTCGCACACAGCCTCATGCAACAGCCCGCAGCGACCCTGCCAGCCACACAGGTCGCTGACGACTTTGTGCAGGAACAGGTTGGGCAGTTGAGCCCATTGATCCCAATGCTCGATCTCGTAGAAGTCTTCCGGACGACGCACGCCCCAATACAGGTGCACCGGGTGCTTGAAGCCCGAGGCGCGGCAATGCTCGATCAGGCTGTGCATCTGCGCCATGCCGGTGCCGGCGGCGATCAATACCAGCGGCCCGTCTGGCAGCTCAGCCAGGTGGGTGTCGCCAAACGGCAGCTCAATGCGAGCCATCCGGTTGCGCTGCAACTGCTCCAGCAGGTTGCGCGCGCTGTCCTCACGGGCCAGCACGTGCAATTCCAGGTCGCGCCCGGCATGGGGCGCGGAGGCCAGGGAAAACGCCGACTTCTCGCCGTTCTCCCGCTCGATCATCAGGTATTGCCCAGCGTGGTAACGCACTGCCTTGCCGGCCGGGGCGCGCAGGCGCACGCGCCACACATCGCCACCGACCTCCACGCACTCGCTCAACTGGCACGCCAACTTGCGCAGCGGTAACTCACCCGGTGCTAGCACGCCATCCCACAACACCACACAATCTTCCAGTGGCTCGGCGATGCAGGTATAGAACTCACCATGGTCGCGCACCTCGCCGGCCTGCTGCACGCGGCCTTCCACCAGGAGCGCCGCACACACGTGGCACACGCCGTTGCGACAGGCTTGCGGGCACTCGTAGCCCAGGCGGCGGGCGCCTTCGAGAATTCGCTCGCCAGGGACCAACTCCAGTACCGCACCGGAAGGTTGCAGGGTTACACGCATCAATCTATTCCCAATTCTTTCCAGATCGCATCGACACGCGCCGTCACGGCTTCATCCTTGACGATCACCCGCCCCCACTCGCGGGTGGTTTCACCCGGCCACTTATGGGTGGCATCCAGGCCCATCTTCGACCCCAGCCCCGACACCGGCGAGGCGAAGTCAAGGTAGTCGATCGGCGTATTGTCGATCATCACCGTATCGCGCTTGGGGTCCATGCGCGTGGTGATGGCCCAGATCACGTCGTTCCAGTCACGGGCGTTGATGTCGTCGTCGGTGACAATAACGAACTTGGTGTACATGAACTGTCGCAAAAACGACCACACACCCAGCATGACCCGCTTGGCATGGCCTGGGTACGACTTCTTCATGGTGACAATGGCCATGCGGTACGAACAGCCTTCCGGCGGCAGGTAGAAGTCGGTGATCTCCGGGAATTGCTTTTGCAGGATCGGCACGAACACTTCGTTGAGCGCCACGCCGAGGATCGCCGGCTCATCCGGTGGTCGGCCAGTGTAGGTGCTGTGGTAGATCGGCTTGATTCGATGGGTAATGCGTTCAACGGTAAACACTGGGAAGCTGTCGACTTCGTTGTAGTAACCGGTGTGGTCACCGTAAGGGCCCTCATCGGCCATTTCACCGGGGTGAATCACGCCTTCGAGGATGATTTCGGCGGTGGCCGGTACTTGCAGGTCGTTGCCACGGCACTTCACCAGCTCAGTGCGGTTGCCGCGCAGCAGGCCGGCGAATGCGTATTCGGACAGGCTGTCCGGTACCGGCGTCACGGCGCCGAGGATGGTCGCCGGGTCGGCACCCAGCGCCACGGAAACCGGGAACGGCTTGCCCGGGTGCTTTTCACACCACTCACGGAAATCGAGGGCACCGCCGCGGTGGCTCAGCCAACGCATGATCACTTTGTTGCGGCCGATCACTTGCTGACGGTAGATGCCGAGGTTCTGGCGATCCTTGTTCGGGCCCTTGGTGACGGTCAGGCCCCAGGTGATCAGCGGGCCGACGTCGCCGGGCCAGCAGGTCTGCACCGGCAACATGCCCAGGTCGACGTCATCACCCTCGATGACCACTTCCTGGCACACCGCGTCCTTGACCACCTTGGGCGCCATGGCAATGATCTTGCGGAAAATCGGCAGCTTCGACCAGGCATCCTTCAAGCCCTTGGGAGGCTCGGGCTCCTTGAGGAATGCCAGCAGCTTGCCGATCTCGCGCAATTCGCTGACCGATTCGGCGCCCATGCCAAAGGCCACGCGGTCGGGGGTGCCGAACAGGTTGCCGAGCACCGGGATATCAAAGCCGGTCGGGTTCTCGAACAGCAGCGCCGGGCCCTTGTTACGCAGGGTACGGTCGCAAATCTCAGTCATTTCCAGCACCGGGGAAACCGGTACCTGGATACGTTTCAACTCTCCGCGCTGCTCAAGTTGCTGCACGAAATCCCGAAGATCCTTGAATTTCATTAACCATGCCACCCGTAAAATAGGCGTACATCCTACCTGCTCTGACCGCGGCTGGCAGCTTAATTGGCCGTCAGCCCCCGTGATTGCAGCGAACTGAACAGTGGCTCCAGAAAGGCTTCGATGTGCCGCGCACCGACCTCGGAGAGGTGATTATCATCGGTGTACAGCGCGCGACCATTGAGTTCGACCCGACATAGACCGTCGACGCCACACAGCAGGGGCGCCGGGTCCAGTACCGCCACGCCACTGTCGGCAGCCGCCAACTCGTCGAATAGCTGGGTGATAAAAGCCTGGCGCCGCTCATGCTCCTCCACCGCAAGCCCTTCTCCCTCCACCGGGCGGTGCATCATGGCCAGGCGACTGAGGCGGTAAGGCACGATGATTTGCTGCAGCGGGACTTCCTTGACCAACCACACGCGATGCCCGGCGGCGCGCAACCCCTTGATGCGCTCGCGCAGGCCCTCGGCGAAGCGTTGTTCGGCCACGGCGCGCACGTACTCACCGGTGCTCGGGTCCTTGAGCGCGTGCTCCTTGTCGCCCGACATTTGCCCATAGAGGTACAGGCTCCAGCGCGCCGCCAGTACCACATCACTGAACGACTGATCGGCCAAGGCCTTCTCGACGCGGCGATTGAAATGCGCACACCGAGAAATATTCTCCAGACCGTCCAAGGGCACGCAACCGGCGAAGCTGGCCTGTACCAGGCTGATGTCGTGGCGCTTGGCCCCATCCTCAAGCGCCGGAATCAACGCGGTGGCATGGCTATCGCCCCACACCAGCGCGGACACCGACAGACTTTTGGGGCCAAAGTGGCAGAACAGTCGCTCATCGGGCGTGTCCTTGTCCGCCAGGCAGGCCATGAGTTCCGGGCTCCATTTCTTAGCCTGGGCATACCGCAACGCCTGTTCGGACAAGCGTGAAGGCACGCCATCGGCTTCGCGCACCGCAAGGCCCGTCAAGCCCAGGCACAGGATGCCAGCCCCGGCAGCGGCCAGGATCGCCTTGCGCCCAGCCAGCAAGCGCTTTTCCCGAAACGGCGCCTCCACGAAGCGCCAGGACACATAACCCAGCACCAGGCTCAGCAATAACAACCCGGTCAGATCAAGCGCGCCCAAGCCATCAACCGCGGCATAGTTGGCGTACACGAACACCGGCCAATGCCACAGGTACCAGGAATAAGAAATCAGCCCCAGGCCCACCATCAACCGCGAACTGAGCAACCGCCCGACCCAGGTTTGCCGCTGCCCATTGGCCCAGATCAAACCAACCACACCCAGCACCGGCAGCAAAGCGGCGGCACCGGGGAATGGCGTGGACGCATCGAAAGCGAATATGGCAATCAGGATCAACGCCATGGACACCAGACTGACCCCCTGGGCGAGTGCCGGTGAAGCGCGCCAGTCACGCTTGGGCATCACCGCCAGCATCGCACCCGCCAGCAGTTCCCAGGCCCTGAGGTGTAGCAGGAAGAAGGCTTTTTGCGGTTGATGGTCGACGGCCCAGACGCTCAGGCCAAACGACACCAGCAACACCACGAACAAGGCCAGGCGCCAGTGTTTCAAGCGGCTGGAAAGCAGGGTCAGCAACAACGGGAAGAGGATGTAGAACTGCTCCTCCACCGCCAGCGACCAAGTGTGCAGCAATGGCTTGATGTCAGAGGAGGCGTCGAAATAACCGTGCTGGCGTGAAAAGAGCAGGTTGGAGGTGAATATCACCTGGTAGTGCGCCGACCGTCCCAGCTCTTCGTAGTCCTTGGGTGCCAACAGGAACCAACCCACTGCCAGTGTCGCGGCCATCATCACGAACAACGCCGGCAGGATACGCCGGGCGCGGCGAGCCCAGAAGTCGACGAAACTGAAACGCCCGGCCTGGCGTTCGCGCCAGATGATCGAAGTAATCAAAAAGCCGGAAATCACAAAAAAAACGTCTACCCCCACAAAGCCGCCAGTAACGCCTGGAACGCCAAAGTGGAACAGTACGACTGCAAGGACAGCGACAGCACGTAGGCCATCAATGTCTCTTCGGTAAGCAAGAGAGGTCATAAATCTAGAGTCAGCCAGATACGAATGGGGATGAGCGTAGCCTCGCTCACTTTTTTGTTTCTTAACTGACACTTGACGCGCTCAAACCTCCCTTTTTCGACACAAAAAAAATGGCGCCCCGGAGGGCGCCATTCTTACGGACCTGAAACGTCGTATTACTTACGTTTCATCGACAGGAAGAACTCGTCGTTGGTCTTGGTGGTTTTCAGCTTGTCGATCAAGAACTCAATGGCCGCAACTTCGTCCATTGGGTGCAGCAGCTTACGCAGGATCCACATGCGCTGCAGTTCGTCGTCGGCGGTCAGCAACTCTTCGCGGCGGGTGCCGGAGCGGTTGATGTTGATCGCCGGGAACACGCGTTTTTCCGCGATGCGACGGTCCAGGGGCAATTCCATGTTGCCGGTACCCTTGAACTCTTCGTAGATCACTTCATCCATCTTCGAGCCGGTTTCAACCAGCGCGGTGGCGATAATGGTCAGCGAGCCGCCTTCTTCGATGTTCCGCGCGGCGCCGAAGAAACGCTTCGGTTTCTCCAGGGCGTGGGCATCGACACCACCGGTCAATACCTTGCCGGAGCTCGGGATCACGGTGTTGTAGGCGCGAGCCAGACGGGTGATGGAGTCGAGCAGGATCACCACGTCCTTCTTGTGTTCGACCAGGCGCTTGGCCTTCTCGATCACCATTTCGGCAACCTGCACGTGGCGGGTTGGCGGCTCATCGAACGTCGAGGCAACCACTTCGCCGCGCACGGTGCGCTGCATTTCGGTAACTTCTTCCGGACGCTCATCGATCAGCAATACGATCAGGTGAACTTCAGGGTTGTTACGTGCGATGTTCGCTGCAATGTTCTGCAGCATGATGGTCTTACCGGCTTTCGGCGGTGCGACGATCAGGCCACGCTGGCCCTTGCCGATGGGAGCGCACAGGTCGATGACTCGACCGGTCAGGTCTTCGGTGGAACCGTTGCCGGCTTCCATCTTCATGCGCACGGTCGGGAACAGCGGGGTCAGGTTCTCGAAGAGAATCTTGTTTTTCGCGTTCTCGGGACGATCGAAGTTGATCGTGTCGACCTTGAGCAGGGCGAAATAACGCTCGCCTTCCTTCGGAGGGCGGATCTTGCCAACGATGGTGTCACCGGTGCGCAAGTTGAAGCGACGGATCTGGCTCGGCGAGACATAGATATCGTCTGGGCCGGCGAGATAGGAGGCGTCTGCAGAGCGGAGGAAGCCGAAGCCGTCCTGGAGAATCTCCAGCACGCCATCACCGGAGATTTCCTCGCCGCTTTTCGCGTGCTTTTTCAGCAGGGAGAAAATCACGTCCTGCTTGCGCGAACGGGCCATATTTTCTATGCCCATCTGTTCGGCCAATTCGAGCAGTTCGGTAATCGGCTTTTGCTTGAGTTCAGTCAGATTCATATAGGAATGACGTAATCATTTATGGAGGGGGGGGAAATTAAGCTTTTGGCTTAATGAGGCCGCGCCGCAGAGAAGGCGACAGGATCGCGTACTAATCGAAAGGAATGCGTCGGCGACGGCTTGCAGGGGGCAGTGGAGAAACCAGTGCGGGGCCGAATGTACCACCTGAGTTTCGGAGCGTCTAGCCCTGTTTCACGAAAAAGCCCCGCGATTTGCGGGGCTTTTTGCTGACGCTTAGATGTGCGCGTCGAGGAAAGCTTGCAACTGGGACTTCGACAGCGCGCCTACTTTGGTCGCTTCGATGTTGCCGTCCTTGAACAGCATCAGGGTCGGGATACCACGCACGCCGTGCTTGGCCGGGGTTTCCTGGTTGTCGTCGATGTTCAGCTTGGCAATGGTCAGCTTGCCTTCGTAGGTGGTCGCAATGTCGTCCAGGACTGGAGCGATCATTTTGCAAGGGCCGCACCATTCAGCCCAGTAGTCAACCAGCACCGGGCCAGCAGCCTTGAGTACTTCGGCCTCAAAGGTCGCGTCGGTGACGTGCTTGATAAGATCGCTGCTCATGGATGTCTCCGGATTGTAAGCAAAAAAAACGTTGCCCATCATAGCTGCCCTTCCCCCGTTCAGGAAGCCGTCTCTGATTGAGTCTTGCTATGGTGGTGCATGAGTTTGGGTATGGGCCCAACTCAGGGCGTTACGGGAGTCACAAAGGCAATGCCAGTACGCAATGCCGCGTTGCGCACGTGTTCCTGCATGGTTTTTTGTGCCGCTGCACTGGCGCGACGTGCCAGGGCACGCAGGATTCGACGGTGCTCCTGCCAGGTTTCCATGGCCCGCTCCGGCCGGATGAACGGTAGTTTCTGGCTCTCCAGAAACACCTCGGCGCTGGCGCTGAGTATGCTCACCATCGCCTGATTGCCGCTGGCCAGGAGGATGCGCTGGTGAAATTCGAAGTCCAGTCGGGCGGCAGCTTCGAAGTCACCGGCCTTGAGCACTTTGCGCATGGCCTCGACATTGTCTTCAAGGCTATCCAGCTCATCGAGGGTCAATGTCACTGCCGCCAAACCCGCCGCAAACCCCTCCAGCGCGTAGCGCAACTGGAAGATATCCAGCGGCGTGGCCTGGGCCGCGAAGGGCCAGGCAAATCCCGGCGACTCTTGTACCTCCTGCACAAACACGCCCTTGCCTGGCTGCACACTGACTACGCCCAAAGCACTGAGGGACGACAATGCCTCGCGCAAAGACGCCCGGCTCACGCCCAACTGCACTGCCAAGTCGCGCTGGGATGGCAATGCATCACCCGGCCCGAAGCCCTGCTCCTTGATCAGTTTACGGATGGCCTGCAGGGCCGCTTCCGGTACGGCTTGGGCGATGGAATTCATAAAAAACTCAAGGTTCCAGACAACTGAGCGGCTAGTTGTAAAGCTATTCGCAGCCGGCGGCAAGCTACGCCCCAAAGGGGCTCGCCAGGTTTTGTCGACGCCCGAAAAGGGTGCGAAATGCCTGCCAACTGTTCAGACCAGTAAGACCACTTAAACTCAACAAATCCGAGCGTTGCAGGCCATTGCGACGGTCATGGCATGGGCTGTGCACTGGGCAAATCCAGAAATTCCCTTCGCCCTTCTCGGAGAGTTGCCATGACCAAGCGCTACAGCGCCCTGCTCACTGCCCTGTTTGCCAGCCTGATGCTGAGCCAGGCACCCGCCCAGGCCAACGGTCTGGACGACATCGTCGCCCGTGGCACCCTCAAGGTCGCCGTGCCCCAGGACTTCCCGCCATTCGGTTCGGTCGGCCCCGACATGAAACCACGCGGCCTGGATATCGACACCGCCAAGCTGCTGGCCGACCAACTCAAGGTCAAGCTGGAACTGACGCCGGTCAACAGCACCAACCGCATTCCGTTCCTCACCACCGGCAAGGTCGACCTGGTGATCTCCAGCCTGGGCAAGAACCCCGAGCGTGAAAAGGTCATCGACTTCTCCAAGGCCTACGCCCCCTTCTACCTGGCGGTGTTTGGCCCGCCTGACGCCCCCATCGCCAGCACTAACGACCTCAAGGGCAAGACCATCAGCGTTACTCGTGGCGCCATCGAAGACATCGAGCTGACCGCCGTCGCCCCCAAAGAGGCAACCATCAAGCGCTTCGAAGATAACAACTCGACCATCGCCGCCTACCTGGCCGGCCAAGTCGACCTGATCGCAAGCGGCAACGTGGTGATGGTAGCGATCAGCGAGCGCAACCCGAAACGCGTGCCCGCGCTGAAAGTGAAGCTCAAGGATTCGCCGGTGTACGTGGGCGTGAACAAGAACGAGCCGGCGTTGCTGGAGAAGGTCAACCAGATCCTGGTCGCGGCCAAGGCGGACGGCAGCCTGGAAAAGAACGCGATGCAGTGGCTCAAAGAACCACTGCCTGCTGACCTCTGAAGCGGAGCTGATTGATGGCCTATCAATTCGACTTTGTGCCGGTGCTGGCCAATACCGACCTGCTGTTGCGCGGTGCCCTGTTCACCCTTGAGCTGACCGCTATCGGCGCGATCCTGGGGGTCGCCCTGGGCACCGTGGGGGCCGTGGTGCGGGCGTGGAAAATCCAGCCATTCGCCTGGTTCTTTGGGGTGTATGTCGAGTTGATCCGCAACACGCCGTTCCTGGTGCAGTTGTTCTTTATCTTCTTCGGCCTGCCGTCCCTGGGGCTGAAGATTACCGAGTGGCAAGCCGCCGTGCTGGCGATGGTGATCAACCTGGGGGCCTACTCCACCGAAATCATCCGCGCCGGTATCCAGGCCATCCCGCGCGGGCAACTGGAGGCCGCCGCAGCGCTGGCGATGACACGCTTCGAAGCATTCCGCCATGTGGTGCTGCTACCGGCGCTGGGCAAGGTGTGGCCGGCCTTGAGCAGCCAGATCATCATTGTGATGCTCGGCTCGGCGGTGTGTTCGCAGATCGCCACCGAGGAACTGAGCTTTGCCGCCAACTTTATCCAGTCGCGTAACTTCCGCGCGTTTGAAACCTATGCCCTGACCACCCTGGTGTACCTGTGCATGGCGTTGATGATTCGCCAGTTGCTCAACTGGATTGGCCGCCGCTTCGTGATGAGGAACAGTCGATGAGTGATTTTTCCTTCTGGGACATCGTCCGCAACCTGGCCACCGGCCTGCAGTGGACATTGTTGTTGTCGTTGGTGGCGTTTGTCGGCGGTGGCCTGATCGGCTTGCTGGTGATGACGATGCGCATCAGCCGCAAGGCTTTCCCGCGTAATGTCGCGCGCACCTACATCGAACTGTTCCAGGGCACGCCGCTGTTGATGCAACTGTTCCTGGTGTTTTTCGGCATCGCCCTGCTTGGCGTGGATATCTCGCCCTGGCTGGCCGCGGCGATTGCCTTGACGCTGTTCACCAGCGCCTACCTCGCCGAAATCTGGCGTGGCTGTGTCGACTCCATCGCCCACGGGCAGTGGGAAGCCTCGGCCAGCCTGGCCCTCAACCCATTTGAGCAACTGCGCTACGTGATCCTGCCCCAGGCCCTGCGAATTGCCGTGGCGCCCACCGTGGGCTTCTCGGTGCAGGTGGTCAAAGGCACCGCAGTGACCTCGATCATCGGCTTCACCGAATTGACCAAGACCGGCGGCATGCTCGCCAATGCCACTTTCGAGCCCTTTATGGTCTACGGCCTGGTGGCCCTCGGTTACTTCCTGCTCTGCTACCCCTTGTCCCTCAGTGCGCGCTACTTGGAAAGGAGACTGCATGCCTCTGCTTAGAATTTCCGCCCTGCATAAGTATTACGGCGATCACCACGTACTCAAGGGCATCGACCTGACGGTTGAAGAAGGCCAGGTGGTGGCGATCATCGGCCGCAGCGGCTCGGGTAAATCCACTTTACTGCGAACCCTCAATGGCCTGGAATCGATCAACGACGGCGTGATTGAAGTTGACGGCGAATACCTCGACGCCGCCCGTGCCGACCTGCGCAGCCTGCGGCAGAAAGTGGGCATGGTGTTCCAGCAGTTCAACCTGTTCCCGCACCTTACGGTGGGCGAAAACGTCATGCTTGCGCCACAGGTCGTACAAAAAGTGCCCAAGGCCAAGGCGACACAATTGGCGCGACAGATGCTGGAACGCGTTGGCCTGGGCGAGAAGTTCGACGCCTTTCCCGATCGCCTTTCAGGCGGCCAGCAGCAACGCGTTGCCATCGCTCGTGCGCTGGCGATGTCGCCCAAGGTGCTGCTGTGCGATGAAATCACTTCGGCGCTGGACCCGGAACTGGTCAATGAAGTCCTCAGTGTGGTTCGCCAGTTGGCCAAGGACGGCATGACCCTGATCATGGTGACCCACGAAATGCGCTTTGCCCGGGAAGTCGGGGATAAGCTGGTGTTCATGCACCAGGGCAAGGTGCATGAAGTCGGTGATCCCAAGGTGCTGTTTGCAAACCCTCAGACTGCCGAGCTCGCGAATTTCATCGGCACTACCGAGGCCTCCGCCTGACCCGTCAGCCTCCTGGCACCAGCTCGAATCGTCCATTGCCCTCCAGCGTGGTTTTATCGCGAACGGCAATGGCCGCACTCGACAGCCAGGTGTCGACCTGCACCTGCGCTGAAAAGGTACGCCCGGTGGCAGGCAACCCACCTGCCAACACAACCAGCACCTGCCCTGGGCGCAGGGCCCCGCCTCGCTCGGCGTGGTTGTACAACTGCGCCAGCTCCACGGGCTTCCCATCCAGCAGGGGATGCTGGAGGGTCAGGTTGAAATAGTCTTGCCGACCAAACCTGTAGCCCTCAGCGTTGGCGGGCGTACCGTCAAAACGCAGCGCAATCACGGTTGCCCCAGGGCACACCACATTCAAACGCACTGTGCGCTTGCCCATGGAAACGGCCTGGCTGGCCGACTGCCCGTCACTTCGCAGCAGGCCATAGTCAACCAGCGGCTGGCTCAAGGACAAACGACAAGCCGCACTGGCCTCACCCGCCAGCAACAGCCCCGCCAGCAGCACACCAGCACGCTTCAAGGCGCCAGCCCTAGCGGCAGGTCGCCGAAGCGGCTTCATAAAATTGGCCATCATTCGTTTGCTCCGCGAGGTCGAGTTTCAGTACGCAAGAAGTCGCATTCGACGAGGATACTTTCAGGGTTTTCAACGCGTCGGCATTACTCAGGAAAATCATGCCGTCACCCACTACCGTGGTCAGGAAAGTATTGTCAGCTCCAAGGACCGCAGCGCCCTGGGGCAAAGGGTTACCCCACGAGTCGGTGGCACGCAGCAGCACTCGTCGCACCTTCACCACATCGAAGTTGACCTGACTGAACGAACCTCGCCCTGCCTCCAGGGTCCGGGTGCCATTCTTGATATCCACTTGTTTCGGCAAGCTTTTGCCTTCGACTTCCAACTGGCTGGTTTGATAGGCCGGCAAGGCGGCAATGACCGCATTGCCCCATGGGTCGGTCCATACGGGGCCTTGCGGCGTGGTAATCCGTGCGCCAGGGATATCGCCGACCGAGACCACGCCAAACGTGTCCTCGACAGGGTAAGGCGATAGCGTGACGCCTTCCGAGTGAGCAACCACACCGCCTTGCACCTGTCCGCTGTAGCTGGTGTTGTAAGAATCGCGGTTGATTCCCAGGCCCACCTGGGCATAGCGGGATGTCGTATTGAGCGTTGCGCCCAGTGTGTTTCCAGCAGGTTCACCCAGCTCATGATCACTGCGGACCTGGTAGTTCAGCGTTTCATCGACGCGCTCGTCATAGGCGGTACCGATGCTGGATCGCAGGCCCTGGCGGCGGGCATACGTACTCAGGGAACGATCGCCACCCAAGGGCACGCTGACCTGCAAGCGCACACCTACGCCGTCGTCGTTTCGGCCCTTGTCCTTTGCCTGGCTGGATTGGCCTACTTGCGAGTCCACCGTCACGCCCACGTTGGCGTACAAGAAGTTCTTGTTCCATGAGCCATAGACGTGCTCGGAAGTGCGGCTGTTGAAATGCGATCCACGCGTATAGCCGATAGAGAAGCCACCGAATAGCGGGTCCGCCCAGCTGAAACCCGCGGTGTACTGGTTCTTGAAGCGCGAGCCTTCATGCCCTTCACGGGATACGGCATCGAGTACGTCCCGGTAACCCTGCGTCTGGGTCGTGGCGCTCAACGCCATCTGCACATCCCAGGGCAATGCAGCGCCTACGGAAATACTGCTTCGGGCGCCCTGTACTTTTTTCGAATGGTCTCGAGACAGGTTATTACGCACCCCGACGGAAAAGCGCTGGGAGAAATTACTGTCCAGCGCCCATCCCAACGAGTTATAGCCTTCAGTGGCCTGCACACCTGCGCTGAGCGCGCTGTTCCTGCCCACCGCCCAAGTGCCACTCCCCATGGCCATCAAGGGCTCCCTGGCGCCTCGCCGCTCGACATCGCGAATCTTGCCCACCGACGCGGCGTAGCCCGACTTGACGGGCACTGCCGCACGAAACGAGGCGGCGGGTACCACAAAGCTGCGCTGGCCACCGCGAGTGTCGATGACGGTGACGTTAAGATCGCTGGTGCCATTGAGCAAGGGCAGGTTCTTCAAGGCGAAAGGCCCCTCTGGCACCACTGTTGTGTAGATCAGGGCACCGGACTGCCTCACCTCGACCCGTGATTGGCTAAGAGCCTGCCCTTCCACCAGGACGCCTGCGTTGGCCGCACGGTTTTCTATACCGTCAGGGAACAGCTGTGCCCCCATCAGTTGCACGCCACCAAACACAGGACTGGTTCCAGTAACCTGTCCGACTTGGAATGTAGAAGCCAGCGGCGCAAAGTCGCGCTGTGCATAGGCGTACAGATGCTCGGACGTGGTGTTACGGTCGTTGGCGATGTAGAGCTGGCGACTGCGGGCAATCCAGTCGCCCAGGTTGAAACCCACCTCGGTGGAGGCGGACATATAACGGTTGGTGTCTGCTCGCGAGTGACTATTGACTGCCTGAATGTCGTAATTGAGCAGTGCGGCGGTGCCCCCCCGAGCGTAGCTGCCGGAACCTCGCTGACCATCGTGCAGCGCGTCCGTGGGCACCACTAACGCCACTTCTTCACTTCCAGGACGCAGGGTCGTGACCGTCTTGGGGTACTCGGCCCGAAAATCATGGCAGGCGTGATCAGCGTCGGCCCCCTTGTCAATCACCGAGGAAGGCACACGCAGGCCTGCGCGCTCCAGCAAGGCACGGGTAAAACACAATTCGCCCTCGCTATCGAAGCGTGCATCCGTCAAGCCAATACGTTCACCATTCACGGTCAGGTCTACGACCCTCAGGCCCTCGCTAAAACGCGGGGCGCTACGGAAATACTGGGCAACCGAAGGGCTGATGCCACGCGCCTGCAACGTCGCCAGATCAAAACCCGCGATGGTCGATGTCGGTGCCGCATAAGACCCCGTCGCCACCCCCGACATCATCACTACACACACCGACAGGCTCAGGCCATTGACGCTGAACAGCGGCTGGGGTGTTTGTTTTTCACGTGAACGACTACGAACCGTGCCGGTGACTCCGTTGATATCACTCATGGCGGATTACGGTGCGTTCGCTACGAGCAACGCTTCGTAGCTATCGACGGAAAAACCATACACGGTGGCAGGCTCGAGGGTGACGGAGGTCGCCCCTGGTGCCGCTGTCTTCAACTCCACGCTCAATACTTCGCCCGGCAGGATGTAGGTACGGGGAAGGCTGGTGCTGATTTTCTGTGGATTGAGCCGTACTTCAGCCGCCAAACGAACCACATAGGGGCTGTCGTTACGCACACTCAAGGTTTTGTTCCGGAGTTGCCATGCCAGCAACTCCCAGGGTGCCTCGTGCCGCGGCAGTCCCTTCGGATGCAGGATCAGCGGCAGATTCTGTCGAAGGCTGATACCGATGGTTGCGCCCGAACCGGGTTGAGCCTGGGGAATGCCTTCGAAGGAAACGCGCTTCAACCGCTGGGTCTTGAGCGGTTCCTTGGCGGTTATCAGGAACCTCACCATTTGCCGCTCACCACCATCGACCCGTGCAACCGGCGGGGTCAACACCACCAGGGGCTCAAGATCTTCTGGAATATCCTCGATGGTCGAATGCAGCAACGCGGGTCGGGCATCCGTATTTGTCACATTGATGCTGGCCTCCCCATCGGCCTCATTCAAAACGACGACAGTGGTTTCAGGTTGCATGCCATCGCCCACCGCCACGCTGCATAAAAGAAAGTTGAAGCATACAAACAACGAAAGGAGAGCCTTTGCCTTTGACACTATTATCATTTGTTCTTCCCTTCATTTAACGAGCATCAAAACGATTGGTGCAACTTCCAGCACGCCACGCAAGAGCACTGATTTGCCCTGACCACACCCACTACCCCTTAGAGATAGCGCAACTCCAAAGTCGCGAGACCGTCCAACCTGGCCACATCCTTAAAATTCAATTCAGAGGTTTTATTGATGACGGCTTGAAACTGTAGATATCCAGAAATAACAGTAAGCCGCACAGGCGCCATTGTTCCTGAATACCAGCTGGTTAAATGTCCCCCCTGCCCCAGCGCACCCTCACCCCCCACCCAGCGTCCTTGACCGTCCCCATAAAGAGGCAAAACAGGCCTTCCGTCAGCGGTGGAATTAAGCAATTGCATTATGTAACCACCAATCTTTTGATTCGCCGCGGTCAACCCAAGCCCGAAATTGAAGCGATCAGTAACCGGATGATCGAACTGACGTCTCATCATGTCCGGAATTTTACTGGCGGCGCGATTATCTACAGCGGTCACAGCCAACTGGGTTCCAGAAGAGCACTTAATGTTATAAGGCGTACTTTTCGCTTCCAGCGTGGTGTAGTTTGTAGCGCTTAATAGTTGAGGGTCAATGGCGCCATAATCGATGACCGCATTGACCAATGTGAAGCTGCAACTTGCAGGCACAATAAAGCCCTTTACACGCACATCAATAGCCTGGGCATTAAAACCTGCGACAACCAGAAATATGCCCGTCATCACTGCAACTATTTTTTTCATACAATTTACCGCTCATAAGACTGTCTGTTGCAGGTTTTGTAGTCCTGCCCCAATCACGCCTCTCTGACAGGTAATGAAATCCAATACTGTTAAAGGGAACGTTCACGAGACAGGAACCTGTAGCAGGTGGGCACACGTCTTAGAGGTAGCGCAGCTCCAGTGTGGCCTGACCATCCAGGCTTACCCGGCTACTCAAGTCGAGCTCGGACGTTTTATTGATGACGGCCTGGACTTCCAGGTTTCCGGAAAGGGTATTGAGTTGAATAGGGGTAGCGGTGCCCGAGTACCACGAGGCAACATTGGAAACGAGCCCCAAGGCTTGGCCACCCGCCGACCAACTTGCACCATTATTGGTGGAGGTCAGAACGCCGACCGCTTTACCATCCGCTACCGAATTGCGCAGGTGAACAACATAGCCGCCAACCTTCTGATTTTTGGAATTAACGCCCAGGCCGTAGTTGTAAGTATCCGTGTAGCTACTACCGAACTGAGACACCATCAAGTTAGGGATGCGGGTACTGGCACGGTTATCGACTGCCTTGATGCCCACTTTGGCCTTGGCGTGAGATCCGCACCTTATTGCATACGGCGTGCTTTTCTTTGCGAGCTTGGTGTAATTTGTTGCACTCAGTGTATTCGGATCAATACTGCCATAATCAATAACCGAGTTAGTAATAGTAAAGCTGCAGCTGGGAGGAGCAATGGATCCTTTTACGCGTAGATCTGCCGCTTGAGCTGTCAAGCCAGCAACAGCCAAAAATACACCTGCGAATATTGCTATATTCTTCTTCATCTAAAGCGCACCTTAATCAAGAATTAGAGGGTGTATCAATAAAGATCAAAAAGCTCCTCATGCGCGCCCGGCGACGACGCCTACCAATATCTTCTTCCTGAAACGCTGACCGATAGATCAATAACACCACGGCACAATCGCCGGTCGGAAGTATCAACGCTTCACATCGGCGATAAAGCCGGAAAAAATATCAATTTCCGTAAGAACCATCAGCCGCGTAACGCGAAACCTTCAACCAGGGCCGTACGAATAAAAGCGCCACCAATAAGGTACAAAGATAAATCCAGTAGGACTTAGCCAATAAATCAGTAAATTTACGGGTAGCGGAACATGTCTTACAGCGGCTATCCGCCTTGCAATACAATATTTATGAACATTTCTTACATCCCTTACTCAATTGCCCTACCGAGCACGCAGCAAAAATCCCCTGGCACTACGCGTTGGCTCCAGCGGTCGATCGTGGCACGATGGTCAGGTTATCGACCGAGACCCCCAAACCATGCCGCAATCCCAAGCCAAGAATCTGTCCCTGATCGCCGCCATCGACCTGGGCTCCAACAGTTTTCACATGGTCGTGGCCAAGGCCCAGAACGGCGAGATCCGCATCCTTGAGCGGCTCGGCGAGAAAGTACAACTGGCAGCCGGGATCGACGATGAGCGCCAGCTCAATGAAGAATCCATGCAACGCGGCCTCGACTGCCTCAAGCGTTTTGCCCAACTGATCAACGGCATGCCCCAGGGCGCCGTGCGCATCGTCGGCACCAACGCTTTGCGCGAAGCACGCAACCGCGGCGAATTCATCCGCCGCGCCGAGGAGATCCTCGGGCACCCTGTAGAAGTCATCTCCGGCCGTGAGGAAGCCCGCCTGATCTACCTCGGCGTGTCCCACACCCTGGCCGATACCCCTGGCAAGCGCCTGGTGGCCGACATCGGCGGCGGCAGTACCGAATTCATCATCGGCCAGCGCTTCGAACCGTTGCTGCGCGAAAGCCTGCAGATGGGCTGCGTCAGTTATACCCAGCGTTATTTCAAGGACGGCAAGATTACCCCGGCGCGCTATGCCCAGGCCTACACGGCGGCACGCCTGGAAATCATGAGCATCGAGCACGCCCTGCACCGCTTGACCTGGGATGAGGCTATCGGCTCTTCAGGCACCATTCGCGCCATCGGCCTGGCCTTGAAGGCCGGTGGCCATGGTACCGGCGAGGTCAATGCCGAGGGCCTGGCCTGGCTCAAGCGCAAGCTGTTCAAGCTGGGGGATGCCGAGAAAATCGACTTCGATGGCATCAAGCCGGACCGTCGCACCATCTTCCCCGCCGGCCTGGCGATCCTCGAAGCGATCTTCGACGCCCTCGAACTGCAACGCATGGACCACTGTGACGGCGCCCTGCGCGAAGGCGTGCTGTACGACCTGCTGGGCCGTCATCACCATGAGGACGTGCGTGAGCGCACCCTCAGTTCGTTGATGGAGCGTTATCACGTCGACCTTGAACAAGCGGCACGCGTGGAGCGCAAGGCCCTGCATGCCTTCGACCAGGTGGCCGAGGACTGGGATCTGGAAGACGGCGTATGGCGCGAGCTGCTCGGCTGGGCGGCCAAGGTGCATGAGGTGGGCCTGGACATCGCCCACTACCATTACCATAAGCACGGCGCCTACTTGATCGAGCACTCCGACCTGGCCGGCTTCTCCCGGGAAGACCAGCAGATGCTTGCGCTGCTGGTGCGCGGCCATCGCCGCAATATCCCCAAGGACAAATTCGCCGAGTTCGGCGATGAAGGCATCAAGCTGATTCGCCTGTGTGTGCTGCTGCGTTTTGCAATCCTGTTCCACCACATCCGTGGCACCCAGGAAATGCCTCAGGTGACCCTGCGCGCCAACGGCGACAGCCTGGACGTGGTGTTCCCGAAAGGCTGGCTGGACGAAAACCAGCTGACCCAGGCGGACTTCGCCCAGGAAGCGGAATGGCTGACACGGGTGGGTTTCAGCCTGAACCTGCGCTGAGCCGATCCAAGACACACCGCAAACCAAATCTGGGAGGGGCACACCGCCCCTCCCAGATTGGCTCGCGTAAGACACCTCGCTCTTCCCCCCCGTCACCACTCGTACAGACCTGTCAAATATGACAGTTGCGCACGCCTGCCGATCAGTTTTTACTCACGCTCACCCCCTCGCGTAACAGGCAGTAACGCCAAGGGCCAACAGACCGTCTCGTTCCAGGGAAGGGCACACTATGAAATTATCAGCGATCACGCTTACAGGCCTAGGCCTCTGGACTGCTGGCCTGAGCATTGCTCATGCAGCCACATGGACACCTTTCTCCGCAACCGTAGGTGCACAATGCGCGCCGGTCGACATCAACGATAGTGGCACGACCGTGGGCAACTGCAAGCCGGCCAGCGCCACCGCCAACAACATCCCATGGGTGGCCGACGGCTCCGCACACGGCCCCCAAACGGCACTGCCCCCTCTGGCGAGCGGGCAACCCTGCAGCGTTTGGGTAGTGTCCAACAATGGGAAAGTGGCGGGCAATTGCAGGGACGCCAGCAATTCCCACTTTGCAGTGGTGTGGGACGCCGCGTCTCCCGGAACGGCGCCCACCAAGCTGGATTCGCTACCCGCTACATTGTTAATCCCCCTGCTACGCCCCAAAGATGTCGCTACCGAAAGCGTTGCGATCAATGACCAAGGCGACGTGGCGGGTTCAAGCTTCGATGCCGATAGCCGGGGAACCGTAGTGTTTTATGCCTCCGGCAGCGGGACACCTGAACGCGTGTCCGGCTGGGGGGACAATTGCACCGTCGCAGATATCAACCGGCCCACCACCGGCACCCCGCAAATCGCGCTCAATTGCCCGAACAATGCAGGTAATACCACCCCGCGAGTCGCGGAAAAAACCGGACTATCCTACAACCTGACTGACTTGGCCCTGCCCACTGGGGCTAGTTACTGTACGGTCAGCAGCGCCACTAACACTGCAAGGTTTGTGGGGACATGCATTTATCCAAACTCGTCAGTAAACGTGGCGAAAAGTGCCTTCTGGAGCAGCAAGAATGCCATGCCCCTGGTACTGAACTTGTCCTCGGGCTCAAAAAACATGGCCATCGATATCAACGAGGAAGGCCTGGTGCTGGTGTCCCAGAACACCGCAGATGGGCGATACCAGTACATGACCTGGGTACCCTCCGTGCTCCCTATCCCGGTCATCACGATCATCCCTCTTCCGAGTGGAAGCGTATGGGGCGAAGCCGGTGCGATTTCCAGCAGTAATGTCGTTGGGTTGAACATCCTTACCAGCGACCAATACTCACAGGGTTGCACCTGGACACCGACGGCAGGAACGGTATGCCTGCCGTCGATTGGCGGCGGCAAAAACAACCAGGTGACGGTCATTTCCAAAAATGGAACGTACATAGCCGGAGTGGTCATGGACAGCACACAAACCGTTGTTGCTGTAACGACGCAGACCCCCTGAAAAGCAGGTTTGCGGGACATCAATAGCCATCGCGGCGCTGCATGCACTGAAAGAAGGAGTTGCACTTATGAAATGCAGAATGGTTGTCAGCGGCCTCCTGTGTCTATGGGCCGTCAGTCAAATCACAATGCCGCCATCTGCTGAAGCCGGGAGTTGGCACGACAAAGCACGCACTAAAGCATTAGGCCTTCCAGAGTTGCTGGGAGTATGGGATGTCTCTAATAGCTTGGATAGTGATGTGGCAGTACCGAGTGTCCCTGGCTTGGGTAGTGACTCAAATTCAGGGCCTGGCACTTCGGTCACTGAGCACAACTTACCTAACCCTGCCGTCTGTAAGGGTGGATACCGATGGGGGCGAGTAAACCCTGACGACTTCATCACAAAAATCTATTGCTAAGTCCTTAACCAAAGCATCGAGGGCGACTGACAGCTAGCCAACAACATCGAAAAAACAGCGGGGGCTTTCGCCCCCGTCTTCCATCTTCGCTGTTTGAGGGCATTCCCTAAGCCCGAGTACCGCCTCAGTTCACCGACAGAATCGGGCTACCCAACCTCTCCAACAACGTCGCCTGCGCGCTGCGTGGGTTCTGGTTGCCAGTTGGCGTATTACGCACATAGCGCCCGTCCGACTGCAGTTACGGGACATCAATAGCCATCGCGGCGCTGCATGCACCGAAAGAAGGAGTTGCACTTATGAAATGCAGAATGGTTGTCAGCGGCCTCCTGTGTCTATGGGCCGTCAGTCAAATCACAATGCCGCCATCTGCTGAAGCCGGGAGTTGGCACGGCGGTGGACTCAATACGGGAGGAGAATTGAATTCCCGTCAATGGGGTAGTGTTTGGAGAAGCGACCTGAGCGTGGCACTTTGGACATTGGGCCCAACGCAAATAACCCTGCGGCCTGTAAAGGTGGGCGACTGACAGCTCGCCAACAACATCGAAAAAAAAGCGGGGGCTTTCGCCCCCGTCTTCTATCTTCACTGTTTGAGGGCATTCCCTAAGCCCGAATACCGCCTCAGTTCACCGACAGAATCGGGCTACCCAACCTCTCCAGCAACGTCGCCTGCGCGCTGCGCGGGTTCTGGTTGCCGGTTGGCGTATTGCGCACATAGCGCCCGTCCGACTGCAGGCTCCAGCTGTGGGTGTTGTCGGTCAGATAGCTTTCCAACTCTTTCTTGACCCGCATGATCAACTTCTTGCCTTCCACCGGGAAGCAGGTCTCCACGCGCTTGTCGAGGTTGCGCTCCATCCAGTCGGCGCTGGAGAGGAACATCTGCTCTTCGCCGCCGTTGAGGAAGTAGAACACCCGCGTGTGCTCCAGGAAGCGGCCGATGATCGAGCGCACATGGATATTGTGCGAGACGCCGGCAATGCCTGGGCGCAGGCAGCACATGCCACGCACCACCAGGTCGATGCGCACGCCGGACTGGCTGGCCTTGTACAGCGCGCGGATGATCTTCGGATCGGTCAGCGAGTTGAACTTGGCGATGATATGCGCCGGCTTGCCTTCGAGGGCGAACTGGGTCTCGCGGGCAATCATGTCGAGCATGCCCTTCTTCAGGGTGAACGGCGCGTGCAGCAGCTTCTTCATGCGCAAAGTCTTGCCCATGCCGATCAACTGGCTGAACAACTTGCCGACGTCCTCACACAGGGCGTCATCGGAGGTCAGCAAGCTGTAGTCGGTGTAGAGTTTGGCGTTGCCGGCATGGTAGTTACCGGTACCCAGGTGCGCGTAACGCACGATCTCGCCGGCTTCGCGGCGCAGGATCAGCATCATCTTGGCGTGGGTCTTGAAGCCCACCACGCCGTAGATCACCACCGCACCGGCCGCTTGCAGGCGGCTGGCCAGTTGCAGGTTGGACTCTTCGTCGAACCGCGCACGCAGCTCGATCACTGCCGTGACCTCCTTGCCGTTACGCGCCGCATCGACCAGCGCATCGACGATTTCCGAGTTGGCGCCGCTGCGGTACAGGGTCTGGCGTACGGCCAATACATGCGGGTCCTTGGCGGCCTGGCGCAGCAGGTCGACCACCGGGGTGAAGGACTCGAACGGGTGCAGCAGCAGGATGTCCTGCTTGCTCACGACGCTGAAGATGTTCTCGCTGTTTTGCAGCAGTTTCGGGATCTGCGGCGTGAACGGCGTGTATTGCAGCTCTGGATGGCTGTCCAGGCCAGTGATGCTGAACAGGCGCGTCAGGTTGACCGGGCCGTTGACCTGGTACAGCTCGCTCTCGCCCAGGTTGAACTGTTTGAGCAAGTAGTCCGAGAGGTGCTTCGGACAGGTGTCGGCCACTTCCAGGCGCACCGCATCGCCGTAGCGCCGCGAGAACAACTCACCGCGCAGGGCACGGGCCAAGTCTTCGACGTCTTCGGAATCCAGAGCCAGGTCGGCGTTGCGGGTCAGGCGGAACTGGTAGCAGCCCTTGACCTTCATGCCCTGGAACAGGTCATCGGCGTGGGCGTGGATCATCGACGACAGGAACACATAGTTATCGCCAGCGCCCCCTACCTCTTCCGGTACCTTGATGATCCGTGGCAACAGGCGCGGTGCCGGGATGATCGCCAGGCCGGAATCGCGACCGAACGCGTCGATACCTTCAAGCTCAACGATGAAGTTCAGGCTCTTGTTCACCAGCAACGGGAACGGGTGCGTCGGGTCGAGGCCGATGGGCGTGATGATCGGTGCGATTTCGTCACGGAAGTAGCGGCGCACCCAGGTCTTGATCTTGGTGGTCCAGTGACGACGACGGATAAAGCGGACCTGATGTTTTTCCAGTTCCGGCAGCAGGATGTCGTTGAGGATCGCGTACTGGCGATCGACATGCCCGTGCACCAGCTCACTGATGCGCGCCAGCGCCTGGTGTGGCTGCAGGCCGTCGGCACCGGCTTGTTCACGGGCGAAGGTGATCTGCTTCTTGAGGCCGGCGACGCGGATTTCGAAGAACTCGTCCAGGTTGCTGGAGAAGATCAGCAGGAATTTCAGCCGTTCCAACAATGGGTAGGACTCATCCAGCGCCTGCTCCAGCACGCGGATGTTGAATTGCAGTTGTGACAGCTCACGGTGGATGTACAGGCTGCTGTCATCCAGGTTGGTCACCACCGCCACCGGTGCCGGCGCGGGCACGGGCGCTTCGGCGACCGCAACGGGCGGGGCCGGCTCCAGCTCCGGCGGGGTCTCGGCGATTTGTTCAACCACCGGGTGAGCGTCTTTTACGGCAACTTCGGAGAGTCCTTCGGTATTCATCGAGTGTTCCTGTGAGGGCTATTGTTGCTCTCTAAGCAATTGGGCAGCGCGGGCAGCGAAGTAGGTCAGGATGCCATCAGCACCCGCACGTTTAAAGGCAGTCAGGGATTCGAGGATCACCCCTTCGCTCAACCAACCATTCTGGATCGCGGCCATGTGCATGGCGTATTCACCGCTGACCTGATAGACAAAGGTCGGCACCTTGAATTCCTCTTTGACCCGGTAAAGGATGTCCAGGTAGGGCATCCCGGGCTTGACCATCACCATGTCGGCCCCTTCGGCCAGGTCGGCCGCCACTTCGTGCAGGGCCTCATGGCTGTTGGCCGGGTCCATCTGGTACGAGGCTTTGTTCGCCTTGCCCAGGTTCAGTGCCGAGCCCACCGCATCGCGGAACGGGCCATAGTAGGCACTGGCATATTTGGCCGAGTAGGCCATGATCCGTACATTGACGTGGCCGGCCAGTTCCAGGGCTTCGCGAATCGCCTGGATGCGACCGTCCATCATGTCCGACGGGGCGACCACCTGGGCACCGGCGGCGGCGTGGGACAAGGCCTGCTTGACCAGCGCGTCAACGGTGATGTCGTTCTGAACATAGCCGTCTTCATCGAGGATGCCATCCTGCCCGTGGGTGGTGAACGGGTCCAGGGCCACGTCGGTGATCACCCCCAGCTCCGGGAACCGTTTGCGCAAGGCGCGGGTGGCGCGCTGGGCAATACCGTCCGGGTTCCAGGCTTCGGCAGCGTCGAGGGACTTGAGTTCAGAGGGGGTCACCGGGAACAGCGCCAACGCCGGAATACCCAGCGCCACCCAGTTCGCGGCTTCTTCGAGCAGCAGATCAATGGTCAAGCGCTCTACCCCAGGCATCGATGCCACCGCTTCCCGACGATTCTCACCGTCGAGCACGAACACCGGCAGGATCAGATCGTTCGTCGTCAGCACGTTTTCACGAACCAGGCGGCGAGAGAAATCATCACGGCGATTGCGACGCAGACGAGTGGCAGGGAACAGGCGATTGGCAGGGGTAAAGCTCACGACAGACTCCTGAGCCCGTGTTTACGGGCGAGCGTTGCAGTTATAAGCGGCCATTATGACGAAGGAATGACAGTTGTGCTTATCGATGCGACCTGTAGTCGCATTCGTCGTTTCTGTAGGAAATGTTCACTTCGTGACACATCTCGATACTTTCATGAATGATCACGAAGGCGTAGGCTGCGCGTTCATTTCGCCAGCACCCAGACCATGCTTCAACAATTTCTGCATGACTTCGGCTACTTTGCCCTGTTCCTAGGCACGTTCTTCGAAGGTGAGACCATCCTGGTACTCGCAGGCTTCCTGGCGTTCCGTGGATACATGGATATCAACCTGGTGGTCGTCGTTGCCTTTTTTGGCAGCTACGCCGGCGACCAGCTGTGGTACTTCCTGGGGCGCAAGCACGGCCGCAAACTGTTGGCGCGCAAGCCGCGCTGGCAATTGATGGGCGACAAGGCCCTGGAACATATCCGCAAGCACCCGGACATCTGGGTGCTGAGCTTCCGGTTCGTCTACGGCTTGCGTACGGTGATGCCGGTGGCGATTGGCTTGTCAGGCTACCCGCCGGCCCGCTACCTGATCCTCAATGGGATAGGCGCAGCCGTCTGGGCCGCCGCGCTCGGGGCCGCAGCCTATCACTTCGGCGCGGTGCTGGAAGGCATGCTGGGTAGCGTCAAGAAGTACGAGCTGTGGGTGCTGGGCGCATTATTGCTGTTGGGCCTCGGCCTGTGGCTGCGCCGCCGCTTCAAGAACGCACGCATCACCCGCCAGGCGTGCGCCGACGCCAAGGCCCGACTGGCCGAACAGCAACAGGCCGAGCCCGCTAAAGTCGATGCGCCTAAGACGCCAATCGAGTAAGCCGGCCTCTGCAGCAGTAGAGGCCGATCACACTGAGCAAGCTGTAACTGAGCAGCCCCAGCCAGCCCAGGTAGCTGGCCGGCCATAGCCCCAGCAGCGGCGCCAGCCACACCAAGGGCACGTTCAGCGCCAGGCGCACCAGCTCCGCCTTCAACGCCCATGGGCGATTCTCCAGGGCCACGCCCAACGTAAACAGGCCCAGCGCCATTGCACTCCAGCCCAGGATCAGCGCAGCCGTGGGCAAACCTTCGCCGAAATTCATCAAGTAGCTGCCAAACCCCACATACGCCGCAAATTGCAGGGCGATATAGACCTGCTGGCGCGCGTCCAGCGGCACGTCGAATTTACGGAACTGGCTCAGGTCTGGCTTGGCCAACGGGTATTTGGCCTTCACGTCCGCCGGGCGCCAGCCGGTACGCATGAACCAGATGCGCAGCTTGTCCCACCAGCGCTCGGTGCGTCGCGCATCACTCCACAACTGCGCATAGAACTGCAGGTTGGCCCACAACGGATTCCAACTGGCCAAAGGCGTGGTCACGCCGAAAATCACCGGCTCGTTGTCGTCTTCTTCCTGGAAGGTGCCGAACAGCCGGTCCCAAATAATGAACACCCCGCCGTAGTTGCGATCCATGTAGAGAGCGTTCTGTGCATGGTGGGCCCGATGATTGGATGGCGTGACGAAGAACCACTCGAACCAGCCAAGCTTGGGCACATGGCGGGTGTGAACCCAGAATTGGTACAACAGGTTGAGCGAAGCCACGCTGATAAACACCACCAGCGGCACGCCAAGCACGGCCAGGGGCAGGTAGAAGATCCAGCTCAGCAGAAAGCCGGTGCTGGTCTGGCGCAGGGCGGTGCTGAGGTTGTAGTCCTCGCTCTGGTGATGCACCGAATGGGCGGCCCACAGGATATTGCGTTCATGCCCCATGCGGTGCAGCCAGTAGTAGCAGAAGTCGTAGAACACAAAAGCGAACACCCAGGTCCAGGCACTCTGGGCAGGCAACTCGATAAGTGCCAGGTGCTTGAGGGCGAACGCATAGGTCAGCAGCCCCACGCCCTTGGTCAACAAGCCCGTGGTGGTAGACAGCACGCCGGTGCTGAGGCTGTTGATGGCATCCGCCACCCGGTAGTTACGCTGGCTGCGCCAACGATCGGCCAGCAACTCAACCACGATCAAGGCGATGAAAAACGGTACCGCGTAAGGCACGAAGTCCATGGGCTAGTCCGGTCTATTTTTGTTACATCAAGATTAGGTGCTGCGGCGAGAGTTCCCATTGGCAACAGATGACAAATTAGTAGACATTTAACGCCAAGACCCCAGGAGAAATGCCCATGAGCAAAAAGATTGCAGTGATCCTTTCCGGCTGCGGCGTGTATGACGGCGCAGAGATTCACGAAAGCGTGATCACCTTGCTGCGCCTGGACCAGCGCGGTGCTCAGGTCCAATGTTTTGCCCCGGATATTGCGCAACTGCATGTGATCAACCACCTGACGGGCGAAGAAATGCCTGAATCGCGCAATGTGCTGGTGGAGTCGGCACGCATTGCCCGGGGCAACGTGAAGGACATCCGTGACGCCAACGCCGAAGACTTCGACGCGTTGATCGTGCCTGGCGGGTTTGGCGCGGCGAAAAACCTGTCGAACTTCGCCGTCGAAGGTGCCGGTTGCAGTATCAACCCGCAGGTATTGGCACTCGCCGAAGCCTTTGCCGAAGCGGGCAAGCCGATAGGTTTGATCTGCATCTCGCCGGCCCTGGCGGCGAAGATCTATGGCCCGGGCGTCACCTGCACCATCGGCAACGATGCCGACACCGCGGCCGCCATGGACAAGATGGGCGCCACCCACCAGGAATGCGGGGTTGAAGACATTGTCGAGGACAAGGCGCGCAAGCTGGTGAGCACCCCGGCCTACATGCTCGGCAAGAACATCAGCGAGGTCGCGTCAGGCATCAACAAGCTGGTGGACCGAGTGCTGGAGCTGACGCACGAAAACGATTAGTCGCGATGAATAGGCTTCTGTGGCAAGCCCCCTTGCCACAACAAGCTCACTCTCGACAACAAGCTCTCTCCACAGCAAGCGCCTTCTCCACAACGCTCAATCTCCACAGGATCAGGTCTGGCGCATCAACCGCGTCAGTATCCTGTCGAGTGCGTTGGCAAACGCCTGCTTGTCCTTTTCCCCATGGGGCGGCGGGCCGCCGCCCATCTGGCCCTGCTCGCGCAGATCGGTGAACAGGTTGCGTACCGCCAACCGTTCACTCATGTTTTGCGGGCTGAATTCCTTGCCCCGTGGATCAAGGGCTGTAACCCCCTTCTTCACCAGGCGGTCAGCCAGGGGGACATCGCTACAGATCACCAATTCGCCGGGCACTGCGTGCTCCACCAGGTAATCATCCGCCGCGTCCGGGCCGCTGGGTACCACGATCAGCTTCACGCAGGCAAAGCTCGGCTTGATCTGGCTCTGCCCCGCCACCAGCACCACCTCGAACTGACGCTTGAGGGCAAATTTCACCACCTGATCCTTGGCGGCCCGAGGGCAGGCATCGGCATCGATCCACACGCGCATGGTCAGGCCGCCAATCGGCGCTTGTCAGCCACACGGCTGCGGCTGTACAGCACCACAATTGCCAGGATCGCCACCACCTGTGCACTCAGCGAGTAGGCATCGGCGTGGATACCCAGCCAATCGAAGTCAAAGAACGCCACTGGCCGCGTGCCGAAAATGCCCGCTTCCTGCAACGCCTTCACGCCATGCCCGGCGAACACCACCGACAGCGCGCACAACAGGGCGGCGTTGATACCGAAGAACAGCGCCAATGGCAGCTTCGCCGAACCGCGCAGGATCACCCATGCCAGGCCCACCAGCAGCACCAACGCCGTGGCACCACCCGCCAGCACAGCGTTGTGCCCGGCCGGGCCGGCTTGCAGCCACAGGGTTTCGTAGAACAGGATCACCTCGAACAGTTCGCGGTACACCGAGAAGAAGGCCAGCACCGCAAAGCCAAACCGCCCACCGCCGCCCACCAGGCTGCTCTTGATGTAGTCCTGCCAGGCTGCCGCGTGGCGCCGGTCGTGCATCCACACGCCAAGCCACAGCACCATGACGCTGGCGAACAGCGCCGTGCAGCCTTCGAGCAATTCGCGCTGTGCGCCGCTGACGTCAATCACATACGCCGCCAACGCCCAGGTCGCGAGGCCGGCCAACAACGCCAGGCCCCAGCCAATATTGACGCTGCGCACCGCCGATTGCTGGCCGGTATTGCGCAGGAAGGCGAGGATCGCCGCCAGCACCAGAATCGCTTCCAACCCTTCGCGCAACAGGATCAACAGCCCGGAAATAAAGCTCAGCGACCAACTCAAACCGTCGCCGCCCAGTAAACCGGCAGACTCGGTGAGCTTGCCCTTGGCCACGTCCAGACGCTGCTGCACCTGTTCGATCGGCAAGCCATCCTGCAACGACTGCCGATAGGCCATCAGGGCCTTTTCGGTGTCCTTGCGTACAGTGGCGTTGACGTTATCCAGGGAGCTTTCCACCAGCTCGAAGCCTTCCAGGTACGCCGCGACCGACAAGTCGTAGGCCTGTTCACGATCACCGTTGCGGAACGCGGCAAGGCTCTTGTCCAAGGTCGCGGCGGTGTAGTCGAGCAACTGCGCCGGGCCACGCTTGACCTGCGGCGGTTGCGCGCGCTGGGCCCGGAACGTCGCGGCAGCGGCCGGACCGGCACTGGCCAGCACTTCATTGGGTGTCTGACGGGCGAGGTCGGCAAGGTTGAAGGGGTGTTCGCTTTTGGCTGCGGCCGGATCGGCTGTAAAGCCTGCGATGTAAGTGGCCAGGTCCCAACGCTGGCGATCGTCCAGTTGGTCGGCGAAGGACGGCATGTCCGTGCCTTCGACGCCCAGGCCAAGGGTGTTGTAGATCGCATACAGGCTCAGGCGGTCCAGGCGTACAGCATTTCGCAGGTTCGCCGGAGGTGGCGTCATGCCTACGCTCGCCGGGCCATCACCGGTACCCGCCGTGCCGTGGCAGACCGAACAATGCTGTGCATAGAGCGGTGCACCTCGCGTTGGGTCAGGGGTGATTGCCGGGGCCTGGCTGACTTCATACGCCACCGCGAGCTTGGCGCCCAACTGACGGGCCTGGCGGGCCACGGTCGCGCCATCCTGACGAGCCGTCACGGCCGCCTGTAATTCATCCACACCCTTTACCAGCTCGGCGTGCTCGGGTTTCGACGGCAAGTCCACGACCAGGCCCTGCAAAACCCCAAGAAACTCCACCTGCTCACGGTATTCCGACTCATCAACGACTTTGCCCGCCGCCACTGTCGGGGGGTAGTCCGCGCCAATGTAATCCAGCAAATGCAGGGCTTTTTGCGCGCCTTCAGGACTCGCGGCCAACAGGTTGAAGCTGCACGACATCAACGCCGGCAACACCAGCCAGGCGAGAACACGGAAGGGGGCAGTCATGAATGAATCTCAAGGGGAAATACGAAGTAACACATTGTTGAGGTTTATGCGCTTTGACTCAAGGCGTATGTGATTCGCAGAGCAGAAGAAGAACCGAGCCTTTTGAAAAGCCATGATGGCTTTTTGTCGATTAGATCACAGCAAAAAGCCATTGTTTTGCCATTAATGACGCCTATAATGCCGCGCCCTGTTATCGCGAAAGGGAATTTTGCTCCTCGTTTTTATGAGGAATTAGTAGGACGCGCCGTGCATCCTGCGATTGGTGATTCGAGCCGACCAGCACCTCGGCTGATTACGTTCAGGGAAGAAGCTTGCCATGGCATTTCGCGCCTTAACCCCGCTAGCGCTCGCGGCGGTCACCGTGTTGTCCGGTTGCTCGATGTTTCGTAGCTACGATTCCGAGCTGCAAGCCACCAATCAGCAGTTGGCCACCGGCAATGTCGACGCCGCCCTGACCCTGCTGGAAAAGAACAACACCGGCGAAGACAAGGACCTGCTCTATTTCTTTGAAAAAGGGGAATTGCTGCGGGCCAGGGGCGACCTGACTGGCAGCCAGACCGCCTGGCGCAGCGCCGACCTGCAAGTCTACAAATGGGAAGAGTCGGTCAAGTTCGACAGCGAAAAGTACCTTTCCCAATTCGGCAGTTTCCTGGTCAACGACAAAGTGCGTCGCTATGAAGGCTATGACTACGAAAAAGTCATGCTGACCACCCAGATGGCCCTGAACCTGCTGGCCCTGAATGACTTCGACGGCGCGCGCACCGAGATCAAGAAGACCCACGAACGCGAAGCCGTGATCGCCGACCTGCGCGACAAGGAGTACCTCAAGCGCGAAGACGAAGCCGAGCGCCAGGGCGTGACCACCCAGATCAAGGACCTGCGCGGCTATCCGGTGCAAGCCCTGGACGCTCCCGAAGTGGTCGGCCTGAAGAACAGCTACCAGAGTGCGTTCAGCCATTACCTCGCCGGGTTCGTCTACGAAGCCCTGGGTGAAAAAGACCTGGCCGCACCGGGTTATCGCAAGGCGGCCGAGTTGCGCCCCAATACCCCGCTGCTGGAACAGGCCTTGCTGGACCTGGATAAATCCAAGGTCGGCGCCGATGAAACCGACGTGCTGATCGTGGTCCAAAGCGGCCTGGCACCGGCCCGCGATTCGATCCGCCTGCCCTTGCCGATACCGATCAACGGCAACCTGGTGATCACCCCACTGTCGTTCCCGGTGATCAAGGCAGACACCTCCACTCCGGCCTTCGCCCAAATCGGTGTCGACGGGCGGCAGCAGAACCTCACCGCGCTCAACAGCACCACCGCGATGTCCCGTCGCGCACTGCGTGACGACATGCCGGGGATCATCCTGCGCACCACCGTGCGCGCGATCAGCCGTGGCGTGGCGCAAAACAACCTGAACAAGACCAACCCCATGGCGGGCCTGGTGCTGGGTATTGCTTCGGCCGTGGCCGAAGGCGCCGACACCCGGACCTGGCGCACCTTGCCGGATATGACCCAAGTCACGCGCCTGCGCCTCAAGCATGGCGAGCACCAGGTCAGCCTGCCCAACGCCCTGGGCGGCACGCTGGTGACGATCAAGGCCGATCAGCGCTACCAGGTGATCACCCTGCGCGTAGTCGGCAACCAGGTGTTCGCCGGCGGCCTCGCGGCCCATGTGGTCCCGAGCACTCAACCCCAGGCTATCGCCACCCTCAAACAACCCTAAGGAGCGCGCTATGCGTCATTTCATCCTCGGCGCCTTGGCGCTGGTCCTGCTCGCCGGCTGCGCGACCCCGCCGCCCCCGGCACCCGGCAGTGCCGCCAGCAAGATCGTGGTGATGGGCAAGTTCAAGGGCATCGCCGTCGGTGCCATCCGCGTCGCCCGCGAGAACGGTTTTCTAACGGCCAAGGTGCAGTTGAGCAACATCACCAGCAGCAACCAGATGATGTATTACCGCTTCGCCTGGCTGGGCGCCGACGGTTTCCCGGTAGGCGATGAAGAGACCTGGAAGGTGCTGAATCTGTACGCCAACCAGGCCACGTTCCTGCCGGCCATCGCCAATTTGCCCCAGGCGGCGGACTTCCGTCTTGAAGTGAAGACGCCTTGAAGCCCTCCTCCCTCCGCTTACAGAGAGATATCCCCATGTTTGCACGCTTCTCGATGCTCGCCGTGGTCGCCGTCCTGGCCAGCGGCTGCGCCAATACTTCACCGGTATTGGGCGGCAAAAACATCAGCTACGGCGATACCAAGGCTGTGGAACTGGTGACCAACGAATTCGGTTCCACCGACCTGCAGATGATCGCCGAGAGCATGACCCGCTCCCTGGCCCAGTCCGGCATCCTCCAGGGGCGCCCGGTAGTGCAGGTGTATGACGTGAAGAACAAGACCAGCGAGTACATCGATACCCGCGAGATCACTACGTCGATCAAGACCCAGCTGATGAAGACCGGCACCGCGCGGTTCGCCAGCGACAACACCGATATGCAAAGCCAGGTCGACCAACTCAAGCTGCAGAACCAGAGCGGCCTGTACAAGAAATCCACCGTGAGCAAGACCGGCAATATGGTCGCCGCCAAGTACCGCCTGGAAGGCTCGATCAGCTCCATCGTCAAGCGCAGCTCGGACTACAAGGACGTGTTCTACAAGTTCAGCCTGCAACTGATCGACGTCGAGAGCGGCCTGGCCGAATGGATGGACGAAAAAGAAATCCGCAAGACCACGGAGCGCTAAGCAATGCGTGCATGGATCGGCATGATCAGCCTGCTGTGCGCCTTTGGCGCATCGGCCGCGCCGAAGATCGCGGTGACCGACCTGGCCTATGAGGCACAGGTCGAGGAGTACATTCACCAGGTCTCGGCCAGCAACAACTTCCAGGCCGGCGCTTACCACGCCAGTGGCGCGTCAAACTACAGCGAGTACGAAAGCCGCACCCGCTACATCGAACAGACCGAGCTGCGTAAATTCAGCGGTGACATCAAGGGCGAGATCCTCAAGTCGCGCCAGTTCCAACTGGTGCAGGGCACGCCTTACACGGCCGACGCCAAGGCAGACGTCTACGATGTGATCAAACGCATCAAGGCCGGCAACTTCAAGGGTGCGGACTACGTGCTGTTCGGCACGCTGTCAGACATCGACTTCACCCAGGACATCAACGCCCTGGACCACACCAACAGTTACTCGGCGGTGCTGGGCCTGACACTGGTGGCGGATTTCAGCCTGATCAACACCCGCACTTTCGAAATCACCTCGGCGTTCACCGCCATGGGTGAGGGCCAGGACACCAAGCTGGTGAACAGCCGTGATGTGCGCGTAAGCCTGAACCGGCCGCGTGTGGTGAAGGAGGTGTCGAAAGCGCTGGGTGAAGATGTGGCGCGGCAGTTGGCGGAGCAACTGGGCGGAGAGTATCAAGACCCCGGTCAGCCGGTGTTGCGCAACAACCTGCCAAGGGATGAAGCGCCGAAGATCCTGCGCTGACGCCCTATTCACACACACCGCAAAACTAATGTGGGAGGGGCGGTGCGACGATTCGACTTGCCCCCTCCCACAGTTTTGATTCGGTTTCGTCAGTTATGCCGTGGCGCGGTGAAGGCTGGCGAGGAAGCCGGCAGCCCCTACGAACAACCCGGCAAACGTGCGGTTCATACGCTTCTGCTGCTTAGGCGTGCGCAACAACCGCAACACCTTCGACGCCAACCCCGTATACCCCGCCATCACGATCATATCGACGCTGATCATCGTCGCACCCAGGATCAGGTACTGGATCAACAGCGGCGCCTGCGGGTTCACGAATTGCGGCAGCACCGCGAGCATGAACACCAGCGCCTTGGGGTTGCTGGCGTTAACCAGAAAACCCCGGAACATCATCGCCATCGACTTGCCGATCGGGCGCACCGCCGCGTCATCGGTCATGTCCATGGGCAGCGCACGCCATTGCTTGACGGCCAGGTACACCAGGTACGCCACGCCAAACCATTTGATCGCATAGAAGGCGGTGGAAGATGTCGCCAGAATGGCACCCAGGCCGCAAGCAACGACCGCAATCTGCATCGCCAGGCCCAGTTGCAGGCCAATGGCATTCCAGTAACCGCGCAGGAAACCGTATTGCAAGCCACTGGACATCGAGGCGATGGCGCCAGCGCCAGGAGAAAGGGAGATGATCCAACTGGCCAGGAAAAAGGCCAGCCATGTGTCGAGTGCCATTACACACCTCGGGAAAGAGTCAGCGATTGTTGTGCCTTAAGCTAACTCCGACGACCAAGGAATGGCTATAGATTTCTTGCAGGAGCGAGCTTGCTCGCGAAAAGCCAAGAGGCGCCGCTGGGCGTCAGGCTCCCCGCGGTATCGTTCACGTTCTTCGCGAGCAAGCTCGCTCCTACAGAGGTGAGACGCTTGTATCGCGCCAACGTCGTACCGAACGCTGGAAGAACAAGCTGTTGGGCACCTGCACCACTGCGCTGCCGGTCCCTGCTTCCTCGACCTCGATCAGCGTGGTGTAGAGCAGGTTGATCGCCACCACCCGGCCTTTCACGCCGGGCTTGTCGACGGTGTCTACCAGCTCGACGATATCACCGAGACGAAACGGCCCGACCGTGAAAATCAGGATCGCGCACAGCAGGTTGGACAACACCGACCACATGGCAAAGAACGCCACCGCCGCCACCGCCACAAACCCCGACAGTGCCGTCCACAACACCGTGGCGGAAACGCCCAGGCGCTCCAACACAAAGATCAGCGCGCTGCCCATGATCAGCCAGCGCAAGCCGCCGCGCAGCGGCATCAGCAATTGTGGCGGGAACGGGTAACGCTCACCCAGGCGGGTCAGGCCTTTTGCGACAAAGCGCTGGGCAAGGTAGCCGGCCAGCAGGATCAGCAGGATTTGCACACCGATCCACACCGGCTCGACCCATTGCGCCGGGAACGGCAGCTGCAACGTATCCATCAGGACAGCGCCTCCAGCTCCGCTTGCAGGCTTTCGAGCAGTTCGAGGGCTTCCATCCAGCTTTCCTCCAGTTGCCCTTCACGGACCTTGAGCTTGGCCTGCTCGGCCAGCAGGTCGCGCAGTTCGTCCTTGCGGGCCGCTTCATACACGGCACTGTCGCCCAGGCTGGCTTCGATTTTGGCCAGGCGTTCATGGACCTTGCCCAGCTCGGCTTCCAGCTTGTCGGCCTCGCGTTTGTGCGGCGCCAACTGCTGGCGCAGCGCGGCAGCGGCCTGGCGCTGGGCTTTCTTGTCGGTCTTGTCCGGGTTGACCGGGGTGTTGCTGACCGGTGCGTTGCGCAGGCGGTAATCCGTCAGCCAGCGCGCATAGTCGTCCAGGTCGCCATCGAACTCTTCGACTTTGCCATCGGCCACCAGCAGGAAGTTGTCCGTGGTGCTCTTGAGCAAGTGGCGATCGTGAGACACCACCAGTACCGCACCGCTGAATTCCTGCAGGGCCATGGTCAACGCCAGGCGCATCTCCAGATCTAGGTGGTTGGTGGGCTCGTCGAGCAGCAACAGGTTCGGTCGGTCCCAAGCGATCAACGCCAGGGCCAGGCGAGCCTTTTCGCCACCGGAGAAGTTCAACACGGGCTCATCGATCCGTGCGCCACGGAAGTCGAACCCGCCGAGGAAATCGCGCAAGGTCTGCTCGCGCTCGGTCGGTGCCAGGCGCTGCAGGTGCAGCAACGGGCTAGCCTTGGCATCGAGGGAGTCCAACTGATGCTGGGCGAAGTAGCCCACTACCAGGTTCTCGCCACGGGTCAGGCGGCCGGCCAGGGGCTGCAGCTCACCCGAGAGGTTCTTGATCAGCGTCGACTTGCCCGCGCCGTTAGGCCCGAGCAAACCGATGCGTGCGCCCGGCGTGAGCTGCAGCTTGACCTTCTCGAGGATGGTTTTGTCGCCATAGCCCAGGCGCGCATCCGAGAGGTCGAGCAGTGGGCTGGAGATTTTCACCGATTCGCGGAACACAAAATCAAAGGGCGAATCGACGTGGGCCGCCGACAGCTCTTCCATGCGCTCCAGTGCCTTGATCCGGCTCTGGGCCTGGCGGGCCTTGGTGGCCTGGGCCTTGAACCGAGCGATGTAGCTTTCCATGTGCGCACGCTGCGCCTGCTGCTTCTCGTAGGCTTGTTGCTGCTGGGCCAGGCGCTCGGCACGGGCGCGTTCGAACGCGGTGTAGCCACCCCGGTAAAGGGTGATTTTCTTCTGTTCGACGTGGGCGATGTTGTCGACCACGGCGTCGAGGAAATCCCGGTCGTGGGAAATCAGCAGCAAGGTGCCTTGGTAGTTCTTGAGGAAGTCCTCCAGCCACAGGATTGCATCGAGGTCCAAGTGGTTGGTCGGCTCATCGAGCAGCAACAGGTCCGAGGGGCACATCAGCGCCTGGGCCAGGTTCAGGCGCATGCGCCAGCCGCCGGAAAAGTCAGCGACCGGGCGGTCCATCTGCTCGTTGGTAAAGCCAAGGCCGGCCAGCATCTTGCGCGCGCGGGCGTCGGCGGTGTAACCGTCGGCACTGTCGAGTTCCGAGTGCAGGCGCGCCTGGGCGGCACCGTCCTGGGCTTTCTCGGCCTCGGCCAGGTCGTGCTGAACCTGGCGCAGGCGCAGGTCGCCATCGAGCACGTAGTCGATCGCAATGCGGTCCAGGGTGTCGATCTCCTGGCGCATATGGGCGATGCGCCAGTCGGCCGGCAGCAGGCAGTCCCCGGAATCCGGGGTCAGCTCACCCAGCAACAGGGCGAACAACGTGGATTTGCCGGCGCCGTTGGCACCGATCAGGCCGGCTTTGTGACCGGCGTGCAGGGTCAGCTCGGCGTCTTCGAGAAGACGTTGCGGGCCACGCTGTAATGTTAGGCTTTGAAGTCGGATCATAATGGCGGCGGAGTCTACCAGCTTCGCAGGCCGCTGGCTTGGGTGTGAATATGTGTGCTGACCTGTGGAGCTTTGCCCTCTCGACTTACACCCGCCCGGGCGTGGAGGCCGCGTGCCTGCGCCTCCAGGAACAAGGAGCGGATGTGTGCCTGTTGCTCTGCGGGGCCTGGCTGGAACAACGAGGTGTAGGGTGTGTACCCGAGCGCGTGCAGGCACTGCAACAAATTGCCCGGCCTTGGCAGATGCAGGTCATCGAACCCTTGCGTCGGGTGCGGGTGCAATGGCGAGAGCTGGCACAGCAGGATGAATCATTGGCGGCATTGCGGGAACGGGTCAAGGCCCTGGAGCTGGATGCCGAGCGACAGTTGCTGGCACGCCTGGAGGCGTTGGTTCTGGGATGGCAGGCGGGTGATGGCGTGGGTCAACCGCAATGGTTGGAAAGACTGGCGACTGAGGATGCCGCCAACCTTGACCCCGACGCGCTGCAGCAGCTGCGCGTCGAAGTCACCGGCACTTAGGAAGCGCTGGTTGGGGTGGTGCTTGGCGCTACCGGTGCAGGGGTGCTGCTGGCCGATGCGGTTGGAGCGGTGGTCGCTGCCGGGCTAGCAGCAGGCGCTGCTGGAGCCGTTGGCTTGGCCGGTGCAGGCTTGGCAGCAGCGGGTTTCGCGGCAGCGGCTTTAACGGCCGGCTTGGCGGCTGGTTTCGCAGCAGCGGCTTTAGCAACTGGCTTGGCAGCTGGTTTTGCAGCAGCGGCTTTAGCGACTGGCTTGGCGGCTGGTTTTGCAGCAGCAGTTTTAGCAACTGGCTTGGCGGCTGGTTTTGCAGCAGTGGCTTTAGCAGCTGGCTTAGCGGCTGGTTTTGCAGCAGCGGCTTTAGCAACTGGCTTTGAAGTGCGCCCCAAAAGCTGGACAGCTGTTGGTTAGGCTACAGCGGACCGGGTCCTGTACGCTACAGGGCTCAGTCCGCCAAGCTTCACTTTGATTCGCTTATGGTTGTAGTAATGGATGTACTCATCCAGCCCCGCTTGCAACTGCTCCACGCTTTCAAAGCTTTCCCGATAGTAGAACTCTGACTTCAGCGTGCCGAAGAAACTCTCCATTGTGGCGTTGTCATGGCAGTTTCCTTTGCGTGACATGCTTTGCTCCAGCCCTGCTTTTTCTAGCCTCTCCCGGTACTTTGGATATCGATAGTGCCAGCCTTGATCTGAATGCAGCATTGGCTTGCCGCCCTCAGGTAAGCCTTCAATAGCTTTTTCCAGCATCTCGCCCACCAAGGCATATTGGGGACGTATTGCCGTCTGATAGGCCACGATTTCTCCGTTGTACAAGTCCAAAACTGGGGACAAGTACAGCTTTTTGCCGGCCACTTTGAACTCGGTGACATCCGTCACCCATTTCTGATTCGGTTGCTCAGCCTCGAACTGACGAGCCAAGGTGTTGGGCGACACTTCGCCCATCGGCCCTTTATACGACCTGTATTTCTTAGGCCGCACCGTGCATTTCAGACCCAGCTCCCCCATCAGTCGTCGTACCGTTTTACCGTTGATCAGCGATCTTTCTTTACGTAGTTCTAGCGTCATCCGACGGTAACCAAAGCGGCCCTTATGCTCGTTTTGGATGGTCTGGATAGAAGCTTTGATCGAGGAAAGTCGGTCCGCAACGCCCATCGCCTTGAGTTGGTAGTAGTACGTACTTCGCGCAAGGCTCACTAGCTTGAGCAAGTCACGCAAGGGAAAGTGTTGCTTAAGCTCACTGACTAATCGGGCTTTTTCTTCTGTTCTTTCTCCCGCCTCATCACCGCCTCGCCTAACTCCCCAAGCTTTTTTAGATAAGCGTTCTCCATCCGTAGGTATTGGAGCTCATCAAGTAACGTCTTGTGCTCAGGCTCAGGGCTGGTGAGTGGGGCAGCGGTTTTGCGTGGTTTAGCAGGTGGTTTAGGCATAGCGGTGCTCAGTCCTCTTTTCCCTGACTCCAGGGCTTCAATACCGCCACTGTAATACTGCTGTTGCCATCTGCCCACCTGAGTGGAATCCCCCAAGTTGAAAAGCGCCGCTGCGCGGCGCAAGGAAAGGGAGTCATCCCACATGCACCGTAGAACAGAGAACTTGAACAAGGCACTGTAACGCTGGCCGGTACTGCTCAAGCTGGCCTCACCGTGTAATCGATAAGCCTCGACCCAACGACGAAGCAAGGTGGGGTCCATTTGAAATTGAGCGGCGACCCGGCGAAACCCTCGGCCTCGCTCAAGGAAAGCGGTGATGGCAGATAGCTTGAACTGCGTGGTGTACTTGCTCATGAAAACGCCCCAGAAATTGGATGGGTGTCCAACTTCTGGGGCGCACTTCAGTTCGCAGATCAAAATGTGGGAGGGGACTTGCCCCCGATAGCGATCTGACAAGCTACCGATTCAGCCCTGGCTGAACTGGGACGCCAATTCGCGCAACAGCACTTCGGCATCCAGCACTTTGCCCACCACTTCCTCGGCCTTGTCACGGCTCAAGCCCAGGCGCTCGAGCAGCACATCCGGGATCGTTTCATCCGGGCCGGAACCAATGCCACGGCTGCGCAACAGGCGCACGGCCAGGCATACCAGGTTCGGGTACTCGGCATACTGGCCGTCGTAGGTCGGGTCGTGCTGGAAGCGCAGGGCGGTGGACAGTTCGTCCGGCATGTCCCAGTAGCGCATCAGCCAGGCGCCGATCTGCTCGCGGCTGATGCCCAGCAGATGCTGCTCGACATAGCTGTGGCACAGGTGCGGGTTGACCTCCAGGTGCCGGCAGATCAGCGAGAAATGCGGCGGGAACACATGGGCCAGCAGCAGGTAGCCGAAGTTGTGCAGCAAGCCGGCCAGGTAGGTCAGGCCGGCTTCGGGGCGCTGGGCGCGTGGCATGGCACGGGTCAGGCCTTCGATCACGGCGGCGGTGTAGATCGATTGGTGCCAGTACGGCGTAGCCTGGTGCGGGTGGTCCTTGGGCAGGCTCAGGGTTTTGCCCAGGGCCAGGCCAAGCGCCAGGTTGATCACCAGGTCAAAGCCCAGCACCCGCACGATGGCGTCTTCCACCGAACGGATCTTGCCCGGCGAGGCGTAGTAGGGCGATGCGGCCCAACTGACCACCTGGGCGGCCAGGGCCGGGTCGGTTTCCACCACGCCGGTGATATCGTCGATGGTCGCATTGGGGTCGACGCGCAGCTTGATGATCTTCTGCGCGGTGTCAGCCAGCGGCGGAATCTCGATGGTCGCTTCCAGGCGTTGCTGGATGCGGCGGGCCGTGAACGCCTGCATCGCTTGGGTGATTTCCTCGCGGTCATCATTGGGGCGGTCGAGGTTGGGGCGGATGTTGCTCAGCGGCTCACCGAACTGGCCGGCGCTGGCCTTGGTGAGCATGGTCTTGAAGGCTTCGCTGGAGATTTCCAGCAATACCCCGGCTTCGCCTGAATGCACCAGCAGGCTGGGTTCGTTGAGCAGGCTGCCTTCGTACAGGCACGGTGAACTGGTCAGTGGTGGCAGGCCCGGCAACAGGCTCAGGTCGTGCTTGCCCAGCATGCGTTTGACGCGATCCGGTGATACCGCCGTGAGGCGACGCCCGGTGAGTTCGGTGAGGCGGTTGAGGTCGAGCAACTGGCTCTGTGGGAACAGCACCATCAGTGCGCCCACGGCATCTTCCAGCAACACCGCCTGGACCTTTTGCGCAGGATTCAGGCCCGGTTGTTCGGCGACTTCCGTGTAGCTGATGGCGAGTTTTGCAAGCAACGCCCGAATAACCGGCGGGGCGGTCAGTGGGGTTGTGGCGAGGGCAACTTCTGACATGGCCTGATCCAATTTCTTACAGTCAACGAAGTATAACCAGCTTGATACAACTGTAGGTCGGATAAGTGAGTCAGGCGTCACACTTGGCCGTATTGCTGCCCATGGCGAAGCCAGCGATCCAGCAGCGGGCTGACGTGATGCGGCCAGCGCTCCAGCAGCGCTTGCGCCGCATCGCGCACAGCGGGCAGCAGGTCGGCGTCGCGCATCAGGTCGGCGACCTTGAATTGCAGCAGGCCGGTCTGGCGGGTACCGAGCATCTCGCCGGGGCCGCGCAGTTCGAGGTCTTTCTCGGCAATGACAAAACCGTCGTTGGTTTCACGCATGATGCCCAGGCGCTGACGACCGATCTGCGACAGTGGAGGGTGGTAGAGCAGCACACAGTGGCTGGCGGCGCTGCCCCGGCCGACGCGGCCGCGCAACTGGTGCAGTTGCGCCAGGCCCAGGCGCTCGGGGTTTTCGATGATCATCAGGCTGGCGTTGGGCACGTCCACACCGACTTCGATGACCGTGGTGGCCACCAGCAGTTGCAGGTTGCCGGCCTTGAATTCGGCCATCACCGCAGCTTTCTCTGCCGGCTTCATGCGGCCGTGGATCAGCCCGACCTTGAGCTCGCCGAGGGCGCTGGTGAGGTCTTCATACGTGGTCTCGGCGGCCTGGCAGGTCAGCTCTTCGGATTCTTCAATCAACGTGCACACCCAGTACGCCTGGCGCCCTTCGGCACAGGCGCCACGCACGCGCTCGATCACTTCCACGCGGCGGGTGTCGGTGACCAGCACGGTGTTGACCGGGGTTCGGCCGGGAGGCAGTTCGTCAAGGATCGAGGTGTCGAGGTCGGCGTAGGCACTCATGGCCAGGGTGCGCGGGATCGGCGTGGCGGTCATGATCAGTTGGTGCGGGCTCATGCGGCCGCCCACGCCTTTCTGACGCAGGGCCAGGCGTTGTTGCACGCCGAAACGGTGTTGTTCGTCGATGATCACCAGGGCCAGGTTCTTGAACGTCACTTCGTCCTGGAACAGCGCGTGGGTACCCACCACCATCGGTGCGCCGGCGGCGATCTGTTCGAGGGCGGCTGCGCGGTTCTTGCCCTTGAGCTTGCCCGCCAGCCATGCCACTTCCAGGCCCAGGGGTTCGAGCCAGCGCTTGAAGGTGATGAAGTGCTGCTCGGCGAGGATCTCGGTGGGCGCCATCAGCGCGACTTGGTACCCGGCTTCCAGGGCCTGCAAGGCGGCGAGGGCGGCAACCACGGTCTTGCCTGCGCCCACGTCGCCCTGGATCAGCCGCAGCATGGGCTCCTTCTGGCTCAAGTCGTAGGCGATTTCATTGCCCACGCGCTGCTGGGCGCCGGTCGGCGCAAAGCCGAGGTTGGCCAGGTACTGCGCAGGCAGGCGCGTGGCCTTGGGCATCGCTGGTGCGCGCAGGGAGCGCATGCTTTCGCGTAGGCGCTGTTGGGACAGTTGGTGGGTCAGCAGCTCTTCGAACGCCAGGCGATGCTGGGCCCAGTGATGACCCAGGGCCAATTCGTCGACATCGGCGTCGGCCGGTGGGTGGTGCAGGTAGCGAATCGCATCAGCCAGCGGCGCCAGCTGGTAGTCGCGCGCCAGCTCCTGGGGCAGCCAGTCGGGCAGGCTGGTGGGGCCGAGCATCGTCAGGGTCTGCATGCACAGTTGGCGCAGGCGCTGTTGGGTCAGGCCTTCGGTCAACGGGTAGATCGGTGTGAGCGTGGTGTCGACCGGCGGTGGCTCGTCGCCGGTAATGGCGCGGTATTCCGGATGATAGATTTCCAGGCCAGAAGCGCCGGGCCGCGCCTCGCCGTAGCAGCGCACGCGGGTGCCGCGCTTGAGGCCTTCCTTCTGCGCGTTGCTGAAATGGTAGAAGCGCAGGCTCAGGCCACCGGTGCCGTCCTGCAGGCGCACCACCAGGCTGCGGCGCTTGCCCATGACCACGTCGGCGCCGCTGACGGTGCCTTCGACCACTGCGTCCTGTCCAGGCCGCAAGTGGCCGATGGGCACTACGCGGGTGCGATCCTGATAGCGCAGGGGCAGGTGGAACAGCACGTCCTGGAGGTTCTCCAGGCCGACCTTGGCCAGCTTCTCGGCCATGGCTTCACCGACACCCTTGAGTGCCGTCACTGGCACCTGCGACAGCTCTGTCATACCGTTGCTTAGCTCGCGGCAGGCGGCTTGGCCACCGAGCACAGGCGGATCGAGTCAGCGAGGATCTCGATGGCTTTGGGCCGCGGGAAACTGGCGCGCCAGGCGATTGCCACGGTGCGGAACGGCACCGGTGGCGTGAGTGGGCGCACTTCGATCACGCCGGGGGCGTAGTGATGGCTGTCCACCGCCGACAGCGGCAGGATCGAGATGCCGAGGCCGGAAGCGACCATGTGGCGAATGGTTTCCAGGGAGCTGGATTCCACCGTGGTGTGCTTGGCGCCGTCGTTGCCCTTGGTCGGGCAGGCTTCCAGCACTTGGTCGCGGAAGCAGTGGCCCTCACCGAGCAGCAGCAGGCTCTTGTCGTTGAGCAGGGCCGCGTCGATGGTGTCTTTTTGCGTCCACGGGTGCGAGGCCGGCATCAATACGTAGAACGGCTCGTCGTAGAGCGGCAGGGTGAGCACGTCCGCCTCGTTGAACGGCAGGGCAATGATGATCGCGTCCAGCTCGCCGTTGCGCAGTTTGTCGCGTAGCACGTGGGTGAAGTTTTCTTCGATATACAGCGGCATCTGCGGCGCGACGCGGTGCAGTTGCGGAATCAAGTGCGGGAACAGGTAGGGGCCGACGGTGTAGATGGCGCCGACTTTCAGCGGTGCGGTCAGCTGGTTCTTGCCGGCCTGGGCCAGTTCGCGAATGCTTTGCGCTTGTTCCAGGACCTTCTGGGCCTGGGCAACAATGCCTTCACCCACCGGGGTCAGGCGCACGGCGCTTTTGCTGCGCTCGAAAATCAGCACACCGAGTTCGTCTTCAAGCTTCTTCACGCCCACCGATAGCGTCGGCTGGCTGACGTGGCAACGCTCGGCCGCGTGGCCGAAGTGTTGTTCTTGGGCGAGGGTCACGATGTAGCGTAATTCTGTAAGAGTCATAGCGGGCGTCCATGAGGTTGCAAGCCAAGCATACCGGCTGCAATCGATAGACGCACGTTATCAGAGAGGATGGGGTTTACGACACCTGGTAATCAGGTGTCGCGTTCATGCTTTCAGCTTTGCGGGTATTTGAAGGTGAAGGTTTTGGTGAACGGCCCCCACCATTCCGGTACGCCGGTTTCCTTGTCCACGTGGTGGAAGAAACCTTTGATCTGCGGGCTTTCGTAGCGCAGTACCACAGTGTAGGTGCCGGGGCCGTCCATTTTCACGTTGTTGGCGTAGTGGGCGCCGTCTTTGGCCACCATCGGCAGCAGCGTGCCGATTTCCTTGTAGTCGGGCGAACCCTGCTTGACCAGCGAGTAGGTGATGGTCAGGTAGGGCACCCACTCGCCATTGGACAGGCCGTATTTGTTGTCGGCGGTGGCATGCACATCCGTTTCAAGGTGCACCGAATCCTTGCTCATCACCATGCCCGGTGGCATGGGGGCCATTTCGATGCCCACCAGGTAGGAGGAGGCGATTTCCATGTCGTTGACCTGGACGGGCCCGCCAATCGGGTACTCGCGGGCTTGGGTCAGGGTTGAGGCGGCCAGGGCGCTGACAAGTACCAGTGCGGTGGCCAAGGGGTTGCGCAGGTGTTTCATGGCGTGGCTCCTTGAGGCAGTTAACGTGATTGCGTCGGGCGTGAATGCAGCAAGCGGTTACCCAGCACCAGGAGCGCAAGGGTGACGGACCAGGCGACCAGTTGGACGCCCAGCGGCCGGTCGGTGTAGCCCACCAGCGCGGTCAAGGCGCGGCCGGTGAGGCTGGCGTCGGAGACCAGCCAGGACGTGTCCCAGAGTTGGTAGCCCCAGGCGGGGATCAGGTCGATACCGGCGAGGATCGCGGCCGCCCGCCCCGCCATGCCGGCGGCGAGCAAGGCGATCATCCAACCGGTAATCGAAAACAGACGCTTGAGGCTGATGGCGACCAGGCCGCGGTACATCAGCCAGGACAGCGCGGCGCCGGCGGCGATGCCGAGCACGCCACCGGCCAGCATCGACAGTGGGTCTGCCTGGCTCGACGCGGCGATGCCATAGAGGAACAGCACGATTTCCGAGCCTTCGCGCAGCACCGCCACGGTGATCACCACGGCCAGCGCCCAGAGTGATTTTTCGCCGTTGAGTACCGCATTGCTGGCGCTGCGCAGTTGGGTGGCCAACTCGCGACCATGGCTGGCCATCCACAGGTTGTGCCAGCCCAGCATGACCACGGCGACCACCAGAATGGCTGCGTTGAAAATCTCCTGGCCAAAGCCCTGGAGTGCCTGGGTGATTGCGCCGGTAAAGAGTGCGAGGATCCCCGCGCCCAGTACGCCGGCTGCGATCCCGCCGCCGATAAACAGCCCGCGCCGCGCCAGGCCCTGGGTGGCGGCCATCACGATCCCCACCACAATCCCGGCTTCCAGCACTTCTCGAAACACGATCAACAGACAGGCCAGCATGGCTTACTCCTTGGCCTCGACGGCAGTGACCGTGCCTTTGGCCTGGTCGGGGTGGTAGTCATCGAAGAAGGTGTAAGTGCCGGGATGCAGCGGGCCGGCGAACACCGTCACGGTGTTGCCGGGGACGATGATTTTTTCGAATTTCATGTCATAGCTTTCGAACTCATCGACGCTTTCGTCGTGGCTGGTGAGTTGAATGCGAAAGCGCTCACCGGCCGGCACCTCGAAACTTGAGGGGCTGAAGGTGTGGTTTTGAATGACCAGGGTGACCAGTTGATCCGCCTGCGCAACGACGGGAAAAGCCAGCAGGAGGAGAGCCAGCCGGGCAAGAGTGGGCATGCCGAATGTCCGCTAATGAGAACGATTCGCGGATAATTGGCTTTGTATTTAAATGTTACAAGTGAAGATGGAGATAGGTCGCAGGCTGTTCAACCCTGGTTCAGGTTGCGGCAATGCGCGGGGGAGGGAGCAGCAGCCGTGGGCACCCTAGAGTGCCCACGGTGAGGATTACCGGCGACGTTTTTCGATGTTGTAAACGAACGGCGCAACGATCTCGATGCTGCCGCCTTTCAACATGTCGGCCGGTGGCTTGGGCAGTGGCTGGGCACGACGGATCATGTCCAGGGTCGCACGGTCCAGGTCGGCGTTGCCGGAGCGGCCCACCAGCTCATAGGACAGCACGTTGCCATCGGCATCCACCACGAAGCGCAAGCGGTTCAGGCCTTCCTTGCCTCGGGCCTGGGCGCCCGGCGGGTACTTCTTGTACTTCTGCAAGTGCGCCAGCAGGGTGCCTTCCCAGGACGCCTTGGCGGCCACCTGTTGCGGCGATGGGCCAGGAACCGGCTGGGCCGATTTTTCCGCCGGAGCGTTGGTCTGTGGCGATTCGCTCGGTGGGTCCTCGGAAGGTTTTTCCTTGGGTGGCTCGGGCTTCTTCTCCACCGGCTTGGGCGGCTGGGGTTTGGGCTTGGGCTTGACCGGCTTGGGCACCTGGATCGTCGGCTTGGGCGCCTCGGCCAGTTTTGGCAGCGGCAACTCTTCCACCGGGGCAGGCGGTTGCGGCGGCGTCACCACTTTCGGCGGCGCTGGCGGTGGTGGCGCTGGCGCGGGTGCCAGGTCAATGACCATGGCTGCCGGTGGCAGCAGCACCTGGCGCGGTGCCGACCAGTGGAGTGCGATGGCAATCGCGATGGCGTGCACGCCCAGCACGACGGCGAGGCTGGTGCCATAACGCGTCAGTTTGTGGCGCGTCGTGATCATTTCTTGGCTGCCGTCTCAAGTCCGACCAGGCCCACCTTCAGATAGCCGGCCGCCCGCAGGGCATCCATCACGCTCATCAGGTCGCCGTAGTCCACGCCTTTATCAGCCTGGAAGAAGATCGTCGTGTCCTTTTTGCCTTGGGTCTTGGCATCGAGCACTGGCCCCAGGGTTTCGGCTTTGACTTCTTCTTCGCCCAGGAACAGGCGCTGGTCCGCCTTGACGCTGAGGAAGATCGGCTTCTCCGGCCGCGGCGCCGGCTTGGCGCTGGAGGCGGGCAGGTCGACCTTGATGTCCACGGTGGCCAGGGGTGCCGCCACCATGAAGATGATCAGCAACACCAGCATCACGTCGATGAATGGCGTGACGTTGATTTCGTGGTTCTCGACGAGTTCGTCGTCGCCTTGATTCAAATGCAGGCCCATGGCCGATTACCCCACTTTCACCATGTGCGGTTGCGAGCTGCGCTCGGTAGGCAGGTGGTCGAGGTCGCGGCTCACCAGCAGCAGGACTTCTGCCGACGCGTCCGATACCTGGGCCTTGTAGCCGGCAATCGAACGGGCGAAGACGTTGTAGATCACCACCGCAGGAATCGCGGCAACCAGGCCCAGGGCTGTAGCCAGCAGGGCCTCGGCGATGCCGGGGGCAACGACGGCAAGGTTGGTGGTCTGGGTTTTGGCGATGCCGATGAAGCTGTTCATGATGCCCCACACGGTACCGAACAGGCCGACGAACGGCGCAGTGGAACCGATGGTAGCCAGCACGCCGGTGCCGCTGCTCATGTTACGACCGCAGGCTGCGACCAAACGCTCCAGGCGGAAGGCTACGCGCTCTTTGATACCTTCTTTTTCGCGGGTGTTGGCCGATAGGCGCATTTCTTCCAGCGCGTCGTGCACCAGGGTATTGGCCAGGGTGCCCTTTTGGGTCGCGCTTTCACTGGCTTCCTTGAGGGTGGTGGCTTTTTTCAGGTGGACGATCTCGGTGCGCAGACGACGCTTGGCGCCCAGCAGCTCGAAGCCCTTGGCGATCCAGATGGTCCAGGTAATGATCGAGGCAATGGCCAGGCCGATCATCACGGCTTTCACCACCACGTCAGCATTCTGGTACATGCCCCATGGGGACAGGTCGTGGGCCATGCCCAGGGTGTTGTCTTCTTCCAGTACTACGCCGGACTCGTCGGCAGCGGCTGGCACTGCCGGATCGGTCGCGGCTGGTGTCGCGGCAGGTGCAACCGCAGGGGCGGCGTTCTGTTCGGCGGCAGGCGGGGTGGCCGGCGCCGTGGCATCAGCGAATGCGGCGGTCGGTGCCAGCAGTACGCTGAACAGCAACGCAGCAATCGCACGCCAGGCGCGGGATGGGCTGTGAGGCTTGGTTGGCGAAGCGGGGTTTGTATGACGTGTCATGCTGGCCGGACCTGAGAGAAAAAATGAGTGATCGTCCTTCCAGACCGAGCGAGGTCGAGGACAAATGGGCGGTTATTATTGCAAGTAATTCTTGTTAACAAAAGTAATACAGTAACTTTATTTGCCCTTTTTCTGGCCGCCGGTCTACCGAGACGGCTAATCTAGACCTTTCAGTTCGGAGTTTTGTGATGTCTGCGCCTTCTGTTGTGATTGCCGGATGTGGCGATGTGGGGAGTCGGCTGGCCAGCCAACTGCTCGCCTCGGAATGGGAGGTTCATGGCCTGCGGCGTGATATTTCGCGCCTGCCCGATGGCGTGATTGGCATTGCCGGCGACCTGTTCAACAAGGATTGCCCTGACACCTGGCCAATCGGTGGGGTGGATTACCTGGTGTATTGCGCCGCCGCGACGGATCACGATGAGGCCGGTTATCGCGCCGCTTATGTGCAAGGGTTGCAGCACGTACTGGAGTGGCTGAAGGATTACGGCCAGGAGCCCAAGCATCTGTTGTTTGTATCCAGCAGCAGTGTGTATGGGCAGCAGAATGGCGAGTGGGTCGATGAAACCTCCGAGACCCAGGCGAAAGGCTATTCCGGGCAGGTGATGCTGGAAGCTGAGCAAGTGGCGCTGAACAGTGGTATCCCGGCGAGCGTCGTGCGGTTGACGGGGATCTATGGCCCGGGTCGTGAATGGCTGCTGACCCAAGTGCGCCAGGGTTATCGCGTGGCGATCGATCCGCCTTTATATGGCAACCGGATTCATGTCGATGACGCGGCGGGCCTGCTGGCCTTTTTGCTGCGGCATGTGGAGCAGGGCGGCTCGTTGGAGAAGATTTACATCGGTGTTGACGATGCGCCGGCGCCATTGGCGGAGGTGGTCGGTTGGTTGCGCGACTATTTGGGCGTGACCGAATGGGCCGACGACGCCAGTGTGCGCCGCGCGGGCAGCAAGCAATGCAGTAATGCGCGGGCCAAGGCGCTGGGCTGGGCGCCGGTCTATCCGACCTATCGCGAGGGGTATGCTGCGATTCTCGAAGGTCAGCGCTGACAGAGGAGCCCAAGGGCGAATGCCAGTCAGTTAAGAGATAGAACGAGCAAACAGTAACCTGTGGCGAGCGGGCTTGCCACAGTTGCAGTGTTCCTCCTTACTGGCTGGCATTACCCGAACAAGGGCTCTTTTTTCGTCACTGTTGTTCCAGCAGCCATTGGCGTGGGCCTGGAGCGAGTTGGGGAATTTCGTCCGGTTGGGCATGATTGATCGCGTTCAAAATTTCCATCCGCTTGCCGTGACGGACAAAAATCCATACGTCTGCGACATCGCCCTTGCCGAGAGAGAGCGTGTCATTGCCAGCGCCTTGAGTGGCGCAATCGCCGCCCAGACAGAGCTCGTACCGGTCATTTTGTGCCAGTCCGGACAGGCTGCCATCAGCATTGAACACCACGCTGTTGCCGACGCCTTGGCCTTCAATGATTTTCCACTTCCCGCCCATGTAGGCTGAATTCAGTGCCTGTCTGAAAGTTGTACCCCACCTTGCACCCTCGGGGGCTGGCTGGGCCGGGCGCCGGAACACTTGGCCGGCAAAAAATGCTTTGGCCTGCTGGATAAGCTGGTTGCCATCCCAGTGCAGTTCGTCGGTGCCATGGCCGTCATAGTCGACAACCCATACGCCTGGTGCCTTTGACCGCAGCTGACCTTCGCCGGCTTCGAATGCATTGCTGAATAACGCTTTGCCGCCACGGGCGTCGATGTTCCATTCCAGATTCAGGCCATTGGCGTCCAGTGCTTTGAGTAATGGACGACCTTGGGCGGCGGTATCAATAGCGGCCTGGTTGATCCACAGTCCGCTGATGTCGGCAGATTGCGGCGTGTGCGAGCAACCGGCCAGCAGGAACGGGCTGAGGCTGAGCGCGAGTAACTTGTGCATGAGGCCATCCGCTTATGCGTGAAAACAATGGCGCAGGCTAAAGAAAAAGGAGCCGGTGGGCTCCTTTGTTGTGTATCACGGTTTCTCGAGCAACCACTGCCGTGGCCCCGGTGTAAACGAGGGCACTTCATCCGTCTGTGCGGTGTTGACGGCCTGGAAGATTTCCAGTTGTTTGCCCTTGCGCACGAAGATCCAGGGGTTGCCCTGGCCGTTGAGTTGCAGCCAGATGCTGTCATAGCCGCCGCTCATGGAGGCGCAATCGCCCGCCAGGCACAGTGAGTAGCGATCGACGCCAGGCAGGCCGGCGACCTTGCCGTCAGCCTGGAACTGTACCGTGGCGCCGTTTCCGAAGCCGTCGGTGATCTTCCAGTCGCCACCCATATAGGCCGCGTACAGCGCCCGTTCGAAGTTGGCGCCCAGTGGCGCGCCTTCCGGTGCGGGGTCTTTGGCGCGGGCGAACAGCTGTTCGGGCTCGTTGTCGTTGGCCGTTTGCAGCAGTTGTTTGTTTTTGCGCTTGAGTTCGGTGGCGGTGCTGCCGTAGAAGTCCACGCTCCAGGCGCCGGATTGCTCGCCGAGCAACTTGCCTTCGGCAACTTCAAAACCGTTGTAGTAGCGCGCTTGCGAAGCCTTGGTGTTGACCTCCCATTCGAGGTTCGGACCATAGCTTTGCAATGCTTCACGCAAAGGGCCGCCCTTGGCTGCCGCATCGATGGCGACCTGGTTGATCCAGGTGCCGCTCACATCCAGGTCGGCGGGATTGCTGGCACAGCCGCCGAGCAACAGGGCGAGCAACGAGGAGGCTACAAGCGCTTTGCGCATCATGAAATCCTTCTGAAACGAAGTCGGCGCAGCCTGGTTGAGGCTGCGCCGGGTGTTTTACTCGATGACCAGGATCGCGTCCATCTCAACCTGCGCGCCTTTTGGCAGCGCTGCGACGCCAATGGCGGCGCGAGCAGGGTAGGGCTGTTCGAAGTACTTGCCCATGATCTCGTTGACCTTGGCGAAGTGGCTCAGGTCGGTGAGGAAGATGTTCAGCTTGACGATATCCTTGAACGAACCGCCCGCGGCTTCTGCGACGGACTTGAGGTTTTCGAAGACCTGTACGGTCTGGGCTTCGAAGCCTTCAACCAGTTCCATGGTCTTTGGGTCCAGCGGGATTTGGCCGGACATGTAGACGGTGTTGCCCGCCTTGATCGCCTGGGAGTAAGTGCCGATGGCGGCCGGGGCTTTATCGCTGGTGATAACAGTCTTGGTCATGAATGACTCCTTGTAAGAGGTGGGCTATGCACGCATGCGGGTGATGCGGATCACGCCGGTCAAGGCGCGCAGTTTCTTGATCACGCGGGCCAGGTGTACGCGGTCGTGCACGCTGACCACCAGTTGGACCACGCTGATGCGGCCATCGCGTTCGTCCATGCTGATTTTCTCGATATTGCCGTCGGCCGCATTGACGCTGCTGGCCAGCAGGGCGATCAGGCCACGCTGGTGCTCAAGCTCCACGCGAAGCTCGACGTTGAACTCGCCGGTGACATCCTTGGCCCAGGAGAGCTGGATGCATTTTTCCGGGTTGTGGCGGATTTCGCTGATGTTGCGGCAGTTGTCCAGGTGCACGACCATGCCTTTGCCCGCCGACAGGTGGCCGACAATCGGGTCGCCCGGGATCGGTGTGCAGCACTTGGCATAGCTGAGCACCAGGCCCTCGGTGCCGCGAATCGCCAGCGGACCCTCCGGGCTCGGCAACTGTTCGCCTTCGCCGAGCAGGCGGCGGGCTACTACGTAGGCCATGCGGTTGCCCAGGCCGATATCTTCCAGCAGGTCTTCGATGGTTTCCTGGCGGTACTCGTGGAGCATCGCTTGAACACGCTCACCCGGGATCTTGTCCAGGGCGCTGTCGAAACCATTGAGCACCTTGTTCAGCAGGCGTTCGCCCAGGCTGATGGACTCGGAGCGGCGCTGCAGTTTCAGCGCATGGCGAATATGGGTGCGCGCCTTGCCAGTGACCACGAAGTTGAGCCACGCGGGGTTTGGCCGTGCGCCCGGCGCGCTGACGATTTCCACGGTGGAGCCGCTTTGCAGCGGTTCCGACAGCGGGGCCAGGCGACGGTTGATGCGGCAGGCGATGCAGCTGTTGCCGACGTCGGTGTGCACCGCGTAGGCGAAGTCGACGGCCGTGGAGCCTTTGGGCAGCTCCATGATCCGGCCCTTGGGCGTGAACACATAGACCTCGTCCGGGAACAGGTCGATCTTCACGCTTTCAATGAATTCCAGGGAGTTGCCGGCACGTTGCTGCATTTCCAGCACGCCTTTTACCCACTGGCGCGCGCGGGCATGGGTGCCTTTTGGCTGCTCGTCGCCACTGGACTTGTACAGCCAATGGGCGGCGATGCCGTTGTTGGCCATTTCTTCCATTTCCCGAGTGCGGATCTGGATCTCGATCGGCACCCCGTGCATACCAAACAGCGTGGTATGCAGCGACTGATAGCCGTTGGCCTTGGGAATCGCGATGTAGTCCTTGAAGCGGCCCGGCAGGGGCTTGTACAAATTATGTACAGCGCCCAGCACGCGGTAGCAGGTATCGACCTTGTCCACGATGATACGGAACGCGTACACGTCCATGATCTCGTTGAACGCCCGGCGCTTGCCGCGCATCTTCTTGTAGATGCCGTAGATGTGTTTCTGCCTGCCGCTGACCTCGCCCTCGATCTCGTCGATCGCCAGGCAATGGCTCAGGGATTCTTCGATCTTGTTGACGATTTCCTTGCGGTTGCCCCGGGCACGCTTGACCGCCTGGTAGATGCGCGCCGAACGCATCGGGTGCATGGCCTTGAAGCCGAGGTCTTCGAATTCGATGCGAATGGCGTGCATGCCCAGCCGGTTGGCGATGGGCGCGTAGATTTCCAGGGTTTCCTTGGCGATGCGCCGGCGTTTTTCGCCGGACAGCACTTCCAGCGTGCGCATGTTGTGCAGCCGGTCGGCCAGCTTGACCAGGATCACCCGGATATCCCGGGCCATGGCCATGGCCATCTTCTGGAAGTTCTCCGCCTGGGCTTCGGCTTTGGTCTCGAAGTTCATCTGGGTCAGTTTGCTGACCCCATCGACCAGTTCGGCCACGGTTTCGCCAAATTGCGCACTGAGCGCTTCCTTGGCAATACCGGTGTCTTCGATCACGTCATGGAGCATGGCGGCCATCAGGCTCTGATGGTCCATGTGCATGTCGGCAAGAATATTTGCCACCGCAAGAGGATGGGTGACATACGCCTCGCCACTCCGGCGGCGTTGGCCGTCGTGGGCTTGTTCGGCGTAGAAATACGCTCGGCGGACCAGGTTGACCTGGTCGGGGCCGAGGTAGGCCGATAAGCGATCGGCGAGGGCGTCTATGCTCGGCAAAGTGTGAACTCCTGCCGTTGGCTGTGACCCCGCGCCGTGCTACGTCGACCAGGCATAGGTTTAGACGGCCTCGTTGGACTCGTCCTCGAACGCTGCAAACAGCGGTTCGTCTTCAACGATCTCAGCGTTGGCGATGAACTCGTAGCTCATCAGGCCTTCAGCGATTTCACGCAGGGCTACAACGGTAGGCTTGTCGTTTTCCCACTGGACCAGGGGCTCTTTGCCGCCAGTGGCCAGTTGACGGGCACGCTTGGTAGAGAGCATGACCAGCTCAAAGCGGTTATCCACGTGTTCTAGGCAGTCTTCAACGGTTACGCGGGCCATGGTATTCCTCGGAGCGAATGCAAGATGCGCGCTGCCCGGCTGGGCGAGCGGACTAAACAGTTTAAAAAATCACCAGCGTTTAGGGAAGCGCTGATTTTTCGCAGGCCCTCGCAAAACCGCTACAAGTGCCAATGTAAGGCCCCTGCAGCAGTTTTGGGAAGAGCCAATCAACCGAGCAGTTCGGCCAGTAATTTGCCGAAACGCTGCTGTTGGCGTTTTTGCTGGAGCTGATTGGCGCGGAAAATCGCCTTCAAGTCGTCCAGCGCGTGAGCAAAATCGTCGTTGATGATCAGGTAGTCATAGTCGACGTAGTGGCTCATTTCGCTGACGGCTTCCCGCATGCGGCCTTCGATGATCGCGTCGCTGTCCTGGCCACGGTTGGTCAAGCGCTGGTGCAACGCTTCCAAAGACGGCGGCAGGATGAAGATCGAGCGCGCCTTGGGCATCAGTTGGCGCACTTGCTCGGCGCCCTGCCAGTCGATTTCCAGGATCAGGTCGTGGCCTTCGTCCAGGGTTTGCTGCAGGTGGCTTTGCGAGGTGCCGTAGAGGTTGCCGAACACTTCGGCGCGCTCGAGGAAGTCGCCATGCTCGATCATCTTGACGAACTCGGTGCGCTCGACGAAGTGATAATGCACGCCGTTCACCTCACCCGGGCGCATGGCGCGGGTGGTGTGCGAGACCGAGATGCGGATCTGATCGTTGGTGTCGGTCAGGGCCTTGACCAGGCTGCTCTTGCCTGCGCCCGAAGGGGCGGAAATGATGTAAAGGGTGCCGGTGCTATGGGTCATGGAGGTTGCCTTACTCAATATTCTGTACTTGTTCGCGCATCTGCTCGATCAACACTTTGAGGTTGACCGCAGCGGTGGTGCTGCGTGGGTCGAACGCCTTGGAGCCCAGTGTATTGGCTTCGCGGTTGAGTTCCTGCATCAGGAAGTCCAGGCGCCGACCGGCGGCACCGCCTGACTTGAGCACGCGGCGCACTTCGAGGATGTGGGTGCTGAGGCGGTCGAGTTCTTCGGCGACGTCACTTTTTTGCGCCAGCAGGACCATTTCCTGCTCCAGGCGCACCGGGTCAAGGTCGGCTTTCATGTCGGCGAAGCGATCGAGGACCTTCTGGCGCTGGGTCGCCAGCATTTGTGGCACCAGCTCGCGCAGGGTGACCACATCCTCCTCGATCGAGGTCAGGCGCTCGTTGATCAGGCGGGCCAGTTCGGCGCCTTCGCGCTCGCGGCCGGCCTTGAGCTCCTTCAAGCCCTGAGTGAACAGGGCGAGGGCTTCGGCGTTGAGGGCTTGCGGGTCGACGGCATCGGCCACCAGCACGCCGGGCCAGGCCAGCACTTCCAGGGGGTTCAGCGCCGCGGGCTGCTGGATCAGGCTGGCGATAGTCTCGGCGGCCGCGACCAGTTGCGCGGCGCGGTCGCGGTCGACCTGCAGTGGCTTGCCGGTGGTTTCCTCGGTAAAGCGCAGGGTGCATTCCAGCTTGCCGCGTGAGATGCCTTGGCGCAGGGCTTCACGTACGGCGCCTTCGAGGTCGCGGAACGATTCCGGCAGGCGCAGGTGCGGTTCCAGGTAGCGGCTGTTGACCGAGCGCAGTTCCCAGCTCAGGGTGCCTTGGGCGCCGGCTTTTTCGACGCGGGCGAAGGCGGTCATGCTGTGCACCATGGAGGTACCTCGCGTTGCAGTCCCGCGAAAGCGGGCTGATGGATAAATTGGAGCCGACTGGCTGCGAAGGCGCAGGAGTGTAGCGCAGTGGTGCGATAGGCCCCAAACGCGGGTGCTGACATCGCATCACAAGCCGAGCATTCGTAACCAGATTTTAAGAAGTGCCCCGAATCGGCTCGCGGCTCTATAATGCTCGGCAGTTTTTCGTCCTTCGTACAGGTATCCCCTATGAAACGTCCAAGTGGTCGCGTTGCCGATCAGCTCCGCTCGATCCGCATCACCCGCAACTACACCAAACACGCCGAGGGATCCGTACTGGTCGAGTTTGGCGATACCAAGGTGATCTGCACCGTCAGTGTCGAAAACGGCGTGCCACGTTTCCTCAAGGGCCAGGGCCAGGGTTGGTTGACCGCCGAATACGGCATGCTGCCGCGCGCCACCGGCGAGCGTAACCAGCGTGAGGCCAGTCGTGGCAAGCAAGGCGGTCGTACCCTGGAGATCCAGCGCCTGATCGGTCGCTCCCTGCGTGCAGCGTTGGACATGTCCAAGCTGGGCGACGTGACCCTGTACGTCGATTGCGACGTGATCCAGGCCGACGGCGGTACTCGTACTGCGTCCATCACCGGCGCCATGGTCGCTCTGGTCGACGCGCTGAAAGTGATCAAGAAGCGTGGCGGCCTGAAAGGCGGCGATCCGCTCAAGCAGATGATCGCTGCCGTATCGGTGGGCATGTACCAGGGCGAGCCTGTGCTGGACCTGGACTACCTGGAAGACTCGGCCGCCGAGACCGACCTGAACGTGGTCATGACCAGCACCGGTGGTTTTATCGAAGTGCAGGGCACCGCTGAAGGCGCGCCATTCCAGCCGGCCGACCTGAATGCGATGCTGGCCCTGGCCCAGAAGGGCATGACTGAGATTTTCGAACTGCAGAACGCCGCACTGGCTGACTGAACACGCTTCAAGGAGAAGTGCCATGAGTGACAGCCAGTTGCCGGTTCCGGCACCGTCCAAGGAAGTTCGCCAGTGGGCGATGCTGTGTCACTTCGCGGCATTCCTGGGGTTGGTATTCCCCTTCGGCAGTCTCTTGGGGCCGCTGATCCTGTGGCAGATCAAGAAAGACATGGACCCGCTTATCGATGATCAGGGCAAGGAAGCGCTGAATTTCCAGATCACCGTGGCGATCGCCTGGCTGGTGTGCATGGTGCTGGGGTTCGTGGTGATCGGCTTTGTGCTGATGTTGATCCTGGTGGTTGCGGCACTGGTGCTGACAATTATTGGCGGGATCAAGGCCAACAATGGCACGGCTTACCGTTACCCGTGGACCTGGCGCCTGATCAAATAATGAGCGCCCACAAAAAAACCGACAGCGATGTCGGTTTTTTTGTGCCTGGAAAAAGACCTCAAATGGTCAGTGTCCAGTCGTAGTCCACGATCAGTGGCGCGTGCTGCGAGAAGCGTGGCTGGCGCGGCAGGCGTGCGCTGCGTACGAACCGACGCAGGCCTGGGGTCAGCAACTGGTAGTCGAAGCGCCAGCCCAGGTTGAGCATCTCAGCCTGTTCATTGTCTGGCCACCAGCTGTACTGGTCGCCTTCGCGGCTGACTTCGCGCAGGGCATCCACATAGCCCATGTTGCCGACAATCTCGTCCATCCAGGCCCGTTCCGGCGCCAGGAAGCCAGGGGATTGCTGGCTGTCGCGCCAGTTCTTGATATCCAGCTTTTGTTGCGCCACGTACAACGAGCCACAATAAATGTACTCGCGACGTTTGCGTCGCTGTTTATCCAGGTAACGGGCGAAATCGTCCATTAGCTTGAACTTCTGGTTCAAGTCTTCATCGCCGTTCTGCCCTGATGGAAGCAGCAAGGTCGCGATACTGACCTTGTCGAAATCGGCTTGCAGGTAGCGCCCGTAGCGGTCGGCTGTCTCGAAGCCGAGGCCGCTGATGACCGCCTTGGGTTGCAACCGCGAGTACAAAGCCACGCCACCTTGGGCGGGTACTTCGGCATCGCAGGCATAAAGGAAGTAGCCATCCAGTTGGAAGGCTGGGTCGTCCAGTTCAAAGGCGGAGGCGCGGGTGTCCTGCAGGCAGATGACGTCGGCATTCTGGGCTTGCAGCCAACTGAGCAAACCACGCTCGACTGCAGCCTGAATACCATTAACGTTCACACTGATGATCCGCATAAATGGCCCCAAAAATCGCGTGCGTGTATGATACACGCCGTCTACCTAATTAGCTAAATCCGTGGTATCTGAGGCTTTTTTCATGCAGGCGTATCAACGCGATTTCATTCGTTTTGCCATCGATCGCGGGGTTTTGCGCTTCGGTGAGTTCACCCTCAAGTCCGGGCGCACCAGCCCGTACTTCTTCAATGCAGGCTTGTTCAACTCGGGTTCGGCCCTGGCCCAACTGGGTCGTTTCTACGCGGCAGCCATTGTTGAAAGCGGTATTTCCTTCGATGTCTTGTTTGGTCCGGCCTACAAGGGCATTCCCCTGGCCGCCGCGACTGCCGTGGCGTTGGCTGAGCATCACGGGCGGGATCTGCCGTGGTGCTTCAACCGCAAGGAAGCCAAGGCCCATGGCGAAGGCGGCAGCCTGGTGGGTGCGCCGCTGACTGGCGATGTGCTGATTATCGACGATGTGATCACCGCCGGTACCGCCATCCGTGAAGTGATGCAGATCATCGCCTCCCAGGACGGCGCCAAGGCTGCCGGTGTGTTGATCGCACTGAACCGCCAGGAGCGTGGCAACGGTGAATTGTCGGCGATCCAGGAAGTGGAGCGCGATTTCGGCATCCCGGTGGTGAGTATCGTGTCGTTGAACCAGGTGTTGCAGTTCCTGGAAGACGATCCGCAGCTCAAGCAGCACTTGCCGGCAGTGCGCGCGTACCGCGAGCAGTTCGGCGTCCAGTAATCGCCGCACAACAAAAAGCCCCACCCTCTGTAGGAGCGAGCTTGCTCGCGAAGAACGCCAACGATGACGCGTTTATTCTGGATGAACGCGGCGCCTTTACGTTTTTCGCGAGCAAGCTCGCTCCTACAGAGGGTGGGGCTTTTTAGTGTTTAAGGACGCTTGCGGTTGCTGATCAGCGTACCTACACCGGTGTCGGTGAAGATTTCCAGCAGGATCGCATTCGGCACCCGGCCGTCCAGGATCAGCGAACTGCCCACGCCGCCCTGCACCGCTTCCAGCGCGCAACGGATCTTCGGCAGCATGCCGCCGTAGATCGTGCCGTCGGCGATCAGCGCGTCCACCTGTTGGGTGGTCAGGCCGGTCAGCACCTTGCCTTCCTTGTCCATCAGGCCAGCAATATTGGTCAGCAGCATCAGCTTTTCAGCCTTCAGTGCTTCAGCCACCTTGCCCGCCACCAGATCGGCGTTGATGTTGTAGGACTCGCCATTGGTGCCCACGCCAATTGGCGCGATCACCGGGATGAAGTCGCCCTTGACCAGCAGGTTCAGCAGATCGGTGTTGATGCCGATCACTTCGCCTACCTGGCCAATGTCGATGATTTCCGGCTGGGTCATCTCCGGCGTCTGACGGGTAACGGTCAGTTTTTTCGCGCGGATCAGCTCCGCGTCTTTGCCGGTCAGGCCGATGGCGCTGCCGCCGTGGCGGTTGATCAGGTTGACAATGTCCTTGTTCACTTGGCCGCCGAGGACCATTTCCACCACGTCCATGGTCTGTGCGTCAGTCACGCGCATGCCATCGATGAAGTGACTCTCGATCGACAAGCGCTTGAGCAGGTCGCCGATCTGCGGGCCGCCACCGTGGACTACCACCGGGTTGATCCCTACGGCTTTCATCAACACGATGTCGCGGGCAAAGCCGGTTTTCAGCTCGTCGCTTTCCATGGCATTGCCGCCGTACTTGATCACCAGCGTCTTGCCGACGTAGCGTCGAATGTAGGGCAGCGCTTCGGACAGGACCTTGGCGGTGTTGGCAGCGGCTTCGCGTTCGAGGGTCATTCAGGGCTCCGGTACAAAAAATCAGAACGGTAATTGGAGATCAGGGGCAACACGTTTCAACTGGGCGTGGAACACGTCCTTGATGCGCTGCAACTCAGCCTCGGTATCCGCCTCGAAACGCAGCACCAGCACCGGTGTGGTGTTGGACGCGCGAACCAGGCCCCAGCCTTTGGCGTAATCGACTCGCACACCATCAATGGAGGTCAGGTTGGCGCCTTCACCCCATTGCGCATCGTGCAATGCGTCAATGATGCTGAATTTGCTCTCTTCGGTCACATGGATATTGATCTCTGGCGTAGAAATATCATTCGGGAAGGTCTCAAACAGCCCTTGCGCGGTGGATTTTTCCTTGCTGAGGATCTCCAGCAGACGGGCAGCGCTGTAAATACCGTCGTCAAAGCCGAACCAGCGTTCCTTGAAGAATACGTGGCCGCTCATTTCGCCGGCCAACAGGGCGCCGGTTTCCTTCATTTTCTTTTTGATCAACGAGTGACCGGTCTTCCACATTAGCGGACGACCGCCGTATTCCTTGATCAGCGGGGTCAGGCGGCGGGTGCATTTGACGTCGAAAATGATCTCGGCACCGGGGTTGCGCGCCACGACGTCACGGGCAAACAGCATCAGCAGGCGGTCCGGGAATACGATCTCACCGGTTTCGGTTACTACGCCCACGCGATCGCCGTCGCCATCGAAGGCCAGGCCCACATCGGCGCCGGTTTCCTTGACCTTGGCAATCAGGTCCACCAGGTTTTCAGGCTTGCCTGGGTCCGGGTGGTGGTTGGGGAAGTGGCCGTCGACCTCGCAGAATAGCGGGATCACTTCGCAGTTCAGGGCTTCGAGCAGTTGCGGGGCGATCACGCCGGCCGCGCCGTTGCCGCAGTCCACCACCACTTTGAGGCGGCGCGCGAGTTTGACGTCGCGGGTGATTTCGTCGGAGTAGCGCTGAAGAATGTCGACCTTGGTGATGCTGCCGGGGCCGCTGGTCAGGTCGTTGGTCTTCAGGCGTGTGTGCAGGGCCTGGATCTGTTCGTTGGCCAGGGTGTCACCAGCGATGACGATCTTGAAACCGTTGTAGTCCGACGGGTTGTGGCTGCCGGTGAGCATCACGCCGGATTTGCCGGCCAGTACGTTGGCCGCGTAGTACAGCGCCGGGGTAGGCACCAGGCCGACGTCGCTGACGTGGCAGCCACTGTCTGCCAGGCCCTGGATCAGTTGTTCCACCAGCTCCGGGCCGGACAGGCGGCCGTCACGGCCTACCGATACGTTGGGTTCGTCCTGGGCCAGGCTTTGGGCGCCGATGGCGCGGCCAATCCAGTAGGCCGTTTCGGCGGTCAGGGTCTTGGGTACTACGCCACGGATGTCATAGGCGCGAAAGATGCTGTCGGGAAAGGTCGGGGCTACTCGGGCTGCGTTACTCATCGCGGGGGGAAACTCCATCTGAAGGGGGCAAGGCTGGCCATAATGTGGCTGACCGGCAGGCTCAAACTGAAGGGTATGACGGTGTTTTCGGCAGAGAGTTCGTGGTGCAAAAGTGCCACCTGAGCGGGAGCTCGATGGTTTATCTTTCGTAATGCATTGATTCCCCTGGGGAAATCTCGCTGATTAGATTCGCGCATTCTTCATCCTGAAAGGCCATGCGGTGGCGTCTGGCCGGACGAACGTACCCGGCCAGGTTCAGCCGGGTCAGTGACTGCCGGAGTGCCCAAAACCACCTGCGCCACGTTGGGTTTCGTCGAATTCCTGTACCAGCTCGAAGTGCGCCTGCACCACCGGCACCAGCACCAGCTGCGCAATGCGCTCGCCGACCGCGATATTGAACGCGGTCTGGCCACGATTCCAGCACGACACCATCAACTCACCCTGGTAGTCCGAGTCGATCAGGCCGACCAGGTTGCCCAACACGATGCCATGTTTGTGACCCAGGCCGGAGCGCGGCAGGATCAGTGCGGCCAGGCCAGGGTCACCGACATAGATCGACAGGCCGGTAGGAATCAACAGGGTCTGGCCTGGCTCGAGGACAGTGTCTTCCTTGAGCATGGCGCGCAGGTCCAGGCCGGCGGAGCCCGGGGTGGCGTAGGCCGGCAGTGGGAATTCGCTGCCGATGCGAGGGTCGAGAATCTTGGCTTGCAAAGCGTGCATGGACATTAAACCTGGTTCAGCCGTTGGGCGATAAAAGAGATCAGTTGGCGGGCAATCTTGCCTTTGCTGGTCTGGGCGAAAAGGGTGGCGTGCAGCTCGCGGTCGATCACGCTGCAGGCGTTTTCCTCGCTGTTGAAGCCGATGCTTGGGTTGGCGACATCATTGGCGACGATCAGGTCGAGGTTTTTATCTTTCAATTTGCGTGCGGCGTAGTCCAGCAGGTGCTCGGTCTCGGCGGCGAAACCGACACTGAATGGGCGATCCGCACGGGTGGCGATGGTGGCCAGGATGTCCGGGTTGCGTACCATTTGCAGGAGCAGGCCGTCGCCGCTTGTAGGGTCCTTCTTGAGCTTTTGCGGGGCGACTACTTCCGGTCGGTAGTCCGCAACTGCTGCCGAGGCGATAAACAGGTCGCAGGGAATCGCCGCTTCACAGGCTGCCAGCATGTCCCGGGCGCTGACTACGTCGATTCGGGTGACTCTGTCGGGCGTTGGCAAATGCACCGGACCGGTGATCAAGGTGACGCGCGCGCCTGCCTCAACCGCGGCTTCGGCCAGGGCAAAGCCCATTTTTCCTGAGCTATGGTTGGTGATGTAGCGCACCGGGTCGATGTTTTCCTGGGTCGGGCCGGCGGTGATCAGCACGTGCTTGCCGGTCAGGGCCAGGTGCTGGAAGCACTCGGCGGCGCACAGCGCCAGGTCGGTGGCTTCGAGCATGCGGCCCATGCCCACGTCGCCGCAGGCCTGGCTGCCGGAGGCCGGGCCGAACACCTTGAGGCCACGGCTTTGCAGGAGTTGGGTATTGGCCTGGGTGGCCGGGTCGCGCCACATGGCCTGGTTCATGGCCGGGGCGATGGCGACGGTGGCGTCGGTAGCCAGTACCAGGGTGGTGAGCAGGTCATCGGCGATGCCCTGGGCCAGGCGGGCGATCAGGTCGGCGGTGGCCGGGGCGATCAGTACCAGGTCGGCCCATTTGGCCAGCTCGATATGGCCCATGGCGGCTTCGGCTGCCGGGTCCAGCAGGTCCAGGTGAACCGGGTGGCCGGACAAGGCCTGCATGGTCAGTGGGGTGATGAACTCACTGCCACCGCGGGTCATGACCACGCGCACTTCGGCGCCCTGGTCAAGGAGCCTGCGAACCAGCTCTGCGCTCTTGTAGGCGGCAATGCCGCCGCCGACGCCGAGAACGATGCGTTTCCGATACAGACGCTGCATTGGTTTGCCTTTCCAGTTCAGTGAAGCCAGTTCAGTGACGCCTGCGATGCCCCCTCCCCAGGTGAAATCGCACGCAAAAAAGAGGGCCTACGATAACACAGCGCCTGCCAGGCAACAGCGGCGCACGTATACAGGAAAGAGGGATGAGTATTCGCGATTGGCCCGTAGCGGAACGTCCGCGGGAGAAACTTCTGGAATGGGGCGCGGCGAGTCTGTCCGATGCCGAGTTGTTGGCCATCTTCCTGCGCACCGGGGTTTCCGGGCGAAGTGCGGTGGACCTCGCACGCCACCTGTTGGTGCAATTCGGTGGCCTGCGCCCGCTGCTGGAGGCCAGCCAGGCGCTGTTCAGCCAGCAACTGGGGCTGGGGCCGGCGAAGTTTGCCCAGTTGCAGGCGGTGCTGGAAATGTCCCGGCGCCACTTGGCCGAGCGGTTGCGGAGTGACTCTGTATTGGAAAGCCCGGTGGCCGTGCGTGATTACCTCAAGGCGTTGCTGCGCCATGAGCCCCACGAGACGTTCGGTTGCCTGTTTCTCGATTCAAAACATCGTGTACTGGGTTTCGAGGCGTTGTTCCAGGGCACCATCGACGCCGCCATGGTTTACCCCCGGCAGGTGATCAAGCGCGCCCTGGCGTACAACGCGGCGGCGCTGATCCTGTGTCACAACCATCCTTCGGGGAATGTGGAGCCCAGCGCCGCTGATCGAAAATTGACCAAGGTGCTGCAAAAGGCCCTGGAAGTGGTGGATGTGCGAGTGCTGGATCACATCATCGTGGGGGATGGGGATCCGTTGTCGATGGCGGAATACGGATGGATGTAGCCCCCGCCCATTGGATGGGGGCTATTGGGTCAGGGCTTGACGCTGACTTTCGAGAAGTCCTGCCGCCCGAACGGGCTCACCTGGTAGCCCTCGACGGTTTTGCGCGCCAAGGCAAACGCCGTCGGGTGCGCCAGGGGCAACCACAAGGCCTGCTGCTGGATCTGCGCCTGGGCCTGTTGGTACAGCTTGCTGCGCACCCCTTGTTCGCTGGTGGTCTTGCCGGCGCTGATCAGCTTGTCCAGGGCAGGGTCGCAGTAGCGGGCGAAGTTGGTGCCGGATTTTACGGCGGCGCAGGAGAACTGCGGGGTGAGGAAGTTATCCGGGTCGCCGTTGTCGCCGGCCCAGCCCATGAACAGCAGGTCGTGCTCACCGGCTTTGGCACGGCGAATCAGTTCGCCCCATTCGATCACGCGGATTTCGGCCTGGATGCCGACCTTGGCCAGGTCCGCTTGCAGCAGTTGCGCACCGAGGTTCGGGTTCGGGTTAAGCAGGCTGCCGGTGGGGCGTGTCCAGATTGTGGTCTTGAAACCGTCCTTGAGCCCGGCACGTTCGAGCAAGGCCTTGGCCTTGGCGAGGTCCTGTGGATAACCGGGCAGCTCTTTGGCGTAGCTCCAGGTGTTGGGCGGGAAGGGGCCATCGGCGGCTTCGGCGGTACCTTCGAACACGGCCTTGAGGTAGCTGGCCTTGTCGAATGCCAGGTTGATTGCCTGGCGCACTTCCGGCTTGTCCAGGGGCGGATGCTGGCTATTGATTGCAACGAATGCGGTCATGAATGCGGCGGTTTTTTCCACCTTGAGCGCGGGGTCCTTCTCGGCTTCGCCGACATCCAGCGGTTTGGGGGACAAGGCGATCTGGCATTCATTGCGGTGCAATTTCTGCAGCCGCACGTTTGCGTCTGGCGTAATGGCGAAGATCAAGTTATCCACAGCCGGTTTGCCGGCAAAGTAGTCGGGGTTGGCCTTGTAGCGAACCACGGCATCTTTCTGGAAGCGCGTGAAGATGAACGGCCCGGTGCCGATCGGTTGGCTGTTGAGTTTTTCCGGGGTGCCCGCCTTGAGTAATTTGTCGGCGTATTCGGCCGGGTAGATCGAGGCAAAACCCATGCTCAAGGCCGCCAGGAAGGTGGAGTCGGCGTGGTCCAGGGTGAAGCGCACGGTCAGTGGGTCGAGGGCGTCGATCTTCTTGACCAGGGTCGGCAATTGCAGCGACTGGGCATGGGGGAAGCCGCTCTGGGCGATCTTGTGCCACGGGTTGGCCGGGTCAAGCATGCGCTCGAAGCTGAAGCGCACGTCTTCGGCAGTCAGCGTGCGACTCGGGGTGAAGTACTCGGTGCGATGGAATTTAACGTCCGGGTGCAGCTTGAACGTATAGGCCAGGCCATCCGGCGAAACCTCCCAGCTATCGGCAAGGCTCGGCACCAGCTTGCCACTGGCGGCGTCATAGTCCACCAGACGGTTCATCAGCACGTCGGCCGAGGCGTTGGTGGTCGTCAGCGAATTGTATTGCACCACGTCGAACCCTTCGGGGCTGGCCTCGGTGCAGACGCTCAAACTGGTGGCCGCCAGGGCCTGCGGCACGACAAATAGAGGGGCTAGCAATAGCGGTAGGGCAGCGAGGCGCATATTAGGTTTCCTTTGCAGATCGAAGGCCCATCTGCGAGTGCAGTCTGGAAAAGTCCTACCGTAGTGGTCTGATTCATAAATGACTAGCCCATTTTTGCCTGTGCTTTTGGCTCAAATGCTGTTTTGATGGCGCCTCAGCGCGTTTCGCTGTGCGCCTCACTGCGCGCGCGAGCGCTGTAAGTCATTCTGTGCGACGAGCGGTCGGCTGTTACAGCGGCCCCTCCTGGCAACGGTTCGGGCGTATGTCGCCGAGATTTACGCCGGTAAAAACACACGGGCTGTTGTTGCACTTGGGTCTTTCTGGTATAAAGCAGCGCTCTTTTCTAGGGGCCCGGTTCCTTCGCTTGTAGGTGTAGCCGGTAAGACCCTAAAGAAACGCGGCGCCTGGCGCCAAATGACTGAGAGATTAAGCGGCCAACCCATGCCGGGTTGGGCATGTGGTTTTAGAGGGCTGAGGCATGTCGAGAGTCTGTCAAGTTACCGGTAAGGGTCCGGTGACTGGGAATAACATTTCCCACGCAAATAACAAAACCCGTCGTCGTTTCCTGCCGAACCTGCAGCATCACCGCTTCTGGGTTGAAGAAGAGAAACGTTTTGTTCGCCTGCGTGTATCTGCCAAAGGCATGCGTATCATCGACAAGCGTGGCATCACTGTCGTGCTGGCCGAAATCCGCGCCGCTGGCAAGATCTAAGGAGCTCTATCATGCGTGAATTGATTCGAATGATCTCTAGCGCCGGTACTGGTCACTTCTACACTACCGACAAGAACAAGCGTACTACCCCGGACAAGCTCGAAAAGAAAATGTTCGACCCGCGCGTTCGCAAGCACGTGATCTACAAAGAAGGCAAAATCAAGTAATTGGTTTTCTTCCTTGTGAAAAAAAGCCCGTATCTCACGATGCGGGCTTTTTTTTGCCTGGCGTTTGTTGATCAGGCCTTCTGCTCGAACACCACGTAGATCTTGCGGCACGGTTCCAGCACTTCCCAGGTACCACTGAAGCCGGCGGGGATCACGAAGCGGTCGCCGGCGCGCAAGGTCTTGGCGTTACCGTCGCCGTCGCGCAGTACCGAAACCCCCTGCACAATTTCGCAGTATTCATGCTCGGTATAGTTGACCTTCCACTGCCCGACTTCTCCTTCCCAAACCCCGGCGCTCATCTGGCCGCATGGGCTGTTGTAGTGGTTGTAGATCGTTTGTTCGGGGTCGCCCTTGAGGATTTTCTCGGCGGCAGGGCGGTAGCGGTCGGGCGCCGTGTTGGCCTGGCTGAAGTCGACGATGTCCTGGATGCTCATGTGCGTGTCCCGTCTGGCCTGCGGTTGGAGAGCCCAAAGTCTATGTTTATTAAAATGAACATCGCAAGGGCGTTTACCGCCGTTATGTCAAATATATTGAAACATCCCCAGCCGCTGGTTTAGGGTGGCAGCTGCCTTGAGCCGAACAGCAGGCTGGCCGGGCAAGAATTCTTTGAGGCTGCCGGGGGACATCACCTGGCCCTTGTATTCAATAAGAGGAGGACACTCGCATGACCACCCTGACCCGTGCCGACTGGGAACAACGCGCCAAGGACCTGAAGATCGAAGGCCGCGCCTATATCAATGGCGAATACACTGCCGCCGCTTCCGGTGACACCTTCGAATGCATCAGCCCGGTCGATGGCCGCCTGCTCGCCACCGTTGCCAGTTGCGATGCCGCCGACGCCCAGCGCGCCGTGGAAAATGCCCGTGCCACCTTCAATTCCGGCGCCTGGTCGCGCCTGGCACCGGCCAAGCGCAAGGCCGTCATGATCCGTTTCGCCGCGTTGCTCAAGGCCAATGCCGAAGAGCTGGCGCTGCTTGAAACCCTGGACATGGGCAAGCCGATCAGCGACTCCCTGAACATTGACGTGCCTGGCGCAGCCAATGCCCTGAGCTGGAGCGGTGAGGCGATCGACAAGATCTATGACGAAGTCGCCGCCACCCCTCACGATCAGTTGGGTCTGGTAACCCGTGAACCGGTTGGTGTCGTCGGCGCCATCGTGCCGTGGAACTTCCCGCTGATGATGGCCTGCTGGAAACTGGGGCCGGCGCTGTCCACCGGTAACTCGGTCATCCTCAAGCCCTCCGAAAAATCCCCGCTGACTGCCATCCGCATTGCGGCCCTGGCCGTTGAGGCCGGCATTCCAAAAGGCGTGTTCAACGTGCTGCCGGGCTATGGCCATACCGTGGGTAACGCGCTGGCGCTGCACATGGATGTCGACACCCTGGTGTTCACCGGCTCGACCAAGATCGCCAAACAGCTGTTGATCCGCTCCGGCGAATCGAACATGAAACGCGTATGGCTGGAGGCGGGCGGCAAGAGCCCGAACATCGTGTTCGCCGATGCCCCGGATCTGCAAGCCGCGGCCGAATCCGCCGCGGGTGCCATTGCCTTTAACCAAGGCGAAGTCTGCACTGCCGGTTCACGCCTGCTGGTGGAGCGCTCCATCAAGGATAAATTCCTGCCGCTGGTGATCGCCGCGCTGAAGGGCTGGAAGCCAGGCAACCCGCTGGACCCGGCCACTAACGTCGGCGCGTTGGTGGACACTCAACAGATGAACACCGTGCTGTCCTACATCGAAGCCGGCCATGCCGACGGTGCAAAGCTGGTGGCAGGCGGTAAGCGTACCCTCGAAGAAACCGGTGGCACCTACGTCGAACCTACGATTTTCGATGGTGTGACCAACGCCATGAGGATCGCCCAGGAAGAAATCTTTGGCCCGGTCCTGTCGGTCATTACCTTCGACAGCGCTGAAGAAGCCATCGCCATCGCCAACGATACCCAATATGGGCTGGCGGCGGCGGTATGGACGGCCGATATCTCCAAGGCGCACCTGACCGCCAAGGCCCTGCGTGCCGGCAGCGTGTGGGTCAACCAGTACGATGGCGGTGACATGACCGCGCCATTCGGGGGGTTCAAGCAGTCGGGTAACGGTCGCGACAAGTCCTTGCATGCGTTCGACAAGTACACCGAGCTGAAGGCGACCTGGATCAAGCTGTAAGCAGCGCCGCTGAACCCCTGTAGGAGCGAGCTTGCTCGCGAAAAACGTCAACGATAACGCGTGCTGTCTGGTAACACGCGGTGTCCTTGAGTTCTTCGCGAGCAAGCTCGCTCCTACAGTTCGTTTGCAACCCTGAAAAGTATCCACAGGAGCGTGGAAATGCGTTGGGCGACTTATTTCGCCGTCCTGGCCTCGGTACTCAGTGTCGGCCTGGCGCTGGGCGTGAGCATGCCACTGGTATCCCTGCGCCTTGAGGGCTGGGGCTACGGCAGTTTCGCCATCGGCGTGATGGCCGCGATGCCTGCCTTTGGTGTGCTGCTGGGTGCCAAGGTCTCCAGCCGCCTGGCCTCTTGGCTGGGCACTGCCAACCTGATGCGTCTGTGCCTATGGGCCGGTGCCGTGTCCATCGGTTTGCTGGCGATCCTGCCCAGTTACCCGGTGTGGCTGGTGCTGCGGCTGATGATCGGGGTGATCCTGACCATCGTGTTTATCCTGGGTGAAAGCTGGATCAACCAATTGGTAGTGGAGCAGTGGCGCGGCCGGCTGGTGGCGCTGTACGGCTGCAGCTATGCCTTGAGCCAGCTGTCAGGGCCACTGCTGCTGGGTGTGATCGGCACTGATCATGACTACGGTCTCTGGGTGGGTGCGGGCCTGCTGATGGTCGCGCCGCTGTTGCTGCTGGGGCGTTCCGGCGCGCCGACGGCCGATTCGTTCAGTGTGACCCTTGGCGACCTGTGGCGCTTCTGCCTGACACTGCCGGCGATTGCCTGGGCGGTGGCGTTATTCGCCGCGTTCGAAGCGATGATTCTGACACTGTTGCCGGTGTATTGCCTGCAGCAGGGCTTCACCGCCGAGATAGCCTTGGCGATGGTCAGCACCGTGGTGGTGGGTGATGCGCTGCTGCAATTGCCCATCGGTGCCTTGGCCGATTACTTGCCGCGGCGCACGCTGTTCTTGAGTTGTGCGCTGCTGTTGCTGGCGTCGAGCCTGGCGATTCCGTTGTTGATGCAGACGGTGTTGATCTGGCCGGTGTGGGTGCTGTTCGGCGCCAGTGCCGGAGGGTTGTTCACCTTGTCGCTGATTCTGATTGGCGAGCGCTACCGTGACGATGCGCTGGTGCGCGCCAATGCCCATATCGCGCAGCTGTGGGGGATCGGCTGCTTGATCGGGCCGTTGGTGGCGGGTGCAGGCAGCCAGTGGATCAGCGGGCATGCCCTGCCTTGGCTGATGGCGGCCGGGGCGCTGGGGCTGGTGGTGCTGTTGTTGCGCCAGGGCGCATTTGGTGCTGCGCAGCCCGCTTGATCTGGAAGCAATCAACTGTGGGAGGGGGGCTTGCCTCCTCCCACATTGGATCTTCGCTGTTCTTAGAGCATGCGTTCCAGGCCGACCGAGTTGGCGAACCACGCATTGAACCGGCGCCACCAACTGCCCGGCTCGCGGGTCAAGGTGTGTAACTGACCGTTATCCTCGGTCACCCACACCACTTGGCCATTCTGCAATTTCGCCTCATAACTCAAGGCGGGTGCCATGCCTTGCAGTGCCAGGTTGCGTACGTGTTCCGCCAATTCGGGGCTGTCGACCAATACGCCCACTTCGGTGTTCCACAACACTGAGCGCGGGTCGAAGTTGAATGAGCCGATAAACGACTTCGTCCGATCAAAGATCATCGCTTTGCTGTGCAGGCTGGAGTCCGAGCCCTTGAACGTGCCGCGGCGAAACAGGTGTGGGCCGCTGCCTGCGCCAGGGGCACCCGGTTGGCGGCGCAATTCGTAGAGTTTCACCCCATGTTCCAGCAGCGCCTTGCGATACGGCTCGTAGCCGCCATGCACAGCGGGTACGTCGGTGGCTTCAAGGGAGTTGGTCAGCAGGCTGACCGACACGCCGGCGTCGGCGCGACCGGTGAGGTACACCAGCCCAGGTTGCCCAGGCACGAAGTACGCCGAGATCATGATCAGCTCGTGGTTGACGCCTTCCAGTTCCGGCGACAGTTGGGTAGTCAGCAGGAGTCGAGGATCCGGATCATTCTTGGCCAGCACCTTGCTCGGCGCGTCCCACAGCGCCTGGTTCCAGGCCCAGATCAACTCGCGGCGCCAGATGTCCATGCGCGGTTTGGTCTTGTAGGCGCGCAGGCGGTTGTACAGGGCGTGGTTCTGCTGGCGGGATTGGGCCAGGGATTCCTCCAGGAGAAGCCGTGCAGTCGCCAGGTCACCTTTGGATGGCAGGTTGGAGATGAACTCATTAATGGGTTTGCTCAGGGCGCTGTTCCAGTACTGGTCGAAGCTGTGGCCCAGCTGCTCGGCCACCGGGCCCACACTGAGCATGTCGATATCGGTGAAGTTGAGGTTGGGTTCGGCGTCGAAATACTCGTCCCCGAGGTTACGCCCACCGACGATGGCCACGCTGTTGTCCGCCACCCACAGTTTGTTGTGCATGCGCCGGTGTTGCAGCGACAGGTTGAACAGCCGCCCCATGGTCCGTGTTACGCCGGTGCTGCGCCCCAGATGCAGAGGGTTGAACAGGCGAATCTCGATCTGGGGATGAGCGGCGAGGGTGGCGATGATCTGGTCGAGGCCATCGCTGGTGGTGTCGTCCAGCAGGATGCGAACCCGCACACCACGATCAGCTGCCTTGAGCAGTTCATCCACCAGCATGCGCGTGCTGATGCCGTCGTGGACGATGTAGTACTGCAGGTCGAGGCTGGTCTGGGCATTACGGATCAGCTCGGCGCGGGCCATGAACGCTTCACTGCTGTTGGGCAGCAGGCGAAAGCCAGAGCGGCCTTGGTAGGGCGCGGCCTGGGCCTGGATCGAGCGGCCGAACGACGAATCCTTCGCTGGCAGGGCGTCGCTGGGGATGCGTGGCGCATTGACCGTGGCGCAACCGCCCAGGGCCAGGGCTCCCAGCAGGAAAAACGGTAAAAGCCGTCGAATCATCAAGGGAGTCGCTTCCAGATCAGGGCGGTTGTCGGCATATGACGGCAATTTCCCAAGAAAGGTCAGTCGGCCGCCTCGGCCAGCAGCTTGCTCGCGGCGGTGCCGACCTTGCGCACGGCTTCTTCAATCTGTGGCGTTGGCTTGGCAGCGTAGTTCATGCGTAGGCAATTTCTGTACTTGCCGGAAGCCGAAAAGATGCTGCCCACCGCCACCTGTACGCCTTGTTCCATCAGCACGCGGTTGAGCTTGAGGGTGTCGAAGCCCTCCGGCAGTTCTATCCACAGCATGAAACTGCCTTGCGGCCGGCTGGCGCGGGTGCCCGCCGGGAAGTATCGGCTGACCCAGTCGAGCATCAAGTCGCGATTACGCTGGTATTGCGTACGCATCCGCCGCAAATGCGGTTCGAAATGGCCGCCCTTGAGGAATTCGGCGATAGCGATCTGCGGCTGGGTGGCGGTGGAGCCGGTGCTGATGTATTTCATGTGCAGCACCCGCTCCAGATAGCGACCCGGCGCGACCCAGCCGATGCGCAGGCCTGGCGCCAGGGTTTTTGAGAACGAACTGCACAGCAGCACGCGGCCGTCCTCGTCGAAGGATTTGATGGTGCGCGGACGCGGGTAGCTGTAGGCCAGTTCGCCGTACACATCGTCTTCGATGACTGCCACGTCAAAGCGCTGGGCCAGGGTCAGCAACGCTCGCTTGCGGGCCTCCGGCATGATGTAGCCCAGGGGGTTGTTGCAGTTGGGGGTCAGTTGGATGACCTTGATCGGCCACTGTTCCAGCGCCAGTTCCAGGGCTTCCAGGCTGATGCCGGTGAGCGGGTCCGTGGGGATTTCCAGCGCCTTCATGCCCAGGCCCTTGAGGGTCTGCATGGCACCGTGGAAGCTGGGTGAGTCCACCGCCACGATATCCCCGGGCTCGCAGATCGCACGGATGCTGGCGGACAACGCTTCATGGCAGCCGGTGGTGATCACGATGTCTTCGGCACTCAGTTGGCAGCCGGAATCCAATGACAGTCGGGCGATTTGCTCGCGTAATTCCATACAGCCGAGGATGTTGTCGTAATACAACCCCGGCAGATCCTGGCGCCGACTGACGCGACCCAGGCTGCGCAGCAGGGGCTTGAGGGTGGGTGACAATACATCCGGCATGCCGCGACCCATCTGTATGACGTCTTTGCGCGGGACTGCGCGAATCAATTCCAGCACCTGATCCCACTGGGAGATTTCCACCGGGCGCTGGGCCGGGCGGCCGATCTCGGGCAGCGCCGGCAACTCCCGACCCACCGGTACAAAGTAGCCGGACTTGGGCTTGGGCATTGCCAGGCCATTGTCTTCCAGTAACCGATAGGCCTGCTGCACGGTGCTCAGGCTGACCCCGTGCTCGACGCTTAGGGCGCGTACGGACGGCAGTCGATCGCCGGGGCGATAGAAACCCTGTTCAATGCGCGTGCCCAGTAATTCGGCGAGGTTAACGTAAAGCGTCATGGCGGTCGCTCCGGGAGACCAGTACAGATAGGTGAAAAATACAGGATTCAGCCGCGCATGGGCAGTTTCTGTATGGATTTAATAAAGAAGGGTTGGATCTGTAATGGTTTTGCCTGCTCGCCCATTCTAGTCACTCATGGCAACAAGCAAATGAGGGGCAGCAAAATGAACGGCATGAGTGATGTGCGGCTGATGTTACACAGTCAGGAATTGCAGGCTGGACAAGAGCGGGCGACCTCGCCGCGCGAGATCAGCCGCTGGAGTCTGTTCTGGCACCGCCGCCATACGCGCAAGGCCTTGCTGCACTTGACCCGCGAGCAGTTGCGTGACGTTGGGTTGACCCCAGAGCAAGCACGCCAGGAAGGCCTGAAGCCTTTCTGGCGTGATTGATCAGACCCATTCTTTAAGGCGGTGCCAGAGCATCCCCAGCGCCAACAGCGGCGAACGCAGGTGCTTGCCGCCGGGGAAGGTGATGTGCGGCACCTGGGCGAACAGATCGAAGCGGCCCTGCTGTTGGCCGCTGATGGCTTCGGCCAGCAGTTTGCCGGCCAGGTGTGTGGCGTTGAGGCCATGGCCAGCGTAGGCCTGGGCGTAATACACATTGGGTTGATCCGCCAACCGGCCTATCTGCGGCAGGCGGTTGGCGCCGATGCCGATCATGCCGCCCCATTGGTAGTCGATCTTCACGTCAGCCAGCTGTGGGAACACCTGCAACATCTTTGGCCGCATGTAGGCGCCGATGTCCTTGGGATCGCGTCCGGAATAATGGCAGGCCCCGCCGAACAGCAGTCGACGATCGGCGGACAGGCGGAAATAATCCACGGTCACCCGTTGGTCACACACCGCCATGTTCTGCGGCAACAAGTTGGCGGCTTGTACCGGGCTCAAGGGTTCGGTGGCGATGATGTAGCTGCCGGCGGGCAGCACCTTGCCGCTCAGTTGCGGGTTGAGGCCGTTCAGGTAGGCGTTGCAGGCCAGCACCAGGGTCTTGCTGCGTACGTTGCCCTGAGCAGTGTGCACGTTGACCTCGGGGCCATAGTCGATGCGCGTCACTTCGGACTGCTCGAACAGGCGCACGCCCAATTGCCCGGCGGCTGCCGCTTCACCCAGTGCCAGGTTCAGCGGGTGCAGATGGCCGGAGCCCATGTCGATCATGCCGCCCACGTAGCGGTCGGAGCCGATCACGCTGCCCATCTCACTGGCTTGCAACAGGCGCACTTCGTGGCGATAACCCAGGCTGCGCAGTTCTTCGGCGTCTTCGGCCAGGCCATGCAGGTCGCGGGGTTTGTTGGCCAGGTCGCAATAGCCCCAGGTCAGGTCGCAAGGGATCTGGTAGCGTTCGACGCGTTCACGCACGATCTCCACGGCCTCCAGGCCCATGAGTTTCATCTGGCGCACGCCCTCGTTACCAATCACGTTGGCGAACTGCTCCAGCCCGTGGCCGACACCGCGAATCAACTGGCCGCCATTACGCCCGCTGGCGCCCCAGGCGATCTTGCGCGCCTCCAGCAGCACCACGCTGAAGCCGCGCTCAGCCAACTCCAGGGCCGTATTGAGCCCGGAGAAACCGCCGCCGATCACGCACACATCAGCGCTCACCTCGCCGGTCAACATCGGGTAATCCGGTTGCGGCACGCTGCTGGCGGCGTAGTAGGAAGCGGTGTGCCGGGCGCTGGCAGTCATGGGGAACATCCCTGTTTGGAAAATTTGACGCAGGATACAGCGGTCGGACGAAGCTGTCTGCGCAGGGCGTTTTGCTTCAGAATCTACGTCTATTCGCCGTTCGGTACGTGTTTCGATGAGTTGCAACAGCCAGAAAATCAGTGCGCTGCGCCGACAGATTCCTTCGTTCGAGTGCGTTCCCGGTTGCCACGATTGCTGTGGGCCGGTGACTACATCGCCCGAGGAAATGTCCCGCCTGCCGCGCAAAACCGCGGCCGAGCAGGAAGCCGCCATGGACGAGCTGAACTGTGTGCACCTGGGGCCCAATGGCTGCACGGTGTATGACGAGCGGCCGTTGATCTGCAGGCTTTTCGGCACCACCAAGACCTTGCCTTGCCCCAATGGGCGGCGGCCGGTGGAGCTGATTCACCCACGGGTGGAGAAGCAGATCCATGAATACATGGCGAGTACCCGGCAGGTGCTGGTCTAACGATGTACGCGGTCAAAATGTGGGAGGTGCTTGCTCCCACCTTTGACCCCGTTGTGTCAGTCAGTCCGGAATTGGCAGGTTCAGGCTCTCTTTCACCTCTTCCATCACGATATAGCTCTTCGACTCCCGCACATGGGGCAGCTTGAGCAGGATATCGCCGAGCAATTTGCGGTACGACGCCATCTCGGAAATCCGCGCTTTCACCAGGTAGTCAAAGTCCCCCGACACCAGGTGGCATTCCAGCACATGGGGCAGTTTCAGCACGGCGCGGCGGAACTCTTCAAAGGTGTCGCCGGATTTGTAATCGAGGCTGATCTCGACAAATACCAGCAAACTTCCCTTCAAATGCTGGGGGTTGAGCCGTGCGTTGTAGCCCATGATGATCCCTTCGCGCTCCAGCCGCCGTACCCGCTCGGTGCACGGCGTGGTGGAGAGCCCGACCTTTTCCCCCAGCTCGGTGAACGAAATTCGCCCGTCGGTTTGCAGGATGCGCAGGATGTTGCGATCGATCTTGTCCAGCTCCCGCTTGGTCTGAGTGTTGGTACGCATAGGGGATACGCCTCTGTGAAAAGGGTTTTTGCCGAGAATTGTCGCCAAATATAGGCAGTTATATAGTGAAATGCACTGGCGATTGCTTTTTATACTGCGCACATCATTGCTCGAACAACACACGTCGGCGGTCAAGCCGCGATGAGGATATAAAAATGCGCGTTCTGGTCTTGGGTAGCGGCGTCATTGGTGTGACCAGTGCCTACTATTTGGCGCGGGCTGGCTTTGAAGTCGTCGTGGTCGACCGTCAGCCTGCCGCTGCCATGGAAACCAGTTTCGCCAACGCCGGCCAGGTGTCCCCAGGCTACGCCTCGCCATGGGCCGCGCCGGGTGTGCCCCTCAAGGCTATCAAGTGGCTGCTGCAACGCCACGCCCCGCTGGCGATCAAGGCCACGGCCGATATTGATCAATACTTGTGGATGGCGCAGATGCTGCGTAACTGCACCGCCAGCCGCTACGCGGTGAACAAGGAGCGCATGGTGCGCCTGTCCGAGTACAGCCGCGATTGCCTCGACGAACTGCGCGCCGAGACCGGCATCGCCTACGAAGGCCGCAGCCTCGGCACCACCCAGCTGTTCCGCACCCAGGCCCAGCTCGATGGCGCCGCCAAGGACATCGCCGTATTGAAAGAATCCGGGGTGCCGTTCGAGCTGCTCGACCGCGCCGGTATCGCCCGTGTTGAGCCAGCCTTGGCCAGTGTCACCGATATCCTCGCCGGTGCCCTGCGCCTGCCCAACGACCAGACCGGCGACTGCCAGATGTTCACCACCCGCCTGGCCGACATGTGCAGGCAACTGGGCGTGGAGTTCCGCTTCGAACAGGACATCCAGCGCCTCGACTACGCTGGCGACCGCATCAACGGTGTGTGGATCGACGGCAAGCTGGAAACCGCCGACCGCTACGTGCTGGCTCTTGGCAGTTACTCGCCGAAGTTGCTCAAGCCGTTGGGGATCAAGGCCCCGGTGTACCCGCTCAAGGGCTACTCGTTGACCGTGCCGATCACCAACCCGGCGATGGCCCCCACCTCGACCATTCTCGACGAAACCTACAAGGTCGCGATCACCCGTTTCGACAACCGCATCCGCGTGGGTGGCATGGCTGAAATTGCCGGTTTTGACCTGTCGCTTAACCCGCGTCGGCGTGAAACCCTGGAGATGATCGTCAACGACCTTTATCCTCAGGGCGGCGATTTGACTGAAGCCACTTTCTGGACCGGCCTGCGCCCGACCACACCCGACGGCACACCGATTGTCGGCGCCACCCCGTTCAAGAATCTGTTCCTCAATACCGGCCACGGCACCCTCGGTTGGACCATGGCCTGTGGCTCTGGCCGCTTGCTGGCTGACCTGATGGCGAAGAAAACCCCGCAGATCAGCGCCGAAGGCCTCGATATTTCCCGTTACGGCAACCACCAGGAGTCCGCAAAACATGTCAATCCAGCGCCAGCTCACCAATGAGCGCATGAGCCAGATCGTTGTCCACAGCGGTACCGTGTATCTGGCAGGCCAAGTCGGCGACGACATGAGCGCCGGGATTGAACAGCAGACCCGTGAAACCCTGGCCAATATCGAGCGCCTGCTGGACCTGGCGGGTACCGACAAGACCAAGTTGCTGTCGGTGACGATCTACCTGAAAGACATCGATGCCGACTTCGCCGGCATGAACGCGGTATGGGACAAGTGGTTGCCCAAAGGTGCTGCCCCGGCCCGTGCCACGGTTGAAGCGAAACTGTGCGAACCGGAAATCCTGGTAGAGCTGTCCGTCGTGGCCGCTTTGCCATAAACAACGATCCCTCTCCCGGTGCCGACGCGGTTAGTCGGCGCCGGTTTTTTCTCCACTCTGCCGCCTAGAAGCCTGCCGCCATGCGTCCAGCCCGTGCCCTGATCGACCTCCAAGCCCTGCGCCACAACTATCAATTGGCCCGTGAAGTCACGGGGGCCAAGGCCCTCGCCGTGATCAAGGCCGATGCCTACGGCCATGGTGCCGTGCGGGTGGCCCAGGCGTTGGAAGCCGAGGCCGACGGGTTTGCCGTGGCCTGCATCGAAGAAGCACTGGAACTGCGAGCTGCCGGCATTCGCGCGCCGGTGTTATTGCTGGAAGGTTTTTTCGAAGCCGATGAGCTGCCGCTGATCATCGAGCATGATTTCTGGTGCGTGGTGCATTCGCTGTGGCAACTGGAAGCTATCGAACAGGCCACCCTGAGCAAGCCGCTGACCGTCTGGCTCAAGCTGGACTCGGGTATGCATCGCGTGGGCCTGCACCCCAAGGATTACCCAGCGGCGTACCAGCGGCTGCTGGCCAGTGGCAAAGTCGCCAAGATTGTATTGATGAGCCATTTCGCTCGCGCCGATGAACTCGATTGTGTGCGCAGCAATGAACAGGTGGCCGTGTTTGAGGCGGCGCGCCAGGGCTTGTCAGCCGAGGTCAGCCTGCGTAATTCGCCTTCGGTGATGGGCTGGCCAAATGTATCCAGCGACTGGGTTCGGCCAGGCATCATGCTGTACGGTGCGACGCCGTTTGGCGAAGACCAGGCCATCGCCGCGCGTTTGCAGCCGGTGATGACCCTGGAGTCGAAAGTCATCTGCGTGCGTGAACTGCCGGCCGGCGAGCCGGTGGGCTACGGCGCCAAGTTCATCACGCCAAAACCGATGCGCATCGGCGTGGTCGCCATGGGGTACGCGGACGGCTACCCACGCCATGCGCCAACGGGCACGCCGGTGCTGGTGGCGGGGCAACGCAGCCAGTTGCTGGGGCGTGTGTCCATGGACATGCTATGCGTCGACCTCACCGATGTACCCCAGGCCGGCCTCGGTTCCACCGTGGAACTGTGGGGCAAGAATATTCTTGCCAGTGATGTTGCAGTCGCCGCCGAGACCATTCCCTACCAGATCTTCTGCAACCTTCGCCGTGTGCCAAGGCTCTATTCCGGGGCTTGATCGACCTCGACGAACGGAGCCGGCCAGGATTTAGGCCCAAGTGTTGTAAATACTGAACGCTGTCGCCATGATAACGCTCAATTACAACAAAGCCTGAATCCTAGGAGGCTCCCGCATTGGACGTCGGCGAACGACTGCAATCCATCCGTAAACTGAAGGGTCTTTCCCAGCGCGAGCTCGCCAAGCGCGCGGGTGTCACCAACAGCACCATTTCGATGATCGAAAAAAACAGTGTCAGCCCTTCCATCAGTTCCTTGCGCAAGGTGCTGGGCGGCATCCCTATGTCGATGGTCGAGTTTTTTTCTGAAGAGATCCTCCAGGAAATACCGACACAGATCGTCTATAAAGCCAATGAGCTGATCGACATCTCCGACGGAGCCGTCACCATGAAACTGGTGGGCCGGGCGCACCCGAGCCGGGCCATCGCATTTCTCAATGAAATCTACCCGCCAGGCGCCGACACCGGCGAAGAAATGCTCACCCACGAAGGCGAAGAAACCGGGATTCTGGTGGAAGGTCGACTGGAGTTGGTTGTCGGTCTTGAAACTTTTGTGCTCGAAGCCGGCGATAGCTACTACTTTGAAAGCACCAAGCCCCATCGTTTTCGCAATCCGTTCGACGTGCCGGCGCGACTAATCAGCGCAGCCACACCCGCGAACTTTTAACAACAGAGGCGCCCTGCCAGCGTTGCAGAGGTTCCCGCAGCCGTATTCCGCCAGGCTGAATCTCCCTTTGTTTAATGGGGTTGTTTCAGCCAGGCGGGCTAACCGTTATACTTTCGCCGCCTGCGAAACCGTGGCCGCAGGCGTGAATAGCCACCATTGAGGGTGAACGCGTGAACCTAATTATGAAAATGCTGGCTGCACCAGCAACCGTACTGGCCCTATGGGCTGTCAGCGCTCAAGCTGCGACCAATGATGACATTGCCAAGCGCCTGGAGCCTGTAGGCCAGGTTTGTGTCCAGGGGCAGGAATGCAAGGGGATGGAGGTGGCTGTGGCTGCTGGTGGCGGGGGCGCGGCTAAAACGCCTGATGATGTGATCGCCAAGCACTGCAACGCATGCCACGGCACCGGCCTGCTGAATGCTCCGAAGATCGGTGATACCGCTGCCTGGAAAGAGCGGGTAGGTCATCTGGATACTGTATTGGCGGAACTCAAGATCGAGGACCCGCAGAAAGGCACCAAGGGGTTGGCCCAGGTCGCCAAGCATGGCTTGAACGCCATGCCTCCGATGGGGACGTGTGCTGATTGCAGCCTCGAAGACCTTGAAGGTGCGATCAAGAAGATGTCCGGTCTGTAATCAGCCGATCTTCGTCAAAAATGCCGCTTACGAGCGGCTTTTTTGTGCCCGTAATGTGTGTTTCGAGGCTGTTCTTTGCAGCAAAGACCCTGCAAGCTCGGTCAAACCCCTAATCACGGAATGTTCAGGAGGGTCGGATGGTGCAGTTGTGTTCAATCGAGCAAGCAGTTGACGACGTACTGGCACGCTTGCCGGCGCATATCCACATGGGCATGCCCTTGGGACTGGGCAAGCCGAACCTGTTCGCCAATGCGCTGTACCGGCGTATCGCCAAGCTGCCGGAGCGGGCGCTGACGATCTACACCGCGCTGAGCCTGGGCCGTCCGGCCTTGGGCGATGGCTTGCAGAAGCGCTTTCTCGAACCCTTTATCGAGCGGGTGTTTGGCGATTACCCCGAGCTGGATTTTCTCGCCGACCTGCACAAGGACAGTCTGCCGGCGAATATCCACGTGCAGCAGTTTTTCATGCAGCCTGGCAGCTTGCTCCACAGCACCTCGGCGCAGCAGGATTACGTGAGCAGCAACTACAGCCATGCCGCACGCGACATCAATGCCGCCGGCCTCAACCTGGTGGCGCAGTTGGTGGCCAGCAGCGCCGAACACCCCGATCGCCTGAGCCTGAGCTGCAACCCCGACATCACCCTCGACCTGTTGCCGATGATCGCCAAGCGTCGCGCCGCAGGGGAAACCATTCTGGTGGTTGGCCAGGTCCACAGCGATTTGCCCTACATGCCTGGCGATGCCGAGCTGGGCATGGACGAATTCGACTACCTGCTCGATGAAAAGGACAGCACCACCTTATTCTCCACGCCGAACATGCCCGTGGGGTTCCAGGATCACTTTATCGGCCTGCACGCCAGCACCCTGGTGCGTGATGGGGGAACCTTGCAGATCGGCATCGGCTCGATGGGCGATGCGCTGACGGCCGCGCTATTGGCGCGCCAGGCCGACAACGAAGCCTATCGCTTGCTGCTGACGGACCTGGATGTGTACCAGTGGGCGCCACTGATCAGTCGTGAGGGGGGTGTCGATCCCTTTGCCCGCGGTCTTTACGGCTGTAGCGAAATGTTCGTCAACGGTCTGCTGGTGCTGGCGGATGCGGGAATTGTGCGACGCAAGGTCTACCCCGATGTGGCAACCCAGGCACAAGCCAATGCCGGGCTCCTTGACGACGCGGCACAACCCGATGGTGTCTCGATCCACGGCGGCTTCTTCCTCGGGCCGCGCAGTTTTTACCAGCGCTTGCAGGAGATGACCTACGCCAAGCGCCAGGCATTCAACATGACCCGCATCAGCTACATCAACGAGCTGTACGGGCAGGAAGAGCTCAAGCGTTTACAACGCCTGGATGCGCGGTTTATCAACAGCGCGATTGCGGTGACATTGCTCGGTGCCGGGGTTGCCGACCAACTGGAAGGTGGTCACGTGCTCAGCGGCGTGGGCGGGCAGTACAACTTTGTTGCCCAGGGCCATGCGCTGGAAGGTGCGCGATCGATCCTGATCCTGCGCAGTTGGCGCGAGGCGGGGGGCGAGGTCAGTTCCAATATTGTCTGGGAGTACGGCCATTGCACCATCCCACGGCACCTGCGGGATATCGTCATCACTGAATACGGCATTGCCGACCTGCGTGGGCAGACCGATGCCAAGGTGATCGAGGCGTTGCTCAACATTACCGACTCACGCTTCCAGGCCGACTTGATCGAGCAGGCGCAAAAGGCCGGCAAGTTGCCCAAGGATTTCCAACTGGACCCACGCTTCAGCGACAACACGCCGGAGCGGCTCCAAGGTATCCAGGCGCGGCATCGCCGACTGTTTCCGGAATATCCGCTGGGTACTGATTTCACCGATGAGGAGCGGGATCTGTTGCGCGCGTTGAACTGGCTCAAGAGCAAATTCAAACTGACGGAGATTCTGGAGTTGGGCAAGGCGGCGCTGGATGCACCGGAGCCGGAGGCGTTTCCTGAACATCTGGTGCGGATGCGGTTGGATAAGCCGGAGGGTTTGAAGGAGGACCTCTACCAGCGTTTGTTGCTTGCCGGCCTCCAGGCTACCGCGCATTAATTGTCAGTCGGTTAAGGTTTTTTTGTAGGAGCGAGCTTGCTCGCGAAAAACGTCAACGATAACGCGTGTGTCCTGAAGGAACGCGGCGCCTGTGAGTTTTTCGCGAGCAAGCTCGCTCCTACAGAAGGCGATGTTGGCCTAACTGACGGGCATTGGGGTTTACCCCCTCCCACATTTTGATCGTGCTCACCTGGCATTTGCTGTGTAGCAAATTACTCGATGAAGGTAACGACGCCACCTTCCAGCGACTGCACACGCGCCAGCGACTCAACCCGATAACCCTGCGCATCCAGCTCCGCCCGACCGCCTTGGAACGACTTCTCGATCACAATCCCCAAGCCCGCAACGGTCGCGCCGGCCTGCTTGATGATCGAGATCAGGGCCTGGGAGGCCTTACCGTTGGCCAGGAAGTCATCGATGATCAGCACGCGGTCACTGCTGGTCAGGTGGCGTGGCGAGATCGCCACGGTGCTTTCTACTTTTTTGGTGAAGGAATACACCGTTGCCGACAGCAGGTTTTCGGTGAGGGTCAGGGATTGCTGCTTACGGGCGAAAATCACCGGCACGCCGAGGTTCAGGCCGGTCATGATCGCTGGGGCAATCCCTGATGCTTCGATGGTGACGATCTTGGTGATGCCCGAGTCCTTGAACAGCGCGGCGAACTCGTCGCCGATCAGCTTCATCAGCGCGGGGTCGATCTGGTGGTTCAGAAAGGCGTCGACCTTGAGTACCTGATCGGAAAGCACGATGCCTTCTTCGCGAATTTTCTTGTGCAGTGCTTCCACGGAAAGCTTCCTCTAATGGCGCGTTGTGCGCCGAAAGTAGATTAAAAAGTAGTCGATTCTAGCGCTTTAACATCGCGCGTATATCCGCCAGGGCGGTGTTGCCGCGAACGGCCTTCACCTCGGTCGGGGTGTCGTCATTGCCTTCCCAGGCCAGGTCGTCCGGCGGCAGTTCATCCAGGAACCGGCTGGGGGCACAATCGATGATTTCGCCGTATTGCTTGCGCTTGGCGGCAAAGGTGAAGGCCAGGGTCTGACGCGCGCGCGTAATGCCCACGTAGGCCAGGCGTCGTTCTTCCTCGATGGTGTCGGCTTCGATGCTGGAGCGATGGGGGAGGATTTCCTCTTCCATGCCCATGATGAACACGTAGGGGAATTCCAGGCCCTTGGATGCATGCAAGGTCATCATCTGTACCCCTTCGGCGCCGTCTTCCTCTTCCTGCTGGCGTTCGAGCATGTCGCGCAGCACCAGCTTGCCGATGGCGTCTTCGACGGTCATTTCGCCGTCTTCGTCTTTTTCCAGGGTGTTCTTCAGCGCTTCGATCAGGAACCAGACGTTGCCCATGCGGTAATCCGCGGCCTTATCGCTGGAGCTGTTGGTGCGCAGCCAGTTTTCATAGTCGATGTCCATGACCATGCTGCGCAGGGCGCTGATCGGGTCTTCGCCGGCGCACTGTTCGCGCACTTTGTCCATGAAGCGCTTGAAGCGCGACAGGCGATCGGTGAAGCGCGTGTCCAGGTGTTCGCCCAGGCCGATTTCGTCGGTGGCGGCGTACATCGAGATCTTGCGTTCGGTGGCGTAGTTGCCGAGCTTTTCCAGGGTGGTGGAACCAATCTCGCGGCGCGGCACGTTGATGACGCGCAGGAAAGCATTGTCGTCGTCCGGGTTCACGATCAGGCGGAAGTAGGCCATCAGGTCCTTGACTTCCTGGCGTCCGAAAAAGCTGTTACCGCCCGACAGGCGATACGGCACCTGGTGGTGCTGCAACTTCAGTTCGATCAGCTTGGCCTGGTAGTTGCCGCGATAGAGGATCGCGAAATCGCTGTAGGGCCGGTCGGTGCGCAGGTGCAGGCTGAGGATCTCCACGGCCACGCGCTCGGCTTCGGCGTCCTCGTTGCGGCAGCGGATCACGCGGATCTCGTCGCCGTGGCCCATCTCGCTCCACAGTTGTTTTTCAAACTCGTGGGGGTTGTTGGAGATCAGCACGTTGGCGCAACGCAGGATTCGGCTGGTGGAGCGATAGTTCTGCTCCAGCATCACCACTTTCAGGGACGGGTAGTCGTCCTTGAGCAGCATCAGGTTTTCCGGGCGGGCACCGCGCCAGGCGTAGATCGACTGGTCGTCGTCGCCGACCACGGTGAACTGGTTGCGCGTGCCGATCAGCAACTTCACCAGCAGGTACTGGCTGGCGTTGGTGTCCTGGTATTCGTCCACCAGCAGGTAGCGCACCTTGTTCTGCCACTTTTCGAGGATGTCGGCGTGTTCCTGGAACAGCTTGACCGGCAACAGGATCAGGTCGTCGAAGTCCACGGCGTTGAACGCCTTGAGCGTGCGCTGGTAGTGGGTGTAGACGATGGCGGCAGTCTGCTCCTTGGGGTTGCGCGCGTTTTCCAGGGCTTCGGCGGGCAGGATCAGGTCGTTTTTCCAGGCGCCGATCATGTTCTTGATCTCGTCGACGCCGTCGTCGCCCGCGTATTCCTTCTGCATGATGTCGGTCATCAGGGCTTTGACGTCGGTCTCGTCAAAGATCGAGAAGCCCGGTTTGTAGCCCAGCCGCACATGCTCCTTGCGGATGATGTTCAGGCCCAGGTTGTGGAAGGTGCACACGGTGAGGCCACGGCCTTCGCCACCCTTGAGCAGGGTGCCGACACGCTCTTTCATTTCCCGCGCCGCCTTGTTGGTAAAGGTCATGGCGACGATGTACTGGGCGCGGATGCCGCACTGCTGGATCAGGTGCGCGATCTTGCGGGTGATCACGCTGGTCTTGCCGGAGCCTGCACCGGCGAGCACCAATAGAGGGCCGCCGACGTAGTTCACGGCTTCTTGCTGCCGGGGATTGAGTCGGGACATACGGAATTTCAGGAGTCGTTGTTCAAAAGGGCGGGCATTTTAACAGGCTGGCAAGATTCTGCTGCCCTGGATCGACGGTGTGACGTACCACTCGATCTAAATTTGCCGGTTTTGATACTTTGCCGCAGGATGTGTGTGTATTTATACGAATGTTTACAGTCTGCGCATTTGATAACCCCTATCGTTGGTGATTATCAGACCGCACGTCATAATGCCCACCGCCATCGATATTTTGCAGAGTCTAGGGAGCTAGCTTGTCTACGCCTGTCGAACCCTTGCGTTTGCTGCTACTGGCCGATGAGCCAGCGTGGGCAGCGTTGTTGCGCGAGTGCCTGGCGCCGATGGGCGATGGGGCTGTGCTGATCAGCGCACCCAACTGGGACTCGGTGAGTCGTCTGTTCGATGACGACCACACTGCCGTGCTGTTGACCACGCCCTGCCTGCAACCCGGCCCTGGGCGTTGCAGCCTGCCGTGCGTGTTGTTGCTGGAGGAGGAGCCTCTGGTTGCGCCACTGGGGGTCAGTGACTGGCTGGTCCGTCATGCCCTGGACGCCGACACCCTGCGCCGCTGCCTGCGCCATGTGCGCGAGCGTGGCCTGTTGGAAAACACCCTGCAACGCCTGGCCGAACAGGACCCGCTCACAGGTATCGCCAACCGCCAGGGTTTCCAGACCCTGCTGGCTGCGCGCCTGGCTGAGAACGACGGCCGCGGCCTGGCCCTCGGTCATTTGGACCTCGATAACTTCCGCCATGCCAACGATGCCCTCGGTCACCAGGCCGGCGACCGACTGATCCTGCAAGTGGTCTCGCGGCTCAAGAGCCAGCTTGAGGCCGGCGACCAACTGGCGCGCCTGGGCAGCGACGAGTTCGCGTTGCTGATCGACACCCGTCGCGCTCCTCAGCGTGCCGAATGGATGGCCGAACGCATCACCGAAGTCATGGCCGAGCCTTATTGGGTGGACGGCGAAAGCCTGCTGATCGGTTGCAGCCTGGGCGTGGCGCACGCCCGTGCTCGCGCGGGCGCCGACCCGCTGATGTGGCATGCCCACATCGCCATGCAGCAGGCCAAGAGTACCCAGGGCTGCACGTTTCATATCTTCAACGAACGTATCAACCGCAACGCCCGCAGCCTGGCCGACCTGGAAAGCGAACTGCGGCGCGCCTTGCGCCGTGATGAGCTGGAGCTTCACTACCAGCCGCGCCTGGACCTGGACGACGGGCATATCGTCGGCCTGGAAGCCTTGGTGCGCTGGCGCCACGGTGAGCGCGGCCTGTTGCCGCCCAGCGAGTTCGTGCCCTTGGCCGAACAGAGTGGCCTGATCGTACCGCTGGGCTACTGGGTGATCGCCCGTGCCCTGCGTGACATGCAAGACCTGCGCGAACGTGGCCTGCCGGCATTGCACATGGCGGTCAATCTGTCGTTTCGCCAGTTCCAGGACAGTCAGTTGCTCTCGACCCTCAGCCGACTGATTGCGGAGTGCGGTGTGGATGCGCAATGGCTTGAATTCGAACTGACGGAAACCGCTGTCATGCGGCGCAGTGACCTGGTCAAGCAGACCATGGATGCCCTTGGCCGCCTCGGTGTGCGGTTTTCCTTGGATGACTTCGGCACCGGCTTCTCGTCGTTCGTGCACCTCAACAGCCTGCCGATTGCCTTGTTGAAGATCGACAAGAGCTTTGTCGGTGGAATGGAGGAGCGGGAAGAGAACCGCAAGCTGGTGCACGCGATGATCAACCTGGCGCACAACCTGAATCTTGAAGTGGTGGCCGAAGGTGTCGAAACCCCGGAACAGCTTGCGCTCTTGCGCTTGTTCGGTTGCGATCAGGCCCAGGGTTACCTGATCAGCAAGCCGCTGCCGTTGCCCGAGTTGGTGGAATACCTGACGTTCGGGAAAAGCCAGCAGGCGTTGCTGGGTTGAGCAGGGTTTTTATTCTGTCTGTGCGGTCTGAAATGCTGGCTGTGATTCAGGCTCCTGGCGAATCATGCGTTTCATTTTTGCCTCAAACGCCCACGTCAGGCTGACGGCCGCGCAGGCCAGGCCCAGCGCCAAGCCCCACCATACGCCAGTCGGCCCCCAGCCCAAGGTGAAGGCCATCAACCAGGCGGAGGGCGCGCCGATCAACCAGTAGCAGCCAAGCCCCACCAGGAACGTGGTCTTGGCGTCTTTGAGCCCGCGGATACAGCCCATGGCGATGGTCTGCACGCCGTCGAACAGCTCGAACCAGGCGGCGACGGCCAGCAGGCTGACAGCCAGCACGATGACATCGTGAAACGCCGGGTCGTTATGGTCGATGAACAGCCCGATCAGCGGGTCTGAAAACAGCCAAAACACCAGGGCAAACCCCAGCATCACCACTGCGCCAAAGCCGATGCCGACTCGGCCAGCCATGCGCGCCTGCAGCAGTTGGGCGGCGCCATAATGCTGGCCGATGCGCATGGTCACCGCGTAGGACAACCCCGCCGGAACCATGAATGCCACCGAAACTATCTGCAGGGCAATCTGATGCGCCGCCAATTGCGTACTGCCCATGGTGCCCATGCACAGTGCGGCGAAGGCAAACAGCCCGACTTCCACTGCATAAGTACCGCCAATCGGCAGGCCCAGGCGCCACAGCTCGCGCAGGTATTGAGTGTTGAGACGCAGCAGGCCGCTGCTTAGCGGGTAGGCCGCATACGCCCGGTTGCTGCGGATGTACCACATCAGCGCCAGCGCCATGCTGTTGGCGACGATCGCCGTGACCAGGCCGATGCCCATCAAGCCAAGTTTCGGCAAGCCGAACATGCCTTCGATCAAGGCATGGTTGAGCAAGTAGTTGACCACCGTGCCGCCGAGGCTGATCACCATGACCGGTGTGGCCTTGCCGATGGCGCTGGTAAAACCGCGCAGGGCCATGAAACTCAGGTAGCCGGGCAGGGCGAACGGTAGGATCGTCAGGAATTGCCCCGCCGAGTGCACGTTGGTTTCGGTTTGGCCGAACATCAACAGCACCGGCTTGAGGTTCCACAGCAGCAAGGCCGCCACCAGCGCCATCAGCCAGGCGAGCCATAGCCCGGCCTGGGTCAGGCGCGTGGCGCCTTCGATATCGCCCGCGCCGTGGCGGATGGCAACAAGGGTGCCCACGGCGGCAATCACGCCGATGCAAAAAATCGCTACAAACGAATACGTCGCCGCGCCGAGGCCGCCGCCGGCCAGGGCTTCAGGGCTCAGGCGCGCCATCATCAGGGTGTCGGTCAGCACCATCAGCATGTGCGCCAACTGGGAGGCAATCAACGGCCCTGACAACCGCAGAATGGCCCAGAGTTCGGTACGTGCCGGATGCCGCATGATCATCACGCTCAGAAAGTCAGAGAATTGGGGAGGGGTTGATTCTCGGCGCTCTCAGCCCATTGCACAAAGGGATAAAAGCGATCGTTTGCATGATTAAAACTCATGCCTGATTGATTCTGGTAGGGTTTGCCCATTGCGCTGTCGGAGCTTTCCCTATGTCTCGTCGTCTTCCTCCGCTGTATGCCTTGCGGGCCTTTGAAGCCGCATCGCGGCACAACTCCTTCACCCGCGCCGCTGAAGAACTGTCGATTACGCAAAGCGCAGTGAGCCGACACATCCGCACCCTGGAAGAGCACTTCGCCTGCCGCCTGTTCCAGCGCAGCGGCCGTAACCTGCAGCTCACCGAAGCCGCGCGCCTGCTGTTGCCTGGCGTGCGCGAGGGATTTGCCGCGCTGGAACGGGCCTGTCATACCCTCAATGCCGAAGACGACATCCTGCGTATGAAAGCGCCGTCCACCTTGACCATGCGCTGGCTGCTGGCGCGCCTGAGTCGCTTCCGGCATTTGCAGCCGGGCAACGAGGTGCAACTGACCAGCGCATGGATGAGCGTGGATGAAGTGGACTTCAATCAGGAGCCATTCGATTGCGCGGTGTTGTTGAGCGATGGGCATTTTCCGGCGGATTGGGAGGCCAGCTACCTGTTCCCGGAGTTATTGATTCCGGTGGGTGCGCCGAACCTGTTGAGTGACGGTCCCTGGGACGTGAGCCGCCTGGCCACCGCCGAGTTGCTGCACCCCACGCCCGACCGTCGGGACTGGCGCAGTTGGCTGGAGCGCATGGGCCTGGCTTCCCAGGTGTCGCTCAAGGGTGGGCAGGTGTTCGATACCCTGGAGCTGGGCATGATCGCCGCTGCGCGCGGCTACGGGGTGTCCATGGGCGATTTACTGATGGTGGCCGAGGACGTCGCCCAGGGAAGGCTGAGCTTGCCGTGGCCAACGGCTGTCGCCAGTGGTGAAAGTTACTACCTGGTGTGGCCGAAAACCCGCCCGGGTGGCGAGCGCTTGCGTCGGCTGGCGGAGTTTCTGCAGGGCGAAGTGCAGGCGATGGTGCTGCCGGCAGTCGAGCGTCTCGATTGAATCGCTTCAGCGCTTTCTCGCAACCGTTTGCGTGATACCCCTGTGAATAGCTCAAGTATTGCCCAAGCCCGCCGAAGCAGGTGTGTTGGAACTATCGTGCACCAACGTTACCCACCAGATAATTCGCCGAGCAGCGCTATGAGATCAGGATGATCCTGGCCTCGGCCAGGAGCTGTCATGTCTCAACCTCGTGCCCGGATCGCTTCCCAGTTAGGTCTTGCATTAGCCGTGATTCTGGCTGTCGTTATCAGCGGCAGCACTGTTTTCGCCTTGCGTTCCCTTGACTCCGCCAACCTCGCCACCCGCGAGGAGCACTTGGCCAGCGAGGCGCGCTTGCTTGCCGACCAACTCAATACCTTCCACAGCACCTTGCGCGAGAGCACTCAGCGTTTGAGCGGGCTGTTTGAAAAGCGTTTCGGCGCGGGTTTGAGCGTGCACGGTGATCAGCAGATGGCTGTGGCTGGCGTACAGACCCCGGCCCTCTACCTGGGCAGTGACCTGTTGAACAATGATTTCGATGAGGTCGATGAATTCAAGTACACCTCCGGCGGCGTGGCCACCGTGTTTGTGCGCAGCGGCGAAGACTTTATCCGCATCAGCACCTCCCTGACCAAACAGGATGGCAGCCGCGCCATCGGTACGGCCCTGGACCACCAGCACCCGGCCTATCAGCGCCTGCTCGCGGGGCAGAGTTATGTCGGCCGCGCCGTGTTGTTCGAACGTTCCTACATGACCCAGTACACGCCCGTGCGTGACGCGGCTGGCAAAGTTATCGCGGTGTTGTTTGTCGGCTTCGACTACACCGACGCGCAGAACGCGCAGTTCGACAACCTCAAGCGCTTCCGCATCGGCCAGACCGGTTCACTGGCCCTGTTGGATGAACAGAAACGCTGGCTGGTGCCACCCGCTGGCGTGCAGGCGCTGGATCAAGCGGTTCCGGTGATGCTGGACCTGGCCAAGACCCCAGGCAAGGGCCGCTTCTGGAGCGACAAGAACGAAGATTTCTACAGCGTCTCGGTGCCGTTCGAGGGCGGCCCGTGGTCGGTGGTTGCGAGCATGCCCAAGGCCGAGATTCGCTCGGTGACCTGGGGCGTCGGTATTCGCCTGGTGATCGGCAGTGTGCTGGCGATGCTGCTGGCGGTGGGGGCAACGGTCTGGTTGTTGCGCAGCAAGCTGGCCCCCTTGAGTGACCTGGTACGCCAGGCCGAAGCCCTGGGCGCGGGTGACTTGAGCGTACGCCTCAATGTGTCCAGCCATGACGAGATCGGCCAACTGGCACGCAGCTTCAACCAGATGGGGGAAGCGCTGTCGACCATGGTTTCGCATATCCGCAAGGCGGCTGAAGAGGTCAACGGCCGTGCCCAGGCACTGTCCGGGTTATCCGGCGGCGCCTATGAAGGCATGGAGCAGCAGTCTGGCGAGATCACCAGCATGGCCGGCGCGGTCGAAGAGTTCAGCGCCACCTCACTGAATATCGCTGACAACATGGGCAATACCGAACGCCTGGCCCAGGAAAATGCCCAGCAGACCCGTATCGGGCGCACGTCCATGCAAGAGGCGTCGTCGTCCCTGGAGCATATCGCGACCGCGCTGAACAGCACTGCCACCGTCATCAACACCCTGGGCCAGCGCTCCCAGGAAATTGGCGGCATCGTCGGGGTGATCACCGCGATTGCCGAACAGACCAACCTGCTGGCACTGAACGCCGCCATCGAAGCCGCCCGCGCCGGTGAACAAGGCCGTGGCTTTGCGGTGGTGGCCGATGAAGTGCGCAACCTGGCGTCGCGCACCCGCCAGGCGACCGACGAAATTTCCGGGATGATCCAGAGCATCCAGCAGGAAACCGGCAACGCCATCAGCACCATGGAACACGGCAATGCACTGATGCAGGAAGGCCTGGCGCGTAATGCCGACGTGGCTTCGGCGCTGGCGCGGATCGACGAGCAAAGCCGCTCGGCCGGTCAGCAGTTTGCTGCGATCACCACCGCCACCCAGGAACAGAGCAGCACGGCGACCTTGCTGAGCAGCAACTTGCAGAGCATTGCGCTGGCCAACAGCGAGCAGCGTGAGGTGGTGTCCAACCTGGCCATTACCGCCAAGGAACTGGAGACGCTGGCGGCAAGCTTGCGGCACGAGGTGGATCGTTTTCGTTGAAGGCGGCCCAGGGCGTGTGTCTAGCGGGTCTTGAGCGCGTTAGCCAGGCGCAGCATGGCGATTTCGATTTCATGGGCGGTCAAGGACGAGTAGCCCAATAGCCAGCCCTGTTTCTGTGCGGTGCCGGCGTATAGCCGACTCAGGCCGGACAGTTGCACACCCGCGCTGGCGGCCTTGTGGATGGTTTTTTCTTCCGACCAACCCTCATGGAGCACGCAGGGAATTTGCAGCCCGCCTTGGGGGCGGCATGCCGTGACCACGCCGTCCAGATGCTTGCCGATGGCATCGAGCATGACGGTTTGGCGCCCGGCGTAGAGTTTGCGCATTGCGCGCACATGGGCGTTGTAATGACCGTCCTCCATAAAACGCGCCAGGGTCAATTGCAGGAGTTGAGGCGTGTGGCCGTCCATCATGCTGCGAGCATAGGTGAAGGCTTTGACCAGCGCAGGGGGCAGCACCATGTAGCCCATGCGCAGCCCGGGGAAGAGGGTCTTGCTGAAGGTACCGAGGTAAAGCGTGCGCTGGTACTTGTCCAAGCCCTGTACACAGGCCGTGGGTTTGCCGTCGTAGTGGAACTCGCTGTCGTAGTCATCTTCGATGACCCATTTGCCTTTTTCCGCCGCCCAGTTGATCAGCTCAAGCCGCCGTTCCAGTGTCAGCGTGGCGCCGGTCGGGTATTGATGGGAGGGCGTGACATACACGCAGTGGGCGCCGCTGCGGTCGGCGTGCAGCAGGTCGGTGCGGATGCCCGATTCATCGACATCGATGGGCACGACCTTGGCCTCGGCGGTTTCAAAAGCCTTCCTGGCGCCGTAGTAGCCCGGGTTTTCCAGCAGGATCGGCTGGCCGACGTCCACCAGCAACTGCGCGCATAGAAAAAGCGCCTGGCGCGTGCTGCTCAGCACCAGGATCTGGTCGGGCGAACACTGGGCGCCGCGTTCAAGGTTCAAATACGTAGCGATGGCTTTGCGCAACGGCTCGGCCCCTTGCGGGTCGCCGTGCAACAGCACGCTGCTGCGAGAGTCCCTCATCACCTGACGTTGCAGGCGTTCCCAGACGTCGGTGGGAAAGGAGCGGGTTTCAGGCAGGCCCGTGGCGAAGGCTTTGATCACCTGCTGGTCGTTTACGCCACCGCTGTCGAGGATCATCCGTCCGCGCTGGCTCAAGCCGGTGCCGAGGGGCGCGAGACTGCTTTTGCCTGCCTGCGCCTTGATACGGCGGCCGGACCCGCCGCGCAATTCGGTGCCGAGGGCCTCGCACACATAACTGCCGGAACCTTCGCGCCGCGCGATAAAGCCATCGCGCTGCAACTGCACGTAGGCGTTCTCCACCGTATCGCGTGCGATCCCCAATGACTTGGCCAACACCCGCGTCGCAGGCAGCTTCAGGCCGGGCGCCAGTGCCCCGTCGAGGATCAACGCCCGCAGCGCGCGTTGAATTCGCTGGTGCAGGCCCAACCCCTGGAGCTGCACATCGTCAAGGCGCATTTTCAGGGTTTCAAGCTCGAACGTTTTCGCCATGCGGTCTGCCTTTCCTCGAAGAATTGGCCGGTAATGGCAGGCCAGTCTATCCGTAGACTTGGACCCGAGCCACAGCCTTCACGTTGGCGGACAACCCACTGCGTGAGGCTCAATTTCTCGTATGGCAAGGAGCAATGCCCTCATGTCTTCTTCGATATCGTCGTCTTCGCTGCGCCCACGCGACCTGTTTCACCCCCTGGTAGCCGGTCTGATTTCAGTCATCGTCAATTATGGCGGTACGTTCATCCTGGTGTTCCAGGCCGCCAAGGTGGCCGGGCTCAGCGCGGAGCTGACCGCTTCGTGGGTCTGGTCGGTGTCGATCGGTGTTGGGGTGACGGGGCTGGCTCTCAGTTGGGTGAGTCGTGAGCCGATCATCACCGCGTGGTCGACTCCCGCGGCGGCGTTTCTGATCGTCGCGTTGTCGACCACGCCTTATGCCGAGGCGGTCGGTGCGTACATCATTTCGGCCGTGGCATTTGTGCTGCTCGGGTTGTCCGGCTGCTTTGAAAAAGTCATCCGGTTGATTCCGCCAGGCATTGCGGCCGCCATGCTGGCCGGCATTCTGCTGCAGTTCGGGATCGGCGCATTCAGTGGCATGAGCCTGGACCCTGCCCTGGTGGGGTTGCTGATTGCCGCTTACGTTGGGTTCAAGCGGTTTACCGCGCGCTACGCGGTCGTCGGAATTCTGGTGCTCGGGCTGGTATTGCTGCTGGTGCAAGGGCGAGTGGATCTATCGGGATTGTCCCTGCAATGGGCCGCGCCGGTTTTCACCCAGCCTGAATTCTCCGTCAATGCGCTGCTCAGTGTGGCATTGCCGCTGTTCCTGATCACCCTCACGGGCCAGTACATGCCGGGCATGCTGGTGTTGCGCAATGATGGCTTCAAGACCAGCGCCAACCCCATCCTGGCAGTGACCGGGCTGGGCTCGCTGTTGATGGCGCCATTCGGCTCGCACGCGTTCAACATCGCGGCCATCACGGCGGCCATCTGCACGGGCAAGGAAGCCTCGGAAGACCCGTCCAAACGTTGGCTCGCGGGTGTTACCGCTGGGGTGTTCTATATCCTTGTCGGGGTGTTCGGGGTGACGTTGGCCGCCTTATTCATGGCGTTCCCGTCGGCGTTTATCACCACGTTGGCCGGCTTGGCCCTGTTGGGCACCATTGGCACCAGCCTGGCCAACGCCATGGCGGACACCCGATCCCGTGAAGCTGCGCTGATCACCTTTCTGGCCTGCGCCGCAAACATCACCCTGCTGGGGATCGGTGGAGCGTTTTGGGGGTTGTTGATCGGATTGGCCGCGTATGTGCTGCTGAACGGCCGCCTGCCCCGTCGCCGGGCGACTGTGGCGCCGGTCTCCGAGCCGGTGGTGACGGCGAAGGGAGCGGCCCAATGATGCGCGCCAATCAGCCGTTAACGACCTGCCTGTGCGTGAGCGCGTGGTTGCGCTGTGCCGCCGTCGCCCGGTGTATCGCCGAGGGGTGTTTCTAGCCGTTTGCGCCGTCGACTTGGCTGGAGGCCGAGGGCCGGTATTGCAGTGCTTCGGCAATGTGGTTGCGGCCGATAGTGTCTGCGCGCTCCAGGTCCGCCAGAGTGCGGGCGACCTTGAGCAGGCGGTGGGCGGCTCGAAGGGACAGGGTCAAGCGCTCGCAGGCGCTTTCCAGCCAGGCTTCATCCGGCTTGGACAGCGCGCAATGCTGGCGCAACCCAGAGAGATCCAGGAACGCATTGGCGCAACCCTGGCGCCGCTGTTGATGCTCTCGAGCCTGGGCGACCAGCGCGGAGGCGGTGGATGTGTCGCCGCCGGGCTGTGGGGTCGGGTTCAGCGCGGTGATTTCGCGGGCGACCGTCAAGTGCAGGTCGATCCGATCCAGCAAGGGCCCGGAGAGTTTGTTGCGATAGCGTTGGATTTGCTCGGGCGTGCAACGGCATCGGTTGCAGGGCGCGCCCATATAACCGCAGGGGCAGGGGTTCATCGCCGCCACCAGTTGGAAGCGCGCGGGGAAGCGCACTCGGTCACGGGCGCGGGAAATCACGATGTGCCCCGACTCCAGTGGCTCGCGCAAGACCTCCAGCACCTTGCGATCAAACTCCGGGAGTTCATCCAGGAACAGCACTCCATGATGGGCCAGGGTGATTTCCCCCGGCTGCGGTTTCGATCCGCCGCCCACCAGTGCCGGACCGGAGGCTGAATGGTGTGGCTGGCGAAACGGCCGGTGGGGCCAATGGCTCAGCGGTGCCAGGCTGACCACGGATTGAATCGCCGCCACTTCCAGTGCTTCCTGTTCACTCAATGGCGGCAGCAACCCGGGCAGGCGGCTGGCGAGCAAGGTCTTGCCGGTACCTGGTGGCCCGCTGAACAGCAGGTTATGTGCGCCCGCTGCTGCAATCAGCAGTGCGCGCTTGGCTGACAGCTGGCCCTGAACTTCACTCAGGTCCGGGTAGGGTTTGTTCGAATACAGCAGCCCGTCAGACTTGTAGGGCTCAATCGGTGCATGCCCATTCAGGTGTGCCACCACCTGCAGCAGGTGATCCACGGCAATGACCTTCAGCCCGGATGCCAGGCACGCTTCCTCGGCATTCGCCCGCGGCACTATCACGGTGCGCCCGGCCTTGCGCGCCGCCAATGCGGCGGGCAATACGCCTTTTACCGCCCGCACCTCGCCGGACAACGCCAACTCCCCCAGGCACTCCACGTCATCCAGCATCAACGCCGGCACCTGCACACTCGCCGCCAGGATCCCCAGGGCGATCGCCAGATCAAAGCGCCCACCGTCCTTGGGCAGGTCGGCGGGCGCGAGGTTGAGGGTGATACGGCGGGAAGGATATTGCAGCGCTGAGTTGAGGATGGCACTGCGTACGCGGTCCTTGCTTTCCTTGACCGCGGTTTCTGGCAGCCCCACCAGGGTGAGCGACGGCAACCCGTTGGCCATATGCACTTCGACGGTGACGGCAGGGGCTTCGACGCCGACCTGGGCGCGGCTGTGGACGATGGCGAGGGACATGCTCGTTCCTTGAAAGAGGTGGCCGCTTCCTGCGGTTTTTCAAGGGTAGACGAGGTGGGGAAGAGCGAGGCGGGGAGGTTTTACAGAACGTATCCAGAACAAAAGGTAGAGCAAATGTGGGAGGGAGCAAGCCCCTTCCCACACTGATCGCATTTATTCCGCAGGAGGGTTCAACCGCGCTTCCAGCTCTGCAACTTTCGCCTCCAGGCTCTCCAAGCGCGCACGGGTGCGGGCAAGTACGACCATCTGGCTATCGAATTCTTCCCGGCTCACCAGGTCCAGCTTGCTGAAGCCGCTTTGCAGCAACGCCTTGAACTGGCTTTCGATTTCATTGCGGGGCAGCGGGGTGTCGCCGCTGAACAGGCGAGAGGCGTGGCCGCTCAGGGCGTCGAGGAGGTCTTTGGGCGCGAGCATGGGAAATATTCCGGAAAACTGTTGGCGGGCAGTGTATCACGCAGCGTCTATAGTCATTTCCACGGCCGCAGGCGCACGCTTTTCGCGCATGGGGGCGGGCGTCTGCGCACTGTTTTCGTGCGCAATGGCGCCGCCAAAAAGCCTCGCAGGTGGGCGTAGCGGAGCAAAGGACTGATTTCAGTGATTTTTACGGAGCTGGCAAGGTTTCTGCTTAGACGATCATGACCCATGCACTGATGCAGTCGCTGTGACGAATGCAGTGCGCCGACGGATCAGGGGTACAGGTTTCGTCACCAGTGGTTCGCTGGCGTTGCAACGGCAACTGCTCTTGCGACGACGCGTTACAAAGCCAGGCACTGCGCTTAGACTTGAGACGGGTTTGTTTTCCTGGGGCAAGTCCACCAATTCGGGAGAGAGTTTTCATGAAGCTAGTCACTGCCATCATCAAGCCGTTCAAGTTGGACGATGTACGCGAGTCGTTGTCCGAGATCGGCGTGCAGGGCATTACCGTTACTGAGGTCAAAGGCTTCGGTCGGCAGAAGGGTCACACCGAGCTGTATCGCGGCGCGGAATACGTGGTCGATTTCCTGCCGAAGGTGAAGATTGATGTCGCCATTGACGACAAGGATCTTGACCGGGTTATCGAGGCGATAACCAAGGCCGCCAACACCGGCAAGATTGGTGACGGCAAGATCTTCGTGGTCAATCTGGAACAGGCTATTCGCATCCGTACCGGCGAAACCGATACCGACGCAATCTAAGCCGCCAAACCCCAACGCCCCAGGAGAAAACAATATGACTCTGCGTAAATTCGCAGGGCTCGGAGCCCTGTTGTCCATCGTAATGCCAAGCCTGGCCATGGCGGCAGACGAAGTGGCGGCTCCAGTCCTCAATTCCGGCGACACGGCGTGGATGCTCACATCCACCGCGCTGGTGCTGTTCATGACCATTCCCGGCCTGGCCTTGTTCTACGGCGGCATGGTGCGCTCCAAGAACATTCTTTCCGTGATGATGCAGTGCTTCGCCATTACCGGCTTGATCACCATCCTGTGGTTCGTCTACGGCTACAGCATGGCGTTCGACACCACGGGTATGGAAGCAGGCGTCGTCAACTTCAACTCCTTTGTGGGCGGCTTGTCCAAGCTGTTCCTGTCGGGTGTGACCCCTGCCAGCATCACCGGCCCGGCGGCGCTGTTCCCTGAGGCGGTGTTCGTCACCTTCCAGATGACCTTTGCCATCATCACTCCGGCGCTCATCGTCGGCGCCTTCGCCGAGCGTATGAAGTTCTCCGCGATGCTGATCTTCATGGGCGTCTGGTTCACCCTGGTCTACGCACCGATTGCCCACATGGTCTGGGGCGGTCCGGGTTCGTTGCTGGGTGACTGGGGCGTGCTGGACTTCGCTGGCGGTACCGTGGTGCACATCAACGCCGGTGTGGCCGGCCTGGTCGCGTGCCTGGTCCTCGGCAAGCGTAAAGGTTTCCCAACCACGCCAATGGCGCCACACAACCTGGGTTACACCCTGGTGGGTGCGGCCATGCTGTGGGTGGGCTGGTTCGGCTTCAACGCCGGTTCCGCTGCTGCGGCCAACGGCACTGCCGGTATGGCAATGCTGGTGACCCAGATCGCTACTGCTGCCGCTGCGCTGGGCTGGATGTTCGCCGAGTGGCTCACCCACGGTAAGCCAAGTGCCCTGGGCATCGCCTCGGGTGTGGTGGCGGGCCTTGTGGCAATTACGCCGGCAGCCGGCACTGTGGGCCCGATGGGCGCGCTGATCATCGGCCTGGCGGCGGGTGTGGTGTGCTTCTTCTGCGCGACGACCCTGAAACGCAAACTGGGCTACGACGATTCCCTGGACGCCTTCGGTGTTCACGGTATCGGCGGTATCCTCGGCGCAATCCTCACCGGTGTGTTTGCAGCGCCGGCACTGGGTGGCTTCGGCACCGTGACTGATGTGGCGGCCCAAGTCTGGATTCAGTGCAAAGGCGTCGGCTTCACCGTGATCTATACGGCTATTGTGACCTTCATCATCCTCAAGGTGCTGGACATGGTCATGGGCCTGCGGGTTACCGAAGAAGAAGAGGCTGTCGGCCTCGACTTGGCGCAACACAACGAACGCGGCTACAACTTGTAAGTACGCAAAAAAAAGATGCCCGGCTTGCCGGGCATTTTTTTGCCTGGTGTTTGTCAGTCATAACAAGCTGTACCGGTTTTAGCGCAAAGTTTGTGATGACGCGCACACGGTACTTGTAAGCGTGCGAATGTCTTACAGCCATGTAGGCGTATTCGGCACTTTGTTTTTTCCCAGAGCGCGCTAGAATGCGCGCCGATGGGCGGAGAACTGTATGTGGCAACAGACCCTGATTACCTTGCGGGCCAAGCCCCGGGGTTTTCACCTGGTAACCGATGAGTTGCTTGCCGGCTTGCCTGAGTTGAAGGCATGCCGCGTGGGCCTGTTGCACCTGTGGCTGCAGCATACCTCGGCTTCGTTGACCATCAACGAGAATGCCGATCCGGCGGTTCGTCGTGACTTCGAGCGTTTCTTCAACTCGCTGGTGCCGCAAGGGCGTGCGGGGTTTGAACACAACGACGAAGGCCCGGACGATCTGCCGGCGCACTTCAAGGCCAGTCTCCTGGGCTGCCAGCTGAGTTTGCCGGTCAAGGCCGGCCGCTTGGCGATGGGGACCTGGCAAGGTGTTTATCTGGGCGAGCACCGTGATCATGGTGGTGCTCGTAAAGTCCTCGCCACCTTGCACGGTGATGGGGCATAAGCCACTGGTTATCCGGTGGATGTTGATTTTTTTCCGGCGACCTCGACAGAGGGTGAGGCTGGGCTATAACTAATCTGCTTTTCGCAAGTCATGAGGTAGAACATGAGCGACGATGATCTGGAAAACGACGAACTGGAAGTAGGTGACGAAGACGACACCGAAGAAGGCCTTGAAGCGGCGGCGGAAGACGTTGCCGACGACGATGGCGGTGACGATGTTCCTGTTCCGGCTGCCAAGGGCAAGGCGAAGGCTGCTGTTTCGGTAGACGAATTGCCGAGCGTTGAAGCCAAGAACAAAGAACGCGATGCGCTGGCCCGCGCGATGGAAGAGTTCCTCGCTAAAGGCGGCAAGGTGGTTGAAGTCGAGCCCAACGTGGTTGCAGATCCGCCCAAGAAGCCTGACAACAAGTATGGCAGCCGGCCTATCTAAGGCCCGCCGCATGCCTGTATGAAAAAGCCCGCCGTCGCTGCGGGCTTTTTCATGCTTGCTGATTTATTTGAGCTTTGTGGTGATCCAAATGTGGGAGGGGGCTTGCCCCTCCCACATTTGGATCTCCAGTGCTACTGCCACTTGCGGAGTAATTCCGGCAGCTCCGTGAGGCTACGAATCTCCGCGTCGGGGCGTTTATCTGCTTCCCATGCCTTGGCGTTGGGGTTGAACCACACCGCCCGCAGCCCCGCCTGCTGCGCCCCGGCAATGTCGTCCCCGGGGTGATCGCCAACATGCACAGCCGCACTGGCATCCACTCCACCGCGCTGCAGCGCTTCCTGAAACAAGCGCGCATCCGGCTTGGCGATCCCAATATCTTCGGCACGCAGCGCAAAGTGGAAGTAGTCCGCCAGGCCCACACGCTGCACATCGGCATTGCCATTGGTTATCACACCCAGCAGAAAGTGCTGGCGCAGCGCTTGCAGCATCGGCTCGGCTTCGGGGAAGGGCGTGAGCTGATGGCGGGCGTGAATGAACGCTTCGAAACACACATCGGCCATTTCGGTGGCCTGAGGCTGTGGATAACCGGCCTCTTCAAACGCATGCATCAACACTCGATGGCGCAGGACGCTGATGCGGTGCTTGAGTTCGGGATGACGTTGCAGCACTTGCTGGCGCAGGCTGGCGAAGTGCTCCAGGGGCAAGTCGCCGACCTTGGAGGCATGGGTGGCCAGCCATTCGCGCATTGACGCCTCGGCGCTGACGATGACGGGGACGTTGTCCCAGAGGGTGTCGTCCAGGTCGAAAGTGATCAGCTTGATACTCATGAGTCGCCGCCCTTGATACGTTTGGCCCGTGGATGGGCACTGTCATACACCGTTGCCAGGTGTTGGAAGTCCAGGTGGGTGTAGATCTGCGTGGTCTTGATATCGGAGTGGCCGAGCAGTTCCTGTACTGCGCGCAGGTCCTGGGATGATTCCAGCAGATGGCTGGCGAAGGAGTGCCGCAGCATATGCGGGTGCAGGTTTTGCCCCAGTTCGCGTTCGCCCGCCGCCTTGACCCGTACCTGGATGGCCCGTGGCCCCAGGCGCCGACCTTGCTGGCTGACAAACACCGCATCATCGGCCGGGTTGGTGAGGGCGCGCAGTGGCAACCACAGTTGCAGGGCTTCCCGGGCCTTCCTGCCCACTGGCAACACGCGGGTCTTGCTGCCTTTGCCGAGCACTTGCACGAGGCCGTCCGCCAGGTCCAGTTGGTCGAGGTTCAGCCCCGTCAGCTCCGATAGGCGCAGGCCCGAAGAATAGAACAGTTCGAGGATCGCCTGGTCGCGATGGGCCAGGAAGTCGTCCTCGACCGCGCCGTCGAGCAGTTGCAGGGCGCGGTCGGTGTCGAGGGTCTTGGGCAGGCGCCGCTCGCCCTTGGGTGGGGCCAGGCCGTTGGCTGGGTCGTGATCGCACAGGCCTTCGCGGTTGAGGTAGTGGTAGAGGCCGCGCACCGCCGACAGCAACCGGGCCAGGCTGCGTGAGGATTGGCCTTGCTGGTGCAGGCGCGCGATCAGGCTGCGCAGGCCCTGGATATCCAGGGCTTTCCAGCTGGCGATCTGGTGTTTCTCGCAGTAGGCCAGGACCTTGTTCAGGTCCCGTCGGTAGGCTTCCAGGGTGTGGGGCGACACCTGGCGCTCGCTGCGCAGGTGAGCGCAGTAGGCGTCCAGTTGCCGTTCCATGGCTAGCGCACCGCGCGCAGGGCGGTAGTGAAGCGCGGCAACACGCGGCCCAGGACTTCGGCGATGTAGGTGAGGAAAAGGGTGCCCACCGAGCTCTTGTAGTGCGCAGGATCACGGCTGGCGATGGCCAGTACGCCGTGCAGGCCCTGGTGGCTGAGGGCAACGACGGCGGTGGAGCCGATCTGCTGGCGTTGTTCAGCGCCAAACAGGAAGTCCAGTTCGTGCTCGCGCAAGGTGCCGCTGATGGTCTTGCCTTCGGAGAGCAGGCCGCCGATCGCGGTCTGTGCTTCGCTGCCGCTGACCCAGCGTCCCACCGGCATCGGGTTGTCGCTGAAGAGGATCAAGCTGACAAAGGGCACCTGGAAATCCTGGCGCAGGCTGTCTTCCACGGCGATCACCGTTTCTTCCAGGCTGGTGGCATCCATCAGGGTCAGGATCAGGCGGCGGGTCTTGTCGAACAGGCGGTCGTTATCGCGGGCCACGTCCATCAGGTGCGAGAGCCGATGGCGCATTTCTATGTTGCGCTCGCGCAGGATCTTCATCTGCCGCTCCACCAGTGACACGGTATCGCCGCGCTGGTGGGGGATGCGCAAGGCCGGCAACAGTTCTTCATGCTCAACGAAGAAGTCCGGATGAGCCTCAAGGTACGCCGCGACAGCGGCGGCCTCCAGGCTTTCGCTCGGGGATGCTTGTGCGGGTACTTGAGGCTTATCGGTCATTTGCTTGGCTCACTCATAGACGGACCTGTCCTTCGTATACGCGCGTGGCCGGCCCGGTCATCATCACCGGGTGGCCGGGGCCTGCCCATTCGATGGACAGGCGTCCACCTGGCAGGTCGATCAGCAGCGGCGAATCCATCCACCCCTGGCTGATTGCGGCTACGGCAGCGGCGCAGGCGCCGGTGCCGCAGGCCTGGGTTTCTCCGGCGCCGCGTTCCCACACACGCAATTGCGCGCGGGAACGGTCGATCACCTGCAGGAAGCCCACATTGACCCGTGCCGGAAAGCGCGGGTGGTGTTCGATCTTCGGCCCCAGTTCATGCACGGGGGCATTGTTGATGTCGTTGACCCGCAGTACTGCATGGGGGTTGCCCATGGACACTGCGGCGATGTCGACGGCCTTGCCTTCAACGTCCAGCGTGTAACTCGTGGCCTGCTCGCTGGCCTGGAACGGAATGTCCGCCGGCACCAGGCGCGGTGCACCCATGTTGACGCTGATCTGGCCGTCGCTGCGCACATCCAGTTCGATCACACCGCTCTTGGTCTCGACGCGAATCTGCCGCTTGGCGGTCAGGCGCTTGTCCAGCACAAAGCGCGCGAAGCAGCGGGCGCCGTTACCGCATTGTTCCACCTCGGAGCCGTCGGAGTTAAAGATCCGGTAACGGAAATCCACCTCCGGGTTGCTCGGCGCCTCAACGATCAGCAACTGGTCGAAGCCGATGCCGGTATGACGGTCGCCCCACTGTTTAGCGTGCTTGGGCAGGATGTGCGCGTGCTGGCTGACCAGGTCAAGGACCATGAAGTCATTGCCCAGTCCGTGCATCTTGGTAAAACGCAGCAGCATGGCTTACTCCGGCAGCAGGCTTTCGCCAGCATACAACTCGGCTACCGTCTCGCGGCGACGCACTTCAAACGCTTGATCACCGTCCACCAGCACCTCGGCGGTACGCCCGCGGGTGTTGTAGTTGGAACTCATGACAAACCCGTAGGCACCGGCCGAATGAATGGCCAGCAGGTCGCCTTCTTCCAGGGCCAGTTGACGATCCTTGGCCAGGAAGTCGCCGGTTTCGCAGATCGGGCCGACGATGTCATAGGCGCGGGCTTCACTGTCGCGAGGCGTTACGGCGGTGACATCCATCCAGGCCTGGTACAGCGCCGGGCGGATCAGGTCGTTCATCGCGGCATCGACGATCGCAAAATCCTTGTGCTCGGTGTGCTTGAGGTACTCGACCTGGGTCAGCAGCACGCCGGCGTTGGCCACGATATAGCGGCCTGGTTCGAACAACAGCGCCAGGTCGCGGCCGCCGATATGTTCACGCACGGCGGCAATGTAGTCGGCAATCAGCGGAGGCTCTTCATCGCGATAACGCACACCCACGCCGCCACCGAGGTCGATGTGGCGCAGGTAGATGCCGCACTCGGCCAGGCGATCGGTCAGCGCCAGCAGGCGGTCCAGGGCATCAAGGAACGGGGGCAGGCTGGTCAGTTGCGAGCCGATATGGCAGTCGACGCCCAGTACTTCCAGGTTCGGCAGTTGGGCGGCACGGATGTACACGTCCTCGGCGTCGGCGATGGCGATGCCGAACTTGTTCTCTTTGAGACCGGTGGAAATGTACGGGTGGGTGCCGGCATCGACGTCCGGGTTGACGCGCAGTGAGATCGGCGCGCGAACGCCCATTTCGGCGGCGACGACCTGCAGGCGCTCCAGCTCGTCGGTGGATTCGACGTTGAAGCAATGCACGCCGACTTCCAGGGCACGACGCATGTCTTCGCGGCTCTTGCCGACGCCGGAGAACACAATCTTGTCAGCCTGGCCGCCTGCGGCCAGAACACGTTCCAATTCGCCACGGGACACGATGTCGAAACCAGCGCCCAGGCGCGCCAGGACATTGAGTACACCGAGGTTGGAGTTGGCCTTCACCGCATAGCACACCAGGTGCGGCACGCCGTCCAGCGGATCGGTGAACGAGCGGTATTGCGCTTCGATGTGCGCGCGCGAGTACACATAGGTCGGGGTGCCAAAGCGTTCGGCAATCGCGGACAGCGCCACGCCCTCCGCGAACAGCTCGCCGTCCCGGTAGTTAAAAGCGTCCATGATTTACCCTTAGTAAGTGTCGTGCTTGTGCGCTTTTTGCGACGATTGCGCCTGTTCATTCGGGTCTTTGCTGTCATCAGGCAGGTACAGCGGGCCTTTTTGACCACAGGCACTAACGAGGCAGGCGACCGCGACGAGCGCAGCAAGGGAAGAGATCAGGCGCTTCATGGCGAAATCCTTGAATATGCATTAATTGCGCCCGAGTATACCGACCACCTGCCAGCTTGCCTATGCGCTGGAATACCCGTCCGGCGGGGCTTTGCTGAGTGGGTTGAGAAACGGGCTACGCTGGCGGGGGATATTTCATGCCGTCAGTTGTGATGAAATCGGTATCCTTTGCAATCGGCGGGGCTCGCCCGTATCGTGCGCCGCTCGAGCAAAACCAGACACTTTTGAGGTTGCCACAATGAGTTTGACCGAAGCCCGTTTTCACGACCTGGTGGATTCGACCCAGCAGGCGCTGGAAGATATTTTCGACGACAGCGGCCTGGATGTGGACCTGGAAAACTCGGCCGGGGTGCTGACCGTCAAGTTCGAGAACGGCACTCAACTGATCTTCAGTCGCCAGGAACCGTTGCGCCAACTGTGGCTGGCGGCACGTTCCGGTGGTTTTCACTTCGATTACAACGAAGAAGACTGCAATTGGCAGTGCGATACCAGCGATGAGCTGCTCAGCGAAATGCTCGCGCGCCTCTCGCTGGAGCAGGCAGGCATCGAGTTGAGTTTCGATGAGCTGAACCCCGACGAGAACTGATCGTGACCGAGCCTGCACCTGTACGTCCGCCGAAGCCGCTGTTCAGCAATGTCAGCCCGGCCGTGCCGTCACCTTGTATCAGTTTGTGTCGGCTGGACGAGGAGAAAGTTTGCCTTGGTTGTTTCCGCCACGTGGAAGACATCCGTGAATGGCGCTCCGCCGACGATCAGCGGCGGCGGGTGATCGTGGCCCAGGCCGAGCAGCGCAAGGCCGCGCCTTGACCCCGTCTTGTTTATTTACGGTGCTGTGGTAGTGTCCGGGTACACCTCAACTCATCGAGGTCCGTGAGAACCCCGCCTTTTCCTGGCGGGGTTTTGCTTTTTTGTGCAGAAAAAAGGAGTCTGCCTGAATCATGACCGCACCTTCCATCATTCTTACCCGTCTCGACGTGCAGCGTCTTGAGCAACTGATCGACCGTGTAGGCGAGGACTCACCGGGTGTCGAAGCCCTTCAACACGAACTCGACCGCGCCGAAGAAGTGGTTGGCCACGATGAAGTGCCTGCGAATGTCGTGACCATGAACTCCAGCGTGCATTGCCGCGAGCAAAGCAGCGGAAAGGACTATCACCTGACTCTGGTTTACCCCAAGGATGCCAACGCCGACGAAGGCAAGATTTCGATCCTGGCACCGGTGGGCAGTGCGTTGCTTGGCTTGCAAGTGGGCCAGCATATCGACTGGCCGGCTCCCGGCGGCAAGACTCTCAAGCTCAAGTTGCTCAAAGTGGAAGGCCAGCCCAAAGACGGCGGCGCTTTCTCGCTTTAAATCTGGTTCAGTGCTTCATTGAGCGCTTGCTCCAGCTCGGCCTTGTAGCGCAGGTACAAATTGCTCGGGCTTTGCACATCACCGATCAGACCCGACAGGTCCAGATCAGTGATATAGCAGCGGTAGCGCTCGGTTTCGCGGCGCTGCCCGACGATCTCCTGGGCGACCACTGCAAACAGCTGGTCGCCAAATTCCAGTTCGGAAAACTCCCGCTGATTGCAGTACAGGGTAATCCCCACTTGGCCCGGCGCCGCCTTGCCGATAATCGCCTGCACGTCATAAAACGGCTTGTTGGCCGGATTTTGTGGTGCTGGCCGAGGCTCTATGCCGCGTGCACGGTTATTGCCTGACGGTAATAGTTGGTAGTACAGGGTTTGCACCGCGCCCAGCGGTTCCTGTGGGTCCAGCGGCGACAGCGCGTCCCGGCGATAGATGATCGATTGCAGGAAGCGCTGCAGCGGTGCCAACAGGCTCTGCTCGTCATGAAACGGCAGGCGCTGCTGCCAGAGCGCGTTGAACTCATCCAGCACATACAGCTCGGCGAAGCCTTCATTGACCCGGTAGAACACTTGCACGCAATCGGCCATACCCATGGGCAAAAGCAGCGCCAGGTCGTGGTCCTCCAGGGCCATGGCATCCAGGTGCAGCGGGCTGTAGCTGGCCAGTTCTTCGCTGAGGTAGGCGATCAGCGCATCCTGGGTCGCCAGTGATACGTGGGTGGCCTGGCCGGGCATCAACTCCATCACGTGATAGTGCTGTTGCACCTGGAGCAAGTAGCGGTGATTGCCCTGCCCCAGCAGCAGGTTCTGCGCCGTGTCGAAGATTTCTTCTACGCGCTGGGCAATGAACTGCGCACGGTTGTGACAGAAGCAGCGCACCCGTAGCCGCGGCAGGTGATCTGATGGCAGCTGGTTGAGGTAGTCGCGCAGGCAATCGAGCAGAGCATGGGGGCCGTCGTAGCGGCTGACCATCACCTCGTTCCAGCTATTGAGGGTGACCTGGTCGAGGGTCAGCACCAGGTTGTCGCGCACACCGGCGTAGCTCAGGGAGTCGGTGCGCTCGGTGGTCATCAGGATATTCAGGTCGCGGTGATGCTTGAGCGGGTCGACGCCGACGTTGATCAACAGCAATACCTCTTCGGGCACCGCCGAGCGTAACAGGCGTTCTTCAGCGACGCTGGGCAAGGGTAGGGCAATGCTCTGCTGCAGGCTGCCCAGCAGGTTGAACAGCTCGAACTCGGTCATGTCGCTGGTGCCCGGGTGCAGCGCCAGGCGAGTGCTGCTGTCGATCACGCCGTTGCGGTGGCACCAAGTCAGCATTTCCAGCAAATCGCGGCTGCGCTTGATCGGCGCAAAGTGCTCCCATTCCAGGGCGGTGAGGTTGCCGTTGTACAGCCCCCAATGGTGCTGGCCCGGCTCTTTGCGGTTGGGCGATTGCACCAGGGTCAGGGTGTCTTCGGCCAGGTCCGGGGCGATGCCGGGGTTGATGAACTCGACTTTGCCGGCTTTACGCTCGAACGCCGCATATAGGCGGCGGCCGAGCACATTGAGGTCACGCTTATTGATCAGGCTGACTGTCTGTTCGCTGCGGGCGAATTGCGTCAGGAAGCGATAGCTGTAGTTCAGCTCACTGACCAATGCGCGACGCTCGGAGGCGACCTGGCGCACTTTCCATTGGCTGCGGCTGTCCAGCAGGGCCAATTGGCGCGGGTTCCAGCCCCACTCCTGGGCCAGGCGCTCCAGCAACAGGTGTTGCCAGCTAGAGCTACGCTGGCCAGCGCTGAGCTTGCGGTTGACCTTTAAATACAGCGCTCGCCTTACCAGCTCCAGGCGCTCCGGTTCGTTGCGGACCTTGAGGTATTCCTCGATGCGGCGATAGACCACGATGTAAGGGTCCAGCTCATCCAGATCCATCTGGTTGGCGAACACCGCCTGCTTGAAGCGCAGGCTCAGGCACTGCACGTTTGGGTGCTCGCTGGCATAAACCTCGGTCAGCAGCAGCTTGAGCACTGACTTGTAGGGCGACTCGATGCCTTTGAACAGTTGCCACAACCCGGCGCCGATGAATTCGCCCGGAGGGATGCGTGCCAGGTGGCCCAGGTCAAGGGTTTCATCGGCGCGTATAAAGCGCTTGGAGATCAGCGTGTGGGTGAATTCGGCGTAGCGGGTTTCTTCATAGACGGGCACCAGCCACCAGATCGGTGTACGGCCAGCCAGCCAGATGGCGGTGCGGTAGAACTCGTCCAGCAGCAGGTAATGCTGGGTGGTGCCGCAGTCGTCGGAGCTCAGTTGGGTGTCGCGCTCACCCAGTACGAAGCGCGTCGGCTCAATCAGGAAAAAATGTGCCTCGGCGCCCATGCTCAAGGCCCAGGCCTCCAGCAGCTGGCATTTCTTGCGCAGCTCGGCCAGTTCGCTTTCGTCCAGGTCGGCGGCGTGGCACACCCACACATCCATATCGCTCTGGTCTGCCTGGGCCAGGGTGCCGAGGCTGCCCATCAGGAACAGGCCATGGATCGGACGGGGCGGGTTGCCATGGCGCGGCTTGTAGGAGAATGAACGGGTCAGGCGCTGGGCTTCGGTCAGGGCCTGGGCATCAGGCTCGAAGTTCGACAGCCCGGCCGGTGTACTGCCCGACACATAGCCTGGCAGGAGCGGGTGATTGACGTGGAAAAACAGCGGCAACAGTGTCAGTACGCTTTGCTGGCGCGGCGTTAGCCCGTCGATGGCGCGGGCTATGCGGCCTTCGTTGAGGGCCATGAAGCGCGCGCGCAGCTGAGCCAGCACCTTGCGGTCGATGCCTTCGTCCAGGTCGGGGCGGATTTCATGGGTGCGGGTCATGTCGAACTCGGTGGCTCGCAAGGCCCGACATGGGCGGCCGTGTAGGAGTTTACAGTCAGAAGCGTAGGAGGTTTAGAGGGAAATGTTTTTTGACGTCAGAATTTTCTCGCGTCCACAGCAGCGCCCTCGGAATCCGCAAGGGGCGGACTCCATGGGCGGTATCAGGTGTCAGGCGGCTTCTTTGCTTGTCGCGGTGCTCAAGATCGTCAGCAGGGTTTGCGCTTGCTCGGCGGCGTCTCGGCCAAGGCTGGTCAGATAGCCTCCGTCCGGCTGGTCGATCAGCTTTTTCTCGAACAGGCGTTTGGCCGCGGCGATGGCAGTGGGAGCGGCAGTCTGGTGGACTTTCAGACCTTCCTGGGAGCTGCCCAGGTTGAAGAGTGCAAGGATTTCCAGTTCGGCAACCAACTCAGGGGTATACGACATAAGGACTCCAGACTTTCTAAGAATTTATTAGAGGCTAGCAGGCCATAAGGTGAACGCACTTTGGCGGGCTGTCCAGTGAGAAAGTCATGGGTATTGATATGCCGCAGATTTGTGGCGAGGAAGCAGGCTTCCCGGCCACGCGGAGGGGGGCTTCAGTCGTTTTCCGGCGGCAATTCCGGCAGCGCCCGCAGGGCTGTCTCATACCATTGGGTATCGAATGCACGGTCTTCGTCGAGCATCTGGTCGATTTCAACCGCCAGCACATGGGCCATGAGATTCAGAATCTCCTCGCGCTCGTAACCTACCAGGGTCAGCTTGTTGAACGTGGCCTTGGCGGCAGGCGGAGTGTCGCTTTCGATCTGATTCTCGATGGCTTCGATCAGTGTACTTTCGGTGAACGCTTCTTCGTCGCTGTCGATATCGGTCGGCTCGCTCATGGCAGGCTCCTCAAGGAAAGGGCGCCAGTCTAACTCCATTCAGGCCGGTGATGCTGCTGGTCAGGGCGGGCCCGGGCCTCTATAACTCTTGCGGCCAACCCCGCACACGGCCTGGAGGCTTTGCGATGCTCAAGCTTTACGGATTTTCGGTCAGTAACTACTACAACATGGTGAAACTGGCGCTGCTGGAGAAGGGGCTACCGTTCGAAGAGGTGCCTTTTTACGCCGGGCAAACCCCTGAGGCGCTTGCCGTCAGCCCGCGAGGCAAGGTGCCGGTACTGGGGGTGAAGCAGGGTTTCGTCAATGAAACCAGCGTGATCCTCGAATACATCGAGCAAACCCAGGAGGGCCGTTCGCTGCTGCCTGCTGATCCTTTTCAGCGTGCCCAGGTGCTGGCGTTGTGCCGGGAAATCGAGCTGTACATCGAACTGCCCGCCCGCGCGTGTTTCGCCGAGGCGTTTTTCGGCATGCAGGTGCCGGACGCGATCAAGGAGAAATCCAAGGCTGAGTTGCTGCTGGGGATCGGTTCTTTAGGTCGGCACGGCAAGTTCGCGCCTTATGTGGCAGGTGAGAGCTTTACGATTGCGGATCTGTATTTCATGTATAGCGTGAACCTCGCCTGTGCCGTGGGCGAGAAGTTGTTTGGCCTGGACCTGTTGGCTGAACTCCCGGCGGCCAAAGTGTTGCTGGAGCGGCTGCATGCCATGCCCAATGCGCAGAAGGTGGCGGCGGACAGGGAAGCCGCGATGCCGGCGTTCATGGCGATGGTTGCGGCCAAAAAGTGATCCCAGTGTGGGAGGGGGTTGCCCCCCCCTCCCTCATTTTTCAGCGGCTGGCGAGGAGGGCCTGGCCGCGCACGACGGCTGCCTTCACCTGCGCCGGTGCGGTGCCGCCCACGTGGTTACGGGCATTCACCGAGCCTTCCAGGGTCAGCACGGCAAACACGTCCTGCTCGATCTGGTCGCTGAACTGGCGCAGTTCTTCCAGGCTCATTTCCGCCAGGTCCTTGCCGGTGTCCACGCCGTATTTCACGGCATGGCCGACGATTTCGTGGCAGTCGCGGAACGGCAGGCCACGGCGTACCAGGTAGTCCGCCAGGTCCGTCGCGGTGGAGAACCCACGCAGGGCTGCTTCACGCATGATCGCGTGCTTGGGCTTGATCGCGGGGATCATGTCGGCAAAGGCACGCAGCGAATCACGTAGGGTGTCGGCGGCGTCGAACAGCGGTTCCTTGTCTTCCTGGTTGTCCTTGTTGTAGGCCAAGGGCTGGCCTTTCATCAGGGTCAGCAGGCCCATCAGTGCGCCGAATACGCGGCCGCTCTTGCCACGCACCAGCTCGGGCACGTCGGGGTTTTTCTTTTGCGGCATGATCGAGCTACCGGTGCAGAAGCGATCCGGCAGGTCGATGAACTGGAATTGCGCGCTGGTCCACAACACCAGTTCTTCGGAGAAACGCGACAGGTGCATCATCGCGATACTGGCGGCGGCGCAGAATTCGATGGCGAAATCGCGGTCCGACACGCCGTCCAGGGAGTTGCCGCCCACGGCATCGAAGCCCAGCAGTTGTGCGGTGTATTCGCGGTCGATCGGGTAGGTGGTGCCGGCCAGCGCGGCGCTGCCCAAGGGCATGCGGTTGGCGCGCTTGCGGCAATCCACCAGGCGCTCGTAGTCGCGGCTGAGCATTTCGAACCAGGCCAGCAAGTGGTGGCCGAAGGTGACAGGCTGGGCGGTTTGCAGGTGGGTGAAGCCGGGCATGATGGTGTCCGATTCGCGCTCGGCCTGTTCCAGCAAGCCTTTCTGCAGGCGAGTTATTTCGGCCAGGATCAGGTCGATTTCATCGCGCAGCCACAGGCGGATATCGGTGGCCACCTGGTCATTGCGGCTGCGCCCGGTGTGCAGTTTCTTGCCGGTCACGCCGATGCGGTCGGTGAGGCGGGCCTCAATATTCATGTGCACGTCTTCCAGGTCGACGCGCCAGTCGAACGTACCGGCTTCGATCTCACCGCGAATGGTGGTCAGGCCGTCGATGATGCTGTCGCGCTCGGCGTCGGTCAGCACGCCGACCTTGGCCAGCATCGTGGCGTGGGCGATCGAGCCCATGATGTCGTGGCGGTACAGGCGCTGGTCGAAGGTGACGGAGGCGGTGAAGCGGGCGACGAAGGCGTCGACGGGTTCACTGAAGCGGCCGCCCCAGGACTGGTTGGTCTTGTCGGTGCTCATGGATTCGCTCGTGATCTGCTTAAAAGAGGCGTGGAGGTGTGCCGCCGATAATAACAGGGTTGCTCGTGGAGGCGGTGCTGTGGGTGGCCGGCATTTTTATTTGCGCGAAGGATGGCTAAGTGCCTTGCCGCCGAGCGCGTCCGGGAAGAGACTGGGGCCAGGTGCTTGTTGAAACGATATTTGAGGATTGAGTAATGTCGTCTCAGCGAGCGTCTACAGTTGGACTGATAGTGTGTGAATGCACCAAAGTCGGGTGATGCGGTCATAACCCAGACTATCCATTAAAAAGGGGGGTATTCGGATTGTGTATCAGCAAACCCTACGACTATGCCCAAGGGCAGCAGGTTTTGGGCGCTATTGAACAGGTCCGGGTAAATATGCGTGCCGCTCTCAGGGCACTTTTTGCCGCTCGCGCTAGTCTTAGCGTGGATCGCTGTGACGCAAGTCACCGCACCTGTCTACGCTATCCTTGTGCGAGACTCACGCAGGAATCCAGCGCAATATGAATGTCCTGATCGTTGATGACGAACCCCAAGCCCGCGAGCGACTGAGCCGCCTGGTCAGTGAACTCGAGGGTTATACAGTCCTTGAACCGAGCGCCACCAACGGGGAGGAGGCGTTGACGTTGATCGATAGCCTCAAGCCGGATGTGGTGCTGCTCGATATCCGCATGCCCGGCCTTGATGGCCTGCAGGTCGCCGCCCGCCTGAGTGAGAGAGAATCACCTCCGTCGGTGGTGTTGTGCGCTGCCCAGGAAGAGTTTTCCGCGGAAGCGTTGGAAGCCAGTGGTGTCAGTTTCCTGGTCAAGCCGGCGACTGGCGACGCGTTGCTCAAGGCATTGAAAAAGGCCGAGCGCCCTAACCGGGTCCAACTCGCTGCCCTGACTCAACCTGCCGCCCAGAGTGGCAACGGGCCGCGCAGCCATATCAGTGCGCGTACGCGCAAAGGTATCGAGCTGATCCCCCTGAGCCAGGTGGTGTACTTCATTGCCGATCACAAGTACGTGACGCTGCGCCATGAAGCCGGTGAAGTCCTGCTCGATGAGCCGCTCAAGGCTCTTGAAGATGAGTTTGGCGACCGCTTTGTGCGAATCCACCGCAATGCGTTGGTGGCCCGCGAACGAATCGAGCGCCTGCAACGTACGCCCCTGGGGCACTTCCAGCTGTTCCTGAAAGGGCTCAATGGCGATGCCTTGATCGTCAGCCGACGCCATGTCGCCGGCGTGCGCAAGATGATGCAGCAGCTTTAGCCCAAGGGCTGTAGCGTGGACTGCAGTGCTTATCCCGGTGTGATGCGGCCAGGGAGGCCCCGCACTTGCTGATTCAAATCAAAGCGTATTTGCCTGAGCTGTTATTATCTGCCGTATCTATTCAGTACGGATTGATCCATGTCCTCTCGCGAAATCCGCATCGCCACTCGTAAAAGCGCCCTGGCCTTGTGGCAGGCCGAATACGTCAAAGCTCGCCTTGAAGAGGCTCATCCAGGTCTCAAGGTATCCTTGGTGCCCATGGTGAGTCGCGGCGACAAGCTGCTGGACTCGCCGCTGTCGAAGATTGGCGGCAAGGGCCTGTTCGTCAAGGAGCTGGAGACCGCGCTGCTGGAAAATGAAGCCGACATCGCCGTGCATTCGATGAAAGATGTGCCCATGGACTTCCCCGAAGGCCTGGGCCTTTTTTGCATCTGCGAGCGCGAAGACCCGCGCGATGCGTTCGTTTCCAATACCTATGCATCTCTGGATGAGCTGCCTTTGGGCAGCATCGTCGGCACTTCGAGCCTGCGTCGCCAGGCGCAGTTGTTGACCCGTCGTCCAGACCTGCAGATCCGCTTTCTGCGCGGCAACGTCAACACGCGCCTGGCCAAGCTGGATGCCGGCGAATATGACGCGATTATCCTCGCTGCGGCCGGGCTTATCCGCCTTGGCTTCGAAGACCGTATTACGTCAACGATCAGCGTTGAAGACAGCTTGCCCGCTGGCGGCCAGGGTGCGGTAGGTATTGAATGCCGCACGGCAGACAGCGAAATCCACGCGTTGCTCAACCCCCTCGATCACCACGACACCGAAGTGCGCGTCACGGCCGAGCGCGCCCTGAACAAGCACCTCAACGGTGGCTGTCAGGTGCCGATCGCCTGCTACGCCGTGCTCGAAGGTGACACTCTATGGCTGCGTGGCCTGGTTGGGGATCCGGCCGGTGGCACCCTGCTCACCGCCGAGATGCGCGGGCCACGGCGTGATGCGAGCGCCCTGGGTATCCAGGTGGCTGAAGAGCTGCTGGAAAAAGGCGCTGGCGCCATTCTGCAAAAAGTCTATGGCGAGGCCGGTCCGCAGTGACCGGCTGGCGTGTGCTGCTGACGCGGCCTGCCGAGGAGTCGAAGGCCCTGGCGGCGTCGTTGTCCGAAGCCGGCATTTTCAGCAGCAGCCTGCCCTTGCTGGAGATCGAGGCGTTGCCGGTCACGCCCGCACAACAGGCGGTTTTCCGCGACCTGGGCCGTTATTGCGCAGTGATCGTGGTGAGCAAACCGGCTGCGCGCCTGGGTTTGCAACAGCTGGAGCGACACTGGCCGCAATTGCCGTGGTTCAGCGTTGGCGCGGCGACCGCCCAGGTGCTGGCTGACCAGGGCCTTGACGTTCACTATCCGCCCACCGGTGACGACAGCGAAGCCTTGCTCGCCTTACCCGCCTTGCGCGAGGCTATTGCACGCCCTGGGGCGCGGGTGTTGATCCTGCGGGGGGAAGGCGGCCGAGAACTGCTGGCTGAGCGTTTGCGCGAGCAAGGTGCTAGTGTCGACTATCTGGAGTTGTATCGCCGCTTCCTGCCGGCCTACGACGCCGGGGTACTGATGCAGCGCATCCAGTTGGAACGCTTGAACGGCCTGGTGGTCAGCAGTGGGCAGGGTTTCTTGCATCTGCAAGCCCTGGCCGGACCCGATTGGCCACACGTGGCCCGACTGCCGTTGTTCGTACCCAGCCCGCGAGTCTATGAGATGGCGCGGGACGCTGGGGCAGAAAATGTTGTGGATTGTCGCGGCGCGAGTGCTGCGGCTTTGTTAGTGGCGTTAGGCGGCTTTGTCTTATAAAAACATCCCGCCCCCACTCTCTGATACGCAAAGGACGGATACGTGAGCGATACAGCCTTGCCTAAAGATGAAACTCAGCCCGCGCTCGATGCGCCGGTCGAGACACCGGTCGCCGCGCCACGCCGTGGCAATGGCCTGGCAATCGTTGCCCTGCTGCTGGGCGCCGCGGGTGTTGCCGTTGGCGGTTGGGGGATCTGGCAGGTCCGTGCCCTGCAAGCCAGCAGCCAGCATCAATTGGGCCAGGTGCAGACCCTTGATGACCAGTCCCAGTCTCTCAAGCAAGGCCAGCAACAGTTGGCGGCACGCCTGGCACAGTTGCCGGGCGCTGATGAGCTGGAGGAGCGTCGCCGCCTGGTGGCCCAGTTGCAAGGTGATCAGCAGCGCCTGAACCAGCGCCTGGAAACCGTGCTGGGGGCCAGCCGCAAGGACTGGCGCCTGGCTGAAGCCGAGCATCTGATCCGTCTGGCGAGTTTGCGACTGTCGGCCTTGCAGGATATCAACAGTGCTCAGTCGCTGGTCCAGGGCGCCGATGAGATCCTGCGCGAGCAGAATGATCCGGGTTCCTACGCTGCCCGCGAGCAACTGGCCAAGAGCCTGGCCGCGCTGCGCAGCACCGAGCAGCCGGACCGTACCGGGTTGTATCTGCAATTGGCGGCGTTGCGCGATCAGGTCGTGCAGCTGGCGGCGATTGCGCCGGAATACCAGCTTACGGAGCCGGCTTCCCAAGGGCGTCCAACCACGGACACTGACAACCGTTGGAGCCAATGGTGGGAACAGATTTCCCGTTACTTCCGCATCGATTTCAACCCCGATGACAACATTCGCCCGCTGCTGGCCGGCCAAGGCTTGAACCAGGTGCGTCTGGCCCTGAGCCTGGCCCTGGAGCAAGCTCAATGGGCCGCGCTCAATGGCGAGTCGGCGGTGTACAGCCGTTCGCTGGGTGAAGCGCGTAGCGTGTTGCAGGACAACTTCAACCAGGACAACCCCCAGAGCAAGGCGATGCTGGCACGGATCGCCGAGCTTGAGCCCAAGGCCGTCTCGGTGGTGACACCGGACCTGGCCGCGAGCCTGGCGGCCGTGCAGGCGTATCTCGAGCGTCGTCATCTGTCTGCTGACGAAGCCAAGGCTTCGGCTGGCACGCCGGCGACCCAGGAGTAGAGCCGATGAAGCGTTTCTATGTGATCCTGGTGCTGGCGATTGCGATCGCCCTGGCACTGGCCGTGGGCATCTCGAAACATACTGGCTACGTGCTGATTACCTATCCCCATGTGCTGCATTACGAGTCGAGCCTGTGGGCCACCCTGGTGGCGGTGTTTGTCATCGTCCTGGCGATCTACCTGCTCCGCGTGTTGCTGAGCCTGGTGACCACCTCCGGTGGCGTGGTCAACCCATGGTCGCGCCGTAACCGCAGCCGTCGCGTACAAATCGCGATCGAACAGGGCCAGATGGACCTCGCCGAAGGGCGCTGGGCCAGTGCCGAGCGCCACCTGCACCGGGCTGCCGAAGCCGAGCGTCAACCGTTGCTGTATTACCTCGGCGCGGCCCGTGCGGCCAATGAGCAGGGGCGCTACGAAGAGTCGGACAGCTTGCTCGAGCGCGCCCTGGAGCGTCAGCCTCAAGCCGAGCTGGCGGTTGCCTTGAGCCATGCGCAATTGCAGACGGACCGCGGCGATACCGAGGGCGCCCTGGTGACCCTGCAGGCGATGCATGAGCGCCATCCCCATAACGCCCAGGTACTGCGTCAATTGCAGCGCCTGCATCAGCAGCGGGGCGACTGGTCGTCGGTCATTCGACTATTGCCCGAGTTGCGCAAAGACAAAGTCTTGCCCCCTGGTGAACTGGCCGAGCTGGAGCGTCGCGCCTGGGGTGAAAACCTGAGCCTGGCGGCCCAGCGGGAAGAGCAGGGCGAAGCCGGTTTGCAGTCCCTTGAACGGGCCTGGCAGCAACTGACCTCTGCCCAGCGTCAGGAGCCGCAGCTGGTGTTGGCCTACGCTGAGCAACTGCGTCAGTTAGGCGCGGATGCCAAGGCCGAGGAAGTGCTGCGGGGTGCGATCAAGCGCAGCTACGACAGCCATCTGATTCGGTTATACGGCCTGCTGCGAGGCAGTGACCCGGCGCGGCAACTGAAGTTTGCCGAAGGCTGGCTCAAGGACCACTCCGGTGACGCCAGCCTGCTGTTGACTCTGGGTCGCCTGTGCTTGCAGAACAGCCTGTGGGGCAAGGCACGGGACTACCTGGAAGGCAGCCTGCAGGTGCAGCGCAATCCCGAAGCCTGCGCCGAGTTGGCGCGACTGCTGGCCCAATTAGGCGACACTGAGCGCAGCAACCAGCTGTTCCAGGAAGGCCTGGGTCTGCTGGACAGTCGGCTGCTGGCCTCTCCATTGCCGGTACCGGCGCGGGTTTGAGGTAGGAAAAAGAGTGAGCGTTGGCTCGGAATTGTCTGGTAGCCAACGCTTCAATTTTGCCAATGGCCTCGGTTTAATGGGGCTCGTAATGTGTTCCTACGTATTCCTAGGTGATGCCCTTCGCGTTCTGACGGGATGTCCCTACGTTTTCGCGGAATCGTCTGCTCTAGCGTGTATTGAAAGGGCTCGGGCCTTTCCTCTACCGTAACGGCCTATCTCTTGCGTTACGGATCGACAATGTCTTTGGCCCCCTCACGCTCCCTGTTTTTGCTGGCGTTCATGGCAGGTGCGCTGACGTTGAGCGCATCGTTCTATCTGGAATATGGCGCGCTGCTTCGGCCCTGCTTCCTGTGCCAGGTGCAGCGGCTATTTTTAGCGGTCTTTACGCTGATCAACCTGAGTGCTGCCATTCATAACCCCAAGCGCTCTGGCGTCTTCCTTTACGGGTTGGCAAGCATGAGCTGTGCCGTGCTCGGCGCGACTGCCGCCGTACGCCAGGTGCTGCTGCAGAACAGCGTGCCGGATCAAGCCCCCGATTGTTGGCCCAGCGCACAGGACATGATTGAAAACCTGTCGCTTGAGGATGCGGTGCGCTCGGTGTTCAAAGGCACCGTCGATTGCATGGAGATAAACTGGACGCTGTTCGACCTGAGCCTTCCGGAGTGGAGCCTGTTGTTCTTCGTGGCGATGCTGATCCTGGGAGGCGTGCAGTTTTCGCGGCTGTTGTTCAGTCAGCGTTTAAGCTTGGCAAGGCACTGAAAACAGCTCAAAAGCTGTAGGACGGGATTAAACACTTGTATGAACTTTCTCTCCTGCGTACCTTGAAGCCATAGTCATGCGGGCATAATCTGGCCCGCAGGCGTTATGAAACTGTTAGCCAGATGCTGCCTTGTCCGGCCGCCGCTTTATCCTTGAAGTGTTGCGCGGGCACAGCGCGGCAGCGCCCCCAATAGGGAAGAGAGATCATCATGCTGGAAAGTTGTCAGAATGCTCAGGAACGCTGGGGTGGGGTGCACAAGCTGATCGACAGCTGGTTGAAGGCACGTCACGAACTGGTTCGGGCCTTTGATGCTCTTGGCGCCAAGCCCGAGTCTCTGGCTGAGAATCGCAAGCCGTTGCAGGAGTTCTGTGGCGTGTTGGTGGACTACGCGTCGGCTGGCCATTTCGGTGTCTATGAGCAGCTGACCAAAGAGGCGGAAGCCTTCGATGATCAGCGTGGGCTGGAACTGGCCGAGACTCTTTACCCGCGCATTGATGTCATCACTGAGAAATTGCTGGCGTTCACCGATCTGTGTGATGCCGGCCAATGTGTTGCCGAGAAATTCAAGGAGTTGGGTGGCCTGCTCCATGAGCGTTTCGAACTGGAAGATTGCCTGATCGAAGTACTCCACAACGCCCATAAGGAAGAGACGGCCACCCAGGCCTGACCTTTGCTGGCGAGATAAAAAAACGGTGCGCATGGCGCACCGTTTTTTATTGGGTCAGTGGCGAGTACCGAGCAACTCGATCTCGAATACCAACGGTGTGTAAGGCGGGATCAATTCGCCGGCCCCGTCGGCGCCATACGCTTGTGCCGAAGGGATCACCAGTCGCCATTTCGCGCCGACAGGCATCTGTTGCAACGCACTGCGCCAGCCGTCGATCACACTGTCCAGGCGGAACCATTGAGGCTGGGTGCTCTGATCGAACACCGTACCATCGGGTAAACGCCCCACGTATTTCACTTGCACCTCATCGCTGGCCATTGGTTTGTTGCCATTGCCGGGCGTCAGCTCTGTGAGCAGGATGCCATCCGCCAATTCGCGCACACCGGTTGCCGATTTTTCCTTGGTTAAAAGTTGCTGTTCCGCCGCCAGCGCTTTTTCACTTTTTGGAACCTGTGTGTCGGCTTCACTCTGTTCTTCGTGCTGGGCCAGAATCTGTTCGATGCGTGCGTTATCCAGTGCCAGTGGCTTGCCTTGATACGCTTGCTTGAGGCCCTCGACCAGCGCCTGGATCTGCAGGTCGGGGACCTCCTGGCGCAGCCGTTCGCCGAGGCTGGCGCCCAGGCTGTACGCGAGGTCGTGCTGGTCCTGGGGTGAGGTTTTGGGCGGCGACTGCTCGCTTGCATCAGCCCCGCCAAGCACCAAGCCAAGCACAAGAAAAAGGTAACGCGACATACGCATGTCTCCCGCCGAAAGTGCGACGGATTATGCCAGTGTGATGAGGTAAAAAGTGGCGTGGTCTTTCGTTATATCGATAAGAATTTTCGCACGGTGCAACGCAAGGCAAAGGATACTGTCAACATGCCCTAGCGGCGGTAAGAGCAGAGGGCTAGTATGAGCCGCACCCACGTCAGCCAGGAGGTAAACCATGTCGGCCAAACAGAAGCCTGTAAATACCCCGTTGCATTTACTCCAACAACTTTCGGGCAGCCTGCTCGAACATCTGGAAAGCGCATGTTCCCAAGCGTTGGCCGATGCAGAAAAACTGCTCGCCAAACTGGAAAAACAACGCGGTAAAGCGCAAGAGAAGCTGCACAAATCCCGCACCAAACTGCAAGACGCCGCCACTGCCGGCAAGGCCAAGGCACAAGCCAAAGCCAAAGACGCTGTCAAAGAACTTGAGGACCTGCTGGACGCCCTCAAGGATCGCCAAGCCGAAACCCGCACCTACATTTCCCAACTCAAAAAAGATGCTCAAGAAAGCCTGAAATTGGCCCAGGGCGTTGGTCGTGTGAAGGAAGCTGTATCTAAAGTGCTCGGCGCTCGTACCCCTGCAAAAGCTGTAGCGACCAGCGCGGCGAAAAAACCGGCGAGCAAAGCTGTTGCAGCGAAGGCGCCGACTAAAGGGGCTGCCAAGCCAGTGGCTAAAACCGCTGCTGCAAAACCAGCCGCCAAGCCAGCTGCCAAAACCGCTGCTGCAAAACCAGCCGCCAAGCCAGCTGCTAAAACGACTGAGCCCTGTAGCGTACAGGACCCGGTCCGCTGTAGCCTAACCAACAGCTGTCCAGCTTTTGGGGCGCACTTCAGTCTGCCTGCTATGGATGTGCTAGCTGACACACCGCTATCGGGGGCAAGCCCCCTCCCACATTTTTTGATCGCATTGATTCAGTCAGAGGCTGTTACCACTCGGCAAAGCTGCCATCGGCATGACGCCAGATCGGGTTGCGCCAGCGGTGGCCGACGGCCGCGCGCTCGATCACGTATTCCTCGTTGATCTCGATGCCCAGGCCCGGCCCGTTGGGGATCTTCACGAAGCCCTGGTCATAGTCGAACACGCCCGGATCGCGCACGTAGTCGAGCAGGTCGTTGCTCTCGTTGTAGTGAATGCCCAGGCTCTGCTCCTGGATAAACGCGTTGTAGCAAACCGCGTCCAGTTGCAGGCACGCCGCGAGGGCAATCGGGCCCAACGGGCAGTGCAGGGCCAGGGCCACGTCGTAGGCTTCGGCCATGTTGGCGATCTTGCGGGTTTCAGTAATACCGCCGGCATGGGAAGCGTCCGGCTGGATGATGTCGACATAACCTTCGCTGAGCACACGCTTGAAGTCCCAACGCGAGAACAGGCGCTCGCCCAGGGCAATCGGCGTGCTGGTCAGCGGTGCGAGTTCTTTCAGCGCTTCATAGTTTTCGCTGAGCACCGGCTCTTCGATAAACATTAGTTTGTACGGGTCCAGTTCCTTCATCAGCACCTTGGCCATGGGCTTGTGCACGCGGCCATGGAAGTCGACGCCAATGCCCACGTTAGGGCCCACGGCATCGCGCACGGCGGCGACGTTGGCCAGGGCCAGGTCGACCTTTTCAAAGCTGTCGACGAACTGCAATTCTTCGGTGCCGTTCATTTTCACCGCAGTGAAGCCACGGGCCACGGCTTCTTTGGCGGCGCGGGCGGTGTCGGCGGGGCGATCGCCGCCGATCCATGAATACACGCGGATCTTGTCGCGCACCTGACCGCCCAGCAGGTCGCTGACCGACACCCCCAGGGCTTTGCCCTTGATGTCCCACAGCGCCTGATCGATGCCGGCCAAGGCGCTCATGTGCACGGCGCCGCCGCGATAGAAGCCGCCGCGGTAGAGCACGGTCCAGATGTCTTCGATATTGCGTGGGTCCTTGCCGATCAGGTAATCGGACAGTTCCTCGACCGCCGCCGCCACGGTGTGGGCGCGGCCTTCGACCACGGGTTCGCCCCAGCCGGTCACGCCTTGGTCGGTTTCAATCTTGAGGAAGCACCAGCGCGGTGGAACGATAAAGGTCGTCAGTTTGGTGATTTTCATCTTCTTATCTCTCTTGTCGATGCAGCGCCAAGGCGCAAAGCTTGCGATCAGTTCAGGGCATCAATTCAGCGCGTTCCAGGCCGCGACATAGGCTTGGGCACTGCTCGCCACCTGGTCCACGGACATGCCCGGCTTGAACAACCCCGAGCCGAGGCCAAAGCCCCTGGCGCCTGCGTCGAAATACACCTGCATGTTGTCCGGGGTCACGCCACCTACCGGCAGCAACAGCGTGCCCGCCGGCAAGACCGCCAGCCACGCCTTGATCACCGCCGGCCCCATTTGCTCGGCCGGGAACAGCTTCAACACATCCGCACCTTCGGCCAGCGCGGCAAACGCCTCGGTCGGGGTGGCAACGCCGGGCGACAGGTACAGGCCCGCGGCTTTCGCGGCGCGCAGCACCTTGGCATCGCTGTGCGGCATCACGATCACCTGGCCGCCGGCGGCCTTGACCTGCTCGACCTGCTCGGGCGTCAACACCGTGCCGGCGCCGATCAGGCAATCGTCGGGCAGGCTGTCGCGCAGGGTGCGGATGCTGGTGTAAGGGTCGGGTGAGTTGAGCGGAACTTCGATTACCCGGAACCCGGCCTCGTACAGCACCTGGCCGACCGCCTCGGCTTCGTCTGGGCGCAGGCCGCGCAGGATGGCGATCAAACCGTTGTGTGCAAGTGCTTGCTTGAGCATGTCAGGCCTCCAGGGCAGGTTGAATGAGCCCGGCCGCCAGCGCCAGTTGCCATAGGCCGCGCTCGGTGGCTTCCTGTGCCAGGCTGACGTGGGCGAAGTCGCAGAGCGCGAGGGCGCGTTGATAGCGGGCACAGAGTGGCGCGGCACCGACCAGGATGATCGGCGTGTGTTTGGCGCCAGCCGGCAAGCCAGCGAGTTCATGACCGATCAGCAGGCCGGAGAGGTAATCGGGTTGCTGCTCGGCGCCGAGTTCGGCGGTCAGCCCCAGGGTGCGTGCACTGAACAAGGTCGACAGCACCCCGCGCTGACCGTCCGACGAGCGCGCAACCCGCACGCCTCGGTCGAAGGCGTCGGCCTGGAAATGCTCGGGGGTCTTCTGGGTGCGGCCGAGAATGCTGTGCTTGCTCAGCACCGCGAACAGCTCGCCGGTCATGAAGGTGTCGAAGTGGGTGATGCAGCCGTCGGCGACCTCGACCCATTTGGAATGGCTGCCGGGCAGGCCGATCAATAACTCACCACCGGCCCGCAGGTTTTGCAGCACGCCCAGCACCTGGGTTTCTTCGCCGCGCATCACATTGGGCAAGCCGACCTGTTCGATAACGCCGGGCACGATATACACATCGACACCGCGCAGGCTGCGTACGCGGTGCAATGCCTGGCCCAGGCTGGCGACATCGACAGGGGTATTGCGATAGGCCGCCTCGCTCCAGCCCTGGGCGCTGCCGACCATGCCACAGGCAATGACCGCAAGGGTCGGTTGGGCATCGAGCCAATCACCGCAGGCGGCATCGAATGCCAACTCGAAGCCATTGCTGCAGTGCGTGCCAGCGATGTCCCGTGGCTCAACAGGCAAGTGCATGATCCCGAACGCCAGCGAGCGCTGTTCGAGCACGACGCCAGCCGGGCCAAGTTTATAAGCACGAAGGGAGCTGGTCCCCCAGTCGAGCGCGATCAATTGCGCCTGCATCGCTTCACCTGAAATGAGTGGGTGCTGAAAAAAGCAGATGAGCGAATATAAACCTATGCCGGCGAATATCTCAATATATAAATATCAGTCCCATATAGTGGGACAAGGCAGTGTGAATCCCAAGACTTCCGCGCCTGGTAACAGCAGGAAGAAATCGGTTTATCGGGGAAGGGAAGTTAAAAACCCGACAGATCCAGCTCGCGCATCGCGCCCATCCAGATCGCGTAGTCGGTGTGGTCCTTCAGGTCATTGCCGGTGTCCGGGTGCAGGAACACCACCAGGCCATTGCGATTGAGCGCCAGCCACGGCAGCATCACACCGATGTATTCCGGGTCGAACGCCAGTTGGCAGCTCCAGTCCGGATGCGGGCCGACCGGCCGCTCATGCACACGGCCCATGTGCAGCGGGAACAGCCTGGCGGCGTCCTCACAGAACTGGCGCGCCTGGTCAAGGGTGCTGGCGTCGAAGTAGACATGGGCGTGGTAGCCCTTGATACGTTGCATGGCGAAATCCGCGTCCAATGTGCGGCAAATCCTAGACCGCAATCGACGGCAGGGCCAGCCCGGTCAACGACTGTGCGCTGCTCGCCTGTTCCGCCAGCAACCAGTCGACAAAACGTTCCACCAATTGGCCCCGTCGTTTGCGCTGGGGTTGCACCACGTAATAGCCGAAGCGCGAGATCACCGTGTCGCTGATCGGCCGGCACAGCCACTTCTGTTCCAGCAGGTTATCGACCAGGTGACGCCAGCCGATGGCTACTCCCTGGCCAGCAATCGCCGCCTGGATCAGCAGGGTGTAGTTATCAAAGCGCAATTGGCCAGGGGTCGGAGCGCGGGTAATGCCCAGCTCGCGAAACACGCCGCTCCAGTCGAACCATTGGCTGTTGTTTTCCTGGCGCAGGTGCAGCAGGGGATAGTCCGGCAAATTCTGCACCGTCAATGGCGTGGCCTGGTCCCTGAGCCACTGCGGGCTGCACACGGGGAACACTTCTTCGTTGAACAGCCACAGGCTGTCGCCCTGCTTGAAACGGCCATCGCCGAATAACACTGCCACGTCGATGTCGCTACGCAGGGTCGCATGGTTGCGCTCACTGGTGACCAGGCTCACATCCACCTGGGGGTTGGCCGCGTGGAAGCGATGCAGGCGCGGCATCAGCCAGTAGGCGGCGAAGGCGAAGTCGGTGGCCACTTGCAGCACTTCATGCTGGTCCTGCTGGGTGATCACACTCAGGCCGTGATTGATGGCTTGCAAACCGCCTTGCACATGCTCGAACAGCAGGGCGCCGGCATCGGTCAGTTCGATGCCACGGTAGATGCGATCAAACAGGCGGATCGCCAGTTGTTCTTCGAGACGCTTGATCTGTTGGCTGATGGCGGGCTGGGTAGTGCCCAGCTCTACCGCGGCAGCAGTAAAGCTGCGATGGCGCGCCGCCGCCTCGAACGCACGCAGCAGGTCGAGGGATACATCGCCGAGGGCTTCATACATAAGCTGTGCTTATCCTAGACATTGCCTTTCATGGGCTTTACCCCATTCTGCATGGGCTGCATGCTCATTCGCATAAACACCGCCTATGGAATGCCGAAGACCCATGAAGCGCAAGAACATTCTTTTCATCATGGCCGATCAAATGGCCGCGCCGCTGCTTCCGTTCTACGGATCTTCCCCGATCAAACTGCCGAACCTGAGCCGCCTCGCGGCGCAAGGCGTGGTGTTCGACGCCGCCTATTGCAACAGCCCGCTGTGTGCACCGTCGCGCTTTACCCTGGTCAGCGGCCAGTTGCCGAGCAAGATTGGCGCCTATGACAACGCGGCCGATTTTCCCGCCGATGTGCCGACCTACGCCCACTACCTGCGTCGCCTGGGCTACCGCACCGCGTTGTCGGGCAAGATGCATTTCTGCGGCCCGGACCAGTTGCACGGCTACGAAGAGCGCCTGACCAGCGACATCTACCCGGCCGACTATGGCTGGGCGGTGAACTGGGACGAACCCGACGTACGACCCACCTGGTACCACAACATGTCATCGGTGCTGCAAGCCGGCCCGTGTGTGCGTACCAACCAGCTGGATTTCGATGAAGAGGTGGTGTTCAAGGCCCAGCAGTACCTGTTCGACCATATCCGCGAGGCCGGTGACCAGCCGTTCTGCCTGACCGTGTCGATGACCCATCCTCACGACCCGTACACCATTCCCAAGCCGTTCTGGGACCTGTACGACGACAGCGACATCCCTTTGCCTGCGACGCCCGCCCAGGCCGATCTCGACCCGCACTCCCAACGCCTGCTCAAGGTCTACGACCTGTGGGACAAGCCGCTGCCGGTAGACAAGATCCGCGACGCGCGCCGTGCTTATTTCGGCGCATGCAGCTACATCGACAGCAATGTCGGCAAGCTCCTGCAAACCCTGGAAGACACCGGGCTGGCCGACGATACGATCATCGTCTTCTCCGGCGACCATGGCGACATGCTCGGCGAGCGCGGCCTCTGGTACAAAATGCACTGGTTTGAAATGGCCGCGCGCGTGCCGCTGCTGGTCAGTGCACCGGGGCAGTTCGCGGCGGGTCGCGTGACCCAGGCTGTCTCCACCGCCGACCTGCTGCCAACCCTGGTGGAACTGGCCGGTGGCGAACTGGACGCGCGCTTGCCGCTGGATGGCCGCTCACTGGTCCCGCACTTACAGGGCAAGGGCGGGCATGACGAAGTGTTCGGCGAATACATGGCCGAAGGCACCATCAGCCCGCTGATGATGATTCGCCGTGGCGCGTACAAATTCATCTACAGCGAAGACGACCCGTGCTTACTGTTCGATGTGCAAAACGACCCGCACGAGCGGGAAGACCTCAGCCAGTCACCGGAACACCGACCACTGTTCGAGGCGTTTTTGAGTGAAGCGCGGGCCAAATGGGACATCCCGGCGATCCACCAGCAGGTGCTCGCCAGCCAACGCCGTCGTCGCCTGGTGTTCGAGGCGCTGACCCAAGGCAAGCTGAAGAGCTGGGATCACCAGCCACTGGTCGACGCCAGTCAGCAATACATGCGCAACCATATCGACCTCGATGACCTGGAGCGCAAGGCACGTTATCCACAACCCTGCCAAACCAATAAATAGACAGAGGGAAGGCCATGCAAAAGTTGACTGCGGTAGTGGGCATGTTGGTGCTGAGTAGCGCCAATGCGTATGCAGACACCAGCTGTGACACGGTAAAAATGGCCGATCCGGGCTGGAGCGACATTGCCGCCACCAATGCCATCACTGGTTTTCTGTTGAACGGCATGGGCTACAAGGTCAAAGTCGACACCCTGGCGGTGCCGATTACCTTTGGCGGGCTCAAGGACGGCCAGGTGGATGTGTTCCTGGGTAACTGGATGCCGGCGCAGCAGGGCTTCTATGACAAGTTCGTGGCCAATGGCGAGGTGGTGCAACTGGCGAAAAACCTCGACGGTACCGAGTTCACCCTCGCCGTGCCGGACTATGTGTGGGACGCCGGGGTGCATGACTTTGCCGACCTGAACACATTTGCCGACAAGTTCGACAAGAAGATCTACGGGATCGGCTCCGGTGCGCCGGCCAATATCTCGTTGCAGGAAATCATCAAGAAGAATGACTTCGAGCTGGGCCAGTGGAAGCTGATCGAGTCCAGCGAACAGGCAATGCTCGCCGAAGTGTCACGGGCCGTGAAGAAACAACGCTTCGTCACCTTCCTCGGCTGGACACCACACCCGATGAACGTGCAGTTGAAAATGCACTACCTCAAAGGCGGCGAGAAATACTTCGGTGACACCGGCAGCGTGTATACCCTGACCCGTAAAGGGTATGCACAAGCCTGCCCGAATGTTGGAAAGCTGCTGACCAACCTGAGTTTCACCCAGGAGATGGAGAACAGCATCATGGCTGAGGTAGTCAACAACAAGGTCAGCAACGCGGATGCGGCGAAGACGTGGCTCAAGACCAACCCGGCAGTGCTGGAAAAGTGGCTCGATGGCGTGAAAACCGTAGATGGCCAGGATGCGTTGCCAGCGGTAAAAGCCAAACTCTAGATGACACCTCCGCCCTTTGGAGAGGAGTCCCGTGACAGGCTTGCTTGCTCTGACAGGCTGACTTTCTGTGGCAAACGAGCTTGTCGTGGTGATCGGGCTTGTTGTGGCGAGCGGGCTTGTTGTGGCGAGCGGGCTTGCCCCGCGTTGGGCTGCGCAGCAGCCCCAGTGAAGGCCGCGCAATCCTAACCGTGGGATCTGGAGCGTCTGGTTTTGGGGCCGCTTCGCGCCCCAACGCGGGGCAAGCCCGCTCGCCACAACAAGTCCGCTCGCCACAACCTGATAATCTGCCCCGAACCTTTCTATCCGAGTTTGCGATGCACAGGCCCAACCGCCACACACTCTTCCCCTTCCTGAGCTGGCTGCCGCGTCAAACCCGAGCCAGCGTCGGTCGGGACGCGATGGTCGGGCTCAGCGGCGCCGTCCTCGCCTTGCCGCAGTCGATTGCCTACGCCCTCATTGCCGGTCTTCCCGCCGAATACGGCCTGTACGCCGCAATTATCCCGGTACTGATCGCCTGCCTCTGGGGCTCGTCCTGGCACTTGATCTGTGGCCCTACGGCGGCGATTTCCATTGTGCTGTACGCCAGCGTCAGCCCGTTGGCCGTGCCCGGGTCTCAGGACTACATCACCCTGATCCTGTTGCTGACATTCCTGGCCGGGCTGTTCCAGTGGTTGCTGGGCATGCTGCGCTTTGGCGCGCTGGTGAACTTCGTCTCGCATTCGGTGGTGCTGGGTTTCACCCTGGGCGCCGCCGTGGTGATTGCCCTGGGGCAGTTGCCTAACCTGCTGGGCCTGGATTTGCCGAGCCAGGCCACGGCAATCAATAGCCTGCTCGCACTGATCCACCATAGCGGCGAATGGGACCACGCATCGCTCGCCCTCGGGCTCGGCACTTTGCTGGTGGGCGCGTTGCTCAAATACCTTGTGCCTCGCTGGCCAACGCTGCTGATCGCGCTGGCCTTGGGTAGCCTGGCGGCATGGCTGTGGCCGGGGATGTTCGGGCATGTGGCGCGGGTCAGCGCGTTCATCGGCAAACTGCCGCCGTTCAGCCCGTTGCCGCTGGATCCGGACATGATCCTGCGCCTGCTGCCCAGCGCCGTTGCGGTGGGCATGCTGGGGCTGGTGACCAGCCTGTCGATTGCCCGTTCGCTGTCAGCTCGCTCGCAACAACTGCTCGATGCCAACCAGGAAGTTCGTGCGCAGGGTTTATCCAATATCGTTGGTGGATTTTTCTCCGGGTATTTGTCAGCCGGTTCCTTCACCCGCTCTGGCCTCAGCTATGAGGCGGGCGCCTGTTCGCCGTTGGCAGGGGTGTTTTCCGCCTTATGGGTGGCCTTGTTTGCGCTGTTCGGCGCCGCACTGATCGCGCATATTCCGATCCCGAGCATGGCCGCCAGCATCTTGCTGATTTCCTGGGGCCTGGTGGATCGTCGGGGTATTCGCGCGTTGTTCCGCGTGAGCCGGGCAGAATTCGTAGTGATGAGCCTGACCTGCGTCGCCACCTTGCTTCTGGAGTTACAAACGGCGATTTATGCGGGGGTGTTGGCGTCGTTGTTTTTCTACCTCAAGCGCACGTCCCAGCCACGGGTTCAACAATGGCGTGACGGGGACGAAGATGTGTTGCGCGTCGGCGGGTCGATTTTCTTTGGCGCCAGCCATTACCTGCAAGTGCGCTTGCAAAGCTTGCAGGGTGTACGGGTAGTGATCGAGGCGCAGCAGATCAACTTTATCGACTATTCCGGGGTGGAGATGCTGCACCAGGAGGCGCGTCGTTTAAGAGGGCTGGGGCGTAGCCTGACACTGCGCCGCGCCAGGCCGCAGGTGGTGGAGGAGTTGAAAAAACTGGAAGGGGCCGACCAATGCCCCATCCATTTTGAAGACTGAATACGGTTAAACAGGTGGGAGGGGGCAAGCCCCCTCCCACAGTTTGTTGAGTGTCAGACCAACTGGCGGCGCAACTCGGCCAACACCGGCGCCGAATCCGGCCGCACACCACGCCACAGGAAGAATGCTTCCGCCGCCTGCTCCACCAACATGCCCAGGCCATCCATCGCCACTGCCGCGCCCTGTTGGGTGGCCCAGTGGCAGAACGCGGTCGGTTCCTTGGCGTACATCATGTCGTAGCAAAACGTCTTGCCCGGCTCGATCAAGCTACTGGCAATCGGCGGTACATCGCCTGACAGGCTGGCGGACGTGGCATTGATGATCACGTCCACCGGCTCACGCAGCCAATCGAAACCACTGGCAGACACCGGGCCCAGGTCGTCGAACAATTCGGCGAGCATTTCAGCTTTTTCCACCGTGCGGTTGGCGATGATCAATGAGGCAGGTCGCTCGGCCAGCAATGGCTCCAATGCGCCACGTACCGCACCACCGGCGCCGAGCAACAGGATGCGTTTACCTTGCAGGCTCAACCCGGCGTTGACCGTCAGGTCGCGCACCAGGCCGGCGCCATCCGTGTTATCGCCCAGCAAGCTGCCATCGGCCAGCTTGCTCAAGGTGTTCACCGCGCCGGCACGCTCGGCGCGCTCGGTCAGGGTGTCGGCCAGGCGGTAGGCGTCCTCCTTGAACGGTACGGTGACGTTGGCACCACGGCCATGCTGGAAAAACTCACGGGCACAACCGATGAAATCCTCCAGCGGCGCGAGCAAGCTGCTGTAGTCCAGTTGCTCGCCGGTCTGCTCGGCGAACATGCGGTGAATCAACGGCGACTTGCTGTGGCCGATGGGGTTGCCAAACACCACATAACGATCCATCAAACCGCCGCCTTAGGCGTAGCAACGCCGAGCCAGTCGCGGTCTTGCAGGAAGTAATCGGTAAGGCGCGCTTCTTCGCTGCCGGCCTCGGCTTTCCAGTCGTAGCTCCAGCGCACTTGCGGCGGCAGCGACATGAGGATCGATTCGGTACGCCCACCCGATTGCAGGCCGAACAGGGTGCCGCGGTCGTAGACCAGGTTGAACTCCACGTAGCGACCACGGCGGAATTCCTGGAATTCACGTTGTTGCGCGGTATAAGCCATGGCTTTGCGACGCTGCACAATGGGCAGGTACGCATCGATGTAGGCGTCGCCGATGGCGCGGATAAAAGCGAAGCAGGTGTCGAAGTCCCATTCGTTCAAGTCATCGAAGAACAGGCCGCCAATGCCGCGCGGTTCGTTGCGATGCTTGATATGGAAGTAGGTGTCACACCAGGCTTTGTAGCGTGAATACACATCCGGGCCAAACGGCGCACAGGCCTGCTCGGCGACGCGGTGCCAGTGGATGCAATCTTCTTCGTTGCCGTAGTAGGGCGTGAGGTCAAAACCGCCACCAAACCACCACACCGGTTCTTCGCCTTCTTTTTCGGCGATGAAGAAACGCACGTTGGCATGGGAAGTCGGCACATGAGGGTTGTGCGGGTGGATCACCAGCGATACGCCCAGGGCCTCAAAACCGCGACCGGCCAGCTCGGGGCGGTGCGCGCTGGCGGACGGTGGCAGGCCGCTGCCAAACACGTGGGAAAAATTGACGCCGCCTTTTTCGATCACCGAACCGTTTTCGATCACACGGGTGCGACCGCCGCCGCCGGCTGGCCGGGTCCAGGCGTCTTCGATAAAACGAGTGTCCGCCTCGAAGGTTTCCAGGGCGCTGCAAATGCGGTCTTGCAGGTCAAGCAGGTAGGCTTTTACAGCCTCGGTGCGGGTAGTCATGGCATCACCTTGAATCGGGCAAAGCTACGCGAGGCCATGCGGCGTCGGCGGCAAATGGGCGCACAGGATACCACTGCACCTGCATACCACTGCACTTAGGTGCGTCGCTGTTGACGAAGATCAAGCTTAGGAGTCCGATAGGGGGCTACGCGATTTCGACCTCAGGAGAAGTGCAGATGGCCAAAAGAATCCAGTTCAGCGCCCACGGCGGCCCCGAAGTACTTGAGTATGTGGACTACACACCGGCCGAGCCAGGACCGCAGCAGGTTCGAGTGCTTAACAAAGCCATTGGCCTGAACTTCATCGACACTTACTACCGCAGCGGGTTGTATACGCCGCCGGCCCTGCCATCGGGACTGGGTGCGGAAGGCGCGGGTATCGTCGATGCGGTGGGCAGTGAGGTCACCCAATTCAAGGTCGGTGACCGCGTGGCCTACGGCAGTGGCCCACTCGGCGCCTACAGCGAATTGCACGTGCTGCCCGCCGCCAACCTGGTGCACCTGCCGGACGACATCAGCTTCGAACAGGCCGCCGGCGCCATGCTCAAAGGCCTGACCGTGCAGTATCTGCTGCGCCAGACCTATGAGTTGAAGGGGGGCGAAACCATCCTTTTCCACGCCGCTGCCGGTGGCGTGGGTTCCCTGGCGTGCCAATGGGCCAAGGCCCTGGGTGTGAAGCTGATCGGTACCGTCAGCTCGCCGGAAAAAGCCGCACTGGCCAAATCCCTGGGCGCCTGGGAGACCATCGACTACAGCAAGGAAAACGTCGCACAACGCGTGCTGGAATTGACCGACGGCAAAAAGGTGCCCGTGGTGTACGACGGCGTCGGCAAGGACACATGGCTGACCTCATTGGACAGCGTGGCGCCACGCGGCCTGGTGGTGAGCTTTGGCAATGCCTCGGGCGCGGTGGATGGGGTGAACCTGGGGATACTCGCAGCCAAAGGCTCGCTGTACGTGACGCGGCCAACCCTGGCGACCTACGCCAACAATCCGGCGAACCTGCAGGTGATGGCGGATGATCTGTTTTCGATGATCAAGAGCGGCAAGGTGCGCATTGATATCAACCAGCGCTTCCCGCTGGCGGAGGCGGCGAAGGCCCAGACCGAGTTGTCGGGGCGGCGTACCACGGGGTCGACCATTCTGTTGCCTTGAGGGCCTCTTCGAGGGCAAGCCCTCTCCCACATTTGAACCCTGTCCGTCATGACAACACGGTCAAATGTGGGAGGGGGCTTGCTCCCGATGGCCGCGACGAGGTCTCAAGAAGGCCGCACCACCTCACCGGTCGCCAAATCGCGAATCAAGCTGGGGTTCTTGCGCCCACCCAGGGCGCCCCCCAATACCAGGTCGACCTGGCCACGGAAATACTGCTCCACCCGGATCCGCGTACGCGCCGCCGGGCGCCCTTGGGGGTTGGCCGAGGTCGAGATCAGCGGGCCCACCAGCGCGCACAAATCCCGCACCAACGGATGATCGCTGACCCGCAATGCCACGGTGTCATGCACACCCGTGACCCACTCCGGCAGCAAATCCTGGTGGGGTACCAGCCAGGTATTCGGCCCCGGCCAGGTGCTGGCCATGCGGTCGATCCATTCCTGCGGGAAGTCTTCGAAGAGAAAATCGAACTGGCGGATAGTGTCCGCCACCAGGATCAGGCCCTTGTCCACCGAACGGTTCTTGATCGCCAGCAGTCGGTCCACTGCGTCTTCGTTCCACGGATCACAACCCAGGCCCCAGACCGCCTCGGTTGGATAGGCAATCACCGCGCCTGCGCGAATTTCTCGTGCGGCTTCCAGCACACGCCACCTGTTGACCATTGCTCACTCTCCGGACTAAAGCTCTGCGCAGTTTACCGATCTTCGTTACAAAACCTAGCAGCGCGCGAGCCAGCGCCCACTTTCACAGATCACCTGACCTTCCAGCTCCAGCTCGGTCAGGGTAGCCAGTAGCTCTGGCAAGGGGCGCCCGCTGGCAATCGCCAAGGCTTCGCTGGTGTGGGGCGCCGCATGCAGCAACGCCACCAGCGGATGAGTGACCGGCATCGGCGCGGGGCGCGACAACGCCTGCCAGCCGCGCAAACCTTCGAGGATGTGCTCGATGGTTTCCACCAGCACCGCGCCATCGCGGATCAACTGGTGACACCCCTTGGCCCCGGGATGGTGGATGGAGCCCGGGATCGCATACACCTCGCGCCCTTGTTCGGCCGCCAGCCGTGCAGTGATCAGCGAACCGCTGGCCATGCTGGCTTCCACCACCAGCACACCGAGGGACAGGCCGCTGATAATGCGGTTGCGCCGAGGGAAATTACCGGCCTGGGGCGCGGCATCGAGTGGAAACTCGGAAACCACGGCACTGCCCTGGGCAATCATCGCCGCCGCGAGCCGTCGGTGGCGCTGTGGATAAAAGTTTTCGAGCCCGGTGCCCAGCACGCCAATTGTCTGCCCACCAACATCCAATGCCGCTTGATGCGCCGCACCGTCAATGCCCAGGGCCAGGCCACTGGTGATGACAAAACCGGCGCTCGCCAAGCTGCGGGAAAAGGCGGCGGCAGTGTCCATTCCAGGGCGCGAAGCGCGGCGGCTGCCGACCACGGCCAGCTGTGGTTTTTCCAGGATAAAAGGGTCGCCAGCAACGAATAACAGCGGCGGTGCATCGTCGATCTCGGCAAGCAGGGCGGGGTACTCAGGTTGGTCCCACATCAGCAAATGCTGGGCCGGGTGCCCCAGCCACGCCAATGCCGCACTGGCACCATCGCGGACTTCGTGGCTCCGCCGGGCATCGCCACTGATGGCCGGCAACCCCAGGGAACGCCAGGCACTGGCGGGCGCGCTGAGCGCCTTCGAGGCGCAGCCGAATGCCTCGATCAATAGGCGAAAACGCTTTGGACCCAGTTCCGGCAACCTGTGCAAGCGCAGTCGCGCTTCCAGTTCGGACGGGGAAATTTCACTGCGGTTTATCGGAAACATCGGATCATCCTTGACCGGAACAAGCTGTGGATAACTCTGTTGGTAACTTATTTAGCAGGCTATTTATTGCGTTTGACGGGCAGTCTCGAAACGGTCCATCACGGCCAATGAACGCGAAGCGCTGAGGACCAAGCCATAACTGAGCTTTTCATAGGTGCGAAACACCAGCAGGGTGCCGGCGCGCTCATCGGGAAGTGTCACGGATGCGCCCGTCAGGACGTCGCGTACGCTGGCACCGGCTTTGATCACCGTTAGCAGATGGCCTTCGACCAGACCATCGCGGCGGCCTCTGTTCAAGGTCACGGCGTCCAGCACGCCAATCTGGCTCACGCCCTTGGGAATATCGATGATTTGCCCCTGGATAAAGGGCGTCGCCGTTGGCGTCTCCAGGTTGGCCAGTTCAACGGGTGGCTGGTTGCGCAGCAGGCGGTCGCCGGGGCGCACTTCCTGGGTCACCCGTTGCACAGCCAGGGTGGTGAGGTCGCCGGCCATCATGAAGCGTGCGGTGCCGATATCGTCGGCATTGATACCCAGCCATTCCTGGGTTTGGGGGTCGGTGTAGACCTTGCCCCGGCGAAAGATCCCATAGCTGGGCTGGGTCGGATCCAGGTCGCCCCTGGCATGCACGCGCTCGCCACTGGCGCCCAACACTCGCCCCGCGTCTGCCGCGACAATGTACGGCGCGTTGTCCAGGTCCTGGGGCGAATCGAGAATACGGTTATGTAACAAAAAACGCTGGATGGCCTGTTGCGTGGCGGGGTCCAGGCGCTGGCCGGACGGTGGCAGCAAGGCCATTGCGAAGGGGGCCCACAGCAGTAAGACGAGCAGCGATTTCCTCATGGGGTGAATCTCCTTTATTATGTGCGTTCGCGTGAAATGCCTTGGCCTTCGCGGCTTTCGAACGTTTCACACCGGCTGCCTGGGTCCGTCCCGACGCCGATTTGCCTCTACCTCACATGTGCAGCAATTACGCTTATGGCTATTTTGAACATCCTCGAATTCCCCGACTCGCGCCTGCGCACGATCGCCAAACCGGTGGCCGTAGTGGACGACAAGGTTCGTCAGTTGGTCGATGACATGTTTGAAACAATGTATGAAGCCCCGGGCATTGGCCTCGCCGCCACCCAGGTCAATGTGCATCAGCGTGTCGTGGTCATGGACCTGTCGGAAGATCGCAGCGAGCCACGGGTGTTCATCAACCCCGAATTCGAGCCGCTGACCGACGAGATGGGCGAATACCAGGAAGGCTGCCTGTCGGTGCCGGAGTTCTATGAGAACGTCGAGCGCCCGCTGCGCGTGAAGATCAAGGCCCTGGACCGCGACGGCAACCCCTACGAGCTGGTCGCCGAAGGCCTCCTCGCGGTGTGCATCCAGCACGAATGCGACCACCTCAACGGCAAGCTGTTTGTCGATTACCTGTCCACGCTCAAACGTGACCGGATCAAGAAAAAGCTGGAAAAAAAGCATCGCCAGCAAGCTTGATGCCCTTCTTCCAAAGGCTTGCTGCGGCAAGCCTTTTTCTTTTGTGACTGCTTTTAACCGAGAACGCCCATGACCGAGCCACTGCGCATTGTTTTTGCCGGTACCCCTGAATTCGCCGCCGAACACCTCAAGGCGCTGCTCGCCAGCCCTTATGACATCGTTGCGGTGTACACCCAGCCGGATCGCCCGGCCGGGCGCGGGCAAAAACTGATGCCGAGCCCGGTCAAGCAATTGGCGCTCGAGCACAACATCCCCGTGCTGCAACCGCCAACCCTGCGTAACGCCGATGCCCAGGCCGAACTGGCCGCGCTGAAACCGGACCTGCTGGTGGTGGTGGCCTATGGCTTGATCTTGCCGCAGGTGGTGCTGGATATCCCGCGCCTCGGTTGCATCAATAGCCATGCCTCGCTGCTGCCACGCTGGCGCGGCGCCGCGCCGATCCAGCGCGCCGTGGAAGCGGGCGACAGCGAGAGCGGCGTGACCGTGATGCGCATGGAGGCGGGTTTGGACACCGGCCCGATGCTGCTCAAAGTCACCACCCCGATCACGGCCGCAGACACGGGTGGCAGCCTGCACGACCGCCTCGCCGAGATGGGCCCGCCCGCCGTGATCCAGGCCATTGCCGGTCTCGCTGCCGGAACCCTGCAGGGTGAGGTGCAGGACGACAGCCTGGCCACCTACGCCCACAAGCTGAACAAGGACGAAGCCCGCATCGACTGGAACCGCCCGGCTGTAGAGCTGGAGCGCCTGGTGCGTGCGTTCAATCCGTGGCCGATCTGCCACAGCACACTCAGTGGCGAAGCCTTGAAAGTCCTGGCCGCCACCCTGGCCAACGGCAAAGGCGCCCCCGGTGAAATCATCGGCGCCAGCAAAGAGGGCTTGTTGGTCGCCTGCGGTGAGCAGGCACTGTGCCTGACCCGCCTGCAATTGCCAGGTGGCAAGGCGCTGAATTTCAGCGATTTGTACAACAGTCGCCGTGAGAAATTTTCCCTGGGCACGATCCTCGGGGCGGTAGCCCAATGAACCCGCGTCTGGCCGCCGCCAAGGCCCTGGCCGCCGTGCTCAACGGCAAGGCTTCGCTGAACAGTTCGCTGCCCACCCAGCTGGATAAGGTCGAAGACCGTGATCGCGGTTTCACCCAGGACCTGGCCTTTGGCACCGCGCGCTGGCAGCCACGCTTGTCGGCGCTGGCGGCCAAGCTGCTGCAAAAGCCCTTCAAGGCGGCCGATGCCGATGTGGAGGCGCTGCTGTTGGTGGGCCTCTATCAGTTGCTCTATACCCGCGTGCCGGCCCACGCAGCCATCGGTGAAACCGTTGGTTGCGCCGACAAACTGAAAAAACCCTGGGCCAAGGCCCTGCTCAACGCCGTACTGCGCCGCGCCCAACGCGAAAGCGAAGCGCTGCTGGCCGAGCTGGAGCATGACCCGGTGGTGCGCACCGCACACCCGCGCTGGCTACAGAAATCCCTGAAAGCCTTCTGGCCTGAGCAATGGGAAGCCATCTGCGCGGCCAACAATGCGCACCCGCCGATGATCCTGCGGGTCAACCGTCGCCATCACAGCCGTGATGCGTATCTGCAATTGCTGACGAACGCAGGCATCAACGCCACGCCATGCGTGTACAGCACCGACGGCATTGTGCTGGAAGCGGCCACCGACGTGCGCAGCCTGCCGGGTTTCGCCGAAGGCTGGATCAGCGTCCAGGACGAAGCCGCGCAACTGGCCGCCGACCTGCTCGACCTGGCTCCCGGCCAACGCGTGCTGGACGCCTGCTGTGCTCCAGGCGGTAAGACATGTCACATCCTCGAAGTTGAAAAGGACCTGGCCGGTGTAGTAGCTGTCGATCTTGAAGCCAAGCGCCTGGTGCGCGTACGCGAAAACCTCGCACGCCTTGGGCTCAGCGCCGAACTGATCGCCGCCGACGGCCGCGACACCGCCACCTGGTGGGACGGCAAACCGTTCCAGCGCATCCTGCTCGACGCGCCGTGTTCCGCCACCGGTGTGATCCGCCGCCATCCGGACATCAAGCTCACCCGTCAACCCGACGACATCGCCGCCCTGGCCGTGCTGCAAGGCGAACTGCTCGACGCCCTGTGGCCGACCCTGGAGGTCGGCGGCATCCTGCTCTACGCCACCTGCTCTACGTTGCCCACCGAAAACACCGAGGTCATCGAGGCCTTCCTTGCGCGCACCAGCGGTGCGCGCGAACTGGACCTCGCCACGAGCGCCGGCATCAAGCAGCCCCATGGCCGCCAACTGCTTGCACAGCAAGGCGGACACGATGGCTTCTACTACGCCAAACTGATCAAGATTGCCGCCGCACGCGGCTGAATGGGTTTAAGGGAGTGACCGGATGAAAATCATCATCCTCGGGGCAGGGCAGGTCGGTGGCACGTTGGCCGAACACTTGGCCAGCGAAGCCAACGACATCACCGTGGTCGACACCGATGCCGAGCGCCTGCGTAACCTGGGCGACCGCCTGGATATTCGTACTGTGCAGGGCCGTGCATCGTTTCCTACGGTGCTGCGTCAGGCGGGTGCCGACGATGCCGACATGCTGGTCGCCGTCACCAACAGCGACGAGACCAATATGGTCGCCTGCCAGGTCGCCCACACCCTGTTCCATACCCCGACCAAGATCGCCCGTGTTCGCGAAGCTGCGTACCTGACCCGCGCCGGCCTGTTCGACAATGATGCGATCCCGGTGGACGTGTTGATCAGCCCCGAACAAGTGGTGACTCACTACATCAAGCGCCTGATCGAAATTCCTGGCGCCTTGCAGGTGATCGACTTCGCCGACGGCAAGGCGCAACTGGTCGCGGTGAAGGCTTACTACGGTGGCCCGCTGGTGGGCCAGCAACTGCGCCAGCTGCGCGAACACATGCCGAATGTGGAAACCCGCGTGGCGGCGATTTTCCGCCGTGACCGGCCGATCCTGCCCCAAGGCGATACGGTGATCGAAGCCGATGACGAAGTTTTCTTCATCGCCGCCAAAGCCAATATTCGTGCGGTGATGAGCGAAATGCGTCGGCTCGACGAGACGTATAAACGCATCGTCATCGCCGGTGGCGGGCAGATCGGCGAGCGCTTGGCCGAGGCGATCGAGAGCCGCTACCAGGTAAAAATCATCGAGATGAGCCCGGCACGCTGCCGGCATTTGTCCGACACCCTCGACAGCACCGTGGTCCTGCAAGGCAGCGCCTCGGACCGCGACCTGTTGATGGAAGAAAACATTGCCGACGCCGATATCTTCCTGGCCCTGACCAACGATGATGAAGCCAACATCATGTCTTCACTGCTGGCCAAAAGGCTGGGGGCCAAGAAGGTGATGACCATCATCAACAACCCGGCCTACGTCGACCTGATCCAGGGCGGCGATATCGACATCGCTATCAGCCCGCAGCTGGCCACTATCGGCACCTTGCTTGCCCATGTGCGCCGTGGCGATATCGTCAGCGTGCACTCCCTGCGCCGAGGCGCCGCGGAAGCCATCGAGGCGATTGCCCACGGTGATTCGAAGTCGAGCAAAGTGATTGGCAAAGCCATTCGGGATATCGGCCTGCCACCGGGCACGACCATTGGCGCGATCATTCGGGATGAAGAAGTGATCATCGCCCACGACGACACGATGATCGCCACCGGGGACCATGTGATCCTGTTCCTGGTGGATAAGAAACATATCCGCGATGTGGAGAAGCTGTTCCACGTGGGGTTGAGCTTTTTCTGATTAACCGGAGTGACCGACATGCTCGAATCCCTGGAAAAAATGCTCGCCAAGGGTGTGGATAACGCGCTGCTGCGCTTTGGGCTGGGCAAGGGCTATCTGGACTTGAAGGACAACGCCAAGGCGGCGGAGCATTTGCACAAGTGTGTCGAGTTCGATCCGAAGTATTCAGCTGCGTGGAAGCTGCTGGGCAAGTCTTACGCCGGATTGGGCAATCATCCGGCTGCACGACAGGCCTGGGAGAAGGGCATTGAAGCGGCACAGGCCCATGGCGACAAACAGGCCGAAAAAGAGATGGCGGTATTCCTGAAAAAACTCGACCGCCAGGCTTGAGCGGAACTCAAATGTGGGAGGGGGCTTACCCCCTCCCACATTTGGTTTTGTATTGGCCTTGGGTCAGCGCTGGGTCAGTACCACCGCGCCTCACCCGGCGGGCGTTTCTTGAAGCGTTTCATGCTCCACATGTACTGGCTTGGGTAGGCGCCGACGTAACGCTCCACCACCTTGCTCATCGCCGCGCAGGACGTAGCAGTGTCGGTGCTGTACATGTCTTCCGGCGCCGCTTCCAGAATCACTTTGTAGCCCGAGCCATCCGGCAGGCGCAGCGCATGCAGGAACACACCGACGGCCTTATGGCCGGCGAGCATGTTCGGCACGAACTTGCTGGTCAGCGCCTGCGTAGCGAAGAACGGCACGAAGATCCCGGCGGATTCCGCCGGTTCAGGGTCGGCGGGGATGCCCACCTGGCCACCTTTGCGCACTTCCTTGATCACACTGAGGATACCTTCCTTGGTGGAGGCGGCCACGCGGTTACCCAGTTGCACGCGCTGCTTGCGTAATAAGTCGTCCACGGCCTTGAGCTTGGGCGGGCGGTAGAAAATGATCGGTTTGCACTGGCTGCAATAGAAATGGTTCAACACTTCCCAATTGCCCAGGTGGCTGGTGATACCGACCACGCCTTTGCCTGAGGCCAGGGCTTCATGCAGCACTTCCAGGCCCTCGACCTCGCGCACCAGGTCGATGGAACGCTGCGCCGGCCAGATCCAGGCGCAGGCGCTTTCGGTCAAGGACTTGCCGATGTCCATCAGGCTGCGGCCCACCAGGCGCTCGCGTTCGGCCGGGTCCATGTCCGGGAAGCACTTGGAGAGGTTGATCCGCACCGTGTCGCGGGAGCGGTTGGGGGTTTTCCACATGATCCAGCCAATGGCCGAACCCACGGCTTGCACCGCGCGCCAAGGCAGCAGGGCAAACAACCGAAGAGCGCCTACCAGCAAGGCGCCTTTAAACTTTTCCACAGGTCACTCCTGATCGTGTGTAGTGCGCAAAGCGCGCATTCTAACCGGCGTTGGCCAGGTCCGCGTAACGGTCACAGTCCTGGGTGTGGTCCATGACCATGCCTGAAGCCTGCATGAACGCGTAGCAAATGGTCGGGCCGACAAAGGTGAAACCGGCTTTTTTCAGGGCACGGCTCATGGCCTCAGCCTCCGGCGTAATCGCCGGGACTTCGCTGCGGTCCTTGAAATGATTGATCTTGGGCACGCCGCCGACAAACGACCAGAGCAATCCCACGGGGTCCTCCAGCGCCAGCCAGGCCGCGGCATTTCGGCGGGTCGCGTTGAGCTTCAAGCGATTGCGCACAATGCCTGGGTCGAGCATCAACGCTTCGATCTCAGCGTCGGTCAGGCGCGCCAACCGCTGCGCATCAAAACCGAACAAGACCTTTCGATAATGCTCGCGTTTGCGTAAAACGGTGATCCAGGAAAGGCCCGCCTGGAACCCTTCGAGCAAAAGCAACTCGAACAAACCCTGCGCGTCGCGCAGCGGCGTTCCCCACTCCTGATCGTGATAAGCCATGTACAGCGGATCTTCAGAACACCAAAAGCAGCGTGGCATAAGGCTCCAGGGGATGGTGGCGCGGCCGAATCGGGTATACTCCCGCTCTTTAAATCGCAGCCCAAGTAACAGGTGAATTTCGTGAGCCAGCCTACGCCAGCCGTGCGTACCTTCCAAGACTTGATCCTCGCCCTCCAGCAATACTGGGCCGAGCAAGGTTGTGTGGTACTTCAGCCCTACGATATGGAAGTAGGCGCCGGCACTTTCCACACCGCTACCTTCCTGCGGGCCATCGGCCCGGAAACCTGGAACGCCGCTTATGTGCAGCCCAGTCGTCGCCCGACTGACGGCCGCTACGGCGAGAACCCGAACCGTCTGCAGCACTACTACCAGTTCCAGGTGGTACTGAAGCCGAACCCGGACAACTTCCAGGAGCTGTACCTGGGCTCGCTGAAACATGTCGGCCTGGACCCGCTGGTCCACGACATCCGTTTCGTCGAAGACAACTGGGAGTCGCCAACCCTGGGCGCCTGGGGCCTGGGCTGGGAAGTCTGGCTCAACGGCATGGAAGTGACGCAGTTCACCTACTTCCAGCAAGCGGGCGGCATCGAGTGCTACCCGGTGACCGGCGAGATCACCTACGGTCTTGAACGCCTGGCCATGTACCTGCAAGGCGTGGACTCGGTCTACGACCTGGTGTGGGCTGACGGCCCGTTCGGCAAAGTGACTTACGGCGATGTGTTCCACCAGAACGAAGTGGAGCAGTCGACCTATAACTTCGAACACGCCAACGTCGAGAAGCTGTTCGAACTGTTCGACTTCTATGAAAGCGAAGCCAAGCGCCTGATCGAACTGGATCAGCCGCTGCCGTTGCCGAGTTATGAAATGGTGTTGAAGGCCTCCCATACCTTCAACCTGCTGGACGCCCGCCGTGCCATCTCGGTAACCGCGCGTCAGCAATACATCCTGCGTGTACGCACCCTGGCGCGTTCCGTCGCCCAAGCCTACCTGCTGGCACGCGCCAAGCTGGGCTTCCCGATGGCAACCCCGGACCTGCGTGATGAAGTGTTGGCTAAGCTGGAGGCTGCACAATGAGTGCTCAAGATTTCCTGGTTGAACTGGGCACCGAAGAGCTGCCACCCAAGGCATTGAACACCCTGGCCGATGCGTTCCTGGCCGGTATCGAAAAGGGCCTGCAGACCGCCGGCCTGAAGTTTGCCGCGAAAAAAGTCTACGCCGCGCCACGTCGCCTGGCCGTGTTGCTGACCGCGCTGGAAACCCAGCAGCCGGACCGCAGCATCAACCTCGACGGCCCGCCACGCCAGGCGGCTTTCGACGCCGAAGGCAACCCGACGCAAGCCGCACTGGGCTTCGCCAAGAAGTGTGGCGTCGAGCTGAGCGAGATCGACCAGAGCGGCCCGAAACTGCGTTTCAGCCAGGTCATCAAGGGCAAGCCGACCGCCAGCCTGTTGCCGACGATCGTTGAAGACTCCCTCAACGACCTGCCGATCCCTAAGCGCATGCGCTGGGGGGCACGCAAGGAAGAGTTCGTGCGCCCGACCCAGTGGCTGGTGATGCTGCTCGGTGACCAGGTCATCGACTGCACCATCCTTGCCCAGAAAGCCGGCCGCGATTCCCGTGGTCACCGCTTCCACCACCCGCAAAGCGTACGTATCACCGCGCCGGCCAACTACCTTGATGACCTGCGTGCAGCGTACGTGCTGGCGGATGCCAATGAGCGTCGCGAGCTGATCAGCAAGCGCACCGAAGAGCTGGCCCGCCTGCAGGAAGGTACTGCCATCGTGCCGCCAAACCTGCTCGACGAAGTGACCGCCCTGGTTGAATGGCCGGTGCCGCTGGTGTGCTCGTTCGAGGAACGCTTCCTCGACGTGCCGCAGGAAGCGCTGATCACCACCATGCAGGACAACCAGAAGTACTTCTGCCTGCTGGACGTGGACGGCAAATTGTTGCCGCGCTTTATCACCGTGGCCAACATCGAGAGCAAGGACCCGCAGCAGATCATCGCCGGTAACGAGAAAGTCGTGCGCCCGCGCCTGACCGACGCCGAGTTCTTCTTCAAGCAAGACAAGAAGCAGAAGCTCGAAGACTTCAACCTGCGCCTGCAAAACGTGGTGTTCCAGGAAAAACTCGGCAGCGTCTACGACAAAGCCGTACGGGTTTCCAAGCTGGCGGCCTACATTGCCCCGCGCATTGGGGGTGACGCGGCATGGGCCGCGCGTGCCGGCCTGCTGTCCAAGTGCGACCTGGCCACCGAGATGGTGGGCGAGTTTCCGGAGATGCAAGGCGTTGCCGGTTACTACTACGCCCTCAATGACGGCGAGCCGGACGATGTCGCCCTGGCACTGAACGAGCAGTACATGCCGCGCGGTGCTGGCGCCGAGTTGCCGACCACCCTGACCGGTGCGGCCGTGGCCATCGCCGACAAACTCGACACCCTGGTGGGTATCTTCGGTATCGGCATGCTGCCTACTGGCAGCAAAGACCCCTATGCCTTGCGCCGGGCGGCGCTGGGCGTGCTACGGATCCTGATCGACAAGAAGCTCGACCTCGACCTGACCCAGGCCGTGGTGTTCGCTGTCGGCCAGTTTGGTGGCAAGGTCAAGCAAACCGGCCTGGCTGAACAGGTACTCGAATTCGTATTCGACCGCCTGCGTGCGCGTTACGAAGACGAAGGCGTGGACGTTTCGGTGTATCTGTCGGTACGTGCCCTGCAACCAGGTTCGGCGCTGGACTTCGACCAGCGCGTACAGGCCGTACAAGCGTTCCGCAAGCTGCCGGAAGCCGATGCCCTGGCCGCCGTGAACAAGCGTGTATCGAACCTGCTGAGCAAGGCCGAAGGCCTGGGCAACGCCGATGTCGACCCTGGCCTGTTCGCCGATGCCAAGGAGTTTTCGTTGAACTCGGCTATCGCCAAGGCCGAAAACGCGGTGAAGCCGCTGATCGCCGAACGTAACTACGCCGAAGCCCTGGCACGCCTGGCCACCTTGCGTGAGCCGGTGGACGCGTTCTTCGAAGCGGTGATGATCAATGCCGAAGATGCTGGCGTGCGGAAAAACCGCTACGCCATGCTGGCGCGTCTGCGCGGCCTGTTCATCAACATCGCTGACATTTCCGTACTGGGCTGATCATGTTGAAACTGCTGATTCTCGATCGGGACGGAGTCATCAATTACGACTCCGACGCTTACATCAAGTCGGTGGCGGAATGGATTCCATTGCCCGGTTCGATCGAGGCCATCGCGCAGTTGAGCAAAGCCGGCTGGACGGTGGCCATTGCCACCAACCAGTCCGGCATCGCCCGCGGCTATTACGACATCGCCACACTGGACGCCATGCACGCGCGCTTGCGCACATTGGTGGCCGAGCAGGGCGGTGAGGTGGGGCTGGTGGTGTACTGCCCCCACGGGCCGGATGAGGGCTGCGATTGCCGCAAACCCAAGCCTGGCATGCTGAAAACCATTGCAGAACATTACAACGTGCCCCTGGCTGGGCTATGGTTCGTCGGGGACAGCCTCGGTGACCTGGAGGCGGCCAAAGCCGTCGACTCTCAGCCAGTTTTGGTTAAGACCGGGAAAGGCGAAAAGACCCAGGCGAAAAACCTGCCGGTAGGCACCTTGATTTTTGACGATCTGGCGGCGGTTGCCGCAGAACTTATCAACAACTAGCCGCCCTCGACTTCCTGACCAAGGACTGTTCGGGAGTGCGCTTTTAACAGGCGGGCGTTGTCCCGCAACGGTAAATGCCGCCATGTCGATTTTGCAGGCCATCAGAACCTTCTTCTTTTACCTGCTGTTGGGCACCAGCTCGTTTCTCTGGTGCACCCTGAGCTTTTTTATCGCGCCCTTCCTGCCGTTCAAAGCGCGCTATCGCTTCATCAACGTCTATTGGTGCCGCTGTGCGTTGTGGCTGACCAAGGTGTTCCTGAACATCCGTTTCGAGGTCAAGGGCGCGGAAAACGTCCCGGACCAGCCTTGCGTGATTCTGTCGAACCACCAGAGCACCTGGGAGACGTTCTTCCTGTCGGCGTACTTCTCGCCTTTGAGCCAGGTGCTCAAGCGTGAACTGCTGTACGTGCCGTTCTTCGGCTGGGCCATGGCCATGTTGCGGCCGATCGCCATCGACCGTGACAACCCCAAGGCCGCACTCAAGCACGTGGCCAAGAAGGGTGATGAGTTGCTCAAGGACGGTGTGTGGGTGCTGATCTTTCCGGAAGGTACACGCGTGCCCTACGGTACCGTCGGCAAGTTCTCCCGGGGCGGCACCGCGTTGGCGGTCAATGCCCACCTGCCTGTGTTGCCCATTGCCCACAACGCCGGCAAGTTCTGGCCAAAGACCGGTTGGGCCAAGCGTGCTGGCACTATCACTGTGGTGATTGGCGAACCGATGTACGCCGAGGGGGAAGGGCCGCGGGCCATTGCCGCGCTGAATGACCGCGCTGCCGCGTGGAACGAAGCCCAGCAACGCGCCATGGGTTCGCTGCCACCGGAGCCGGTGGTGGTCGAGACGCCGGTGATTTGAGGTTCTGTGGATAACCTGTGTACGGATTGTTGGCAAATTGGCATTTTTACCGTCTAACAACCTGATTTAATTACATATTTCCCCGCATCATAAAATCCATAAAAACGTGCATAAGTTTTTTGCGCAGTAAAAAACCGGTCCTTGAGACCGGTTTTTTATACACAGCCGAATAGTACGTGGGTCAGTCTTCCAACAAGGGCAGTTGCAGGCTGAATGTGGTGCCTTTGCCTACCACACTTTCACACCTGATAAGGCCACCATGGCGCTCTACAACGGCCTTGACCATGGTCAGCCCCAATCCAAGACCTTCACTGCCTTGAGCGGACTCGAAGCGCCGATACTGGCTGAACAGCTCGGGTAAATCTTCAGCGGCAATCCCCGGGCCCTGGTCGCTGATGCGGCATTCCAACCAGCCTTGTGCGCTGCTGTGTCTCAACCTTACCGTGGTACCGGACGGGGAATACTTGATCGCATTCTCCAGCACGTTGAACAACGAACGCGTGAGCAACGATTGATCGGCTGAAACCATGCCTTCGTCCGCCTCGTCGAGGTCATGGACCAAGTGAATGCCCTTGAGCTGCGCAATCAGCGCCACCTGGTCGAAGGCATCCATCACCAGCATGGCGAACAGCGTCGGCTGGAATTGGTAGCCGTCAGCTTCCGCCTTGGCCAATTGCACGAAGGACTCGGTGAGGCTCAAGGCACGTCGAACCTGTTGCTCGATCTGGGCGAATACGGGCGACTCACCATTGTGCACATCCAACAGCGCGAGGATCGCCGAGTGGGGTGCGCGCAAGTCGTGAGAGAGGAAGCGCAGCATCGTCTCGCGGTGCTGCTGGGCCTCACGTTCCTTACTCAGGTCTGTCAGGCTCAGTAGCCATCCGAGTGCGACGTCACCGTCGGCGGGCAACAGCGGCGCAAGTTCCATTCGCAGGCTGCGTTGATGAATGTCGCGGAACTCGACGAGTTCGAGCGCCGCAAGCGCGGGTCGCACGCCGTTATGCAACGGTGGATACCCCAGGTCAGCGAGTTGTTCGAGAAGGTTTTCGCTGACCAGGTCATTACCGAACACATCGCGGGCGATGCGGTTAGCCAGCAGGATGTTGCCTTTGGGGTCGGTGATCAGCGTCGCCACCGGCAGGCACTCCAGGCCATCGGCCATAAAGCGGCGAGTGTCCCGCGTACGACCGACAGCTTGCTCAAGGGCGAAGATACGCGCCTGCAACACATCCCCCTTGCTGGCCGGCGCGCGACGGCGTTCGGGCAGTACTTTGGGTTCGTTATCCAGCCGCGCCAGTTCCCAGCCGAAATAGGCGAGGATCACACTCAAGCGGCGCCAATTCCAGATCAGGTAACTCAACAGCAGGCCAATCAGGCAGGCCGCCGGCGACCACCAGTGCCCCAGGCGTAACAACGCCCAGGAACCGAGCAGCGCAACCGCCATGCAGCCCAACGTCATCCACAATGCATAGCGCGGCCGGTACAGCAGCAGGCCGAGCAACAACGCCACCAGGAACGTCGCCATCGTTGCCGCCAACCAGCCAGGCAGATCGACAATGCTGCGCCCTTGCAGCAAGCCATTGAGCACGTTGGCCTGGATCTCCACCCCCGCGGTCGTGCCCACGGTGGAGGAGAGGGGTGTAACGAACCGGTCACCCATCCCCGAAGCGGTAGCCCCCACCAGGATCAGGCGATTACGTAGCAGTTCGGAAGGGACTTCACCATGTAATACGCTGACGTAGGACACGCTGGGAAAATGAGTGTGCGGCGCGATGAAAGGGATACGGATGGCGTGCTCGCGATGCCAGGTTTGAGCACTTGAATCCTGGGGCTCCCCCGGCATGGCCTGGGCTTCGCCGCTCAACTGGTACGCCAACCACGCCAACTGCGCGGCGGTGGCTGCAGGCGGTCCTTCACGCATGTACAGGCTGCGCACCACGCCGTCGCTGTCCGCCTCAACATTAATATGCCCAACGCCCTTGGCGCATTTGAGCAGCGGCAGCATCTGCTCCCCTGGCTCGCTGTAGCTGGCGGTGCCCTCGCGCACCAGTGGCAACAGCACATTCCCCGCGTTGCACACTGCCTCGGCCAGGCGTTTGTCGTTGGCAGCGTTGCCGGGCTCGCTGAAGATCACATCAAACAGAATGCCTGCCGGTTGCGCGGCACTCAGGCGATCGATCAAGTCGGCGTGCAAGCTGCGTGGCCAGGGCCATTGGCCGAGCTTTTTCAAGCTCGCGTCATCAATTGTTACCAGCAAGATGCGTGGGTCAACGGGTAAGGGGGTAAGACGGCGCAGGCTGTCATACAACGGATTGTTCAGGGCGAGGCCGGGGCTCAAGGACAGATAGGCCGTGATCGGCAGCAACAGTAAACCGATCCACAACCACTCGCGGACCAACCCGTGGAACAGGCGTTGGGCATGGGTGGGTTGGCGTTTCTCGGCCTTGCGCCAGAACATCATTGGTCAGCCACCGGAAGCCTGCGCCTGCGTGGCGGGCGGGTAGTAGAAGATGTCATAGACCCCGGTTTCTCCTTCCAGGCCATGCTCGTCATACGCCGATACACGAACGTGATAGAACGATGCCTTGAGCCCAGTGAAGCTCATTTTCGGCTCACTGGAAAAGTTTTCCTGCTGGATGTTCATAAAGGCTTTATCAGTCGCCACTTGGGCGCGATACCGCCGGGCACCGGGCAACGGTCGCAGGTACAAACGCCAGACCGGCGCATCACCTTTCTGCCCATCCTGGCCGATAAGCCTGGGCGCGGACAGTAACTCAACGGGGTGAAGATCACCTTGTTGCTTGAACAGCAGGCCTTGCCGGCCATCGACCTTGACCTCTGCTTCGGCAGGCGCGGTTTTCAGGGCGCGATTGACCGCCACCTGACCATCAAGCACCTCCAGCATGGACTGTTCACCGTCATCACGTACTCGAAAGTGCGTGCCTCGCACACCCAACACACCGACAGGGGTGATGATCTGGAACCGGTCGTAATCACTGGCTCGCTTGATCACATACGCTTCAACCTGGCCTTGTTCGAGTATGACCTGCGGAATCGACCGCTTCTCGACCAGGCGCAAGCGCACCTGGGAACTGGAGGGCAGCACCAGCCGCGAGCCATCCCCCAACGACAGGCTGACAAACGCCGACGCCGATGTCTTCACACCCTCCTGCTCATCGATGGTCATGCCTTCCTGCAAAGGCATTGCCTTGCCTCGCGGGTCGAGTTTCCAGGCATCCCCGGTGACATGCTGGACGACGGCCGGCAAAGGTTGCGCACGGCAAAGAAAATCATCATCGAGGTAGGGGGGACGCGTCTTGGCACCGGCGCTGGCCGAAGCTACCAGGATCAACAGGGCGGGGAGGGTACGGCGCGTCGCGCGGGGAGAGAGGGTCATGGTGCTCATTAAGGTATGGGTTCCAGAAGGCATCTGACATCAACGCGCAGGTGTTGGCGGCAGCGTACCTGTCGGCTGATCCTTTTACTTACGATCGGGAGCCGGTATCTTTCCCACCTGGGTATCGAGGACTTTCAATGGCTTAACGGCCCTTTGATATCAGCGTACCGAGAGTTCCAAGGGGGCGTTGAATCTGACCACAATTCTTCAGATTCAGAGGCCGGCAACTGTGCAGTATGTGCCATATATCCAAGGCCGTCGGCTGCCTAATATTAGAAGAAAGGACCTTCGACATGCGTGTCGCAATACTGGATGACGAACCCGCTGAACTGCGGCGGGTGGAACAGACACTGCGACAAATCCCCAGTATCACGGAACAGCCCTGGTCTCTGCATTGCTTCGAACGCGGTGAAGACCTGCTGCGCCAACTGCGCCGCGAAACCTTTGACCTGCTGATACTCGACTGGCAATTGCCTGATATCAGTGGCATCGCGATACTGCGCTGGACACGCGAACACATGGAAGCGCCCCCCGCGGTCATCATGCTGACCAGCCGTGATGCCGAGAGCGATATTGTCACTGCGCTCAACAGCGGCGCCGATGATTACGTCAGCAAACCCTTTCGACCCAATGAGCTCAAAGCGCGAGTCACCGCCGTTTTGCGTCGGCATGGTTTTCAGAAGTCCGCGAACAACGAAGTACAAAGCTTCAACGACCTGACCTTCGATGACGCCGAACTCACTGTTACCCGTGCGGGCAAACCAATCAACCTGACCGAACGCGAGTACCGATTGGCCAGTTGCTTGTTTGCCAATCTGGCACGGCCGCTTTCCCGAGAGTACCTCTATGAGCGGTTCTGGAGCCATGAGGAAATGGTCTCTTCAAGACCGTTGGATACGCATATCTATCGGCTGCGTAACAAGCTTGGCCTGACGGCCGACCGGGGTTGGCAGCTGTTGACCATCTATGGGTATGGGTATCGGTTGGAGAGTGTGGCGCCGGCGACTCAACGCTGAAAATCACGATGTTCCACGTGGAGCATTTTAAAAAACGGCCTGAGCAGTCCAGGCCGTTCTCGGTTCCAACAGGATTGTCGTGTTGATGCCGACCCCGGGATTGACCGATCGGTGAAATCTCGGCAACTGGGTCAACTCGGCATCGGCGCCAACCATCAGTAAGAACGGGCCCCTTCTCGGGTGGGTTTAGCGACGTTGCGCTCGAATAATCTGTGGGAAAACTCCAGTACCGCCAGCAACAGTTGAACGACACCCAGCACCAGCAAGAAAGGCGAAGCGCCACCGCTGACGGCCAATACCTGCAGTACCACTACGATCACGCGCAGCAAGGCGCTGAGACGGGCATGTTCGCGTGTGGGGGCTCGCCAACGCACAAAGCCCCACACAAGGTATGCCCAGGCGCCGATGTTGAGCAGGAACATGGCCGTGGGGTCGAGCGTCGAGAAGCGGCTGTTGAAGCCCAGTTGTTGATCGACCCATTGGATCATTGAATAGGCCCAGACGGACACCATCGGCAAGGCGAATGGGGCCATTGCAAGAATGTCGTATATAGCGCCAACGCGTACGATTTTCTCATGTGTGGATTGGGTCATTGCGGGTCTCCTCCTTGAGTGGTTGGTTCAGCAAGTCGCGAATTTCTTGGAACTCTCCCGATTTCAGTCCATTACGATGGCGCTCGGCCAAAACCTGGACAATATGCCCAGCGCGGGAGTCGGCGTCGACGATGTAGCCGGGAACTGCCGCTCGTTGCCGCAGCGCGACAAGATCGCTGAAACGTTCATCCGCCGCCATGATGGTCCGCGCCACAGTCGTCTGGACGTTGCAGAGCCCCAGAACTGCAAAGAATGTGTGTGGGTTTTCCAATTGATAGATTTTTGCCAGAGCATTCAACGCTGCCTTGGATACGGAATATGAGAGCATCCCCGCACGTTGGCGCAGTGCCGAAATCGATGATGAGAAGACCACGGTACTGGGGGGCGGCGTCGCACTCAGCATAATATCCAGGACCATTTTTACGGCGCCCAGGTTGAGCGCCAAGACGCTATTGAACTCCTGCATCGAGGTCTGCGTGGCCAGTTGGGGCGCGCCGCCGAACCGTCCCGCATTCAGGTAGACGGTCTCTACCGGGGCAGGGGTGCGCGATAGTAACGTCTGCAAGATTGCCGGTGCGCGCTCGATATCGGTCAAATCGCACCGCATAAAGTGGAAGTGCTCCTGTGGCGGGATATTGGCCGCAGGATTTCGTGACACCGCGAGCACCTCGTCGCCCCTGGCCAGGTGATAGCGTGCCAGGGCGTTGCCGATACCGGTGCTTACACCGGTGATCAATATGCTAGCCATGATTACCCCTAGAATTTGCCGATGTGATAGCCGCCATCGGCGCTGAGCACTGTGCCGGTGATATAGCTGGATCTCTTGCTCAGCAAAAACATGATCGCATCGGCGATTTCCTCTGGCTGGGCAAAGCGCTTCATGGCCGTCACGTCACGCTTGCGCTGGGTGTTTTCCGGATGGGCAGCCAGCCGTTCCGGAGAGTTCATACCTCCCAGTGTCGGCCCGGGCGCTACGGCGTTGACGCGCACGGCAAAGCCGGAATCGCTGTCGCAGGCATTCTCCATGGCGGCGACCTGCGTCAAGGCATTGAGCGCTGTCTTGCTGGCGACGTAGGCCGCCTGATTGGCCATCGGCATCACGCCAGCGCACGAGGAAACATTGACGATCGCTCCATCGGGGTACTGGCTGATCAATGCCAGTTCTTTTTGCAGGCAGTAAAGGGGGCCGTTCAGGTTGGTGTGGATGACCCTGTTCCAGTCCTGCGGCTGGATTGTCGCGATCGGCGCGTAGGGGGCGGTAATGCCTGCGTTGTTGATGGCGTAGTGCAACTGATCAACCTCGCCAGCCACCTTCCCGAAGGCTTCGGCTACTGAAGTTTCCGACGCTACATCGCAAAAGATGAACTGCGCCGAAGCCCCGAGTATCTCCAGAGCGGCGGCAGCCTTTTGCTCGTTTCTGCTCATCAGGAACAGCCGCGCGCCCGCTCCGGCCAGTTGCTTTGCCACGGCTAGGCCGATACCGCTTGCTCCGCCGGTGATGACGACGTTCTTGTCTTGAAATTCCATGTTATTGATTCCCGTAATGGATGTGAGCGGGCCGCTTGTAATGCTCATTCACGCAGCAATACACCCGATCGAGTTGCGGATTGCTCTTGTCTCGAAAGCAGTTACCGTCAAACCGGCATTGCTGGACCTGATCCTCATGGCCGGCGAGCGACTTGCTGATCAGGTCGTTATCGGCAAAAAGGGCTCGGCTCATGCCGACCAGATCACAGTGACCCAGCCGCAGTTGATCTTCTGCCTCCTGCAGCGAGCCAATGAAACCGGCATAGCCGACCGGGAGCGAGGTGAACGACTTGATCAGCCGCACCCCTTCGACGAACTGTCGCTGAATCTCAGGATGGGCAGAAAGCATGTAGCGGAAGGTTTCCTTGATGGTGATCGAGCACATGATTGCCGACGTCCCGGCGTCCGCCAGAGCAGCCACTACGTCCTCGAGCAGTTCCGGTTGCTGCCCGCTGGTGCCCAGACAATCATCGATGCCCAGGCGCACGGAAACCTCCAGGTCTCCAGCGGTAACCCTATGAATGCGGTCGATGACTTCCAGCAGGAACCGCGCTCGCTTGAGCGGGCTGGCGCCATAGGCGTCACGCCGATGGTTGGTCCAGGGCGATAGAAAACTGCTCAGCAGATAGCCGTTGGATGCCTGGAGCTGGACCATTTTGGCGCCGGCCTGTCTGGCACGCAGAGCCGCTTGGGCAAACTGATCGCAGACAGCGTCGATGTCCTCGACACTCATCTCTACCAACAGATCGGCACCGCTGCTACCGGATAACGCACTGCGGCTCGGGCAAAGCAGCGGTTGGCCGCTGATCTGCGTGCCACCTTGGGCTCCGTAATGCTGAAGTTGCACCACCACCGGACAGTCCCGCTGGTGGCCGTACTCCACCAGCGGCGCGAGCTTTTCCAGGTTGGCATCGCTGTGCAGGCACAGGCCTCGCGCATGCAGGCGCGTGGAGGGCGCTATGGAGGAGTTGCCCAGTACCACCATGGCGCAGCCACCGTCGATCACATGTTGATAGAAAGTGAGCATTTCTTCGGACAGCGAACCGTCCGAGGTGGCCAGGTCGATGCCCATCGGGGCGAAATACAATCGGTTTTTCAGCGAAACGCTCTTACCGATCACCAGTGGGCGTTGTGAAAGCTCATAGCTCATGGGCGAACGATCCTCATGCCACGATTTGCTCGTGGGCCAGAGGGGCTGGTGAAGAGGCCGCGGCCCATCGCATCTGCCCGGCAAAGAAGCAGTGGCACTTGATCGTTTCACGGAGTTCGCTGGCCTGGTCCTTGGACAACTTACCGAACACCAGCACCCGCTGGTCGGATTCGCCGGTGGAGCAGGTCGAAGCAACTGGCAGGCTGAGGAAACCACCCCCTTCGATGTAGAGCGATACGGTGCTGACCGTGCTCCAATCGATGGCCCCGGCTTGATGAGTCACCAGCACTCCCAGTACCGAGAGCAGGCTCAGCCTGGCTTGCAACACGCTATCGGCGTGATGCACGAGGATGTTCTTGGGCAAGCGATCGGAAGGGGTAAACCAATGATCCTGAGGGTAGTTCAACGAGCGCATGCGTTTGAACAGCGGTAACTTGATCACTGCGCCTTGCAGCCAAAGACGCGACACCAGCCGACCGTTCTGATAGAAGTTCGCGCACTTGTCGATGGACTTGGGTTGTGATCGCCTGAGGCCCTGGGCCTGCTGCACCACGATTTCGACTTCATAGGCCGATTCGGTGTAGGCATTGAAGGAAATGCGCAAGTCTTCGATGGAAATGGAAACTGCGCCGCGCCGGTGCCCCAAGTAGTTGTAGACGTAGTAGTACATGGCTTGCCTGGCCACCTCGATCAACATCAGGCCCGGCACATGTTCGTGCTGCTTGTTATAGAAGTAGTAATTCTTGGTGTCATTGATCAACAGATAAGACCCCTGCCTGGCCTTATCCCACTGCGCGAGCGCTTCAAGGCACTCGATCATGCGTAATACCTGGTCGGACGGTATTTCGGCATCACCGCCCTGAAAATGCTGGGCAAGGTAGCGTTGGGCCTGCAGGGGGATGAATTCAGCCGTGAGGATGAAGTGGTCGCCGCACTCGGTATAGAAATCAGTCAGGCGGATCTCGAAGGTGGAGAGTGTGCTCGCCTGTTCCGCACTGATTTTCAAGGGCAGATAGCGCAGCACATACTGGCCATCTTGCGCACTGTACAGCGCCTCGAACAGGGCCTGATCCTGCGCGTTGCCAGCCAGTATTTCTGCACCAATCGTAGTACTGAGAAAACTGGGCAGAATCAGCCTTGGTCGAGCGATCAGGACATCCTTGGGGCTGTCTTTGTGCAACAGATGGGGGTCAATCAAGTCTGCGCAGTTCATGGGTTGCGATCTCCAAGTGAGCGAATTGGGGAATGTAGGGGGAGACGGGACAGCAAAAGCTTAATGATGGGCCCATGTACCGGCGCCACCGGCAGCATGTAGAGGCGGCCGAAAGTATTGAAGGTCTTGACGGAGGTGGTGATATGCAGGCAACGCGGTTGCGTGAGTGTTGTATCGATCGAGACCATGACCGCCAGATGGGTATCGCGTGAGGTCAGTACCAGCTTGTGTGCGCTGAGGGCCTCGACGGTGAAGAAATCGAGCTTTTCGCCGACCGTCGGGACGCACTCTGGTGTGACGCCCGAGAACCCGCCGATCTTCTCGACGTGAAAGTGCTGCGAGATGCTGTCGCGCAGCCTGAACGCACCTTTGAGCCAGGCGGGCGTCGCGGCCGTCATCAGGCAATACAGTTCGAATACCGTGGATTCGGTGTCGATGATCGCGCTGGCCGAATGCAGAAAACCTAGCTCATGGAGCTCGGCCACCAGGCTGGCGCACGGTGGGATCTGGGCGTTTGGCGTCTTCATGATGGATGACACCTTATTGCAGCAGGGCGATTTGCGCCTGCTCGGCCTGCAATAGCATGTTTTCGTAGAGCTGGTCGGCGGATGCCTGGTCCTCAATGACCTGTTCGGCGACATTCTGAGCGATGACGTCGATTGATTCGTCGTCGATGAATACCGATTCGTAAACCCCGACGACAGGCAGGTAGATACCTTTGACGTACGCCACCGTCTGCTGCAAAGGCCTGAGCAATTCATCCAGTGTGTAACGGTTGAACCCGCCAGCGCGGTAGCCTGTGGATGGCGCCCCCACTGTGGTGACGATCATGAACTCCTTGTTCTTGAGCTTGTCGCCACCGCGTGCGTAGGCATAGCCGGGGGTGAACACTTCATCGATCCACTGTTTCATGATTGCCGGGCAGGAATACCAATACAACGGAAACAGCAACACGATGCGGTCATGGGCATCGAGCAACGCCTGCTCTGCACGAACATCGAACCCGGTGGGCGTTACCGCGCAAGACAGGCTATGGACCTTGACGCCACGATGGCTGATCTTGCTCATGATCGCGATATTGACGCGGGAAACCGAGAGATCCGGATGCCCCGAAATGACAATGACTTTTTTCATGTAGGGCCCATGTCCTTTATATGGTTGAAATGCCGATGCAGCGCTATTTAAGAACAGGGGCCTGAAGTTGTAACCTAACCTTTTGGGGAGGCGGCTTGCCCAATTTGCCGGCAGCGGCAGGCCATTCGTAGTGCTTCAGGCCACTTCTCGATCAACAAGGCTGGGCGGTACCCTGATCCAGTTGGCCATGATCTTTTGCCCTTCGATCACGGTCAGCTTTTCCCCGCAATGAGCGTCGAAGCCCGCTTTGCGCAACAATCGGGCGATCCCCGGCGGAGATACCGTGATCAATTGGCGAACCTCGTGGCGAGCCGCGACCTTGAGCACTTCGTGCAGCAGCGCCACGGCGTTCGGCGATGACATTGAATGGCCAGTGAAGGTCTGTTGCTGCAGGTCGACGGCAGCAAAACGGGAGATTTCCCAGATGTCCGCCGAATGAGGGAGTGCCTGGTCGCCGAGCACCTGGGGAAACACTTCTCCCAGCAGATAGGGCTTGTGTGTGGGCAGCAGCCGCGCTACGCCGACGATGCGCGGGCCTTGATGGGCGATCACGTATACCGTGTCGTCGCGATCGAATTGATCCAGCTCCTCACCGATCGCACAGTCCAGATGCCATCCAAGTTTCTCGACAAATACGCGATAGCGATATCGCAGCAGGGCCTGCCACAGTTCTATCGGTAATGTAAGGCGCGTACCCGTGGTCATATACATGAGGAACCCTCGGCAAATAATCGAGGGATAATTCAGCAGAATAATCGAATGCTTAGGTACTGCTCTTTTGGGCAGGTGCGTCTTCAACGTGCGAGTATTATTGTTGTTGTTCTCACTCGGCGCCGTTAACGCTTCAGCGGTGCACACATGAGTGGTGTCTCAGACGAGCAAGCCCAGTGTAGTGGCGCGCACTACGGTAGCGGTGCAGTTATGGACGCCCAGTTTCGAGCCTGCATTGCGCAGGTGAAACTTGATGGTTTCCCGCGATAGCGAGAGGATCAAACCGATCTCGTAGGCAGTCTTGCCGTCGGCTGCCCACTTAAGGACTTCACATTCGCGCCGCGACAGCGATTTTTCCTGCGGTAATTGCCACTGCGGTGTCAGTACTCGCAAGAACCCCTGATGGGCGACATTCACCAAAAACCGCATGTATTTTTGATTGGATGCGAGCTCTTGCGCAGTAATAGCGTCGCTGGGGCGCGCCAGTGTCAGCATGCCGCCGCTACCGCGGCCGTCCAGACAGGATTGAGCCCAACCATGGACCAGTCCGGCTGCGCGGGCTTCCTCCCACATCTGCGGGGTTTGCTGGGTTATTTGCTCGTCCCAGACAATCGGTATCGTCGATTTCGTGCAGTGTTGCACTGTCGGGTCCACGGCAATGTATTCGCACTGGGCATAGCGTTGTCGCCACGAAGGCTGAAAATTGTTGCTCATCACGACCGCAGGGCGGGTGACGGGTATAGGTATTCGGATCCCATAGGCGCAATAGTCGAACCCTAGGTGTCTTGCAGTGCTTACGATCCGATCCAACAATTCAGCTTCAGTTTGGGCATTGTCGATCGTGTGTAACAGGTCATCCATCCACTTCACTGTCATTCTCCTTGAATTGACCTTGTTACGCTCTATCTGCGCCGACTATCACTTTCGGACGCACTCATGACACAGGGTAGTGCTGCTACTGCTTGGTAACTTGCCAGACCAGTGATCGGTATTGGGATTACTGCCGCTAGGCAAGGGTAGCCTGACTGCGGCGGGAAATCATTGAGCTGGAACAATTCATTGACAGTTGGTGACCGAGCGTTGGGAAGTTTGAGACGTTCTGTTACCTGAACCCTGTGATGGCGTCACCACCGAATTGGCCCCGCTGCCGATAACTACAACAGCGCTAAAAATCTCTGTTTTTAAAGACAAAAAAGCCAACGTTTAAAAACGTTGGCTTTTTCAGTCAGTTGAGCTGACAAGCTTGAGTCATCTATTTGTGAAAGTTCTCATTTATTCTGAGAACCTCCACCTGATCAGAAGTCCAGGTTGGACACCGCCAGGGCATTGCTTTCGATGAAGTCACGACGTGGCTCGACCGCATCACCCATCAGGGTGTTGAAGATCTGGTCTGCGCCAATAGCGTCTTCGATGGTCACACGCAGCATGCGGCGCTGAGCTGGGTCCATGGTGGTTTCCCACAGTTGATCCGGGTTCATCTCACCCAGACCTTTGTATCGCTGGATGGTGTGGCGCTTGGTGCTTTCAGCCATCAGCCAGTCGAGGGCTTCCTTGAATTCCTTGACCTGCTTCTTGCGTTCGCCACGTTGAATATAAGCACCGTCGTCCAGCAGGGTGCTCAGTTGCGCGCCCAGGGTTACCACGGTCTTGTAGTCATTGCTGCCGAAGAAGTCGCGGTTGAAGGTGACGTAGTTCGACAGGCCGTGGGAGATCAGCTCGACCTCTGGCAGCCAAACGTTACGTTCACGGTCTTCACGCAGGCTGGCCTTGTACACCAGGCCAGACTTCTCGACGGTGCGCAGGCGCACCTCGTACTGAGCCAGCCAATCCTGCATGTGGGCATGATCGCCCAGCTGCTCCAGGCTCACGGCCGGCAGATAGATGAAGTGCTCGGTCAGCTCCTGAGGGTACAGGCGCGACAAACGCTTGAGGGTTTTCATCACCATGCGGAAGTCGTTTACCAGACGCTCCAACGCCTCACCGGAAATACCCGGTGCTTCGTCGTTCAAGTGCAGGCTCGCGTCTTCCAGGGCCGACTGCGTCATGTACTCTTCCATGGCGTCGTCGTCTTTGATGTATTGCTCTTGCTTGCCTTTTTTCACTTTGTACAGTGGCGGCTGGGCGATGTAGATGTAGCCGCGCTCGATCAACTCCGGCAACTGACGGAAGAAGAAGGTCAGCAGCAGGGTACGGATGTGCGAACCGTCGACGTCAGCATCGGTCATGATGATGATGTTGTGGTAACGCAGCTTGTCGATGTTGTATTCCTCGCGACCAATACCGCAGCCCAAGGCTGTGATCAAGGTGCCGACTTCCTGGGAGGAAATCATCTTGTCGAAGCGGGCTTTCTCAACGTTGAGGATCTTACCCTTCAACGGCAGGATGGCCTGGGTGCGACGGTTACGACCCTGCTTGGCGGAACCGCCAGCAGAGTCACCTTCCACCAGGTACAGTTCGGAAAGGGCAGGGTCCTTCTCCTGGCAGTCAGCCAGTTTGCCGGGCAAGCCGGCGATATCCAACGCGCCTTTACGACGAGTCATCTCACGGGCCTTACGCGCCGCTTCACGGGCACGTGCCGCATCGATCATCTTGCCGACAACCAGCTTGGCTTCGTTCGGGTTTTCCAGCAGGAAGTCGGAGAAGTATTTGCCCATCTCCTGTTCCACTGCTGTCTTCACTTCGGAAGACACCAGCTTGTCCTTGGTCTGGGAGCTGAACTTAGGGTCCGGCACTTTTACCGAGATAATTGCGGTCAAGCCTTCACGGGCGTCATCACCGGTAGTGGCGACTTTGTGTTTCTTCGCCAGGCCTTCAGCTTCGATATAAGTATTCAGGTTACGCGTCAGCGCGGAACGGAAACCCACCAGGTGAGTACCGCCGTCGCGCTGTGGAATGTTGTTGGTAAAGCACAACAGGTTCTCGTTGAAGCTGTCGTTCCACTGCAACGCGATTTCCACGCCGATGCCGTCTTCACGCTGGATGTTGAAATGGAACACCTGGTTGACCGCAGTCTTGTTGGTGTTCAGGTATTCAACGAATGCACGCAGACCACCTTCGTACTTGAACAGCTCTTCCTTGCCGCTGCGCTCATCCTTGAGGACGATGCCGACACCGGAGTTGAGGAAGGACAGTTCACGAATACGCTTGGCCAGGATGTCCCAGCTGAAGTGGATATTCTTGAAGGTGTCAGCCGAAGGCTTGAAATGAATCTGGGTACCGGTGGACTCACTGTCGCCAACAATTTTCATTGGTTCTTGTGGCACACCGTGGACGTAGGTCTGTTCCCAAATCTTGCCGCTACGGCGAACAGTAAGGATCAACTCTTCAGACAGAGCGTTCACTACCGACACACCCACACCGTGCAAACCACCGGAGACTTTATAAGAGTTGTCGTCGAACTTACCGCCGGCGTGGAGCACGGTCATGATGACCTCTGCCGCCGATACGCCTTCTTCTTTGTGCACATCTACCGGAATGCCACGACCGTTGTCGCGCACGGTGATGGACTCATCCGGGTGGATGATGATGCTGATGTCGTCGCAGTGACCGGCCAGAGCTTCGTCGATGGAGTTGTCGACCACCTCGAACACCATGTGGTGCAGACCGCTACCATCATCGGTGTCGCCAATGTACATACCGGGACGTTTGCGTACGGCATCCAAACCTTTCAGCACTTTAATGCTGGTCGAGTCGTACGTGTTTTCTTCGCTCATGCCTTCACTCCCGATGGTCGTGGGTCTGGGTGATACGGCCTTGTTCCACGTGGAACAAAGCGACTGGCGTTTCCGTCTGCCAGCCTTCCCTCAATAATTCGTGGTCTACACAGGTGATAAAAACCTGGCAGCGTAATTCTTCTAACAAACGGCATAACGCGAGGCGGTGTTGCTCATCGAGTTCGGACGGCAAGTCATCCACCAGATAAATACACTGGCCACGCCTGGCCTGGCTAACGAGATGCCCCTGGGCGATCCGTAAAGCACACACCACCAACTTCTGCTGACCACGGGACAAGATGTCCGCGGCATTGTGTGCGCCTAATCTAAGGCGCAAATCAGCCCGTTGGGGTCCGGCCTGGGTATGGCCGATTTGCTGATCCCGCTGCAAGGACGTGGCGAGCACTGCACTCAGCTCGCGCTCTTTGTCCCAACCACGGTAGTAACTCAGCGTCAGCCCCTCGAGATCCAACAACTCACTCAAGGTCTGCTCAAAGACTGGTTTCAAGGCTTTGATATAGGCGCGGCGGTATTCATCAATTTCGTCGCTGGCCAGGCACAGTTCCCGGTCCCAGGCCGCTTGCGAAGCGGCGTCAAGTGTACCATGCCGCAGCCATGAGTTCCGCTGCCGCAGGGCCTTCTGCAGGCGCTGCCACGTGGCCATGAATCGCGGTTCCACGTGGAACACTCCCCAATCGAGGAACTGACGCCGGATCTTCGGTGCGCCTTCTAATAAACGGAAACTGTCTGGGTTGATCAATTGCAGCGGCAGGATTTCCGCCAGTTGCGCCGCACTGCGAGCATTTTGCCCATCAATGCGAATTTGAAACTCCCCGCCACGATCGCGGGAGATCCCCAAGCTGCTGTGCCCACCTTCAGCCAATTCAACTTGGCCAAACACTGTGCACGCCAGTTGTTCGTATTGAATCACCGGCAACAGTCGAGCACTGCGGAATGAACGGGCGAGCCCCAGCAAATGGATGGCCTCCAGCACGCTGGTTTTGCCACTGCCGTTGGCGCCATGGAGGATATTGATGCGTGGGGAGGGGGAGAAGGTCACCGGGTGCAGATTGCGCACCGCGGTGACCGAGACGCGACTGAGGGACATCTAGCTTCTGCTGAGCATGATTACAGGCGCATCGGCATAACAACGTAAGCCGAGTCGTCGTTATCGGATTCTTGCACCAGGGCGCTACTGTTGGAGTCCGACAGGATCAGGCGCACCTGTTCCGTGGTCATCACGCCCAGCACATCAAGCAAGTAGCTCACGTTGAAGCCGATTTCCAGCGAACCGCCGTTGTAGTCGACGCCCACTTCTTCTTCCGCTTCTTCCTGCTCCGGGTTATTGGCCTGGATCTTCAACTGGCCGTTGGCCAATTGCAGGCGGATACCGCGGTACTTCTCGTTCGACAGAATCGCGGTACGGCTGAAGGCTTCACGCAGGGCCTGACGATCGCCGATGACCAGCTTGTCACCGCCTTTAGGCAGCACACGCTCGTAATCCGGGAACTTGCCGTCAACCAGCTTGGAGGTGAAGGTGAACTCCCCCGTGGTCGCGCGGATGTGATGCTGGCCCAGGACAATGCTGACGTTGCCATCCGGTTCGGTCAGCAAACGTGCCAATTCAAGGATACCTTTACGCGGCACGATCACCTGGTGACGGTCCGGCTGACCGATATCAGCACGCATCGAGCACATTGCCAGACGATGACCGTCGGTGGCCACGGCACGGATGATGCCTTCCGACACTTCCAGCAGCATGCCGTTGAGGTAGTAACGCACGTCCTGCTGGGCCATCGCGAAGCTGGTGCGCTCGATCAAACGGCGCAGCTTGCTTTGCTCCAGGCTGCAGGTCAGCGAGCCAGGGCCTTCTTCAACGGTGGGGAAATCATTGGCTGGCAAGGTAGACAGCGTAAAACGGCTGCGACCGGCCTTGACCACCAGCTTCTGCTCATCAACCTTGATGTCTATCAGCGCATCGTTGGGCAGGCTCTTACAGATGTCCATCAGCTTGCGCGCGGGCACGGTGATCTCGCCAGGTTCGGCGGGTTCTTCGAGCTGGACGCGCCCCACCAGCTCGACTTCCAGGTCGGTACCGGTCAAGGACAACTGCTGGCCTTCGACAACCAGCAATACGTTGGAGAGCACCGGCAAGGTCTGTCGGCGCTCGACGACGCCTGCGACCAGTTGCAGGGGTTTCAACAGGGCTTCGCGTTGAATGGTGAAATGCATGGTCTAGTCCCTTGCCTTAATAAGCTGCGCTGGTGTCATCACGTAGTCAGTGTACGCAGCAGGTTCTTGTAGTCCTCGCGAATATCCGCGTCGGATTCCTTAAGTTCGTTGATTTTGCGGCACGCGTGCAAGACCGTGGTGTGGTCGCGACCGCCAAACACATCACCGATTTCCGGCAGGCTGTGGTTGGTCAACTCCTTGGAGAGTGCCATAGCCACCTGACGCGGACGAGCCACCGAGCGCGAGCGGCGCTTGGACAGCAGGTCGGAAATCTTGATCTTGTAGTACTCCGCCACGGTGCGCTGGATGTTATCCACACTAACCAGCTTGTCCTGGAGTGCCAGCAGGTCTTTCAAGGATTCGCGAATCAACTCGATGGTGATGTCGCGGCCCATGAAGTGCGAGTGTGCGATCACCCGCTTGAGCGCGCCTTCCAGCTCACGCACGTTGGAGCGAATGCGTTGGGCAATGAAGAATGCGGCGTCGTGGGGCAGGTCGACCTTCGCCTGGTCAGCCTTTTTCATCAGGATCGCAACGCGGGTTTCCAGCTCCGGCGGCTCTACCGCAACGGTCAGGCCCCAACCAAAGCGCGACTTCAGGCGTTCTTCCAGGCCTTCGATTTCCTTCGGATAACGGTCGCTGGTCAGGATGACCTGCTGGCCGCCTTCGAGCAGGGCGTTGAAGGTGTGAAAGAACTCTTCCTGGGAACGTTCCTTGCGGGCGAAGAATTGAATGTCATCGATCAACAAGGCATCAACGGAACGGTAGAACCGCTTGAACTCGTTGATGGCATTGAGCTGCAGGGCCTTGACCATATCAGCCACGAAGCGCTCCGAGTGCAGGTACACGACCTTGGCATTCGGGTTCTTCTTTAATAGATGGTTACCCACAGCGTGCATCAAGTGAGTCTTACCCAAGCCAACGCCACCATAAAGGAAGAGTGGGTTGTAACCATGCTTGGGGTTATCGGCCACTTGCCAGGCGGCCGCCCGGGCCAGCTGGTTGGATTTACCTTCGACGAAGTTCTCGAAGGTAAAGGTGCGGTTCAAGTAGCTGGTGTGCTTGAGCGCGCCTTCCACCTGCACAGTGCGCTGTTCCGCGCGAACCGGGGCCTGCTGCGAGCTGGCACCTGCCATTGGGTCGAAGCTGTCGCGGGACGGCTCTTCATTTATAGGCGCGTTTTTCTGCGACGAGGATTTTGAAGGCGTCGGAGCAACCGGTGCTGGCGAGTTATTAACAGGCGCGACAGCGGACTGTGCCTGCGAGGCACTCGCTGCCAACGGCGCATTCGGCGCAGCGCGAGGCGCCGAGCTGCGTTTGCTGCCTATTAATAAGGAGAGCACGGGCGCGAGGCCATTGCCATGCTCATCGAGCAATTCGAGAACGCGGCTCAGGTACTTCTCGTTGACCCAGTCGAGAACAAAACGATTGGGTGCGTAGACACGCAACTCGTCGCCTTCGGCTTCGACCTGTAGCGGACGGATCCAGGTGTTGAATTGCTGGGCAGGCAGCTCATCGCGCAAAAGCTCCACGCACTGCTGCCAAAGTTCCACTGACACGGATATCCCCTAAGTTGAAAGCCGGTGAGGCAAAAACAGCCGCCATTGTAGCGGCCAGCCGCCCACTTATCCACATGTAGGTTGCTCACACACCAGCCAAAATCAATGCCTTAACCGTAAAGAAGGCGACAGATGGTCTGTGCATAAGCTCTGTGGATAAGCGCACCTAAGCCCATTGTACAAGTGGGGTCGAAAGTCTGTGGGTAACCGGCCTGTGGATAACAAGCCATTCCACACACAGCTTATCCGACAGCGCAGCACAGGCAGAGCACCGTTTCTCCCCCGTGTTGTCATTCTCTGTACATCACGTGGAATATGGCCTCAAGGCAGTTATCCACAGACGAACGCTTCCCTAGCTTTTATAAGCTTTACAGAAAAGCTTTAAATAACTTCCTTCTTTATTTTTATATCTATGGCATTGCCCATGGAAGCCAGGCGGACAGAAAAGGCCTGGATACGTGCAAAGATCTAATTAAAGGAAAAGCTGGTTGGAAATTGACCTAGAGGCTTGCTTTCTCTAGAATCGCCGGTCTCTTAAAACGGGGGCCATTCCGGCCCGTTGTGGACGAACCAGGTAACAACGCCATGAAACGTACTTTCCAACCAAGCACCATCAAACGCGCCCGTACCCACGGCTTCCGTGCTCGCATGGCCACCAAGAACGGCCGTGCTGTCCTGTCGCGTCGCCGCGCCAAAGGTCGTGCGCGTCTGGCAGTTTGATAATCCGGTACTGGTGGTGAGTCAGGACTTCAGTCGGGAAAAGCGCCTGCTTACCCCCCGGCACTTCAAGGCAGTCTTTGACTCCCCCACCGGCAAGGTTCCGGGGAAAAATCTCCTGCTCCTTGCGCGTAACAACGATCTGGATCACCCCCGTCTCGGGTTGGTGATCGGCAAGAAGAGCGTAAAGCTCTCCGTTGAGCGCAATCGCCTCAAGCGTCTGATGCGCGAATCGTTTCGCCTCCACCAGGACACTCTGGTTGGTTGGGATATTGTTATCGTCGCGCGCAAAGGCTTGGGGGACGTAGAAAACCCCGAATTGATTCAGCATTTCGGCAAGCTCTGGAAACGTTTGGCGCGTACCCACAAGCCAGCACCAGCAGTCAGCACCGAAACTGTAGGGGTAGACAGCCTTGATGCGTAAACTGGCGCTCGTTCCGATCCAGTTTTACCGTTATGCCATTAGTCCTCTGATGGCCAACCACTGTCGTTTCTACCCCAGTTGTTCCTGCTACGCGTTAGAGGCCATAGAAAATCATGGTCTTCTGCGCGGTGGCTGGCTGGCCTTTCGTCGTTTAGGCCGCTGTCATCCGTGGAATCCCGGTGGTTATGACCCGGTTCCACCTATCCCTACCTCCCGTTCTTCTTCGATGGCCGAGTAATCATGGATATTAAACGCACGATCCTGATCGTCGCCCTGGCAATCGTGTCCTACGTCATGGTTCTTAAGTGGAACCAGGACTATGGCCAAGCTGCCCTGCCGACTCAGAATGTTGCTACCAATCAGGCTGCGCCGGCTATTCCGGACACCCCGCTGGGTAACAATGCGTCCGCGAGTGCCGATGTTCCCAGCGCGAATGGCGAGACAAGCGCCCCTGTAGAAACGCCAGTAGTCACCAATAAAGACCTCATCCACGTCAAAACGGATGTGCTCGACCTGGCTATCGATCCACAAGGTGGTGATATCGCCCAGCTGAAGCTGCCGCTTTATCCACGTCGCCAAGACCATCCGGGTGTTCCGTTCCAGCTGTTCGATAACGGCGGCGAACGCGTTTATCTGGCACAAAGCGGCCTGACTGGCACCAACGGTCCGGATGCTCGTGCTACCGGTCGTCCGGTTTATTCGACCGAACAGAAGACTTATCAACTGGCTGATGGCCAAAACCAGTTGAACGTTGACCTGAAATTCAGCCTCGATGGCGTCAACTACATCAAGCGTTTCAGCTTCACCCGTGGTTTGTACGACTTGAAGGTCACTTACCTGATCGACAACGAAAGCGACAAACCGTGGAGCGGCAACCTGTTTGCCCAGCTCAAGCGTGATGGCAGTTCCGATCCGTCTTCCAGCACCGCCACCGGCACCGCGACTTACCTGGGCGCCGCCCTGTGGACAAGTAACGAGCCGTACAAAAAAGTGTCGATGAAAGATATCGACAAGGGCGCGCTGAAAGAAACCGTTCAAGGTGGCTGGGTTGCCTGGCTGCAACACTACTTCGTGACCGCATGGATTCCGAACAAGGGTGAAGCCAACCTGGTGCAAACCCGCAAGGACAGCCAGGGCAACTACATCATTGGCTTTACTGGCCCGGCGTTGACCGTCGCTCCAGGCGCCAAGGCTGAAACCAGCGCTACCTTGTATGCCGGCCCGAAAAGCCAGGCAGTACTGAAAGAGTTATCCCCAGGCCTGGAACTGACTGTGGATTACGGCATCCTGTGGTTTATTGCCCAGCCGATCTTCTGGCTGCTGCAACATATCCACAGCATCGTCGGCAACTGGGGCTTCTCGATCATCTTCCTGACGATGCTGATCAAGGGGATCTTCTTCCCACTGTCGGCCGCCAGCTACAAGTCGATGGCGCGCATGCGTGCCGTGGCCCCTAAATTGGCCGCGCTGAAAGAACAACATGGTGACGACCGGCAGAAAATGTCGCAGGCCATGATGGAGTTGTACAAGAAAGAGAAGATCAACCCGCTGGGTGGATGCTTGCCGATTCTGGTACAAATGCCGGTATTCCTTTCGCTGTACTGGGTACTCCTGGAAAGCGTGGAAATGCGCCAGGCTCCGTTCATGCTGTGGATAACTGACCTGTCGATCAAAGACCCGTTCTTTATCCTGCCGATCATCATGGGCGCGACCATGTTTATCCAGCAGCGCTTGAACCCAACGCCGCCGGATCCGATGCAGGCCAAGGTAATGAAAATGATGCCAATCATCTTCACCTTCTTCTTCCTGTGGTTCCCAGCTGGCCTGGTGCTGTACTGGGTGGTCAACAACGTGTTGTCGATCTCTCAACAGTGGTACATCACACGTAAGATCGAAGCGGCTACCAAAAAAGCCGCGGCGTAACTTACTCTGTGGATAACCACTCAAGACGCCCCCTAGTGGGGCGTTTTGCTTTCCGTCACTTTTGTTCTGGAACCTGCTGATGAGCGCTCCTCGTGAAACCATCGCTGCTGTCGCTACCGCTCAAGGTCGCGGCGGTGTCGGTATCGTTCGAATTTCCGGGCCGCTCGCCGGCATTGCCGCCAAAGCCATCAGTGGTCGTGATCTCAAGCCTCGCTACGCGCATTACGGCCCCTTCCTGGATGCGGATAACGGGGTATTGGACGAAGGCTTGGCACTTTATTTCCCGGGCCCTAATTCCTTTACCGGCGAAGATGTCCTCGAATTGCAAGGACACGGTGGCCCGATCGTCCTGGATATGTTGCTGCAACGCTGCCTGCAACTGGGTTGTCGCCTGGCGCGCCCGGGAGAATTCAGCGAGCGGGCATTCCTCAACGACAAGCTCGACCTAGCGCAGGCCGAAGCGATAGCCGACTTGATCGAGGCCAGTTCTGCACAGGCTGCGCGCAATGCATTGCGCTCGCTGCAGGGGGCGTTTTCCCTGCGTGTGCATAACTTGACCGAGCAACTGATCAGCCTGCGTATCTACGTGGAAGCGGCGATTGATTTTCCGGAAGAGGAAATCGACTTCCTTGCCGATGGCCATGTATTGGCGATGCTGGACAAGGTCCGCGACGAATTATCCACAGTACTGCGCGAAGCCGGGCAAGGCGCCTTGCTGCGTGACGGCATGACCGTGGTGATTGCCGGTCGACCCAATGCCGGTAAATCCAGCTTGCTCAATGCCCTGGCGGGGCGTGAAGCGGCGATCGTTACCGAGATTGCCGGTACCACACGGGATATCCTGCGCGAACATATCCACATCGACGGTATGCCCTTGCATGTGGTCGATACCGCCGGTCTGCGTGATACAGACGACCAGGTGGAAAAGATCGGTGTAGAACGGGCGCTCAAGGCCATCGGCGAAGCGGATCGGGTGCTGCTGGTGGTGGATGCCACCGCACCTGAAGCTGTTGATCCTTTTGCGCTGTGGCCGGAATTCCTTGAACAACGGCCAGACCCGGCCAAAGTCACCTTGATCCGCAATAAGGCTGACCTCACAGGGGAAGCCATTGCCATGGAAACCAGTGACGATGGCCACGTCACCATAAGTCTGAGTGCGAAGTCGGCCGGGGACGGCCTGGAGCTGCTGCGTGACCACCTCAAGGCCTGCATGGGTTACGAACAGACTTCAGAAAGCAGCTTCAGCGCTCGCCGCAGGCACCTGGAGGCGTTGCGTCATGCCCGCGCGGCCTTGGAACACGGTCGGGCACAGCTGACCTTGGCGGGGGCAGGGGAGCTGCTGGCTGAGGATCTACGCCAGGCCCAACAGCTGTTGGGCGAAATCACGGGGGCATTCAGCTCGGATGATTTGCTGGGACGGATTTTTTCCAGCTTCTGCATCGGTAAATAGTCTTTCGTTTTCCACAGGCAGGCCATTCGCGCCTGTCTGTTTCTTTCGCGTCACCCGATTTCCTCCTTTCTCTATGCATAACCAGGTCGTGGGTGGCCTCCGCGTGCGCGCAATTTGCTTCAGTGCTCCCATTTCTGTGGATTAAGCCCTGTGAATAACCGCCCCTGTGCTCGGTTGATAACAGGGCTCGAAACCTGGGCTAAAACCCGCCTGTGGATAACCACCTGTTTAATCCACAGGCTTAAAGCACTTATCCAAGCCCCTCATGGGCACATGACCACAGACTTTTAAAGCGCTGTACACGAAGAAAATAAAGGCCTGTAGAGATCTATCCACAGAAAGGTGCCTCAGTAGAAATAAACATAAAAACAAAGATTTAATAAACTTCTCTCTTTTAATTTCTATTGTCTGTGATTCATCCACAGCTGGTTAAATTTTGTGCAAAGGGTTCTTTAGGGAGGGCTAAGTCCCTATACTTGCCGCCAAAGCTCTAAAACCAGCTCAACCAATCAATTCCTAATTACCTACATAAGCAGGCACGAGGTGCGTGGTGGATTTCCCTTCCCGTTTTGAAGTGATCGTCATCGGCGGCGGTCATGCCGGTACCGAGGCAGCACTGGCGTCAGCACGCATGGGCGTAAAAACCCTGTTGCTGACGCACAACGTGGAAACCCTCGGTGCGATGAGTTGCAACCCTGCCATCGGTGGGATCGGCAAAAGCCATCTGGTCAAGGAAATCGACGCCCTTGGCGGCGTGATGGCCATGGCTACCGACAAGGGTGGCATTCAATTTCGCGTGCTCAATAGCCGTAAAGGCCCGGCCGTGCGTGCCACACGGGCTCAAGCCGACCGCATCCTGTACAAAGCAGCGGTTCGCGAAACCCTGGAAAACCAGCCGAACCTGTGGATATTTCAACAGGCCGCCGATGACTTGATCGTCGAGCAAGACCAGGTACGTGGTGTCGTCACCCAGATGGGCCTGCGTTTCTTCGCGGAATCCGTGGTGTTGACCACCGGTACCTTCCTCGGCGGACTTATCCACATCGGCATGCAGAACTATTCCGGCGGCCGCGCCGGTGATCCTCCGTCGATTGCGTTGGCAAAGCGCCTGCGTGAATTGCCGCTGCGTGTCGGTCGCCTGAAAACCGGGACCCCGCCGCGTATCGACGGGCGGTCCGTGGATTTCTCTGTGATGACCGAGCAAGCCGGCGATACACCGATCCCGGTCATGTCGTTCATGGGCTCCAAAGAACAGCACCCGAAACAGGTGAGCTGCTGGATCACCCACACCAATGGCCGCACCCACGAAATCATTGCCGCGAATCTCGACCGTTCGCCGATGTACTCCGGGGTGATCGAAGGCATCGGTCCACGGTATTGCCCGTCGATCGAAGACAAGATCCACCGCTTTGCCGACAAGGAAAGCCACCAGGTCTTCATCGAGCCCGAAGGCCTGACCACTCATGAGCTGTACCCGAACGGGATTTCCACTTCCCTGCCGTTCGATGTGCAAATCCAGATCGTGCAATCGATTCGCGGCATGGAAAACGCACACATCGTGCGCCCGGGCTACGCCATCGAGTACGACTACTTCGACCCGCGTGACCTGAAGTACAGCCTGGAAACCAAAGTGATCGGCGGTTTGTTCTTTGCCGGACAAATCAACGGCACCACCGGTTATGAAGAAGCTGGTGCCCAAGGTTTGCTGGCCGGAACCAACGCTGCATTGCGTGCCCAGGGTAAAGACAGCTGGTGCCCGCGTCGCGATGAGGCGTACATCGGTGTATTGGTCGACGACCTGATTACCCTGGGCACCCAGGAACCGTACCGGATGTTCACGTCCCGGGCGGAATATCGCCTGATCCTGCGCGAAGACAACGCCGACCTGCGCCTGACCGAAAAAGGTCGCGAACTGGGCCTGGTCGATGACGCACGCTGGGCAGCCTTCTGCAAAAAACGCGAAAGCATCGCGTTGGAAGAGCAGCGCCTGAAAAGCACCTGGGTCCGCCCGGGCACCGAGCAGGGCGATGCGATTGCTGAAAAATTCGGCACGCCGCTGACCCACGAATACAACTTGCTGAACCTGCTGTCCCGTCCGGAAATCGACTACGCTGGTCTGGTCGAAGTGACCGGGCAGGGCGCAGAAGATCCGCAGGTCGCCGAGCAGGTCGAAATCAAGACCAAATACGCCGGTTACATTGACCGCCAGCAGGACGAGATCGCCCGCTTGCGCGCCAGTGAAGACACCAAGCTGCCTGCGGATATCGACTACACCGGCATTTCCGGGTTGTCGAAGGAAATTCAAAGCAAGCTGGGGATAACTCGGCCGGAAACCCTGGGCCAGGCGTCACGTATCCCTGGCGTAACCCCGGCAGCCATTTCGCTGTTGATGATTCATTTGAAAAAACGCGGCGCGGGCCGTCAGTTGGAGCAAAGCGCTTGAGTTCGTTGGTCACCTCGCAACACGCCGAAGAGTTATCCACAGGCGCACGCCAACTGGGTGTGCATCTGACCGAAACCCAGCAAGAGCTGCTGCTGGGCTACCTGGCCCTGTTGATCAAATGGAACAAGGCTTACAACCTCACGGCGGTACGCGATCCCGATGAAATGGTCTCGCGGCATTTGCTCGACAGCCTGAGCGTGATGCCGTTTATCGAAAACGGCCGCTGGCTTGACGTGGGCAGTGGCGGCGGCATGCCTGGTATTCCGTTGGCTATCCTGTTTCCGGAGTCGCACGTGACCTGCCTGGACAGCAATGGCAAGAAAACCCGCTTCCTGACCCAGGTCAAACTGGAGCTGAAGCTGGACAACCTGCAAGTTATCCACAGTCGTGTCGAAGCCTTCGTACCCGAACAGCCCTTCAGCGGAATTGTTTCCAGGGCGTTCAGCAGTATGGAGAACTTCTGCAACTGGACCCGCCACCTGGGCGACCGCGAAACCCGTTGGCTGGCAATGAAGGGCGTTCATCCAAGCGACGAGCTGTTAGCATTGCCGGCAGACTTCCACCTCGATAGCGAACACGCCTTGGCCGTACCCGGTTGCCAAGGCCAACGCCATCTGCTGATACTGCGCCGCACGGCATGATTGGGAACACAAGCAAGAATGGCTAAGGTATTCGCGATAGCGAACCAGAAAGGTGGCGTGGGCAAAACCACCACCTGCATCAACCTCGCAGCATCCCTGGTCGCGACAAAGCGCCGGGTGCTGTTGATCGATCTCGATCCACAGGGCAACGCCACCATGGGTAGCGGTGTGGATAAACACGGCCTGGAAAACTCGGTCTACGACTTGCTGATTGGTGAGTGCGACCTCGCCCAGGCCATGCACTACTCCGAGCATGGCGGTTATCAACTGCTGCCGGCCAACCGCGATTTGACCGCGGCGGAAGTCGTGCTGTTGGAAATGCAGATGAAAGAAAGCCGCTTGCGCAGTGCCTTGGCGCCGATCCGCGAGAATTACGACTACATCCTGATCGACTGTCCGCCGTCGCTGTCGATGCTCACGCTCAACGCTTTGGTGGCTGCCGATGGGGTAATTATCCCCATGCAGTGCGAGTACTACGCACTGGAAGGGTTGAGCGACCTTGTGGATAACATCAAGCGTATCGCCGAGTTGCTGAACCCGAACCTGCAGATCGAAGGCTTGCTGCGGACCATGTTCGACCCGCGCTTGAGCCTGATGAACGATGTTTCGGCGCAGCTCAAGGAACACTTTGGCGAGCAACTGTACGACACCGTGATCCCGCGCAATATCCGTCTGGCCGAAGCGCCAAGCTACGGCATGCCGGCTTTGGCATACGACAAAACATCGCGTGGTGCGATTGCCTACCTGGCCCTGGCCGGCGAGATGGTTCGTCGCCAACGCCGCAATTCACGCACTGCTGCAGCCCAGCCAACTTAAGGAATCCCCATGGCCGTCAAGAAACGAGGTCTCGGACGTGGACTGGATGCGCTCCTGAGTGGTCCGACTGTCACGACCCTTGAAGAACAAGCGGTGCAGGCCGACGAGCGTGAGCTGCAACACCTGCCGCTGGACCTGATCCAGCGCGGTAAATACCAGCCACGGCGGGACATGGACCCCCAAGCGCTTGAAGAGCTGGCCAATTCGATCAAGGCTCAGGGCGTGATGCAGCCGATCGTGGTACGCCCGATTGGTGGTGGCCGCTTCGAAATCATTGCCGGTGAACGCCGCTGGCGCGCCAGCCAGCAGGCCGGCAAGGAAACCATCCCGGCGATGGTGCGCGATGTCTCGGATGAAACTGCCATCGCCATGGCGTTGATCGAGAACATCCAGCGAGAAGACCTCAATCCGATCGAAGAAGCGATCGCCCTGCAGCGTTTGCAGCAGGAATTCCAGCTGACCCAGCAACAAGTGGCCGAGGCGGTGGGTAAATCCCGCGTCACGGTCTCCAACTTGTTGCGCCTGATCGCTCTGCCGGAAGTCATCAAGACGATGCTTTCCCATGGCGATCTGGAAATGGGTCATGCCCGCGCTTTGCTCGGTTTACCGGAAAATCAACAAGTTGAAGGGGCGCGACACGTTGTCGCACGAGGTCTCACCGTTCGTCAGACTGAAGCCCTGGTTCGCCAGTGGCTCAGTGGCAAACCTGCACCGGTCGAAACGGCCAAACCTGATCCGGATATCGCGCGTCTCGAGCAGCGCCTGGCCGAGCGCCTGGGCTCTGCGGTGCAAATTCGCCATGGCAAGAAAGGCAAAGGCCAATTGGTCATCGGATATAACTCGCTCGATGAGCTTCAGGGCGTCCTTGCCCACATTCGCTGAAACATTTGCTTATGTAGCGCGTGATCGGAAATCACTACCCGGCAGTTGAATAGGGGCAGAACCGCCCCTATACTCTGCGCGCATTTTGTCGGCACAAATTATGCCAAGTTATTGATTTCCGGCAGCCGACCATTGAGGAGCAAGAGTGATGGAAACCCGCACGCCAAACACGTTGCCGTTCCATCGCTTGGCCGTTTTCCCGGTTTTATTGGCTCAATTTGTCATGGTGCTGATCGCCGCATTGGCGCTTTGGTACTGGCATGGAGTCGTAGCCGGGTATTCAGGACTCTGCGGAGGCCTGATAGCCTTGCTGCCCAATATGTATTTTGCTCACAGGGCCTTTCGGTTTTCCGGCGCCCGAGCAGCCCAGGCCATCGTCCGGTCTTTTTATGCCGGCGAGGCGGGGAAACTGATTTTGACGGCAGTGCTGTTTGCACTGACCTTTGCAGGTGTGAAGCCATTGGCGCCGCTGGCTGTATTCGGCGTCTTCGTGTTGACCCAACTGGTCAGCTGGTTCGCTCCCCTGCTAATGAAAACAAGACTTTCGAAACCTTAGGGCGTTTGAGGCAACCATGGCAGAAACAACCGCTTCGGGCTATATCCAGCACCACTTGCAGAACCTGACCTTTGGTCAGCTTCCCAACGGCGGCTGGGGCTTCGCCCACACCGCAGCAGAAGCCAAGGAAATGGGCTTTTGGGCTTTCCACCTGGATACTCTGGGCTGGTCGGTCGCATTGGGTCTGATCTTCGTCCTGATTTTCCGCATGGCGGCAAAGAAGGCGACCTCCGGTCAGCCGGGTGCCTTGCAGAACTTCGTTGAAGTATTGGTCGAATTCGTCGATGGCAGCGTGAAAGACAGCTTCCATGGCCGTAGCCCAGTGATTGCACCGCTGGCACTGACCATCTTCGTCTGGGTGTTCCTGATGAACGCCGTCGACCTGGTACCGGTCGATTGGATTCCTCAACTGGCCATCCTGATTTCCGGCGATCACCACATTCCATTCCGTGCGGTTTCCACCACGGATCCTAACGCCACCCTGGGCATGGCCCTGTCGGTGTTCGCGTTGATCATTTTCTACAGCATCAAGGTCAAGGGCATCGGCGGCTTCATCGGCGAACTGACCCTGCACCCGTTCGGCAGCAAGAACATCTTCGTTCAAGCCCTGCTGATCCCGGTGAACTTCCTGCTGGAATTCGTAACCCTGGTCGCCAAGCCGATTTCCCTGGCACTGCGACTGTTCGGCAACATGTATGCCGGCGAGCTGGTATTCATTCTGATCGCTGTGATGTTCGGCAGTGGTCTGCTCTGGCTTAGCGGCCTGGGCGTTGTTCTGCAGTGGGCGTGGGCTGTGTTCCACATCCTGATCATCACCCTGCAGGCGTTTATCTTCATGATGCTGACCATCGTCTACCTGTCGATGGCGCACGAAGAGAACCATTAAGACCAGTCTCGACTAGTCTGATGTCCTTCCCGGTGAAACGGGAAGGTGGCCTGAAAGGGCTATGAAACGATTTGTTTTACCGCTTTAAAATCTAAAAAACCTAAACCATACGACGTAAAAGTCGGGAGGAAAGATGGAAACTGTAGTTGGTCTAACCGCTATCGCTGTTGCACTGTTGATCGGCCTGGGCGCCCTGGGTACTGCCATTGGTTTCGGCCTGCTGGGCGGCAAATTCCTGGAAGGCGCAGCGCGTCAGCCAGAAATGGTCCCAATGCTGCAAGTTAAAATGTTCATCGTTGCCGGCCTGCTCGACGCCGTAACCATGATCGGCGTTGGTATCGCTCTGTTCTTCACCTTCGCGAACCCCTTCGTTGGTCAACTCGCTGGCTAATCACTCGAATTTTCGAGTTGATTGGGGTGATGGACAACGAATGAGCGAGGTGTTGGCGTGAACATTAATGCAACCCTGATTGGCCAATCCGTTGCGTTCTTCATTTTTGTAGTGTTTTGCATGAAGTTCGTGTGGCCTCCGGTCATCGCGGCTTTGCACGAACGTCAGAAGAAGATCGCTGATGGTTTGGACGCTGCCAGCCGTGCAGCTCGCGACCTGGAGTTGGCCCAAGAGAAAGTGGGTCATCAACTGCGCGATGCTAAAGCACAGGCAGCTGAAATCATTGAGCAAGCCAAGAAGCGCGGCAACCAGATCGTCGAAGAGGCTGTTGAAAAAGCCCGCGTCGAAGCTGACCGTGTGAAGGCTTCGGCTCATGCCGAGATCGAACAGGAACTGAACGGCGTCAAAGACGCGCTGCGTGCCCAACTGGGTGCTCTGGCGGTCGGCGGTGCTGAGAAGATCCTCGGTGCCACAATCGATCAAAACGCGCACGCGGAGCTGGTTAACAAACTGGCTGCTGAAATTTAAGCGAGGGCGATCATGGCAGAACTGACCACGTTGGCCCGACCTTATGCTAAGGCAGCCTTCGAGCACGCCCAGGCCCACCAGCAGCTGGCCTCTTGGTCAGCCATGCTCGGCCTGGCTGCAGCAGTGTCGCAAGATGACACCATGCAGCGCGTGCTCAAGGCCCCGCGCCTGACGAGCGCAGACAAGGCCGCCACTTTTATTGAAGTGTGCGGCGACAAGTTTGATGTGAAAGTGCAGAACTTCATCCACGTCGTTGCCGAAAACGACCGTCTCCCGCTACTGCCGGAGATTGCCGCTCTGTTCGACCTGTACAAGGCCGAAGCGGAGAAATCGGTAGACGTTGAAGTGACCAGTGCTTTTGCATTGAACCAAGAACAGCAAGACAAACTCGCCAAGGTTCTCAGTGCACGACTCAATCGGGAAGTGCGCCTGCAAGCTACGGAGGACGCATCCCTGATTGGTGGTGTCGTTATCCGCGCCGGCGACCTGGTTATCGATGGCTCGATTCGCGGCAAAATCGCGAAACTTGCCGAAGCATTGAAATCTTGAGTTTGAAGGGGCAGCAGAGCAATGCAGCAACTCAATCCTTCCGAAATAAGTGAAATTATCAAGGGCCGCATCGACAAGCTCGATGTGACCTCCCAAGCCCGTAACGAAGGCACTGTCGTCAGCGTATCTGACGGTATCGTGCGGATTCACGGTCTGGCCGACGTCATGTACGGCGAGATGATCGAGTTTCCGGGCGGCGTCTACGGTATGGCCCTCAACCTGGAGCAAGACTCCGTAGGTGCCGTTGTATTGGGTGCGTACACCAGTCTGGCTGAAGGCATGAGCGCCAAGTGCACCGGCCGCATCCTGGAGGTTCCGGTTGGTAAGGAACTGCTGGGTCGCGTAGTCGACGCACTGGGTAACCCTGTTGACGGTAAAGGTCCACTGGGCAACACCGAGACCGATGCGGTCGAGAAAGTTGCTCCAGGCGTGATCTGGCGTAAGTCGGTAGACCAGCCTGTACAGACTGGCTACAAGGCTGTCGATGCCATGATCCCTGTCGGCCGTGGCCAGCGTGAGCTGATCATCGGTGACCGTCAGATCGGTAAAACCGCTCTGGCGATCGACGCGATCATCAACCAGAAGAACAGCGGCATTTTCTGCGTCTACGTAGCCATTGGTCAGAAGCAATCGACCATCGCCAACGTGGTTCGCAAGCTGGAAGAAAACGGCGCCCTGGCCAACACGATCATCGTGGCTGCCAGTGCTTCGGAATCTCCTGCGCTGCAATTCCTGGCACCGTACTCCGGTTGCACCATGGGTGAATTCTTCCGCGACCGCGGTGAAGACGCGCTGATCGTTTATGACGATCTGTCCAAGCAAGCAGTGGCTTACCGCCAGATTTCCCTGCTGCTGCGCCGTCCACCAGGCCGTGAAGCTTACCCAGGCGACGTGTTCTATCTCCACTCCCGTCTGCTGGAGCGCGCATCCCGCGTTTCGGAAGAATACGTAGAGAAGTTCACCAACGGCGCAGTGACCGGCAAAACCGGTTCCCTGACCGCATTGCCGATCATCGAAACCCAGGCTGGCGACGTTTCCGCGTTCGTTCCGACCAACGTGATTTCCATCACCGACGGTCAGATCTTCCTGGAATCGGCCATGTTCAACTCGGGCATTCGCCCTGCAGTGAACGCCGGTGTTTCGGTATCCCGTGTGGGTGGTGCCGCTCAGACCAAGATCATCAAGAAGCTCTCCGGTGGTATCCGTACCGCTCTGGCTCAGTACCGTGAACTGGCGGCATTCGCCCAGTTCGCTTCTGACCTGGACGAAGCGACCCGTAAGCAACTTGAGCATGGTCAGCGCGTTACCGAGCTGATGAAGCAGAAGCAATACGCCCCAATGTCGATCGCTGACATGGCGTTGTCGCTGTATGCCGCTGAGCGTGGGTTCCTGACCGACGTTGAAATCGCCAAGGTCGGCAGCTTTGAACAAGCGCTGATTGCTTACTTCAACCGCGATCACGCCGAATTGATGGCGAAGATCAACGTGAAGGGTGACTTCAATGACGATATCGACGCTGGCATGAAAGCCGGTATCGAGAAGTTCAAGGCCACCCAAACCTGGTAAGCCGCAGCGGGAGCCGCAAGGCTCCCGCTTGCTAACCTGATAGGTGTTACATGGCAGGCGCAAAAGAGATTCGCAGTAAGATTGCGAGCATCAAAAGCACGCAAAAAATTACCAGCGCCATGGAAAAAGTGGCGGTCAGCAAAATGCGCAAGGCACAAATGCGCATGGCTGCTAGCCGTCCTTATGCGGAGCGTATCCGCCAGGTAATTGGGCATCTGGCCAACGCCAACCCGGAATACCGCCACCCGTTCATGATCGACCGCGCAGTCAAGCGTGTGGGTTATGTGGTAGTGAGCAGTGACCGTGGTTTGTGCGGTGGTTTGAATACCAACCTGTTCAAGGCCCTGGTCAAGGACATGGCGGTAAACCGCGAAAACGGCGTCGAGATCGATCTGTGTGTCGTTGGTAGCAAGGGTGCGGCCTTTTTCCGTAACTTCGGCGGTAACGTCGTTGCAGCTATCAGCCACCTGGGTGAAGAACCGTCGATCAATGATCTGATCGGCAGTGTGAAGGTGATGCTGGATGCGTACCTGGAGGGCCGGATTGACCGCCTGTCCGTGGTATCCAACAAGTTCATCAACACCATGACCCAGCAGCCAACCGTGGAGCAATTGATCCCACTGGTGGCGACCCCGGATCAGGAACTCAAGCACCACTGGGACTACCTCTACGAACCAGACGCCAAAGAGCTGCTTGACGGCTTGATGGTGCGCTACGTGGAGTCGCAGGTGTACCAGGCGGTGGTCGAGAACAACGCAGCTGAACAAGCGGCGCGGATGATCGCGATGAAAAACGCTACCGATAACGCCGGTGATCTGATCAGCGATTTGCAGCTGATCTACAACAAGGCGCGTCAGGCTGCGATCACCCAAGAGATCTCGGAAATCGTCGGCGGCGCTGCCGCGGTTTAACGGTTCAAATATTCAGAGGATCCAGCTATGAGTAGCGGACGTATCGTTCAAATCATCGGCGCCGTTATCGACGTGGAATTTCCACGCGACAGCGTACCGAGCATCTACAACGCGCTGAAAGTACAAGGCGCGGAAACTACCCTGGAAGTTCAGCAGCAGCTGGGCGACGGCGTAGTTCGTACCATTGCGATGGGTTCTACCGAAGGCTTGAAGCGCGGTCTGGACGTTGTCGACTCTGGCGCTGCCATCTCCGTACCGGTCGGTAAAGCGACCCTGGGCCGGATCATGGACGTACTGGGCAACCCGATTGACGAAGCTGGCCCGATCGACACCGAAGAGCGCTGGGGCATTCACCGTCCAGCACCTTCGTTCGCGGAACAAGCTGGCGGCAACGACCTGCTGGAAACCGGCATCAAGGTTATCGACCTGGTTTGCCCGTTCGCCAAGGGCGGTAAAGTCGGTCTGTTCGGTGGTGCCGGTGTAGGCAAGACCGTAAACATGATGGAACTGATCCGTAACATCGCCATCGAGCACAGCGGTTATTCCGTGTTCGCCGGTGTGGGTGAGCGTACTCGTGAGGGTAACGACTTCTACCACGAGATGAAGGACTCCAACGTTCTGGACAAAGTGGCACTGGTTTACGGTCAGATGAACGAGCCGCCGGGAAACCGTCTGCGCGTAGCCCTGACTGGCCTGACCATGGCCGAGAAGTTCCGTGACGAAGGTAACGACGTTCTGCTGTTCGTCGACAACATCTATCGTTACACCTTGGCCGGTACTGAAGTATCCGCACTGCTGGGCCGTATGCCTTCGGCAGTAGGCTACCAGCCGACCCTGGCTGAAGAGATGGGCGTTCTGCAAGAACGTATCACTTCGACCAAGGAAGGTTCGATCACCTCGATCCAAGCGGTATACGTACCTGCGGATGACTTGACCGACCCGTCGCCTGCGACCACCTTCGCCCACTTGGACGCCACCGTCGTACTGTCCCGTGACATCGCTTCCCTGGGTATCTACCCAGCGGTCGATCCACTCGACTCGACTTCGCGCCAACTGGACCCGAACGTGATCGGCCAGGAGCACTACGACACCGCTCGCGGCGTTCAGTACGTGCTGCAGCGTTACAAAGAACTGAAGGACATCATTGCGATCCTGGGTATGGACGAACTGTCGGAAACCGACAAGCAGTTGGTATCCCGCGCTCGTAAGATCCAGCGCTTCTTGTCGCAGCCGTTCTTCGTGGCTGAAGTCTTCACCGGTGCCTCGGGTAAATACGTTTCCCTGAAAGACACCATTGCTGGCTTCAAAGGCATCCTCAACGGTGACTACGACCACCTGCCAGAACAAGCGTTCTACATGGTCGGCGGCATCGAAGAAGCGATCGAGAAAGCCAAGAAACTGTAATCCCGGCGCCCGGCAACGGGCGCTCATCAGGTTGAGGCAATCAGATGGCTATGACAGTCCATTGCGATATCGTCAGCGCGGAAGGGGAAATCTTCTCCGGTCTGGTAGAAATGGTGATTGCACACGGCGAACTCGGTGACCTGGGTATTGCCATGGGCCACGCGCCATTGATCACCAGCTTGAAGCCAGGTCCGATTACGCTGACCAAGCAAGGCGGGGAAAAGGAGGTGTTCTACATCTCCGGTGGTTTCCTCGAGGTTCAGCCGAACATGGTCAAGGTACTTGCCGACACCGTGCAACGTGCTGGCGACCTGGACGAAGCTTCTGCTCAGGAAGCCGTCAAGGCTGCCGAGAAGGCCCTGCACGAGAAAGGTGCGGACTTCGACTACAGCGCTGCTGCTGTACGTCTGGCCGAGGCTGCAGCTCAGCTGCGCACGCTCCAGCAGATCCGCAAGAAGTAAGCGGCCACGCCGTCATGCTTCATGCGCGATTGATTAAAAAGGGTAGCCTCGGCTACCCTTTTTCTTTTTTAGCAAAATACTTCTCTGGTCTGAAGCCGGACCGCCCAGGATTGGTAGCCATTCATGTCTCTTGAAATCGTCATTCTCGCCGCAGGCCAGGGCACCCGCATGCGTTCGGCATTGCCCAAGGTGCTGCACCCGGTCGCGGGTAACTCCATGCTCGGGCATGTTATCCACAGTGCCCGGCAGTTGGACCCACAACGTATCCACGTGGTGATCGGCCATGGTGCTGATGTGGTGCGTGAGCGCCTGGCCGCGGATGACCTGAATTTCGTTCTGCAAGACAAGCAACTGGGGACCGGTCACGCCACCGCCCAAGCCGTGCCGTTCATCACAGCCGACACCGTGCTGATCCTCTACGGCGATGTGCCGCTGATCGAAGTCGAAACCCTGCAACGCCTGCTCAAGCATGTAGTACCTGGCCAGATGGGCCTGCTCACCGTAGAACTGGATGACCCTACCGGCTACGGGCGCATCGTGCGTAACACTGACGGGAAGGTCGCGGCAATCGTCGAGCACAAGGACGCCAGCGAAGCCCAGCGCGCCATTACCGAAGGCAACACCGGTATTCTTGCGGTCCCTGCCAATAAGCTCGCGGATTGGATGAGCCGTTTGTCCAACAACAACGCCCAGGGCGAGTACTACCTCACTGACGTGATCGAAATGGCTGTCAGCGATGGCCTGCTGGTCGCCACCGAGCAGCCCCACGACCCTATGGAAGTGCAAGGCGCCAACGACCGCAAGCAGCTTGCAGAGCTCGAACGTCACTACCAACTGCGTGAAGGCCGCCGCCTGATGGCCCAGGGCGTGACCCTGCGCGACCCGGCGCGTTTTGATGTACGTGGTGAAGTCACCGTGGGCCGCGACGTGCTGATCGATATCAACGTCATCCTCGAAGGCCGCGTGATCATCGAAGACGACGTGGTGATCGGCCCGAACTGCGTGATCAAGGACAGCACCCTGCGCAAAGGCGTGGTGATCAAGGCCAATAGTCATATCGACGGTGCAGTGATGGGCGAGGGCAGTGATGCGGGTCCGTTTGCACGGTTGCGTCCGGGCAGCGTGTTGGGAGCCAAGGCCCATGTGGGTAACTTTGTCGAATTGAAAAATGCCCATCTGGGCGAAGGCGCCAAGGCCGGCCACTTAACGTACCTGGGCGATGCTGTGATCGGTGCGCGGACCAACATCGGCGCCGGCACCATCACCTGCAACTACGACGGTGCCAACAAGTATCAGACGACTATTGGTGAGGATGTGTTTATAGGCTCCAATAATTCGTTGGTTGCACCTGTAACCATCGGAGATGGCTCGAACACCGCTGCCGGTTCCACCATCAATCAGGATGTGGATAAGTCCCAACTGGCCGTAGCCCGCGCCCGCCAACGCAACATTGACGGATGGAAGCGTCCGGTCAAAATCAAAAAGACCTGAGTTATCCACAGCCTCATCAGCAGTGCTATCCAAATGTGGGAGGGGGCTTGCCCCCGATGGCGGATTTTCAGTCAATGTTTTAGTCGACTGATCTACCGCAATCGGGGGCAAGCCCCCTCCCACATTTGTCGTGTGTTGTTCGAAAAATCTGTTCCCGACGCTTGACGATATCTTGCCAATAGGTTTTGATTGCCTTCGTTATCTTTCGAAACGAAACTTATCATTACCATGTCGAAACGAAATACACCCCAACGACGCCACAACATCCTGACGTTGCTCAATGAACAGGGCGAAGTCAGCGTGGACGAACTGGCCAAGCGTTTCGAAACCTCGGAAGTGACCATCCGCAAGGACCTGGCCGCCCTCGAAAGCAACGGCCTGTTGCTGCGTCGCTACGGCGGCGCAATCACCATGCCCCAGGAACTGGTCGGTGATCCGGCCCAGCCCATCTCGGCCTACAAGCGCGCTATCGCCCGTGCCGCCGTGATGCGTCTGCGCGAACACGCCCGCATCATCATCGACAGCGGCAGCACCACTGCCGCCATGATCCCCGAACTGGGCCATCAGCCCGGCCTGGTGGTGATGACCAACTCCCTGCACGTGGCCAGCGCCTTGAGCGAACTGGAACACGAGCCGGTGCTGTTGATGACCGGCGGCACCTGGGACCCCCATTCGGACTCGTTCCAGGGGCAAGTCGCCGAGCAGGTGTTGCGGTCCTACGACTTTGATCAACTGTTCATCGGTGCCGACGGCATCGATCTGCAGCGCGGTACCACCACCTTTAACGAATTGCTGGGCCTGAGCCGCGTGATGGCCGAAGTCGCCCGGGAAGTGGTGGTGATGGTCGAATCCGACAAGATCGGCCGCAAGATTCCCAACCTGGAACTGCCCTGGAGCAGCGTCCATACCCTTATTACCGATGATCGCCTGCCGCTCGAGGCCCGCGACCAGATCCAAGCCCGCGGCATTACGCTGATATGCGCGGCAATCATCTAGGAGAAACACCATGTGTGGAATTGTAGGCGCAGTCGCTGAACGCAACGTCACCGCCATCTTGCTCGAAGGCCTCAAGCGCCTGGAATACCGTGGGTATGACAGCGCCGGTGTGGCTGTCTTCACCAACGCCGGCAAGCTCGAACGCATGCGTCGCCCAGGCAAGGTCAGCGAGCTGGAGCAGGCGTTGCTCGGTGAGCCGCTGGTCGGCCGCCTGGGCATTGCCCACACCCGTTGGGCTACCCACGGTGCGCCGTGCGAACGCAACGCCCACCCGCATTTCTCCGGTGACCTGGCGGTGGTGCATAACGGCATCATCGAAAACCACGAAGTGCTGCGCGAACAACTCAAGGGCCTGGGCTACGTGTTCACCTCGGACACCGATACCGAAGTCATTGCCCACCTGCTGAACCACAAGCTCAAGGACCTCGGTGACCTGACTGTCGCCCTCAAGGCCACCGTCAAGGAGCTGCACGGCGCCTACGGCCTGGCGGTGATCAGTGCCAGCCAGCCCGACCGCCTGGTCGCCGCCCGCAGCGGTAGCCCGCTGGTGATCGGCCTGGGCCTGGGCGAGAACTTCCTCGCCTCCGACCAACTGGCCCTGCGCCAGGTCACCGACCGTTTCATGTACCTGGAAGAAGGCGATATCGCCGATATCCGCCGTGAAAGCGTGCAGATCTGGGACGTCAACGGCCAATCCGTCGAGCGCGAAGCCGTGCAATACCGCGACGGTGCCGAAGCCGCCGACAAAGGCGAGTTCCGCCACTTCATGCTCAAGGAAATCCACGAGCAGCCCGCCGTGGTGCAACGCACCCTGGAAGGTCGCCTTGGCGACAAGCAAGTGCTGGTCAACGCCTTTGGCCCGCAGGCCGCCGAGCTGTTCGCCAAAGTACGCAATGTCCAGATCGTCGCCTGCGGCACCAGCTACCACGCCGGTATGGTTGCGCGTTACTGGTTGGAAGAACTGGCCGGCATCCCTTGCCAGGTCGAAGTCGCCAGCGAGTTCCGCTACCGCAAGGTGGTGGTGCAGCCCGACAGCCTGTTCGTGACCATCTCCCAGTCCGGTGAAACCGCCGATACCCTGGCTGCCCTGCGTAACGCCAAAGAACTGGGCTTCCTCGCCAGCCTGGCGATTTGCAACGTCAGCATCAGCTCCCTGGTGCGTGAGTCCGACCTGACCCTGCTGACCCAAGCCGGTCGCGAAATCGGCGTCGCCTCCACCAAGGCGTTCACCACCCAACTGGTGGGCCTGCTGCTGCTGACTCTGTCCCTGGGTCAGGTACGTGGCACATTGGCCGCCGGTGTCGAAGCCACCCTGGTAGAAGAACTGCGCCGCCTGCCGACGCGCCTGGGCGAAGCCCTGGCCATGGACAGCACGGTAGAAAAAGTTGCCGAGCTGTTTGCCGACAAGAATCACACCCTGTTCCTGGGTCGTGGCGCCCAGTACCCGGTAGCGATGGAAGGCTCCCTGAAGCTCAAGGAAATCTCCTATATCCACGCCGAAGCTTATCCGGCCGGCGAGTTGAAACACGGCCCATTGGCGCTGGTGGACGACGACATGCCGGTGGTCACCGTGGCGCCAAACAACGAACTGCTGGAGAAGCTCAAGTCCAACCTGCAGGAAGTCCGCGCCCGTGGCGGCCAGTTGATCGTCTTCGCCGACGAAAAAGCCGGCATGACCAACGGCGAAGGCACCCACGTCATCAACATGCCGCATATCCACGACACCCTGTCGCCGATCCTCTACACCATCCCGCTGCAGCTGCTGTCTTACTACGTCGCGGTGCTCAAGGGCACTGACGTCGACCAGCCGCGTAACCTGGCGAAGTCGGTGACGGTGGAGTAACCCGCTTTACCCTGGAGGCCCAACTGAAGCTACGAAATAAAGTCTGTCGGAAATAAATAAAGTCTGTCGCTGGCGCCTTCGATCCCCCGCGATTGAGGAGCCGGTGACGCTTTGTCCGGGCCACCGTGCTCGGGACGCACTTCAAGGTTTAGACGAGCAAATGATCTTAGCTATTCAGCCTGAGGAGACGGTGCGTTCCTTTGTGGCAAGAACTCTTTTTATTAAAGGGAAACATTCTTCCGAGGAGGTTTTTCGGAAGTTTCCCAAAAACTGCATCTTAAGCACGGATATTTTGTCGATCGCCGGAACGCAGGGATGGATTGGTTGCTACGGCTTTAACAAAATTCTTCATAAGCATACTGATTATCCGCTAAAAGAGATTTTTAAAAATATTCAAGATATTTCCTACTCTAGGGACGAATATATAGGTCGTCCGAATCTCTATAGTTCCGATAGTACCCAGGCCGGGTTTTGCCCAGTTTGTGTTGCCGAAGATGTTGAACGCTTAGGGTTCTCCTTTTGGCGACGTGCTCACTGTTGTGAGCTGAAAGTCTGTGCTGAGCACAATGTAGAGTTAGTCAAACGCTGCCCATACTGTGACAAGCCGTTCCGCCATGGTGGCCATGATCTGAATGTGATGTGGGCTACCTGTGAGGGACAGCAGTTTAAAGATAGCTCAGTGATGTTGAACGCAGACCAATTTGAGCTGAAGAAAGCTCAATTCTTTGCAGAGATCCTGTCAGCCACCCATCACCTCTCTGAGGAGGCAGTTCTTGCGGCCTTGGATGAGAAAGTCCATCAAAATGACAAACTAAAGCTTAAAATTTGGAATTCCAGATACAACCAGCCTCTAGGATATACAATTAAACGGCGGCTAGAGATTGTCCAAGAGGCTAGGTCTAGGAACAGGCTGCCACATGGAGAAACTACTGATTTTATTATTCAGGCTATATTGGGAGTCTATGAAAGATTTGCTGACTTTGTCATTGACGTGAAGTCGTATGGGGACGAAGTTCGCCCAGTGGAGACATTATGGTCTACTTATATAGCAGGACATCAAGAGTCAACACATTTCGTTGAAGAAAACTATGACCAAGGTGTTGGTGTCTGGTGTTGTCCGTTCCCTGCTAGGGACTTTTTACGGATGTGGGATTGGCGGCCAGTGTATTATCCCTGCTGTAGTTTTGAGCGACCAAAAAGAAAAGGTCCTCAACCTCGACCCGAGCTAGTCAAGAAAGCGCCGCCGGGTGTTTACAGACGGAAATAGGTTTCCGCTCTAAATGTACGCTACGAGGACTAACCTCCAATAAAGTGATTCCCATGAGTATCGATATCCCCGTCATACTATAGGATCAACAGCTCAATCCCTGGCGGTGAGCACCGCTTTTCCTCTCGCAGGCCGCTAGGGAGCCAGAACAGGTCACATATAGACTCCGTGTTCAATTCTGAGCAATACGTCTCGAACCTCGGGATAGCCGCTAGGTTTGGTCAGCATCTCGCAAGGGCTGCGTCGGTTGAGCGCAAGTACTGGTGAACCGAGCCACCTATCGGCGCTTTTACGATTTCCTAAGGTGTGACTTGCCTGCATCAAGACTTGTACCCGTCTGAACTCGTAGCCACGGTATGTTGAGCTCCAGCATGCTGGCGGGCGCGAAAGGGCCAATCCTAGGATCGAAATCTTACTCATGTCCTTACACCTCGTTCGTTTCTTCAGCTAGCGTGAGGGGCTACCGAAATCCGCTGGCCTTACCGCATTGCACGTGGTCGTGAAGGACCTTCGACTTGGAGCGATGCAGCACCGTGGACAAGAATGCTCTTGAGGCGGGGTATCGGTTCCGATTTTCCAAGCAAGACGAGAGCATGGGAACCCGGGCGTAAAGCTCGGTCGTAGTGACTGGACCGCGCTGCAGTCCAGTAATCGCCTCGTACGCCGTTCGTATCATGCTGAGCAGCCGAGAATCCCGGGCCTCCCAGTCAATGGGGTGTTTTTCCACTTTGGCCGGTTTGACGAAGGTTTGCTCTTTGGCCATCAACCATGCTTTGTCGTTTCTATAAAGCCAGGCATAGATAGAAGGAATGGTGTTTCTCAAAGCCTGGACCCCCAGTTCAGGATGCAAATTGTGTAGATATTGCCACTGCGCTCTGTGCTCCGCTAGTTCCCGGCTGTTCCTAGCTTCAATAGCCAGGGCATTGGTAACTGGATTGGCACGCAACAACCTATTGATCGTTGAGACCGAGATCTCAAGCTCTTTACAAAGCTTCTGTTTCGGAATGCCCTTGCCCAGTTTTGAGAGCAGAACCTCTTTAAGCTGGCCTTTTAATCGTTTGGGCCTTGGAGTGTTTTTGGTTGGAGCCGCAGCGTTTGAAAGCGAGACTTGCTCATCAGGTTTTCGCGATGGAGTGCTAGCGACTCGCTGGACTAATCTGGCGACTTCAGCGTCGTAGGCCTTCAGGAACGAGCGCAGGTCATCAAATAGCCAATCAATCAGTAGCAGATGCTTCAAAGGATGAATGCTTCTGCGGGGGGTACGGATAAGCTGGTTCATAAATGACTCAGTGCTTTTCTCATCTTCCGGCAATGATTCAAACAGATGAAAGCGGCGAAGCGGCTCTATGCGATCAAGCAGCGATGCAGATCTACCCCCTTGGAGCACAGCTTTTCGATAGGTCGCAGCGACGGTGCAGGACTCGAGGGACATTACTCTGCCGATGACCGCAAGATCGATGACATTGTTTGCCAAGTTCAGGAAAGCCGGGCGTAACCACAGCTTCTGTGAGGAGGCCTGTTGGATCAAGCAGTCCTTGGTTGGTAGCGACCATTCAAACCTACCTGACCACCGCCTACTTTTGGTGGATACCATGAGCCAAGCTTGGTGGCGTGGACAGATCAACACACCTGGATATTGGTGTGTGAGGTGCCAGTAAGCTATACCATGGGCGTCCACATCCTCGCGCATACAATACGGACATGCTTTCAACGGGTGTTCAGCGCCAAAACCACTTGATACCAAGCCAAGTCGATATTTAAGTGAATCAATTCGATCGCCTTTTATAGTTATTATTGCATCTTCAATTTTTATTTTATTTTGGAACGGTACAAACACTGAGAATATTGTGTGATGTAGGAGAATCGACTCCGCGTTTCCCCAATAATGAAATCCATTCTGTTCTAAAGCTGCTATGCCGCAAGGAATATCATGCTTTATAAATTTCTCAGATAGGCCCAGCACGGCAGTCGATGTAGTCGCAGGGTCCAGGTTACCCATTACAAGATGCTGTCGACTGCATAGGCTGAATAGTGTTTCGTCGGGTAGCCAGTCCAGCCGAGGGAATTGCCCTCTCACCCATTCCTGACCTGAAGTGACGCTCATGTGGCCTCCGAGCGGAAACAGAGGAAATGAGTTTAGCGGCCGGCTACTCGTGCTACGGATCAATTTCGCCTAAACAGGTAGACGATTATTCACGAATCGTAGGTCCCATAACTGGGGGGATTTACCAAATTTTTTTAATTGCCGGGTCATCTATGCATGCCGGTTTTTGGCGCTCCAAGCACCGAAAACACTGGGAAGTCAGTAAAAAAGCGCCGGCGGAGGCGCAACTTAGCTGTTTTATTCCAGTTGTCAACCGACATTTTTCGGCGGTACCATGCATCATTAATTGACGTTTACTAAAGGCAGTACTGAAACTGAAGATGCATTACAAACGACCGATGCAAATTCTGCCTAATTAACGTCGAGGTTGCTATCAAAGTGCAGCTATCTCAAACGAGATAGTTTGAGTGCCTATTACTGAAGCTTGAGGAAAAACAACATGGAATCTGGATAGAAAACCCAGGAGCCAGATAGACAAAGGCCCAAGTGTGACCTTGGGCCTTTGAGGATAAGTCAGCTTTCGACTCCTGACGAATCCATTGTCTATCCCCTCGCGTAGGGCGTCAAGCCCTGCACGGCTCCGCTCGTCTCCAGAAAAGTATACCGCGCGTGGTGTAGCTATCGCCGTGCCCGCGCTATTGGATGGCTTATTCAACCGATGTAGGTGGACTGTTATGCGTCACCTGCTAAGGATTGAATGGATGGTAGATAACATAAGTGGATCTAAAAAAATCGTTACTCCGCATAATAGGCCGACAAGGCCGTTTCAAATGGGGAGACAATTACTTATCCGGAATTTATGCGGTCCCTGGTGAAGCACCCAAGGGCTCTCGTATATGCCGCCTTAATAGCAGGAAGCTTGGACGAGCGCTGCATCTTCTTTCTACCCCTGAAAGAATCTTCGCACAACTGGCTCTTTATAATCCCGACGTGTTCGAGTTGCATGAGCAGAAAATGCTCAGCCCCATTCCACAAGTTCATCCACTTCAAGGAAACCCCTTAGCTGCTGGGCTGAAACTTCTGCCAGTGAAGGGAACATCATTGGTTGCAGAGGAAATCGGTCTCAAACACGCTACAGCTGTCGTGACCTACGATGATGGTGAGCGCCAGAGGGTTCCCCACCCCTATTTGGGCGATCTGCTTCTCTATATCCAGCCGCAAGGCTCGGACCCCTATGCCGTGAACTGGACAGTAAAGTTGAATGCGATGGATTTTGATGAGGTCGCTCGGGGAAGTTTGAAGAGCTTGGCGAAACAGAAAGAAAACCGCGAGAAAGCTCGCTTACGGCACGCCTTGGAAGAGATTTACTACCACAGTGCAGGAATCAGGACTGTGAGGGTTTCCAGGGATCTGCTGGATCCAGTCCTAGTGGCCAACTTGGATCTTCTGTATGGCTACCATGATCGCGAGATCAGCCTCGAATCAAATCTTCTCGAGGATTTCTCACACGACATCGAAGACTGTGTCACTCAAGGGAGACCAGTAGCGTCCGTTGCGTTGATGTACGGACAGCGGTGGGGGCGGCGTGATCTGTTTCTGACGAAGATCTACAAAGACATATGGGAGCGCAAACTACCGGTCAGTTTGTTTGACCCGATCCTTATCGATCATCCATTGATGACGGATGCGCCGGATGTTCTGCAGGTCTATAGCTCACTTTTTGCCGGGCTATCCGAATGATCACTGGTTCTAAGCTGAGAGCACCTGAAGGATTCAAAGGGCTGACGAAGGATGTCGAATACTATTTCCTTGCAGGTGACGGCAGGGTAAACAGGGCACGCCTTGTATTTTTTGATGAAGAGGGCACGACTGCAAGTTTGCTAACGTTTTCCCGGCCTGAATTTGATCTGGCTCTGACCAATGGTGATCTTGTGGAATGCGGTAGCGACGCCACACCTCCTTGGTTAATGGCCATCCGTGGCATTTCAGTGGATCAATTGGAAAAAGATCGGGTAAGGGCAACGAAAAGCTACGATGAAATGGTTAACAAGCGTTACCTCGCCATAGCGGAGTTGGTAGGCCATGCTGAAGAGATCCTCTCTAACGACAATCCCGAATCGATCATCAACGCTCATGCTGCCAATCAGTCACCTTCTCAGAATGCAGCCCGGTTGAGGTTTTGGTTTTTTAGCTATCTGGTATTCGGCCGCTCGAAGTGGGCGCTTATGCCCAAGTTCGACCGCTGCGGCAGAGGCAAAAGGGAACAGACCGCAGACGGGCAAATGTTGGGAAGGCCGCCAAAGTCAGGACGCAAATCCCGATCTCCTGCTACGGCCCAAATGCAGGCTTCTATCCTGGACGGGTTCATCAAATACAACGATAAAACTAAATCTGACGCTGAAATCTTTGGTGCCGTGCTGGTGGGTGAATTCGGTTGTATTCCTTTTACAACATCGACAGGAAATAAGAAGTTCTATCACCCCGAAGGTAAGCCTTTCCCCACAAAAGGACAGTACGATTACTACCTTGGTCAGGCGATAAGCACCAAGGCATATAGGAAGGCACGTAGAGGTACCAGTGGGGCTCGAGCTAAGTCCGGGTTTGTTGGAAGCTTTTCCCATGACTTGGTCAATGTAAACCAACTTGTTGAATTTGACGGCTATAACCCCAAAGGCAAGATATCTGGCTTGCTCGAAGGATCCGCTATGGATTCGGCCTGTATAGTTCGAGGGGTGTGTGGCCAGTCTGGTGCCGTAGTCGCCTTGGGTTTCTCCGAAAACAAAGAAACTATGGAAGCCTACCGCATGGCCCTGTTCTCGATGGCCATTTGCAAGGTCAAATTTGCGTCGTTGTTTGGTCTGACGATCAGAAAAGAAGACTGGCCGACTTACGGTCTGCCGCAAAACATCGTCTTTGACCGTGGGCCAGGCTCTACCATGGGCGTACCGATTCGTTCAGAAGCAGTGGCCCGTGGCGAAATGATGAGTTGGTTATCCAGACTTGAACTGACTCCTACTCACTCGGGTCAGTCGAAAGCAACGGTTGAATCGTCGCATCCTAGGACCAAATCTGACAATGATCAGCCAACACACTTTCATAGCTCTCTCAACTTTGTAGAGATATGCAAGCGGCATATTCTGCAAGCTATTTACGATAACCATGTTTCAGATGCTGAAGGGAGAATGACACCTGAGATGTTGGAAGTGGGCTTCAGCCCCACCCCGCATAACATTTACAAGTTCTATAGTGATCTTGGTTACGATTCCGGCACGGAGGTAAGTTTTGACTACGCCGTGAGAGAATTCCTGACACTTCATCCGGCGCACATCAAAAGGAGTGGGGTATATTTTTATGGTCGTAAGTACAATTCATCGAAGCTAATTGACACCGAGGTTTTTGACCGCATTGCGCTCAATGGCAAGATACCGGTCAAAGCTTATGTGATGACCATGTGTGTCAGACATATCTGGATCGAATTAGAAGGCGTTTTGTACGAGTTGGACTTTGTAAAGCCGGCGAGCGTACATCCCAGCAGTGTCGACATTTCGCTGTCGGATCTTCAAGTGCTCAATGAGAATCGGCTGCGCGGCAATGCGGAGCGTCGTGAGGAGAAGCCCGCAATCCTTCAGGATCGCAATGCCCAATTTTTTCACGCCACAGGCAAAGCCTGGGACAGTGGCACCCGCAAGCCTGGGCGTCCTGCGAAGGGCGGAGCGGCTGAGCGTGATGCCGCTGACCAGAAGCGGTTGATGGGGAAAGGCAATGACTAACATCTTTTCTGCACGCTTTGACGGGCTGGACACGCTGGCTGATATCCGGCGTTTGATTACAGTGCAACCTGATCCGGTAGCCGGGCTTGAGGAGTTGAGCCCTGCATTGGCCGCTGAGCGTTTGTCAGAGGTACTGAAGACGATTTTCCTTCCCAACCAGTTTTCTTTGGACTTCATCAAAGATAGCGTTGATCGTGCGCGCAGCTTTTCGGCTGAGAGTTTCTCCACGGACCGGCAATATCAGCGGCGGCTGTATCACCCCCCTGAGAACGAGGCGTTTCCTATCTGCCTCACCGGCCTTGCAGGGGTTGGGAAGAGCCAAACTATCAGTGCGCTGATGAAGGTGATGCCTGGACCTGCACCGTATGCATCCGCTCATTACCACGAACCTCATATATTAATCTCGTACTGGTACGCCAGCGCCAGGGGTAAGGCTGGCGGCAGGCAGCTGTTGGGAGACTTCCTTGGCGGCGACGCAACAGGGGTGAGAGCGAACACGTCCAAGCTTCTGACCGAATGCCGGCGTAGGGTCAATCGTGATGGTGTATCACTGATGGTGCTCGAAGAAATGCAGCATCAGAGTACTGGGCAAGGCGTAGCCCGGGTGACGGACATATTGCTCACCATGGCCGGGCTTGGGGTTCCTATGATCTATGTGGCCAACTACAGCCTGGGCCACAAATTGCTGACAAGGAACAGTGAGGACAAGCAACGGCTTCTCTCTGAACCCCGTGTCATGCTACCGGACCATCCTGACTCGAAGGCCTGGAAGGATTACGTTCTAGAATGCATACGGGTAAGCGGGCGGCGCGTATCTGCAGATCCGAGTGCCCTGATACATGAGCTGTATCGCTGGACGTTCGGTATAAAGCGCTTGGCGGTACAACTGATCAAGGTGGCGTATCTTGAAGCCCGTGCAGCCCGTCGCCATACGATTACTTTGGAGGACGTCAATAAAGCATACCTTTCAGCCGCTTACTCCAGTAGTAGGGACGACGTCGAGGAGCTAATTCGCCTCAGCGTTCATAAGAACAAAACCAGGGTCAGGCCTGACCTTCGTTGCCCGTTCCCGGTGCCGATGCCATCAAACGTCTTGAGCTTTGCCAAGGACGATCGTGCTTCACGGGTGAGCGAGAAGGTTTTTGTTTCATCCCTTACAGCCGAGGAGCGCAAGAGTTTCGAGCAGCTCCATCCACCGGGTTCACCGTCCAATCTCCCTTCGAAGCCCAAGCGGGAGAAGAAACCAGCATTGCCCGCGCAAACTCGGGAAGGCTTAGAAGATGCGTACAGCCGACTGCTATCAGAGTCCAAAGGGTCACCTAAGCCCAGAGGGCCTGCAAAGTAAGCTCTACGAAAGCAGTCGCGTGTCCTTCCAAGACATTGTCAGTCCTATGAAGAGGGTGTGGCCTGCAACAGCGCAGGCAACACATTCTCGGCCGAGCCCATGAGCATCAGCTCGTTTGGAGCTCCTAGGCAAACGTCTGCAATGTTGACGTGGATGACCGTCGCGCCAGATGTCGACGCGATTTCAGGAATATCCGCCGCAGGCCTGACGATTCCCGAAGTCCCGACGGAGATCAGAACGTCGCAATTTTTGACGTCAGCCAATGCTGCTTTCCAAGATCCTGAAGGCAGATCCTCTCCAAACCACACAACTCCGGGTCGGAGTTTCCCATTGCACCGGGTACACCGTGGAGGCTCTACCCATTGTCCTTCTGCAGAGACCTGGAATTGATCAGTTGTGAGTTCCGCCGGACGCTTGCAGGCAAAGCAGATCGGATTGATCAAGCTGCCGTGCAAATGCACGACGTTCTGAGATCCCGCGCGCTCGTGCAGGTCATCGATATTCTGAGTGATAACCGAAACCTTTATGCCGGTGCTCGCCAGTCGGCTAATCGAAAGATGAGCGGCGTTTGGTTGGGCTTGGCCAGCTTGGGAACGCCGCCACAGGTACCACCCCCAGACCAGTTGAGGGTTCTCTCGAAAAGCCCGTGCTGTTTCCAACTTTTCAGGGGCGTGTTTCTCCCAAAAGCCTGTGAGCTTGTCGCGAAATGTTGGAATTCCACTTGCAGCAGAGACGCCGGCGCCGGTGAAAAACACGACTTTTCGAGCAGCGGCCAGGGCTCCGATAGCTCTATCCCAATCGTTCATCTGGGGACTTTCGCGTCTGTGGCGTAAGTGATCGGGGAGTGATAGCTGCTTTCGGTGGAAGAGCTGAAAACCGGACCCATTGGGGACACGTCAGGATCTGAAGCTTCTTCTATCCTACCCGCCAGCAGCATCTGAAACGGATTTGGATAGTGACGCAGGAGAAATTTGGCTTCACGGCGTATCCGTTCGGGCAAAGATATATCTTGGGATAGTTCGAGCAGAAATTCCCCCGATTGAATGACTGCACGGGTGCGTTCATTCGGCATGGTCATATTGAGCCCCTCAAAGTCATCGTGCAGGAGTACCTTGGTACTCATTCTCGGTAATCTTCAGTTTAGCTCTGTTGAGCTGGCCTAAGGGCTAGGCACGCCGATCTGCATCTTCTATGGCTCCAGGTGCTCCTAACCTCGGGTGCTGTGCATACCGTAACCTCCTATCTTTTTATATGTCCTTTTTCAACAACAAGACACATAAAAAAAGGGTTGCCTTGATAATGTGGTTCACGCTGTGAACTTCCCTGAATAGAAGCAGTGATTTTCTAATGAAACTCATGAGTTGGATTTCATAGTACTTTTCCCGGCTCATGCCTTCCTTGCTCGGATAATACGTGATGCATTGACTTGACTCCTTATAGTTATATTTGTAGTGGGCGATGGCATTCCTAAGTTTGTTATCGATGGCATTAAGATCTATCGCATAAAATGAGCTGTCTATGAAATCGATTTTGTTGCCTAGGTCGACGTTAGCAAAAGCATCAAGGCTTTCTAGGCCTGGCCTAATACCCTTTTTCGTTTGCTTTAAAGACGATTCGAACTGGTTAAAGTCGCCACGTTTCAATAGGTTGTTGATACCGGCAATCAGTGTTATTTGACGTGAGAATACTTCAGCAAGGTCTTTGTAAAAATTATTGCAACTATCAAAGTCTGCAGTCGACATCATGGCTGGGATGTCACCCAGCTGTTCTGTATCAGCGTAGTCATAGAAGAAAGCAGGCCGAAAAGCTAAGTCCATAGAAACTAATTTTGGATATAGAGATAGACAGTCGTTGTGTAAGTTTTTAAGGAAGCCATTGCTCAGTATACTGTCGATGAACTCAATAGTTTTTTCGCGATGATTGTCGAGTAGCCAATAATAAATTTTAGGAGCCACATCGCTAATCTCAGCATTATGCTCATGTATCGTAAATGGCGAGGACATGACTGAAGTCGCAGAATACAGTGCTGCTAATACGTCTTGTTTCTTTCTCGATATTAAGCTGACCCCTGGAATTCTTGCGCAAACCTTTTCGAAACTATCAAGATCTCCTCTTTTGTACTGGGTAATAAGGCTGAACAGATCTCGTTGTACCGGATAGAGGTAATTCAGCATATGCAGTCGCTGATTAAGATGTGCGTACGCTCCCATACCTAGCTCTTGGGTCACACGAAGAAATGTAGTCATCCCCTGCTTGTATTCCCCTACGTAGACAGGAAAATCTAGGTGGAGGTCGACAAAAGGCTTATCACCCTTGAATGGGGCCTCAAAATCCTCGACTTTTTCAGCCCCCTGCAGTTCGGCGTCAACTTGCCCGAACACAAATGAAATCCTTTCCTCGCAGTTGGGGCAGGCGAACTGGAAGGGTTGAATGTCACGATTTGACATCCCAATCCGACAGTCGATTTCAGTCCCGCATGTGATACACCTAAAACATTCACAAAGATTCATCTTGGCTCCCTATTATTCCCAAGATATGCCTCGTTTCTAACTGGCACATTCAGCCAGTGGTTATCTGCAACGTTCTTGATCTAGCTAATGAGTCATTGTGACTGGACATAGGTATTGCTGGAAATACGTTAGTGCCCTTAATTGATTCCAGCCAGCTTTTGGTTTGCGCCAAGCCATTGGCCTGCTGAGCCTCACAAGGATGGTTGGGGCCTAGCCGTATGGGCTAGCTCACCGAATGTGCTACATGTGAGAAGTCTTCCCAAAGACCTGATCGATTCGGATCCCCGGATCGGGACGGTAGTGGCGCTGAAGGTGAGTTGTTTACAAAGAGAATGACCTTATGGTCTTTACAAGAGAAGGGACCGGTGGGCGCTGGGCACGCGCGCTCGCTAGGGTAAAAGATCATGCAGGGGGCCGCCGCAAGAGGCGAATCTGGCAGCGCCCCGATGCGGGGCGCCATCCGCTGCGGAGTTAACTTATAAAAACTGTGCTAAAAGGAGTGGTTTCGCTCAATCTAGTTTAAAGGCCATACCAGTGCCCAGCAGCTGAGCCTTGCTTATGAAAGTAGCTGCTCACTTTGCTTTGGGCTCATGTAGGAGTGCTGCTGCGTCCAGTCAATGCTGGAAGGCGATCTACCAGCACACAGCGGATATAGCCAAGACGCTCGACTGCAATGCTTAAAATCAAGGTAGTAGTTAGGGTGGTGGTCCCACATCGTAGAGTCATTAGTCGGCGCTGTGCAGTTGTACTCGCTGAATTGCAAGTTTCTATTCTCATTGAGAAACTTGACGAAACTTGCCAGGCAGCCATGACCACCACCACCCATATGACCATTTAGATAAAAGCGACCGCTATATCCCGATGCAATGTTTAGTTTGTCGTCCTTGCATCTGAACATCAGCAAGGTACCGTCATGCGGGCCTGAATTGCCTTCGGCATCCTCAACGGTGCAGAGCCGGACCAGCTTGATACTGATACCGCTACCGCTGATAGCTGGCTCGAAAAACTCGTGATAGTTCCCGCCAATTTCTGGATATGAAAACATGGAGCTAGAGCCACTGATTAGCCACTCCAGGCTGCAACTGTAGCGATCAGCAATACGTTTGGCCAGATCAAAGGGCAGCGCTTCACGACCGTCGATGCAGTTCATCAGCGTTGCCGGCGACGGTTCCCCCAAGGCCAGCGACAGGTGAGGTAAATCGCTGCGCTCGTGCCAAGGAAAAACGTTGTCTTCGCGCAAGCGCGCAAATAGCTTTTGCAAGCGCTGGCCTGTAGAGCGCTGCCAGGATTCACATAAGGACGTCGCCTCAGGCTTGGGCGCATTGAGAGACTCGAGGTAGCGCGCCAGGCCAAACCGTGTTTCCCCCTCTAGGGAGCGTTCATGTCTGGCAGCTGACTGGAGCAGCAACTGGTGCAAGTTATCAGGAAAGTCGCGAACGCTTAATCTGGCCATGGATGATACTCGCTGTCATTTTGAGGGCATTTTGCTGTCATGTCGGCATAATAGCGTCAAAATGACAGCAAGCGCTATCTATTGCGGTATATCTGAATAATCACATTGCTAAGGCTGGATACGGGCGGGCATCAAGTTGGCACGTTAGAGGCACGTTGGGGTTACGGCGCTGCTCACGACGGGGATCGTTATGAATTGCACCTTTGTGAAAGGTGCTTCTTCCAGACAGTCGCATACCTAAAACAGGAGAGGCGAACTCAACATATGTTTAGCGCAGATGCCTCCGAGCTGCCCGATGATCTCAGTCTCGTGGCGAAGGATGACTACTTCGCTGACTCTGGCCGTTGAGGTGGGAAATGAAAGGGCGTCGAAAGATCAAAACGGATAAGTGGTTTATTCGGGAGTAGATCATCAAGGAAGTCCGAGAAAAACTGTTTTCTAAAGTGGGTGTAAACCGGACTTGTTAGAAAGCATTTGTGCTTCAGATCGACTGGCGAAGTCTACACAGTGCCAGGAACCGATCAGCACTAAGTCGCTCCTTATAGCGCTCAGCGGTGAGCGTCCGCGAGGTGCTTGATCCGCCGCTAGAAGAAAGCAGTGTCGGCAACTCTCAAATAGAGTCAAGTCAGTTACTTCCGACCACCTCCGTGCGAGGCTCGGATAATGGGTCCCATGGCTTCGATCATTAACGCCAAGGTCTGCGCCCCCTCTTCTGTTCCATCCCAAGCACAACCCAGCGCTTTGCGAATCGCAGGGTGCTGAGCCAAGTCTGTTACATCGTGAACTATGCCAATATTGGCATAACTTAATGCTTTCTCGATTGCGGGAGTGAGGCTCTTGATGTGCCCAGTCAAAAACTTCGAAATGGTATATTGGGGCACACCACAACGCCTTGAGTACTCATTATCTGAGATCCCTAGGTCTGTGATATAACGTCGAAGCTGCCCACGAGCAGCGAGCACTTCTACTGATGATGTTGTTGCGATTCTTGGCATAGATCAGTACGATATCAAGTGTGAGCTAGGGCAACAAGCTCTCAATCACTAGGAGGTGGAAGAGGGATGCGAACGATTGACTCTGTGAGACGCTACCGGGCAGCGCTGGATGCGCGCACCCGTTTGGGTCAAATCCTGACTCCGCAACCCATGGCTGATGCCGTGCTGCGACTGCTTGGTGCCCAAGGCGGTGATTGGTTGGAGCTTGGATCTGGCTCAGGCCGCTTGGCTCAGGCCGTTCATAGTGCAGCGCAGCCGGCAAGTTATACCGGGGTGGAACTTGAACAGGCCATGATCGATGCCAGCCCGCAGCTGAGTGGCGTGCGCTATCTAAAGCGCGATGTACTGTCGGTCTCCGGCCTAGGAAAAGCGCTTGGGAACGCCCAATTCGACCATGTGATCGGCAACCCGCCATACGGTATTCACGATCTACCCGCCCGAGCACGCAAGCGCTTAATGTCCTTCTGCCCCGACCTCGACATTCAACACGCCTGGGCCCCCATCGATCTCTACTTCGTCATGGAGTCATTGACCAGACTCAAAGCTGCAGGCTCTGCGGCCTTCATTGTGGGCGCTGATATCCCCTGCGCCATCCAGAGCCAGCCATTCCGCAAGCAACTCATCGAATCGGCAAGTTCAGTGGAATGCTACGAGCTCCCCAGATTCGCTTTCGGCTGGCAGGTCGAGGTTCAGGCCTATGTTCTGGTGATTCGATTCGGACACAAACGACTTCGCCATGTCACACTGGGGAAGCTCGACGATGAGTTTGCGTTGATCGCACAACGCAGAATCGGCGTCGCGCAGGCCATCGAAAGCATGGACTCTAGCCACCATGCATTTGAGGAAATGGATTCTACCCTGAGGCGCGCTCGCGGCTCTGTCACCATGAGAGACCTCAACGTGTCCATCGTCAGGGGAAGTCGAACTCGCACCCAATTTGCGCAACTTGGTGTGCAGCACTTTCACACGTCGGACTTCCCCAAGTCTGGCCTGGAAATCGCTTTCGAAAGCGCTACATTGCCCGGCTACCAGCACGCCACGGCCGGAGATATTCTGCTGCCGCGGGTGGGAACTCGCTGCATCGAACGCAAAGCCGTGGTAGTCAGTGGGGAGAGCCCATATTCGGACTCAGTATTCAGAGTACGAGCGCCGGCCGAGCACCTGGAGCGAGTCGTGCGCTGGATTACCAGCGCTGAATGCTCGGATTGGCGCCGCGGAGCGGCACGGGGGGCTTGCGCCAAGCATTTGACCGTCGCGAAACTTCTCGACATGCCCGTACCTGTTTGAAACCAAGAACACGGATCGATTTGGCGCCAAGGGCTGCAACATTACGAAGAGCGAAAAATCATGCACAGCTTGTTGCTAGGGAATGGCGTCAACCGGGCTGCGTTGCAGAAAGACTGGACACAGATCCTGCGCGAGCTGGCCACACAGTTCGAGGTAGCAGAGTTGATCGATTATCTGGACGATAAGCCTTTGTCCATGTTCATCGAAGAATTGTGCGCTCGATCACCTGGCGTTTTCCGAGAAACCGAACACGCTGTGAAAGTGGCATTCGCCAAACTGCTTGAGCAGATCAGCCCTATTGAGGCGCACCGGCGAATATGTGAGCAATTCAAAGTCATCCTCACTACCAACTACGATTTCACCATTGAGGAAGCGTTCACAGGCCCACTCCATGCTCCTGCCTTTCTGTCCCCCGAATCTCGATACAGTCTATTCCGTCGCTATAAAGCAGGCGAAAGGGAGGTCTGGCATATTCATGGCGACTCAGACAGACCCAGCTCAATGGTCTTGGGATACGACCAGTATGCCGGCAGCCTTCAGAAAATCCGTAATTACGTCACTGAAGGCGTAGAGATCAAGAAGCTCGGTTACCGCCTCTCCTCTCCGGTCAAGAATGGCGATCTCGATTTCACGTCGAATAAAAGTGTCTATTCTTGGGTCGATCATTTCCTCAGAGATCACCTACATATCGTCGGATTGGGCATGGATTTCACCGAAATTGACCTTTGGTGGCTGCTCCTCCATAAGCGTAGACGCCTCAACCAGACAGGCAAAGTTTTTTACTACCAAGCGGGACTTGCTCCCAGCAAAAATACAGCCGCCACGTCACTGATGAAGTCCCTCAACGTGGAAATCGTTCACGTCGTGGCGGATAGTTGGACCGAGTGCTATCTACACATCGCCGACGAGATCGGACGCAGGGTTAACGCTCACCCTGAACTACTAACCCGACATGATCGCTCGACAGGGGGATTTAGCTCCCCGCTACCCCGCAGCCCAAGGCCAAAACAAAAACAGGGAAGTTTCAAATTCCCTGTCACTCCAGAGGATCTGAGGCGCTTCAAAAGCCTCCGCCCTTAGGCCATCTCTACCTCATACCAATGCATGCAATGCACACCCCTGGTACGACCCGGCTTTCGCTTGGGGTGATCGAAAAGAACACGAGCCTTGCGTTGGTCGGCGCAATACAACGCCGCTCCGATCGCCATCGGCTTAGTACCGAACGGGCAGATGGCCAAGCGGTTGCATTCGCTTCTCGAGGTGAGTGCCGAAGTGGCCGTCATGAGCAAATCATAAGCAGCTTTCGGGTTATTCGCCCCGCAGTACTTAACGTTCGCTTTGGACGTTTCCAGCAGTCGACTGTTGGCCATGAACGCCTCAAGGTCCCAGGTCGCCTGGAAAGGAGGGATTCCAAATACGATGGTAACCTTTCGAAAATGCTGACCATCATCTTCATTGAGCTTCTGGGTGAGTCTCCCACCTTCAAAGCCCAAGAACGCGACAAGATGCACCGTATCACTCGGGGTGAGCAATGGGATGAATGGTGGAATCGGCTGCCTTGAAAAGCCACTGCTAAGATCAAAGGCCGCACCGTGAACCGCTGGTTCTTCAAGGTTGCGGCGTACATATTCCTTTGGCTCGACATACAAGAATCCGACCCTCGGCTGCTTGTTCGAAAAGGTATACGCATAAAGCAGGAGCGCGATTTCCGAAAAATCTAAAGAGGTAGCGTCTACTACGATTGAGACCGCCCTGTGATCCCGACAAAAGTCCTCAAATCCGGCGTCAGTGACACGGTACTGCTTTCCGCCAACATGCAGAACTAAAGCCTCAGGGTCATATCGCACTTGTACACTCCGGCGCGCCAACAGCCTTGAGCGCGCGACTGAATAATCGGTACGGTCATCCAGACCCTCCACCCCAGTGAAGGCAATTTCCATCTTGGCCAAAGCATCGAGGCCTGGCTCATCAATCAGGTCTTGTCTGATAAATCGCACGATAACCTCAGAACAGGGATCCAGTGATCTGAGCAGTGATGTCGTCGTCTTGCGAGTCGACAAGCTGCTTCACCAACGTTTCAAAGTTTGAGTCCGACTGAGACAATATGATGTCGAGCTCCGCTGCAGTGAGCGTGATCTTGCGCCGCTTTCGGTAACTGATTCTGAAGTGCGGTGCGTAAATGGCATTCAGAACCAACTCGAATTGCGCTGTGTCCACTTCAGCTTTGTTTTTGGTGTCTTTAGTCTCCCTAAGTACCGACCAGATTTTTGCCTCTCGCAAAATAGTCTGAGCATCCGCAGAAAGACCCGACGTGTCAGCCTCGTTGATCGAGAAGTGATTGATCTCTGGCTCGCTTTGGCTACGGCGCCTGTTATATGCCTCGAAAAGCCCACCGAGACGTCGCGCGAACTCGAGCAGCCGATAGCCCTGCGGGCCTAGCTGCATAATGTCTCCGAACATGGCATCCGAGACTTGCTTGACCGCGGTCGCCTGGGTGTCGTAGTCGACACGTAGTGGCTCCCCTATGTCATTTGCCGATTTGCGCTGATACCCCAAAAGCAAAGTGTTGTGACATAGCTCTTGGAAAAACCGCAGGTTCGGCGCTGTTATCTTGCAGAACCGCGAGAAACCGGAGTAGAGGATGTTGGGCCGTCTAGGCAGGCCAGCGTAGAGATGAAAAAGGCAGCCGTATAGGTTGTTGTCTACCCACCCCCCCTGCTTGTGGAATGGATCTGTCTTGGAGCGGCCGTTGACCAGCAGTTTCTGGAACAAGCCCAGGGCGTCTTTCCCGGATTGAGTTTTACGATTGAGGATCGCACCAAGCACGACTGTGGCTTCCGGAACATTCTCATTGATCAGATCGTCAACCTCAACGGTGCGATCCAATCCTTGAAACTCCAATCCTTTCTTGATCATCTTCCCGACCCGCTGACGAAGCGACTGGTCTTGAAGCGCCATGCGGGCAATTTCAGGTGCACTCAGTTCGGGGAGGATCTGCTTCACACAGTTGACCACGTCCTGCCGGTACTCTTCAGTAAGCCGGTAGGTCAGATGCTTCGGATCGTGAAGCAGCTCGGGCCTGAAAGCTGGACAGGAAATCACGCCATCTGCTTGGTAGATTCGGAATAGAAATAGCTCCGCAGCCAAGACATCAAAGTCGCTATCGCGGGCCAGATACGATTCAAGATCGATCGTTCGAATATCATGGATTTCGGCGATCCGCTCCACGCCACTGGTTTTAAGGTCTGTCACCGCGTCCCGCTTATGAGCTATGTGCACCGCAATCCGCTGGCTTGGGTGCTTGATTGCATCGCAGACTATTTCACGGTGACGAGGCAACAGGTTCTCGAACTCATCCACGAACACGCGAAATGCTATCGACTCCAGGCGTGGCGAATACTTCGCCAGATCCTTCGCCAAGGCGGTAAGGATGACGGAGAAATGGACAAACTGCGGCACCTGGCAGTGATCAGGGTTACGCACCCAAAGATCGAACTCTGCCATGCTCTGCTCAATCCTCTGGTGCAATGCAGCAATGCTGGGCTCGGGCAATCCAAGTTGACTAACCAACGTCGCTCCCAGGCGTGCACTTCCAACGCTCAGTGGACCATTGGCCAGGTTCTTGGCCGCATCGATAGTTTTGATGGCCTCGCAGATCTCAGCAACCAAGCTCAGCGTAAGGTAGTGGGAGAACGCATGACCATCTTTCTGGCCCTGCAACCATTCAGACGTCATCAGGGAACAGAAGCCGGTGTCGGGACGGAAATACAATCCAAGGTTCGAAAAAACCTCATCGCTGATGTTCTCCCTGTGACCGCTGAAAGTAGATCCGTGACAGAGGAACTTCAAAAACATCGTCTTGCCGCAACCTCGACCGCCCAGGATCCGTACTGACTTCTTGTCTTGGAAAATGCTGATGTGCTGGAAGAACGGTGGAACGATGAATTCCTGAAAGACGTCAGGCGGCAGGTTGTCAGCTCGGTTCTTCAGAAACGCATCTGCTAGTGCTGGCATTGAAGTCATCTCTTAAACAAAGGGGTCCAGTTATCCGATCCCGCCCAAAGCAGGGACAGCGAATTGTTGGGCGTGGAATGCTCAAATCCGAGTACAAGCTCCAAGCCGTGCCTCGTGGTTGGCGGGATGCCTTTGTCTTTGGCCAACTGATCGTAAAACGCACGTGCGTCCGCAACGGTGTTGGTGTCATCAATCGCCCACAGGCCCGGGGTCTTTACTGACTCACTGAAGAACTGATGACGCGCCTCCAGTACTTCTATGGGCAATACAGTCAGCCAAGGGCTTTTCTCGAACGCTTTTACGCCCGCCCGGAAAGCTACGAATGGGCAATACACCATGTGCACGCCTTCAAGCTCCTCCAGCTTGTTATCGCGTACAAAGTCCTTGAACTGCTTGCCCGTTCCCAGCATGTCGTCAACAAACACGAGGCACTTGACCTGCTCGGGCAGCGGATGCAGCTTGTCCGGCCGACAGGTGAGGATCTTGTTGATACCTGCGTGGCGTTTGTAGTGGCGGATGATGACCGCACCACTTTTCCCTGTATCGGATGCCTTTTGGCCATCGACACCCACAAAACGCAACGGGTAGGACGAGTCCGGCTTACCTAGTGCCTCAAGGAAAGCCTCGATACTCGAGTGCGAATAGAGTTCGTGTTGGCGGAGATATGCAGGGAGTACGCAATGCAGCAACTGGTCGATCGAGCTTTCGATCATGCTCTGTGAGCGGAAAATCAGCCGCTCCAAAACGCGGGAAGCGAAATATAGTTCTTCATCGCTTTGGAAGTTGTCGAGCCAGCGGTCGAGGGTTGATTCCTCAGTGCCGGTGATCACTCCTCGCTGCAGCATGCCTTTAAAACGACGCTCGACTTCGCTGTAAAGGGAGTAATACCTTTCGGGGACGTGGAAGGGCATGGAGCATCCTTTGCTAATGTGGCTTTGGACTCGATAGAGAAACCAACCTCTCCGGAGCACCCTTGGCAGCGTCAATGCTAGCCTTTTGCTAAGATTGCTTCCTCTTGGGAGCCGACGCAAGCATCTTTCGTCTACCACTGCTCTGTCTCGCTGAACTAAAGGCCGACACACCCCGAACTCCAATAAATCGATAGTGGGCTTGGTCACAGTGATTTTTGCTAGTGAGTGTTTGGTCCTCGCAAACTCAACGTTAGCCGATAACTACGACAACCATGCTCTTACATCTGTAGGGTGTCCTCGACTGGTTCAGTTACACCACTTCCCGGGACACGATCGAGGCAGTAGCATTGGAGAAATCGGTGGAAACGGAGCACGAAGTGGAAAAGGAAAAACGGAAGATTGTCGTGCTGCATAGCGGTGGGCTGGACTCTACTGTCTGCGTACTACTCGCACAATCGCGTGGGCATGAGGTCGTTAGCCTCGGAGTCAGCTACAACCAGCATCATCACGTCGAGCTGGACTATGCAGCGGCCCAGTGCGCTCGCTTCGGCATTGAGCGAAAGATTGTGTCGGTCGCTTGGAGCAAGCCCGTACGTGAGATCCCAAAAAACCGCTCCATGGCAGAAATTAAGAAGGGGATTTCGAGTGCCTTCCTTCCAGGCCGCAATGGGATTTTCCTCATGCTGGCTGCGGCCGAAGCAGCGGGGATAGGCGCTGACGAAGTATGGACGGGAATCAACTCGATTGATTTCTCCGGCTATCCTGACTGCCGCCCCGAGTTCATCGAAAGTTTCAGAGAGATGCTCTCATACGCTATTCCCAAAGGGCCAAAGCTTTCCGCGCCGCTGCAAAAGAAGTCGAAGCCTCAGATCGCCAAGCTCGCCCACCGTCTGGGCCTGCAGCGCCATGACACATGGAGCTGCTACAGGCCAAAAATTGCAGAGGCCGGATTCGTACCATGCGGCGCGTGCGACGCGTGCAAACTCCACGAGTTCGCGTGGCAGGGCATTAAGTGACGGAGTTTTTGGAGAAGGCCCGCGTGAATACAGTTTGTTTGGTCGCTTGTACCAGTAGAAAGGGTGATCAACCGGCAACAGCTGAGTTTATCTACCGGTCACCGCTCTTTTTTGCTGCGCGCAGCTACGCTCAACGGCGTGCCGATCAATGGTTTATTCTTTCTGCGAAGCATGGACTGCTGTCTCCCGAGGAAGTAATTAACCCTTACAATGAGTCGCTCCTAGAACAAAGCGAGACGCAACGACAAGCATGGGCTGCAGATGTCCGTAGTGCCTTAAATGCGCGCGTGCCCACAGGGGGGCGTGTCATATTTTTGGCGGGATCTGCATATCGTTCGTATCTTGCTCCTGCATTCGAGGCAGACGGCCGTGAAACTGCAGCTCCGATGTCGGCGCTGGGGATTGGTAGCCAGGTATCTTGGCTGCAGAAAGTCGAAAGCGAACACGCACGCCTGTGCTACATTGACCGCTTTTACGCGCTTCTTGAGCGTGTCGCAGCTTTGAATACCGGCTTGGGTCGGAAACTATCTCAGCAGACGGCTGCATCGGTTAGACACAAACGCGGCATCTACTTTTTCTTTGAAGATGGCGAGATGCGTATGACCTCACCGTTCGAGCACCGAGTTGTTCGAATCGGCACTCATGCGGTAAGTGTGGGATCGAAGGCCACCCTTTGGAACCGCCTCCGTACGCATCGTGGGGGAGGCAACGGTCTTGGTAATCACCGCGGATCAATTTTTCGCCTTCACGTGGGCGAATCCCTAATAAGGCGTGGCGCGCTTGAGCCAAACTTCCCTACTTGGGGCAAGGGACAGTCTGCATCGACCGACGTTCGCTCTGCAGAAGAACAGATTGAACTAGCAGTCTCCGAGCACATTGGAGGTATGGAAGTAGTATGGCTGGAGGTGCCAGACATATCGTCGGCTGATAGTGATCGCGGTTATTTGGAAAGGAATTTCATTGCACTCCTGGCAGGCCCAACGGGGCCATTAGACCTACCAAGTGGAAAGTGGCTCGGCCGCTGGAGCACACGCGAAGCCGTCAAAAGCTCAGGGCTCTGGAACGTAAATCATGTGTACGAGACATTTGATGCAACGTCCCTAGACGTATTTGAACAACACATTGAAGTCGCCGAGGGACTACGTGCTAGAACAGAACAGTCTTTAGCGCCAAATGGATGGCGCCTGCGCATCAAAGAGCGTGAAAACGCGAGCGGACAAATTGATTTACTATAGGGCTGAGCATGGTCAAGGAAAACGATAAAGATAAGGATTTTTGCGATCTTCTGAAGCGGTACCCTCGCGCCATCGTGCATTTACGAGCACAAGTCCGCAAGCAACGCTTTGGCACAATCCTTGGAGCAGGAATCAGCGTTGATTTTGGTGCTCCGCAGTGGGGTAAGTTGATCAATGACATCGCTTCAGATCCCGCCGTGGACGCAAAAGATATAGTTGAAGGTAATGCGTTCAAGAGCATGGCAGCCCCCTACCAGACAGAAATTCTCTATCAAAAATTTCGAGCCGCGTTTTTTGAAAAAACGACGGATCTATCCCCAGCGGAACAGTTGAACACTGTAGCGGCGGAGTGGCTCACTATTTGTCAAAAATATTTATACAAGACACCACCGATCGACATAGCTGCTGAACTACCAAAACACTCCTATATGGAAGCGCTGATCCCACTAGTTCAAAATAGCGCGCTAACTATTAACTTTAACTTCGACGACTATCTAGAGCGCGCACTCGCGGTAAGAAAGCGCAATAAAGATAAGGGTAACCGCGGCTTCGAGGTTGTCACTGATCCGTGGCCACAATTTCGGCGACAAGACTGTGTGATTTATCATCTTCACGGATATGTTCCCGAAGGGCTTATGGAGAAAACTGTCGACCGTTTTGTATTTTCAGAGGCTTCGTATTCAAAGCAATATGTAGGCTCTCGGGGTCACGACTCGTCATTTCTTTTGGCTCACTTAGCTAGAAATACCTGCCTGCTAATCGGCTGTTCACTAGAGGCAGAACTTAGAAATGTTTTAATGCGAGGCGCCGAGACAAATCCCGGAAACTTTCACTACTATTGTCATTGGATTCAAAATAGGGAAACCCTTTCCGAAATCGAACAACAGCTAATTTCCGAGACAAATTTCAAAGTCTATAATCTAATAACGCTTTTTTTAACATCTTCAGAAGTTAGATTGCTACTAAAACTAATAAATGAGGATGCTATTTCTGACGGCAAACTTAGTGACCTGGCGACACGCAGCGGCACTCCTCTGCAATACACTTTCTATATGACTGGCGCCCTAGGAGTTGGTAAGAGTACGACTACCAGTCATCTCCGCAACCTGAACGTTTTGGACGAGTGGCTCGAACCTCGGCCCGATGTGTTAGGTATCCCGTGGGACAAACTGACGGAAGAGGAGAAAGTTTTCACAGACAACTGGATCGCAGATCAATTTACGAAAAAAAATGACACGCTTCGGTATGAGAAACAAGCCGTAATCAGTGTTGTTGACCGTCCACCGCTTGACCCATTAGTTTTCACGGCTAGTAATGAGAGATCCGCCAAGGCAGAATTCCTAGCGAATCACATATGCCCTGATGATGGACACGGCGGCTACGGTATCGAAAAAGGCGTCGTCATCCTGTTGCTAGGTGATCCCAAAGAGCTGTCGGCCCGAGTACGTGCCACAGGCAGGGATAAATATACTGAGAAGAAACTGGAGGCTATGCAGAAGGACATGAGGGATCTATACGAACCCATGCCGGGCACCATCACAATCGATACTCAGTTTATGGGTATTGCGGAGCTAACGAAGCGAGTCGCCGAAGTCATACACCGCCAGAAATACGAGCCGGCGGATCTGACTCAAAAGCTGCGGAGCTACATAGGAGCAAACAGTGGATCTGTTTGATCACAATCGGCCGCTTGTGTACCTCGCGGCCCCCCTTTTTTCAGAAGCCGAACTTGACTTCAATCTCGCTCTAACGGAACGAATTGAGGCAAGCTTGGATGTCTATCTACCACAGAGAGACGGCGGCAAACTCGTTGATTTGCTGGCTTGTGGTGTAGAAAAGCGAGCAGCCTACAAGTCGATTTTTGACCGTGACGTGCGAGCTCTAGAGGCCGCATGTGCGGTAATAATCGTACTTGATGGACGTACGATCGATGAAGGCGCAGCGTTCGAGCTCGGGTACGCCTATGCTCAATCAAAGCTTTGCTTCGGCCTCCAAACCGATCCCCGACGTCTACTGCCGTCAGGAAATAATCCGATGATCGAAATGCCGCTGCAAAAGATTTTCCATAGTATCGAGAGTGCTGGCGAGTGGGCCGACTTGTTCGCTCGTTCTCAGATAAGGTCGATGTCGCGCAGGCACTAGGCTACTTCGCGGGTGAACCTCCGTGTGTGCTGCCAGTGGGCGGTGGTTATGCTGGTGGGGGGTAGGCGTTCCTACCCGAGTCGATTACATGAGTGCACGATGACGGAGTGGCTCAATGCTACCGGTGCAATATATCCTGCTGACTATAATTTATAGTCGGTAGGATATATTCGGATATTAACTCTGGACCGGGATGGCGGTGCACTATAAAAGGTGCGTTGCTTCCAAAAGAGTGGCCTCTCCATCGGACACGTCGACGACGTTATAGATTCTCAACCGTCATAATTCCAATGTGCTCGCGCTCGGCGCATTTTTGTTTTTTATGAATAAAACGTTTTAAAATCAATTGTCTGCATGTTCTAGACAGACTTTATTTAGTAGGTCGAACGGCAACGCCCCATAAAAATGGCGTTGCGACAGACTTTATTTCTGATCAGCCCACCGGCTAGCCCTTGTAATTTCTGGGCGCGATCCGACAGACTTTATTCCGTGGGATCACAACCGGGTCTCCAGGCCCCCGCGAAAGGACACGCCTTCGATGAACACCCCCTCGCAAATCCACAAGCGTTTGAACAACCGCCGATTCACCGTCGCCAACAACACCCACGGGCTATCCGGCGCGGGCACGGTGTTTCATTACCTGGTTGAGGGCGATGCGGTTTCCGGTACGTACCAAGGCGGTCGAATTCGCTTGGGTACGCAGGTTGGGCGCGTCACAGGTCCAGACTCTATCGAGCTGTTGTATCAGTGCCTGACGCTGGAAGGTGAACTGCTGGCCGGCTGGTCGCGAGGCATCGTCGGTGTGGATGCTGTCGGGCGTACCACGCTGAGTTTCGTGTGGGGGTGGTTGTCGGGGGCGACAGGAGGTGGGGAGTCGAACTATGTGGAGATCGCAGAGGGTGATGGCCACACCTAAGGCACAAACTCCACCCTCAACCCCCGGCTCACACTCCGTCCCTGATCATCACTGACCCGCAACCGATACTCGCCCGACTTGCCCGGCCGCCAGTTCAAGGTGGCTTGTGGCGGGCCCTGGCCGATCAGGGTTTGGTCGGCGAACCAGTAAAGCGTCGTCGCATCGCTGGCCGCGTTCGCGTTCAGCGGGATGCTTTCCTGGGGTTGGGACAGGCGCAACTGATAACTCACTTGCGTCAGGGGCGAGCGGATCTGTGGGGCTTCGCTCTGGTCGCTGATGCGGTTGGGCTGGCAGTTTTTCATCACGCCGGGCGGCGTGCGCCGGGGCAGGCCGGCGGCGCGGTACAGGCGCTGTATGTCGCTGGGCCAGAATTCGAAGACTTCTTCGCGGGTGTACTGTGGATCGAACGGCGGGCAGGCGGCCTTGCCGGTGCGGGTGTCGATCAGCACCGGGCGATGCAGGTTGGACACGCGAATCGGCGAGACGCCGGGGATGTACCAGGTCTTGCGGGTTTGCGGGCACCAGCGGTTGGGTAACTCGCCGGACGCGGCGCACACGTCGATGCGCACCAGCCCGGCGGGCGGCTTGTCGGGCTTGATGACGGTGTTGGGCAAGGCCAGGGGCAGGGCATCGGCGATGCGGAAAAACAGCGGCGCGGCGGTCTTGGCGCCAATAAACGCGGGGTTCGGGCGACCGTCGAAGTTGCCCACCCACACCACCAGCACATAGGGGCCCACCAGGCCGGCGCTCCAGGCATCGTGAAAACCCCACGAGGTACCGGTCTTCCAGGCAGTGCGCCAGTGGCGGCCGGGCAGGCCATCCGGGCGCGGGTTGCGTCGCAGCATGTCGCGCACCATAAAGGCGGCCTGGGGCGTGAGCAGCGCCGCTCCGGTGGTTTGCGGCTGTTCCTGTAAATAGCGCAAGGGTCGCAAATGACCGTCACCGGCCAGCATCACGTACAGCCGCGCCAGTTCCTCCGGGGTCATCTCACCCCCACCCAGCGCCAGCGCCAGGCCGTAATGGCTCTCGTTGCGCAGGCCCTTGATGCCCGCCTGTTGCAGTAATCCGTAGAGCGAGGGCGATTTCACCTGGCTGGCCAGCCACACGGCCGGGATATTACGGCTACGGATCAACGCATCGCGCGCCGTCAGTGGCCCGACAAAACTGCCGTCGAAATTTTCCGGTTGGAAGTAGCCGAAACTACTGGGCAGGTCCTTGAGGATGCTCATGGGGTGGATCACCCCTTGGTCCAGCGCCAGCCCATACAGAAACGGCTTCAGGGTCGACCCAGGCGAGCGGCGCGACAACACGCCGTTAACTTGGCCGTGGATGCCTGTGGATAAATAATCCGCCGAACCCACCAGCGCCTTGACGCTCTGGTCGCGACTGTCGATCAGGATGGCGGTGGCGTTTTCCACACCGGTGCTGCGCCGCTCGGCGATAAACCCGCTGATCAGGCGCTCGAGCAATTGCTGCAAGGGCAGGTTGAGGGTGCTGTTGAGTTCGTTACCCGGTTGGGACGCGAGCAGTTGTTCGCTCAGGTGCGGTGCCAGGAACGGAATCTGCTGGCGGTTGCGTGCTTCCAGGGGCAAGTCCAGCAAACTGTCGTTACGCGCGTCCTGTGGATAAGTACTCCGCCAGTCATTCATCAAGCGCAGCCGTGCGTTTTGCAGCGAGGGGCCGAAGCGCGCACGCCTTCCCGGCTGTTGCGGGATCACTGCCAGCGCCAGGGCCTCGGATAACGAAAGCTGCGCCGCTGACTTGCCAAAATAGATGCGACTGGCCGCCTCCGCGCCTTCGATATTGCCGCCCATGGGGGCCAGGTTCAGGTAGGCCTCCAGGATGTCGTGCTTGCTGTAGCGCGCTTCCAGCCACAACGCCAAGGCCATCTGCTGCAATTTGCCCGGCACCTGGCGCGTATTGAGGTCCCATAGGCGCCGCGCCAGTTGCATGCTCAAGGTCGAGCCACCCTGGCGCTGCCCGCCGCTGTAGGTGGCCATGGCCGCGCGCAGCAGCGCCGGGGGATTGATCCCCGGGTGCCAATAGAAATTGCGGTCTTCCTTGAGCAGCAAGGCTTCGACCAATGACGGCGAGATCCGCTCCAGCGGCAGCCAGAGGCGGTATTGCCCATCATCCGCCAGGGTCATGCGCAGCAGTGAGCCATCGTCAGCCAGTACCACCCTGGAGGACGTTACCGCCTGTTCCAGCGGGGCATGGGGCCAAAGCCGCAACCCCGCCAGTACCACCGCCGCTGCGAGCAGCGGCGTCAGGCACTTAAGGCTTGGTAATTTCAAGCTGGCCTACTTTGCCACGCCCTTGCAGGGTGGTTTCGTACATACCTTCGGCGTAGGCCGGTGGTGTATTAAAGGTGCCGGCGTTGGTGGCGCGCACGCGGTAGACGAAGGTGCCGGCATCGCGCAACGCGGTGCCGTACAACACCACCCGATCATCGCGTACATCCACATAATCCGGCTGCCAGTTGCTCAACGCGGTCTCGCCGATCGGCGCTTGCCAGGTGTCGGCTTCCTGGTTGTCTTCGACGTATTCAGACTCTTCGCCTTCACCTTCGCTGTCCTCGCCGCTGGCGGTTTCCGGCTCCGGCGGCAAGTTATACACAGGCTCGACGCCACCGGGCAGCAGGTCAACCACGGCCACTTGCTGCACCTGATCGCGATCCGTTGCGCGCAGGCGCAGGCGTACGAGGAATTCGTCGCCCACCGCGACCTTGCTCACCGGCTCGCCTTTGAGGTCAAGGTACTCGTGGATGATTTCCAGGCCGTTGTTGATGGGCTTGAGCTTGGAGCCCTTATCGAAACCGGCTTCGCTGAGCATGTAGAACGCTGCCGGGCCTTCGGTTTTTTCCATCAGCAGTTTTTGCGTACCCACGGGCACGGCGGCACGCGGTGGCTGGCCGGCCATCTCCAGTAATTGTTGCTGTTTTTCACCCAGCCACGCGGTGGCCTTGAGGGTCATGTCGCTTTGCGCGCGCTGGCCATAGTTGTCCAAGGCCCGCAGGAGCAGGGCGGCCGAGAGTGAGTTGTAGCGCTGTTCATTCAGGCGCTTGCCGAGTTTATCCAGCAACGCCGTAGGTACCTCGTCAAGCAGCTCGGGGAAGTGCCGAGCCAGCAGGTGCAAGTGTTCGGCATCGTGCACCAGCGGGTCGTAATAAAGGCCGTCGCTGTCCCACTTATCCACAAGCGAACGCCATGGGATTTTGCGCAACAACGTATCGGCCTGGCGATCCTGCTTGAGCAGCTTGTAGCTGGCGGCCAGGTAGGCGGCACCGAGGTCGTTCTGCCAGCTATCCTTGAAGGTGCTTTCGTAGCGTTCGCGGATATCGCTCAAGGCGCCACTGACGAGAATCCCCTGACGGCTCAGCAGGTAACTGGCGTAGGCACGGTTGCGCAATTCCGACAGGCCTTCGCTCGGGCCGTTGGCCAGGTCCGTCAGATAGGCATTGGCTCGCACCAACAGGTCTTCCGGTACTGGCAGCCCGCGCTCCTTGGCCTCGATCAGGAAGTCGGTGGCGTACAGGCTGGCGTAGGGCGCTACATCCGGGTTGGCCGCCCATAAACCAAAGCCGCCGGCCTGGTTCTGGCGTTGGCGCAGCATGCGCACCGCGCTGCCGAAGGCTTGCTCGGCCTCTGGCGCCGTACCGCCCCAGATCAACGCTGGCATGGCCTTGGACACCAGTTGTTCGGTGCAGGCATAGCCATAATCATCCAGGTACTGCTTGAGGCCATTGGCCCACACTAACGGGGAGGCCGCCACACCCACCTGTACATCGCGCAGTTGGTTGAACAGTTCGCGGGTGGGCTTGAGCTCTTTGCTGGCGCTGTCGAAACGTCCCAGGCTCAGGGCCACGCGATGCTCACTCAGGGGGCGGATCGACGTGGTTTCCGCCACTTGGATACGCTTGCCGTCCGGCAGCACCGCGACAAAGCGCAGATCCGCCGAGCCGAGGTGCTCGCCGACCTTGATCTTGAACTCGGCGGTACCCTCCTTGCGCGGTTGCAGTGACAAGGTTGTGCCCTTGCCGCCCTTGACTACCAGTCCGTCGCTGGTCTGCACTTCAAACTTCACATCCGCCGCGGCATCCAGGTTGCTGAACACCCCGGCACTCACGTTGAACACATCCCCCGGCGCGACAAAGGCCGGTACGTTGGGGGTAATGACGATCGGCCCGCGTACTTCGGTGTTGGCCTCGCTGACACCGACGCTGTCAGCATCCACGGCCACCGCAAACAGGTGCAGCTTGCCATTGAAGCTGTCTGGCACCTGGTAATGCAGCACGCTTTCACCGGCGGGCAGGTCCACCAGCCCGGACCACCAGGCCACAGGCGGCTGATGTTTGCGCTTGAACGGGTTGAGGTGATTGGCCAGGGCGCCTTCGGTATCGCCACCGGGCGCGGCCCCACTGAGCAGGCGGCTGAATTCCGGCAGGATCAGGTCAAGGATCTGACTGGTGCCGACCTCCAGTGCACGCTTCTGGAAGAAGAAGCCCAACGGGTCCGGCGTCTGGTAGCGCGCTACTTGCAGGATCCCTTCGTCCACCGCGTAGACCACCGCCCGGCCCGGGCGGTCGGCGGTGACCTTGATATCCAGGGTCTGCCCCGGCTCGATCTTCGCCGGGCCTTCCACCTTCAGCGCCATGCGCCGTGCGTCGAGGTTGATGCTGAACGGCACCACGCCATAGGACAGCGGGCTCATGTACACCTCGGCCGAACCCATGTCGCGTACAAACTGCACGTTGACGTAGGCATTGCCCTCAAGCCCTGCGGGAACGCGGATATGTTGCACGCTGTTGGTGCTGTCGGCCTTGAACCATTGCTGGGTATAGACCTTGTCGCGTTCGATGGTGATCAGGCCCGCACCGGTATACGGCGCACGAATGCTGATCGCGATCTCATCCCCGGTGGCGTAGCTGCGTTTATCCAGGCGCAGTTGCAGCTCGGCGTTGCGTTCCAGGGAGCGCGAAGTGTTGCCACGCCCGGCCACGCTGTAGTCGATCTGGTTGAGCAGGTTGCCGTTGGCATCCTTGAGTTGCAGGGTGAAATCGCCCGGCGTGGCGGTGTTCAGTGTCTGCTTGGCGCCTTCCTGGGTCATGACCACCGGCGAGGCCGGCTGGCTGATGTTCTTGATGCGCGACTCGTATTTGTAGGTGCCGTTGGACTGCTTGACCAGCACCGAGACGTAGCGGTGCTCGACCACTTCGCTGGTCAGGCCATCCACCGCCAGCGGCGTGAGGTCCGGCGCCACGGCCAGCCAGTGCACCTGGCGGGGAGCGTCTTTGGCGACATACGACAGTGAGTCCTGACTTTTCACACCGACCAGATAGGGCGCGGACGACACCAGCAACGCACTTTGCGCCGCCACGTTACGTCCACCTTCGGCTTCAAATACCTGGGTCATCACTTGCAGGCGGTAGGTGCTGTTGGCAAAGCGTTGCAGGTTGAGGTCAAGCAGCGCCTGGCCGTTATCGTCGACGGTGGTCTCGGCCAGGTCTTCGGTGCTGGCCTCGTCCAGCGAGTTGTTGAGGCGGAAGCGATAATCGGGGTAGCGATCGAAGGCTGCCAGCGTCGGGCTCAGGGACATTTTCGCGGTGACGCGACGGCCGGACGCCGGGGCCCCGAACAGGTGCATCGCGGTGACTTTGGCCACCACCTGGTCCGGTGGAATCCAGCCCAGCACCGGGGTGTCATGCAGGCTGAGGCTGACCTTCATACGGTCCGGCTCGAAATCGCGAACCTTGAAGCTGACGCTGCCCAGGTCTGTGCGGGTCTGCTTCTGGCCGATCAACTGCAAGGTGGCGGTGTAATCCCCGGCGGGGGCGGTCTCGCTGCTGGGGAAATCAAAGGCTTCAAAGCCGCTGGTGGACAGCTTCAGCGGTTGGCGAATCACTTCCAGGCCGCGTGGGTCGGTGATCTGCAGTTCCACCGGCAGGCCCTGCAGGGCGCCTTTCCAGTTGCCGCTGCGTACGATCATGCCCAGGTGCGCGGTTTCACCGGGCCGGTACAGGCCACGGTCGGTGAATAAGTAGGCGCTGAGACGATCAATCGCACCGTCCTCTTCCAGGCCGCCGACATCGAAGCGCGATAGATCCAACTGCTGGGACTGACGGGCAATCGGCAGGAAGGATTGGTCATTGCCACGGCTGACCACATACATCAGCGGCGTTTTCTCACGGCGCAGTTCATCGAGCTTGGCGAAATGCGCGTGGCCTTCGTTATCGGTGTGGCCGCTGGCGACCGGCAAACCGTTACGCCCGATGATATCGACCTGGGCGTCGGCGACCGGCGAGCCATTGCCGATGGACTGTACATACACATCATGGCTGCCGTCGCTGGAGCGTTTGGCGATGATCCCCAGGTCCGTGACCACGATAAAGCGCAGGTCGCTGGTACTGCTGCGCGAATAATCGAAGGTGCGTTCGGCCGGTTCATCCTGCGGGCTGAGCTTGAGCACGAAGATGCCGCGACGACCGCCGTTGGCGGTGAGGTAATGGCTGAGGTCGACGTTGTCATAGACGGTTTTCGCCGGGTCATTGGACGACAGCGGAATATCCAGCGCCTGACGCTCGACCATGCGATCGAAATACTCGTTGCCGAAGTTAGGCCGGGCGAAGCTGCCGCTGCTTTGGTCGACCAGATGCTGCAATTGGTTGGGCAGCAGGCGCGCGATTTCCACATGGGCACCCGGCACGCCACGGGCCATGAAACCCAGGCGTTTTTCGCCGTTGAGGCTGAGCAGGGCGCCGTCGGAGAGGAACTGCAAGGTGCGCGGATACGCCGGCATGCTGATCAGGGACGCTGTGGGGTTTTTCGCCAGGTAGCCGCCGATGGCTTCCAGGTTGGCGGGCACTCGCACATACAGCGCTCGACCGGCCGGGGCCTTGAACTTGAAGGCGTGCAGGGTGTTGAGCGGCTCGACGCTGGGCACGTGGGTCAGGTTGACCTTGGTGCTGCGGGCGAGCAGGGCATCGTCGATATCGTTGCTGTTATAGGGGCGGGTGTCGTCCTGGGCTTTTTCCGGCAACAGCCAGGCCTGGACCTTATTGGCGATGGTGTCATCGGCTACGGCACTGGAACTGCTGAACATCAGCACCGGCTCCGGTTCGCCGCGTTCGTTGTCCACAAAGCTGACTTCGGCGCCGGTAAAGGTCAGGCGATAACGACCCGGTACGGTGACTTCCGCCACCAGCGGTGCGGTGCTGGCGTTACCGCCGTCGCGGGCCTTGATGCCTTCATCGAGCTTGGCGCTGACAGGCGTGCTTTCCAGCGGGGTAGCCAAGGCGGCAGAGCGCACGAAGGCGTTGAGCTTGGTGTCGTCGAAGGTTATTTCCGGGCGGTTGGGCAGCTGTGCATCGCGGTAGGCCAAGCCTTTTCCTAGGGCGACCGATACGCGCTTGCGCACGCTTTCTTCATCAACCGGGTGGGAAAAACGGAAGGTCGCTACCAGTTGTTTCAGGGTTGGGTTGGATGGGTCCTGGTACAGCTCGTTTTGCGCCAGGCTGGCGCGGAACGGCTGGGTGGAGAATTGGCTACTGTACTGGCTGAGCAACACGCCGTCGGCCAGCAGGCTTTTCTTCGCCAGGTCGAGGGTGTAGTGGGCGTCAACGGGCCAGTCTTTTTCCGGCACAAACACCAGGCTGCGATCATCCGACCAACGCCACGTGCCTGCTATCGCAGGTTTGAGGCTGATGCCCTCGTTCACGGGTTTGCCGATGGCGGCCAACGGTGCCACGGATTCGGCAAAGCGCACCTGCAGGTTATCCACAACCGGTGGCTGCTGGGTGTAGTCGGTCAGGTTGGGTTTATGCAGCGAATAGCCCACGGTGTGGGGCTGCGGCAGGTGGGTGTACCAGTGCCAGCCATAGAAAGCCGCGGCGGCCAGCAGCACCAGGCCCAATACGCCGGCACCGGCCTGGCGCGGATAAGCGCGGGCTTTGTTGCCCAGGTTCGCCAGGCCGCGGCCAATGGCACGCAGCCATAGCGGCGGATGCCATTGACCGAAAACGGCCCCCACCACAGTCAGAAACACACCGACAACACGACGGCTGATGGCTTTGAGCGAATCGAACATGGTGAGCATCCCTGGCTAAGTGCGGCGTATCTTACACGCGTCTTTGATACAAAAGATGACACCGATACGCCGCACGGCGGGGATGTTTACCGGGTCAGCGGGGCCCCTCCCACATTTTGATCGTCATTGGGCTTGAGAGGGGTGTGGGGTCAGGTCCACCAGTAGCGTACGAGGTGAAAGAAGATGGGGGCGGCGAAACACACCGAATCCAGCCGATCCAGCATGCCGCCGTGCCCTTCGATCATATGGCCCCAGTCCTTGACCCCGCGGTCGCGCTTGATTGCCGACATGACGATGCCGCCGGCGAAGCCGAGCAGGTTGATCAGCAGGGCGATCAAAAACGACTGCCATGGGTTGAACGGCGTGGTCCACCATAGTGCCGCGCCGATCAGGGAGGACAGCAAGATCCCGCCGACAAAGCCTTCCACGGTTTTCGACGGTGACAGGTTGGGCGCTATCTTGTGTTTGCCGAACAGCTTCCCGCACACGTACTGCAGCACGTCCGACAGTTGCACCACGATCACCAGGTACGCGATCAGCAGCAGGTTACGGCCTTCGTAGCCGGGGATATCGAGGGTCAGCAGGGCGGGCACGAAGGACACGCAGAACACCGCGATCATCAGGCCCCATTGCACCTTCGACGCGCGTTCCAGGAAGTGCGTGCTGTCGCCGCCGAGGGAGGCGAGGATCGGCAGCAGCAGGAACACGTATACCGGGATGAAAATGGAGAACAGGCCGTACCAGTCGGCATAGATCAGCAGGTATTGCAGCGGCAGGGCCAGGTAGAACGCGGCCACCAGGGCCGGGTAGTCGCTGCGCCGGGTGGGGGTGAGGGTCAGGAATTCGCGCAGTGCATAGAACGACACCGCGTAGAACAGCAGGATCACCGCGCCGGTACCCAGCCAGAAGGCAATGCCGATCACGACCACCATCACCCACCAGGCGTTGATGCGCGCGTTGAGGTTGTCGATCACCGCATTCGGCGCGCCACGGCTGCGCAGCTTGAGGATCAGGCCGATCAGCGAGGCGAGTACCAGGATCGCGCCGATCCCGCCGAACAACATCAGGGTTTGGCTAGCCATGTCAGGAGTGCTCCGGGGCGAGGGCGAGCAGGGCGTCGCGGGTACGGGCCAGGAACAGCGCCTTGTCTTCGCCTTCCTCCAGTTGCAGCGGTGCACCGAAGCTGGTGGTGCATAGCAGCGGCAGTGGCAGCACACGACCCTTGGGCATGACCCGGTTGAGGTTGGCGATCCACACCGGGATCAACTCAGCCTGTGGGTAACTTTTTGCCAGGTGGTACAAGCCGCTTTTGAACGGCAGCAGGCCGTCTTCCAGGTTGCGCGTGCCTTCGGGAAAGATGATCAGCGAGTCCCCGCCTTCCAGCGCGGTGAGCATGGGTTGCAAGGGGTTATCCACAGGGTCCTTGCGTTCGCGGTCGATCAACACGCCGTTGAATACGCGGTTGATGATGTAGCGGCGCAGTGCGCTTTTGTTCCAATAGTCGCTGCCGGCCACTGGGCGCGTGAATTTGCGCAGGTTCTGCGGCAACGACGCCCATAGCAACACGAAATCGCCGTGGCTGCTGTGGTTGGCGAAGTAGATGCGTTGCACCGGCACCGGTGCGCAGCCCAGCCACAGGCTACGAGCCCCGGTGACGGTGCGGGCCATCGAGGTAATCAGCGTGGCAACCACGGGTTCGAACATGGGGATTCCTTATCCTGCGAAAGGTAGCCAAGGGCTGGCGAGGATCACGGCCAGGGTCAGCAGCACTTGCGCGCCCAGTAGCCAGGCTTGTTTGCGCAACAGTTTGAGAGCACCGCGACGGCGTTCGGTCCAGGGTCGACCGGCGCGTTTGGGCGATTGCAGGCCGAGGGTTTGCAACGCCTGGTCGAGGTCCGGGGTGCGCTCGGTGTCGCGGGCCAGCAGGGCGAACAGGTCGGCGTCGAAGGCTACCCGCAGCGACCAGTACTTTTGCAGCAGGCCGAGGATAATCATCCACAGGCTGAGCAACAGGCAGATGGACGAAATGCTGGCGAGCAGCAGTTGCGCCAGGCCGAACAATACCCCCAGTAATGTCAGGCCTGTGGATAACTGATCCAGCGAACGGCCGCGGCGCAGCAGGCTGGCGACGACTTGGAGTTCCATATCAGCGGGCATGGAGCAGACCCTCCAACGCTTCACGGTGAGCAGGATGCAGGACCACTTGGTCCCGCGCTGTACGAATAATAGCCAGTGCTTCATCCACCGTGGCGGCGCGCCCGCTGTGCAGCAGCCAGGCGGCCATGGCGGTGGCGCTGCGCGAGTAACCGAGGGCGCAACACACCAGCAGCGGGCCGCTGGAGCGCAGGCGTTCGATGGCGTGTGCCGCTTGCAGGCATTCGGCGGCGGTTGGGGCGATCAAGTCCAGCACCGGAACGCATTGATAAGCGCCCTGTGGATTAATCGGCAGTTCGGCACACAGATCGACGATTGCCTTGAATGAAGCCTGCTCGTTCGTGGCAGGAATCCTTCCAAGCCACACGTTATCCACAATCCGGTCGGGCTGTGGATGCTGACGTGTCCACAGGCGTGAATTGATCCACGCGGCCGCCAGGTAGGGCGCATACAGCCAGCGAGCCGCCGGCGTGAGACGGCCATCGGCACGTTTCTGAAAGCCCGCCGCGCCGAGCACACAGTAATTGGCGTTGACCAGGGCCAGGGACACCGCCGGCCACAGCAGCCATAGCCACCACCCGCGCAGCACCCAGGCGAGGATCACCAGCGTCAGGGCGCCCAGGCCATAGCGCAGACCCAACCGCCAGCGCTTGGGGTCGCGGCTAAGCCGCGCATTCAGCAACGGGCTGGGATGTTCCAGCGGCCACAGCCACACACACAGCCAGCCGGCGAGGGCGCCTGTGGGTAAGTCAATAAAGTGGTGTTGATAAGTGGTCAGCACCGAAATACCGATCAACCCGAACCAAGCATGCACCACCCAGCGCCACACGCCCTGGGCATGGCGCTGGTACATGATCCACAGGATCACCAGCAGCGCGATATGCAGCGAGGGTGCCTGGTTGAACGGTTTGTCGAAACCCGCCAGCACGGCAAACAGCCAGCCGAACACGCCGTCCAGTTCCGGCCGCTCGAAGGTGAAGCGCAGTGGCCAGATCAAGAAGCAGCTCACGGCGATGACCTGGGCACTGAGCAGGCGCAGCGCATGTTGCTTCAGTTCATGGCGGGTACTGGGCAGCAGCAGTGAGAAGCCGTAGAGCAGGTCGATGGACCAGTAGGGCACGATGGTCCACGCCCAGAATGGCATATGGGTTTCCCAGCCGAACACCAGCGTGCCGACGTCGCTGCGCTGGCTGGTGACCCAGGTGGCGAAACCATAGGTGCTGAAAAACAGCGGCGCCAAGAGCAGCAGCCACAGGACAGCTGGCTTTAACAGGCCGGGTTCGCGCATGTTCAGATCTTCTGTGCCAGGGACACGGTAAAGATGCCCCACTCATCCACACGCTGGGTGATTTTGCGGAAACCGGCGGCCTCCACCAGTTGGTCCATTTCCGCCTGGCTGCGGCGACGCATCACCCAGGCCTGGCCTTGGCGATGGCTGGTCAGCGCGCGGGCAATCAACTCCAACTGCGGGTGCCATGGCTGGCCGGTGTAGACCAGGTAACCGCCGGGTTCCACCGCGTCAGCCAGGCCGGCCAGCGAACCGCCGACCATGGCGTTATCGGCGAACAATTCATACAGCCCGGAGACCACGGCCAGCGTCGGCTTGGGCGCCAGCGCGGCCAGGTCAGCGCGGTCGAACGCATCGCCTTTGACGAACTGCGCAATCTCCCCCAGGCCTTTCTCACGAATCAGCGCGCTACCGTCGCGCACGTTGATGTCGCTGTAGTCGCGCAGCAGGATCGATTCCGGCAGCGGCGACACGCCTTGCAACGCTTCAAGGATGTAGCGGCCGTGGCCGGCGGCGATGTCGACAATGCGTACTTCACGCTGTTCATCCCGCAGCTTGGCCATGGCCAGGCGCAGCAGTTCTTCGACGTTCAGCTTGCGCTGGCGAATACCGCGCCAGCCGATGGAGTTGAGGTAATTGGTGTCGATCATCCGACCCAGCGCGCCTTTGCCGGTGGGCGTGTTGCGGTACACGTAGTCCAGGGTGCTGCCGGAGTCGAACCCGGTGTCGAAGCCCAGCTTTACGCCATCCGACAGGTTCTTGCCCAGGCCCATGCTGGCGCGGGTCATGCGCCAGTACAGGTCGCGCAGGGAGTTGCGCGGCAGTGGCGCGGCAAGGGCTTCGGACTCGGCGCAGGTGGCGCCCAGCTTGTCGGCGTCCAGCAGAGACGCGCGGTCCAGCGGCTGGGTGAAGTTTTGCAGGATAAAGCGCCTGGCGCTGCTTACGGCCACGGCGCGGTTACGTTCGCCGAGGGTGTCGTGGAAAAAGCCGGGGAGGATATGCAGCTCTTTTTTCAGGCTGCCCAGGCGATCGAAAAACTGCTGCTGGGGTTTGCGGTGCACCACGAAGTCGGAGCCGGAGATCAGCAACTGGGTGGGGACCTGGATCGCCTGGGCATCGGCTACAACCCGGTCGGCCGCTTCGTACAAGCCCAGCAGCACATTCACCGAAATCGCCTTGGTGATCAGCGGGTCGCTGTCGTAGGACGCCACGCGCTCCGGATCATGGCTGAGGAACTTGGCCTTGACGTAGCTGTTGACGAAAAAGTTGCCGCGAAACTTGCGCATCAGTGCCAGGCCGGGGCGGGCGAAAGGCACGTACAGCTTGACCTTGAACGCCGGGGAGGCCAGCACCAGGGCACGGATTTTAGGGGCGTAGTCGTGGACCCAGGTGGCGGCGATCACGGCGCCGACGCTTTGGGCGATCACGGCGACATTTTCTTCCTCGATACCGTGGGTGGCGCCGACATGGTCGCAGAAGGTCTGCACGTCGCGGGCGCTGGTGGCGAAGCTGGGGCTGTCGCCGCGTGCGCCAGGCGATTGGCCGTGGCCACGGGCGTCCCAGGCAAAGAAGTCGAACTGCGGCAGGTTCAGTTCATCGACCAGGTGGGCGATGCGCCCCGAATGCTCGTGACCGCGATGGAACAGCAGGATCGCCTTGCGTGGCTCGCCGTCCGCGGGGGCGGTGGCCGGCCAGTGCCGGTAGAAAAGCTCGACGCCGTCATGGGTAGCGAAGGTGTGTTCTTGCTGTTCGCGCATCGCAAAATCCTTATGCAGAAGGGGAGATGGAGTGTTCTTCTTTGAGACCCTGGCGCACCCGGTTGATCAAGGTGTAGGCGAGCAGGGCGGCGACCAGCCACATCACCACATCGACCCAACCGGCGCCAAGCCAGCCCAGCGCCACACCCATGGCCAGTACGCCAAGGACGAACGCCCGATCACTCTTGCCCATTGGCCCGTCATAACGCCGTGATGCGCCAATCATCGGTCCCAGCACACCCGCGTATTCGCTGAACACCGCAAGCAAGGTCACCAGCAGTACGGGCACCAGGCTGACGCCGGGGATCAGCGCAAAGGGCAGGATCAGCGCGCTGTCGGCGATCACGTCGCACAGTTCATTGAGGTAGGCACCCAGGCGCGACTGCTGGCCGAATTCCCGCGCGAGCATGCCGTCGATGGCGTTGAGGGCCATGCGCAGGATCATCCACAGCGGGATCAGTGCAAACAGCCAAAGGTGCTGGGCGAAGCCAGCGATCAGCAGACCGACCAGCAGGGAAACGACGCCGGCCAGTACGGTGATCTGGTTGGCGGTGGTGCCGTTGTCGTAGAGGCGCTGCACGAGGGGGCGCAGCAGGTTTTGAAAACGCGGTTTGAGCTGATAGATCGAAATCATGGGAGGTGACGCTTCCTTGTCCGTGAGCCCGCGAAAAACTGGTTTGGAGTGTGCCGATTATTCGTGGCCTGTACCAGTGATGGCTTGTGTTTATGGGGGGTTAGTCACGATCTGGAAAGCACGCAAGAGCAAATGTGGGAGGGGCTTGCTCCCGATAGCGGTCTGTCAGTTGATGCCGGTGTTGGCTGATCCACTGTCATCGGGGGCAAGCCCCCTCCCACAGGGGATCTGTGGGCGGCTTGAAAAGGGGTGTTTATCGAACAAAAATTTCACTATCCGTGTTATATCGTAACGAATTGTGTACGAGCGGGCGTTGAGTGGATGCAACTGGATCTAGAAGCTGAAGGCGCCTCGGTAGAAGGCCTGCCGCGTTTTCAGCAAGGGCTGTTCCATGCCCGTCGATTGAGACAAGCCGGTATCAGCCTGACCCTGCTGGCTATCAGTGGCTGGGTATTGGCGCTGTTTGTCGCGCTGTTTGCGCCGCTGTCGATCTGGCCGGTGGTGTTGATCAACTGCGCGTCGGCCCTGCTGGTGCTGGTGGCCGGCTTGCAGTCGGCGTGGTGGGTGGCCGATTGGCGCGCCCAGGCGCTGGAAGGGACCATCGTCGAGCTGATCGAGCCACCTGTTGAGCCTGCCGCCTGGCACCGCGACCTGATCAATCGATTCGGCAGCGGGCTGCTTGCCCAGATCGGCGCGCCCGTGTTGTGGCTCGTCGGTTGGTCGCTGCTGGCGCTGGTCAGCGTCCTCGAGTTCTGGAACCTGGCCTTGCCTGCGGCGGCGGTTAGTCAGTCTGCCAGCATCGGCGCGGCGCTGGCGCTGGCATTGGCCTTCGGCTTGCTGGTGTTCGAGCGCCGCCTGGCACAGGAAACCGCTGCGCAGTGGCCGGAAGCCGCGCAGTTGGTGCAGCTCAGTCGAGTCGCGATCATCTGCCTGGTGGTCAGTGCGATTTGCCTGTTGTTCGCGGGTGCCGAAGCGGTCTGGCCATTGCGCTTGGCCACGCTGATCGGGCTGTTGCCGGCGCTGGTGGCGCTGGAGTTTCTGTTACGCGGCCTACTCTCGTTGTTCAGCCCACGGCAGCCGCGCCTGGAACCGCGCCTGATGGCGCAGAGCTTTATCGCCGGGTTGCTGCGCTGGCCGCCACAACCCTTGCAGGCGCTGCAGCACGAATTGCACAACCGCTTCGGCATCGACCTGCGCCAGATCTGGGCGTTTACCTACATGCGCCGGGCGTTCCTGCCGGTATTGCTGGTGGTGCTGGCCGTAGGCTGGGCACTGACCGGCGTACACGAAGTGCCCCTGCAAGGCCGTGGGATTTATGAGCGCTTCGGCAAACCCGTGGAGGTCTTTGGCCCTGGCCTGCATGCCGGCTTGCCCTGGCCGCTGGGCCGCGTGTTGAGTGTGGAGAACGGCGTGGTGCATGAGCTGGCGACCAGCGTCAGCGAGGCGGCCACGCCGGAGCTTGCCGCCGCCGAAGGCCCTGCGCCGTTGATTGCCAACCGCTTGTGGGACGCCAGCCATGTCAATGACAAATCCCAGGTGATCGCCAGCAGCAGCGGCGACAAGCAGAGCTTCCAGATCGTCAATATGGACGTGCGTTTCGTCTACCGTATCGGCCTGACCGACCAGGCCGCGCTGGCCGCCACCTATAACAGCGCCGATGTGCCGACCCTGATCCGCAGCACCGCCAGCCGCATCCTCGTGCATGACTTCGCTTCACGCACCCTCGATGAATTGCTTGGCGAACAACGCACCCGCTTGGCCGACGAAATCGGCCACGCCGTACAAACCGACCTGCAAACGCTCGACAGCGGGGTGGAAATCTTGGCGACCGTGGTGGAGGCGATCCACCCGCCGGCCGGTGCCGCCAATGCCTACCACGGCGTGCAAGCGGCACAGATCGGCGCCCAGGCCCTGATTTCCCGTGAGCGCGGCGCTGCCAGCGAACAAACCAACCAGGCGTTGTTGCAAGCCAGCACCGCCCGCGACCAGGCATTGGCCATCGCCCGTGAAGTGAGTGCCGGCGCCCAGGCGGCAGACCTGCGTTTTAGCGCCGAACAGAAGGCCTACGCCACGGCCGGCCGGGCCTTTGTGCTGGAACAGTACCTCGGCCAACTCAGCCAGGGCCTGGCCCACGCCAAACTGTTGATTCTGGATCATCGCCTGGGCGCCAACAGTGCGCCGACGATCGATCTGCGTTCTTTTACCTTGCCGGCCGATCCCTCGGTACCGCGTAAAGCCGTTCAATAAGGAGTCTGTCTGTTGAGCGCTCATTCTCACGATCATGGTCACCACCACGGCCACCATCATCACCATCATGGTGATGAACAACCCGCCGGCCCATTCCCTTGGCGCCGCATGGCCTGGGCCGTATTGCTGGTGCTGTTTGCGGTCGCTGCCGCCAGCCTGGTGCAGGTGCGGTCGGGCGAGGCCACGGTGATTACCCGTTTCGGCAACCCATCGAGAGTGCTGCTGGAGCCGGGCCTGGGCTGGCGCTGGCCGGCACCGTTCGAAGCGGCGATCCCGGTTGACCTGCGCTTGCGCACCACTTCCAGCGGTTTGCAGGACGTGGGCACCCGCGACGGCCTGCGCATTATCGTGCAGGCCTATGTGGCATGGCAGGTACAAGGCGATGCCGACAATGTGCAGCGCTTTATGCGTGCAGTGCAGAACCAACCGGATGAAGCGGCGCGGCAGATTCGCACCTTTGTCGGTTCGGCACTGGAAACCACGGCGGCCAGCTTCGACCTGTCCAGCCTGATCAATACGGATGCCAGCCAGGTGCGCATCGCCGAATTCGAGGCGCAGTTGCGCCAGCAGATCGATCAACAATTGCTGACCACCTATGGCGTACGCGTGGCACAGGTGGGTATTGAGCGGCTGACCTTGCCGTCGGTGACCCTCACTGCCACCGTCGACCGCATGCGCGCCGAGCGTGAAACCATCGCCACTGAACGCACCGCCGTGGGCAAGCGTGAAGCGGCGCAGATTCGCTCCGCTGCCGAGCGCGATGCGCGGATCGTGCAGGCTGACGCCACGGTAAAAGCCGCCGATATCGAAGCCCAATCGCGGGTCGAAGCCGCGCAGATTTATGGTCGTGCCTACGCCGGCAACCCGCAGCTGTATAACTTGCTGCGCTCCCTGGATACCTTGGGCACCGTGGTCACCCCGGGTACCAAGATCATCCTGCGCACTGACGCTGCGCCATTTCGCGTCTTGGTGGACGGGCCGAAGGACGTTCAACCATGACTGAGCGTGACAGCCCGGACAGCCCCTGGATCCAGGCCGGCCGCCTGACGTTCCTGGCGCTGTACGCGGTGACTGTGTTGGCGGCGCTGGCCTGGGCATTTTCCAATGTGCGCCAGATCGACCCCCAGAACCGCGCCGTGGTCTTGCACTTCGGCGCACTGGATCGAATCCAGAACGCCGGGCTATTGCTGGCGTGGCCGCAACCCTTCGAGCAAGTGGTGCTGTTGCCGGCGGCAGACCGTGTGATCGAACGCCGCGTCGAGAACCTGCTGCGCTCCGATGCGGCGGTACAGGCCGACCGCGTGGCCAGTTTCGCCACGCCGTTGAGCGATGCACTGGCCGGCTCCGGCTACCTGCTGACCGGCGATGCCGGCGTGGTGCAGCTGGATGTGCGGGTGTTCTACAAGGTCACCGAACCCTACGCGTTTGTGTTGCAGGGCGAGCATGTACTGCCGGCCCTGGATCGCCTGGTGACCCGCAGCGCCGTGGCATTGACCGCCGCCCGTGACCTCGACACGATCCTGGTGGCGCGCCCCGAACTGATCGGTACCGACAACGGCGCCGCCGAGCGCCGTGAACGGCTGCGCGGGGACCTGGTGCAGGGCATCAATAAACGCTTGGCCGAGTTGGCCGCCAGCGGTCTGGGCCTGGGTATCGAAGTGACCCGTGTCGATGTGCAATCGAGCCTGCCGAGCCCGGCGGTGAATGCGTTCAATGCGGTACTCACTGCCAGCCAGCAGGCTGACAAAGCGGTGGCCAATGCGCGTACCGACGCGGAAAAGCTCACCCAAACCGCCAACCAGCAAGCCGACCGCATGGTGCAAGTCGCCCATGCCCAGGCCAGTGAGCGCCTGGCCAATGCCCAGGCGCAAACCGCCGCTGTCGCAAGCCTGGCCCAGGTCAAAGACCCCGGCCTGCTGCTGCGACTGTACCGCGAGCGCTTGCCGAAGATCCTCGGCCAGGCCGGCTCAGTAACCACGGTCGATCCCAAAGACGACTCCCGCTTGATCATCCAGGGAGCCGACCAATGAGCGCACCTATGCTGACTTCCGCCGAGCAGCGCAGCGCCGCCCGGCAATTGACCCTGGCCATGCTCGCCTTGGGTTTGCTGGTGCTGGGCCTGGTGTGGCGCTGGCTGGCGCCGGACCAGCAGGGGGTGAGCCAGTTGTTGCTGGGTGTCGCTTCGCTGCTGGTGGCCGTGCCGGTGATGCGTTCGGTCTGGTACAGCCTGCGGTTTCCCAGCCTGCATGGCATCACCGACCAACTGATCGCCCTGGCCATGCTCGGCGCCTGGGCGACGGGCGATCTGCTGACCGCCGCGCTGCTGCCGATCATCATGATCTTTGGCCATGTGCTGGAAGAGCGCAGCGTGATCGGCTCCCAGGAAGCGATCCATGCCTTGGGCAAGCTGACCCGCAGCCATGCACGCCGGGTGCAGGCTGACGGGAGCATCATTGAAGTGGACAACGGCACGCTGAACACCGGCGATATTGTCGAAGTGCGTGCGGGCGACCGGGTGCCGGCGGATGGGGTGGTGTTATCTGGCCAGGCGAGCCTGGACACGGCGCCGATCACCGGTGAGTCGGTGCCGCTGGAGGCCAGTGTCGGCATGCAGGTGTTTGGTGGGGCGATCAACCTCGACGGCTTGCTGCGCCTGCAAGTGACCCGCACCGGTAATGAATCGACCCTGGGCAAGGTCATCGCTCTGATGCAGAACGCCGAGCGTTCCAAGCCACCGATCACGCGGCTGCTGGAGCGCTATGCCGGCAGCTATATGGTGTTGGTGCTGTTGCTGGCGGCGGTCACCTGGTTTGTCACCAACGACGCCCAGGCGATGCTCGCGGTGCTGGTGGCGGCATGCCCGTGTGCGCTGGTGCTGTCGGCGCCGGCCACGGCAATTGCCGGGATTGCCGTGGCGGCACGGCATGGGATTCTGATTCGCAGTTCAGCCTTCCTGGAAGAGTTGGCGGACCTGACTTCGTTGGTGGTCGACAAGACCGGCACCCTGACCTTTGGCACCCTGCGTTTGCAGTCGATCGAAACCAGCGTGCCGGACCGCCAGGGGTTGCTGAACCTTGCCGCCAGCCTCGGCTCGGCCAGCAGTCACCCGGTCAGTCGGGCGTTGGCGGGGTTGGCGACCCAGGCGCAATTGTTGGTGCTGACTGATATCCGCGAACGCCAGGGCCTGGGCGTCGTGGCACAGACCGAGCAGGGTGAAGCCGCGTTGGGGCGCCCGGAGTTGTTCGAACAATTGGGTATTGTCACCACGACCGTGCCGAACCACGACGGCCCGATTGCCGGGCTGGCGCTGAACGGGCGATTCCTCGCCTGGTTGCTGCTGGCTGACAGCGTCAAGCCGGAAGCCCGCCAGGCCCTGCAAGAGCTGCGGGAGCTGGGCCTGGGCCGGCAATTGCTGCTCACCGGCGACCGCCAGAGCGTGGCCGACAGCCTGGCCCTGGACGTCGGCATCAGTGATGTCGAAGCCCAGGCATTGCCGGAAGACAAGCTCAATCGCGTGTTGGGGGAGATCAGCAGCGGCTTCCGGCCGATGGTGGTGGGTGATGGGATCAACGACTCCCTGGCACTCAAGGCCGGCGTGGTCGGCGTCGCCATGGGCGCGGGTGGGGCGGATATCGCACTCGCGTCGGCGGATGTGGTGTTGATCGGCAGCGACCTGCGCCGGTTGGGCACCTGTGTGCGCTTGAGTCGCCAGTGCCGCAAGACATTGCAGGTCAATGTGATCATCGGGCTGGGTTGGACGTTGGCCATCGTGGTGTTTGCCGCATTCGGTTGGCTGGGGGCCGCGGGGGCAATGATTGCGGCGGTGCTGCACAACCTCAGCACCTTGCTGGTGCTGGGTAACGCCGGGCGTTTGCTGCGTTTCCAGGAGCCGCTGTTGAAGCTCGACGAATAATTCCGAGGAATTTTTGCAAGCGGCTGTAACGCCGATAGGGGGCCTCACTCTAGTGGTGTGTCGAGACTGAGCAATCCGTTCAGACCGACTCCACTACTGATTGATGAGGACTACACAATGAACATCAAACAAGCCGTTTCCGGTGCTGCCCTGGCGATCGCTGCCGCTTCCATGTTTGCCGGTGTCGCCACCCAGGCGCAGGCCGCAGACGCGGCGGTTCATTGCTACGGCGTGACTTCCTGCAAAGGCATGAACGACTGCAAGACCGCTGAAAACGCCTGCAAAGGCCAGGCGGTGTGCAAGGGCCACGGCTTCAAGGCCATGACCAAGGCTGAGTGCGACAAGGCTGGTGGCAAGGTCGGCGAGTAAGCGCAAGCCGAGTGCACCCGCAGCGGGTATTTCGACCGCTGCGGACACCTTTCCAGGAGTCCATGATGGCCAGCTCTTTCCCCTCCCTGGGTTACGGCCTGGGTTTACGCAACGAATACTATGAACAGATCCTTGAGCAATCCCCTGCGGTGGATTGGTTCGAAGTGATCTCCGAGAATTATCTGGTGCAGGGCGGCAAAGCCTTGTACTACCTGGACGCAATCGCCGAGCGCTACCCCCTGGTGATGCACGGCGTGTCCCTGTCCATCGGTGGCCCCCATGCCCTCGATACCGATTACCTCCAGCACATCAAGCAGCTCGCCGAGCGTATCCAGCCAGCGTGGATTTCCGACCATCTGTGCTGGAGCCGCGGCAACGCGCATCAGCTGCATGACCTGCTGCCGCTGCCTTACACCGAAGAAAGCCTTTACTACGTCGCCAACCGTATCCGCCAGGTGCAAGACGTGTTGCAGCGCCCGCTGGTGCTGGAGAATGTCTCCAGCTATGTGCGTTCCAAGCTGGATGAATTCACCGAGTGGGAATTCCTCAACGCGCTGTCCCATCTGTCGGGCTGCCAGCTTTTGCTGGACGTCAACAATGTGTATGTCAGCGCCCGTAACCACGGTTTCGACGCCTGGACCTTCATTCTCAACCTGCCGCCCGAGAGCATTCGGCAGCTGCATCTGGCCGGGCATAGGGACTACGGCGACTATGTGGTCGATACCCATGACCAGCCGGTGTGCGATCCGGTATGGGCGCTGTATCAACGGACGCTGGAGCACCTGGGGCCGGTCTCGACACTGTTGGAGCGTGACGATCATTTCCCGCCCTTCGAAGAGCTGTTGACCGAGTTGAGCAAGGCCCGCGAACTGGGCGCCACCGCCTTGGCCAGGAGGTCGCGATGCGCCTGACCGATTGGCAGATGGCCTTCGAACAGCACCTGTTATCGGACACCTCGACTGCCGACAGCGGCTTTGCCGCGACCTTGCTCGGCGGGCCGACGTTGGATGTGGACACCGGCCTGGCGATTTACCACAACGCCTATCTGGAACGGCTGCGGGATGTCCTGCGGCATGACTTCGGCGCCATCTGGTATTGGTTGGGGGATGATGAGTTTGCGCGGCTGGCCGAAGCCTATGTACGTCGTTATCCCTCGGCTCATTACAGCCTGCGCTGGCTGGGTGAACGGTTTCCCGCGTTTATCCTTGAGCACCTGGTGGCTGCACAAAGTGCGCCGCTGGCTGAGCTGGCGCGCCTGGAGTGGGCGTTTACCCTGGCCTTCGATGCGCCGCTGGGGCAGCCGTTGACCCTGGACGCCATGGCGTCGTTGCCGCCTGACGAGTGGCCTGGGCTTAAGGTTCAGTTGGCGCCGACCGTGCAACAACTGCTCTGTCGCTTCAACACGGTGGCGATCTGGCGTGCGAGCAAGGATCAATCGGAATTCCCCGGCAGCCAGGCGCTGGAGCCGGCGCAAATCTGCCTGGTATGGCGTCATCGGCAAATCTGCCATTACCGCAGCATGGACTCGGCGCAAATCTGTGCGTTGGCCGGAATGGTGACCACCGGTTGGAGTTTTTCAGAACTGTGTGCGCAGTTGCTAGTCACTTATGGAGAGGGCGCACCACTGCAAGCGGTCACGTGGCTGAAACAGTGGGTCCAGGACGGTTTGCTCGAACGCCGAGCCCCATAGAAGGCTGCTATTAAATCGATAGCCTCCTACTTTGTCTTCGGATGGTCTACCCTCATTCCAGACGTCTGAAACAAGGGGGGACTACTCATGCTCGCGCAACTTCCACCGGCCTTACAGAATCTTCAGCTACCGCTGCGTCTTCGACTCTGGGATGGCCATGAATTCAACTTGGGCCCTGAGCCCAGTGTGACCATCGTGGTGAAGGACCCCACGGTTGTGTCCAAGCTTAGCCATCCAACGCTCGACTCACTGGGCGAGGCCTTCGTCGAGGGCAAATTGGAGCTGGAAGGCTCCATCACCGAAGTGATCCGGGTTTGTGACGAATTGAGTCACGCCCTGGTCGATGACGACGCAGGGAATCGTCCGGTGCGCTCGATCCACGACAAGGCCACTGACGCAGCGGCGATTTCCTACCATTACGACCTGTCCAACGAGTTCTACCAGCTTTGGTTGGACCAGGACATGGCCTATTCCTGCGGATATTTCGAAACCGGCAGCGAATCCATCGACCAGGCCCAACAAGACAAATTTCGCCATCTGTGCCGCAAGCTGCGGTTGCAGCCGGGGGACTATCTGCTCGACGTCGGCTGTGGTTGGGGCGGGCTGGCGCGTTATGCGGCGCGGGAGTTCGGGGCCAAGGTGTTTGGTATCACCCTGAGCAAGGCCCAACTGGCCTTGGCTAAAGAGCGGGTAAAAGCCGAGGGCCTGGAAGGTCAGGTCGACCTGCAGTTGCTCGACTACCGTGACCTGCCCCAGGACGGCCGTTTCGACAAAGTGGTGAGCGTGGGCATGTTCGAGCACGTCGGCCACGCCAACCTGGCGCAATACTGCAAGACCCTGTTTGGCGCGGTGCGTGAAGGCGGCCTGGTGATGAACCACGGTATTACCGCCAAACATACCGATGGTCGTCCCGTAGGTCGTGGCGCCGGGGATTTTATCGAGCGCTACGTATTTCCCAACGGCGAACTGCCGCACCTGGCGATGATGACCGCAGAGATCAGCGAAGCCGGGCTGGAAGTGGTCGATGTGGAAAGCCTGCGCCTGCACTACGCCCGCACCCTGGACCATTGGAGCGAACGCCTGGAGGATAACCTGGAAGCGGCGGCGAAGATGGTGCCGGAGCAAGCGTTGCGTATTTGGCGGTTGTACCTGGCGGGGTGCGCGTATGCGTTTGCACGGGGCTGGATCAACTTGCACCAGATCCTGGCGGTGAAACCTCACGCGGATGGCAGCCATGAACTGCCGTGGACGCGGGAAGATATCTACCGCTGATCACGATGACGAAAGCACTAAAGAACTAAAGGTGGGAGGGGCGGTGCCCCTCCCACCTTTTTTCTACTGCGTTGGCGGTTAGAGAATCGGTGAGATCAAGCGCGCGATCCGCATGCCCAGGTGTTGCAGGCGGCGGGTTTCGCGGCTTTCCTCTTGGCTGACTTCATGCGCCAGGGCAAAGTCGTCCAGCAACATGTGCTCCACTTCCTTGGCGAAGGCTTCGTCGACGGTCAGTAACATCACTTCGAAATTCAGCCGGAAGGAACGGTTGTCCATATTCGCACTGCCGATGGCGCTGATTTCGCTGTCCACCAACACCACCTTCTGATGCAGAAAACCTGGCGTATAGCGGAATACCCGCACCCCGGCGCGTACGGCTTCGATGGCGTAGAGGCTGGACGCGGCATACACGATTCGGTGGTCGGGCCTGGATGGCAGCAGCAGGCGTACGTCCACCCCGCGCAGGACCGCCAGGCGCAGGGCGGCAAACACCGCTTCGTCGGGAATGAAATACGGGCTGGTGATCCACACACGCTCGGTCGCCGCGTGGATGGCCTCGACAAAAAACAGCGAGCAGGTTTCATACGGGTCTGCCGGGCCGCTGGCGAGCAATTGGCAGAGCACACCGTCGTCGGGGTAGGTGTCCGGCAGGATCAAGGGCGGCAGTTCCCGTGCGGCCCAGAACCAGTCTTCAGCGAACGACTCCTGCAGGCAGGCCACCACCGGGCCGGTGACTTGCACATGGGTATCGCGCCACGGAGCCAGCGGCGGTTTTTTGCCCAGGTATTCGTCACCGACGTTGTGCCCACCAACAAAGCCGGTGATGCCGTCCACCACTACGATCTTGCGGTGGTTGCGGAAGTTGACCTGGAAGCGATTGAGCCAGCCGCTACGGGTGGCGAACGCCTTGACCTGCACCCCGGCGTCGCGTAGCGATTGCACGTAGCGATGGGGCAGGGCATGGCTGCCGATTCGGTCATAGAGCACGTAGATGCCTACGCCTTGCGCGACCTTTTCCTTCAATAAGGCGTGCAGTTGGCGGCCGAGTTCATCGTCATGAATGATGAAGAACTGAAACAGCACGGCAGTATTGGCGTTGCGAATGGCGTCGAAGATCGCACTGAAGGTGGCGTCGCCATTAATCAGCAAACGCACTTCATTGTTTGCCAGGCATGGCATGCGCCCCAGCTTGGGCATGGCACGCAGGGAGGCGTAGGCGCTGGAGTTGCGCGCGGCCAAGGCTTCCTCGACCCACGGGCGCCAGTTCAGCTCGGTGATAGCAGTGTGCATTTCCTGGTTGGCCTGGCGCCGCGCCTGGATGTAGGCATCGAAGGTGCTGCGGCCGAAAATCAGGTAGGGGATCAGGGTCAGGTAGGGCATGAACATCAGCGACAAGGCCCAGGCGATCGAGCCTTGGGCGGTCCTGACGGTCAGCACCGCATGGATCGCGGCGAGGGTCCCGAGAAAGTGCAGCGTGGCGATGAAGTAGGCGAGCAGGTGCGGGCCAAAAAAATCCATGGACGACATGACTCCAGACAATCCAATGCGTAACAGACCATGTTCGGCCACGAATGTCGCTATTTTATTTGTCGTGCAACACTGGCACGTTTACGGCGTCTAACGCCAACAATTGCCCAGGAGTTACCCGATGAATGCTCGTCTGCTTGGTTTGGCCATGGTTGTTGGTTTGTCGTTGCCCGTGGCAGCGCAGGCGCAGATGCTGGCGCCGGGCTTGTGGGAATTGACCACCAGCAATATGAAAGTCGATAATCAGGACCTGCCGGACCTGTCGCTGATACTGGGTCAGCTCAAGCAACAGATGACCCCCGAACAGCGCGCCATGTTGGAAAAGCAGGGCGTCACCATGGCCGGCAAAGGCGTGCAGGTGTGCCTCACGCCCGCCCAGGTTGCCTCTGACACGATCCCCCTGACCGACCCGCAATCGGGCTGCAAACAGGAAGTCACCGATAAGACCGGTAACCAGTGGAAATTCCGTTTCAGTTGCCCCAAAGCCCAGGGCACGGGGGTTGCCACCTTCCAGAGCCAGAAGGAATTCACCACCACCGTCAACGGCACCTTCAATGCCACTGGCATTCAACAGAAGGGTAGCCTGGACAGCCATGCCCAGTGGCTGGGCAGCAATTGCGGTACGGTCAAGCCTCGCGCTTAACGCAGGAACTGCAACGGTAAACCCTGGCAACTGTCGACCACCTTGCCGTTGTGCCAGGCCAGGTGGCCGGAGACCAGCGTGGTGCTGACGCTGTGGCGGAAGCTGCGCTCGGCGAAGGGTGTCCAGCCGCAGCGAGCCAGGATCGGCTGGCTGCTGACGGGCTTGCCCGCCGGCTCTGGTTTGATCAGCACCAGGTCGGCCCAATAGCCTTCGCGTAGATAACCCCGATCCGGGATGGCGAACAGGTCGGCGACCCGATGGCTGGTCTTCGCCACCAGGGTGGTCAAGGGCAGCAGCCCGTCGGCCACCAACTCCAGCAGCGCCGGCAACGCATGTTGCACCAGCGGCAAGCCCGATGGCGCTTCACAATACCCCAGCTGTTTTTGCGCCCAGGTATGCGGCGCATGGTCAGTGCCAATCACATCCAGACGATGACTGAGCAAGGCTTGGCGCAGGGCGTCGCGGTCGGCGTGGGTCTTGATCGCCGGGTTGCATTTGATCTGATGGCCCAGGCGGTGATAGTCGCGGTCGTCGAACAGCAGGTGGTGCACGCAGACTTCAGCGGTAATACGTTTTTGCGCCAGGGGTTTGTCCTCGAACAAGGCCAATTCGCGTGCGCTGGTCAGGTGCAGCACATGCAGGCGTGTGCCGTGGTGCCTGGCCAACTCCACGGCCAAAGAGGAGGAGCGATAACAGGCCTCGGCGTCCCGGATCAGCGAGTGGGCGACGGCGGGGATCTTGTCCCCGAAACGCTCGCGCAGGCGCCGCTCGTTGGCCAGGATGCTCGGCGTGTGTTCGCAGTGGGCCAGCAGGATGGTCGGCACTTCTGCAAACAGCCGCTCCAGAATCCGAGGGTCGTCTACCAACATATTGCCGGTGGAGGCCCCCATGAACACTTTGACCCCAGCCACTTCGCGGGGATCGAGCGCGGCGACGATGTCGAGATTGTCGTTGCTGACGCCAAAGTGAAAACCGTAGTTGGCGACTGAATGCAGGCCGGCGCGGCGCTTTTTTTCGGCCAGGGCTTGCAGGGTCAGCGTGGCCGGCTGGGTGTTGGGCATGTCCATGAAACTGGTGATGCCACCGGCTACGGCCGCCCGGGATTCGCTGTAGAGACTGCCTTTGTCGGGTGCGCCAGGGTCGCGAAAGTGCACCTGGTCATCGATCATGCCTGGGAGCAGCCGTTGGCCCTCTGCGTCGATCGCCAGGGGCGCATTACAGTGCTCGATACTGCTGGCGATTTTCTCGATGCGGCCGTTGGCGACCAGTACATCAGCGTCAAATACCTGGCCTTCGTTGACCAGGCGGGCGTTACGGATCAGCAGGCGGCTCATGGTTCAGAACTCGTTTTGCAGGGCTTTGTAACCGCGGACCAAGTCGACGTTGGTGCGTGCCACGTCTTCGGAAAACTCCGAGGCGCTGACACTGACCGGCGGGAACTGCGAAAGGTCAGTGTTCGGCCCGATGCGGGTAGTGGAGGGCACGTAGAACGCGGTGGGCAAGTCGCGGCCGTCGACCACCGAGTTATGACGCACCACGCAGCCGTCGCCGATGGTGCAGTTGAACAGCACGCTGTTGAAGCCGATGAAGACACGGTCGCCGACGCTGCAGGGGCCATGGACGATGGAGCGGTGGGCGATGGAGGTGAGCTCGCCGATGGTCACCGCCGCGCCCGATTTGGAGTGGATCACCACGCCGTCCTGGATATTGGAGTTGGCGCCGATGGTGATAGGGTCCATGGCGCCGCTGGCGTTGACTTCATCGGCGCGGATTACGGCGTAGGGGCCGACGAAGACGTTCTCGCCAATGATGACCTTGCCGCAGATGATCGCCGTCTTGTCGACGTAGGCCGATTCGGCGATCACCGGCAGATCGCCGGAAGGGTTCTTGCGAATCATGGCTTACCCAACGCGGCGCATAAGGTATTGAGGTTGTATTCGAACAGCCCGGTAAAGGTGCTGGCCGGGCCTTCTGCTGCAAGAGCGTCGGAGTAAAGCGTGCCGCCGATCTGCGCGCCGCTTTCGTCGGCGATCTGCTTGAGCAGGCGTGAGTCCTTGATGTTTTCCATAAACACGGCTTTGACCTTGTCTTTACGGATCTGGGTGATCAGCGCGGCGACTTCGGCGGCCGAAGGCTCACGTTCGGTGGACAGGCCCTGAGGCGCCAGGAACTGGATGCCATAGGCCTGGCCCAGGTAGCCGAAGGCGTCATGAGAGGTCACGATGCGACGGTTGCCCGGTGGCAGCGCGCCGAATTTGGTCTTGGCTTCGGCGAGCAGGCGGTAGATTTCTTTCAGGTAGGCTTGGCTGTTGTGCAGGTAGTCAGCCTTGTTGGCCGGGTCAGCGGCCACCAGCGCCTTGGTGATGTTGTTCACGTAGATTTCGGCGTTGGCCAGGTTGTGCCAGGCGTGCGGATCGGGGATGGTTTCGCCGTCCTCCTCCATGGTGTGGGAGATCACACCTTTGCTGGCGGTGACCACCGTGGCCTTGGTTTCGGTGCTGGTGACCAGGCGGTCCAGCCAGGGTTCAAAACCGAGGCCGTTCTTGATGATCAGCTTGGCCTTGAGCAACGCCTTGGCGTCGTCCGGGGTGGGCTCGTAGGTATGGGCGTCCGCGTCGGGGCCGACCATATTGCTGATCTGGATGTGATCACCACCAATCTGGTGGGTGATGTCATCGAGGATACTGAAGCTGGTAACCACTTGGAGTTTGTCGGCGGCCTGGGCCGTCGATAACGACAGGACGAGACTGAACAGCACGAGTAAAGCGCGCATCGGGAGACACCTCATTGGGATGACAGCAAGGGGGGGCGGCGCAGCAAGCCGTGCACCGGACCGAAGACCACGGACAGCAGGTACCCGCCGCCAGCCACCAGCACAATCGCCGGGCCGCTGGGCAGTGAGTAGTAGAACGACAGCAACAAACCCAGCCATACCGACAGGCATCCCAGCACCGCCGATATCGCGATCAACACCGGCAGGCGCCGGCTCCAGAACCGTGACGCGATGGCCGGTAACATCATCAAGCCCACCACCATCAACGCGCCGATGGCCTGGAAACCGATGACCAGGTTCAACACCACCAGGGTCAGGAACAAACCATGGGCCAGCGGGCCCAGGCGGCTGACGGTTTGCAGGAACAGCGGGTCGAGGGTATCCAGCAGCAGCGGCTTGTAGATCAGCACCATGGCCACCAGGCTGAACCCGGAGACCCAGAGCATGCCGGTCAGGGTGGCCTCGTCGACGGCCAGCGCTGAGCCGAACAGCAGATGCAGCAGGTCCAGGCGTTTGCCGGCAATGCCCAGGATCAGCACGCCGGCGGCCAGTGAAATGGGGTAGATAGCCGCGAGGCTGGCGTCTTCACGCAGGCCGGTGCGGCGAGTGATCCAGGCCGCCAGCCCGGCCATGCCCAGGCCGGCACCCAGGCCACCGACGGTCAGCGCGGGCAGGCTGAGCCCGGCGAACCAGAAGCCCAGGGCCGCACCGGGCAGGATGCCGTGGGCGACGGCGTCACCAATCAGGCTCATGCGCCGCAGGATCAGGAACACGCCCAGCGGCGCGGTGCTGCAGGCGAGTACCAGGCCTCCGATCAGGGCGCGACGCATGAAGACGAAGTCAGCAAAGGGCATCCACAGATGGGAGGCGAAGTGCATCAGGCCACCTGCATGCGAGGGTGTGGACGGATCAGTTCTTGACTGGGGCCGACGACGCAGCCGGTGCTTTTGATCTGCACCACTTGCTGGGTGTGCTCACGCACGGCGGCCAGGTCATGGCACACCACTACCAGCGTGCGACCTTGGGCATGCCAGGCGTGGATATGTTTCCAGCACAAGGCCTGGCCATCTTCATCGAGGGCGGCGTGGGGTTCGTCGAGCAACAGCACCGACGCCTCGGCCAGGCTCATGCGGGCGAGCAGGGCACGTTGCAGTTCGCCGCCAGACAAGGCCATCAACGGGCGATGTTCCAGGCCACTGAGGCACCAGTCCTCCAGCACCGCTTGCAGGCGTTGGCTGCGTTGTTGCGGGGTGAGTTGGGTGCCCCAAAAGCCGGCGGCCACCAACTCTTGCAGGCTGATGGGGAACTGGCGGTCGAGGTGCTGCTGCTGGGGCAGGAACGACAGGCCGCCGCGCCGTGGCACATTCACGGTGACTTTGCCCGCCAATGGCTTTTGCAGCCCGGCGATAACCTTCAGCAGGCTGCTTTTGCCGGTGCCGTTGGCGCCGATCACACCGGTGAGGCTGCCTTTTTCCAGGGTGAAATCCACGGCGGGGGTCAGCGGTTGCCCAGGGGCACCCCAGCGTAAAGCGGTACAGGTGATCATGCAGAGGGTCTCGTCCAGCGGCTTTCAGCCACGGCATCGTGCGCATGCAGGCTTTCGGCGTGGATCACTTTGAGGTGGAAGGCTTTGACGGCATCCGAGCGTTTCAAGGCGAGGTTCAGGCGGCGGGCGGCGTCTTCGCAGAACATCAGGTTCTGCCCATTGGCCAGGGCGAAGGCTTGTTCGTCTGCACGCTTTACGGCGGTTTGCACGGCAGTGCCAAGGGCGGCTTCTGCGTCGTTGATCAACTCGGTCAGCGCCAGATGCTCGCCTTGCAGGTGGACGCGCAGCTGTGCGCTGCTGCGCTGGCTGTGGGGCGTGGCCACAATGCCATTGGCGCTGCCGAGCCAGGTCAGCACGTCTTCATGTCGCAACGGTGTGTTGGCGAAGTCATCGACAAATTGCTGCTGAATCAACTGCCTGGCGAGGGCAGCAGAGCAGGGGCAGGTTGAGGAATAAGTAACGTCAATTTTTAGTTCCACGTGGAACATCTGGTTTTCCAGGTGTGCCTCGATGCTCACCGGGTAGGCCTTCCAGCCGGCCAGTGGGCTGACCAGGGCCGGACGATTCAGGAGCAAATCGGTATGGATACGCAGGTAGGCATTCTTAGATAAACCTTCATGACTGGCAAGAAAATGCTGCAGTACATTACGCAGAAGTGTCGGCGTCAGGGGCTGTTGGCCGAGCATTTCCAGCGCCAGGTACAGGCGTGACATATGAATGCCACGGGCGGTGCCGTCGTCGAGGCTGACGCCGGCATCGGCTTTGGCCGTCAGACGCTGGCCATCGATCAAGATGGGCAGGGCGATGCCGCACATGCCGACCCAGTCGAGGGGCAAGGCTTGGCGTGATGCTTGCGCGGCGATATCCGGCAGAGTCAGCGCATTCATAAGCAGGTCCATCGTTGGAAATAAAAAGACATGTTATATTATAACCATTGAGTCGACGATGAATTTTCTGCTCCAGCCTTTGTTCAGTCATGTCGAGCAGGGACGCTCCTTTATTTGCGGTATATGTCATGCACAGACGTCAGCTCCTCAACCTGCTCCTGGTCAGCCCGCTGTTCACCTTGCCGTTCGCCGCATCGGCCACGCAGATTCGCAATGCCCGCCTGTGGCGCTCGGACGACAAACTGCGGCTGGTGTTCGACCTGAGCGGCCCGGTGCAGTACAAGACTTTCTCCCTGGCTGCACCCGAACGGGTGATCATCGACCTGAGCGGTGCCGGCCTCAGTGGTGACTTTTCTCAACTGGCCTTGAAGAACAGCGGGATCACCTCGATTCGCTCGGGGCATTTCGGCAAAGGCGATACGCGGATCGTGCTCGACCTGGCTGCGCCGATGCAGCTCAACAGTTTTCTACTACCGCCTCAGGATGGCCAAGGTCATCGCCTGGTACTGGACCTGACCAGCGCCACCCACGCGCCACGCCAGATCGCAGTTGAACCGGCGCCCTTGGTCGCTCCGATCGACAAGGCGCATCCCAAGCGCGACATCATTGTGGTAGTCGACCCGGGCCACGGCGGCAAGGACCCCGGCGCGGTCGGCTCCAAGGGCCAGCGCGAAAAAGACGTGGTGTTGTCGATCGCGCAATTGCTGGCCAAGCGCTTGAAACGCGAGAGGGGCTTTGACGTGAAACTGGTGCGCAACGACGACTTCTTCGTGCCGCTGCGCAAGCGCGTGGAGATTGCCCACAAGTACAACGCCGACATGTTTATCTCGGTACACGCAGATGCGGCACCGCGGATCACCGCCTCGGGGGCGTCGGTGTATGCCTTGTCCGAAGGGGGGGCTACCTCGGCCACTGCGCGGTTCATGGCACAACGGGAAAACGGCGCCGATCTGCTGGGCGCCACCAGTCTGCTGAACCTCAAGGACAAGGACCCGATGCTGGCCGGGGTGATTCTCGATATGTCGATGAACGCCACCATCGCCTCCAGCCTGCAATTGGGCAGCTCCATCCTCGGCAGCCTGGAGGGCATCACCTCGTTGCATCAGAAGCGCGTGGAACAGGCCGGGTTTGCGGTGCTCAAGTCACCGGATGTGCCGTCGATCCTGGTGGAAACCGGGTTTATCTCCAATGCGCGGGACAGTGCGCGCCTGGTCACCGCGCGTCATCAACAGGCGGTAGCCGATGGCTTGTTCGAAGGGTTGAAAAAATACTTCCAGAAGAACCCGCCGATGAACAGCTACGTGGCCTGGCTGCAGGAGCAGAAAAACGGCCAGGTCTAACAGCCGGTTATCCGGCTGCAGGTGAACTTGGCGCTGGCGCCACCGGAACTGGAAAACCGGTTGAGGGTGGTCCAGCCCACGCGCCGTGTGTAGCCGACCCACGCTTCACCGTCCGACGCCAACCCGGTAAAGAACGTCAGTTGCCCATAGCGGCTATTGGTCTGGGCCCAATAGCGTTTGCCGATGACTTCGAAACCGCGCAAATACGTGGTACTGCCGGCCGTCGCCACGCTGTAGGCATTGCCTTGCGGGTCCACACACGCCAGCAGGTTGGCGCTGCGCGTGCAGTTGGCCAACAGGCTCGGTACTTGGGCGCAGGCAGATCCTGCTGCTGCCAATAACAGGCCGCACACCAGGTATTTCATAGGGGTTCTCGGGGCAGGAAGATGATCAAGCATTGCGCCCTTCGTCGTGACGAGCAAGGGGGATTGGCTTATTTGTGTTGTTATAATATAACATAAAAGCACAGCCTGACCCGTGAACCGTTCCCATGACCGAACAAGACCTCCTGGCCCAACCGCCCGCCGACTACATGAACGAAGCCCAGCAAGGCTTCTTCCGCACGCTGCTCCTGGCCCAGCGCAACGAGCTGCAAGCGCGAATCGACGCTGAGTTCCTGGTGCTGCGCGAACAGGAACCCAACAGCGACCCTGCCGATGTGGGCAGCGCCGAAGAACAGCGCCAATGGCAACTGCGCCTGCTGGAGCGGGAAAAGAAGCTGTTGGACAAGATCGATGACGCCCTGGAACGGCTGGCCCGCGGCGAATACGGCTGGTGCCGCGAAACGGGCGAACCCATTGGCCTGCAACGCCTGTTGCTACGCCCCACCGCCACCCTGTGTATCGAAGCCAAAGAACGCGAAGAGCTGCGCGAACGCCATAAACGGGCGATTTGACCGGCCAACCCTGATGAGGACTACCTGATGCCCAATCGTCTCCCCGTTACCGTGTTGTCCGGCTTTCTCGGCGCCGGTAAAAGTACGCTGCTCAACTATGTCCTGCGCAACCGCGACAACCTGCGGGTTGCGGTGATCGTCAACGACATGAGCGAAATCAACATTGATGGCAGCGAGGTTCAGCGCGACGTCACCCTTAATCGTTCCGAAGAAAAACTGGTGGAAATGAGCAACGGCTGCATCTGCTGCACCTTGCGCGAAGACTTGCTGGAAGAAGTCGGAAAACTCGCCAAAGAAGGGCGGTTTGATTACCTGTTGATCGAGTCCACCGGCATCTCCGAACCCTTGCCCGTGGCCGAAACGTTTACCTTCCGTGATGAAAACGAACAAAGCCTGGCCGATATCGCGCGCCTGGACACGATGGTCACCGTGGTTGACGGCATGAACTTCCTGCTCGACTACCAGACCGCCGAAAGCCTCGCTTCTCGTGGCGAAACCCTGGGAGAAGAAGACGAACGCTCCATCACCGACTTGCTGATCGAGCAGATCGAGTTCGCCGACGTCATTTTGATCAGCAAGATCGACCTGATCAGCAGCCACGAACGTGAGGAGCTGATGGCCATCCTCGAACGCCTGAATGCTCAGGCGGAAATCATCCCGATGGTCATGGGCGAAGTGCCGCTGAACAAGATCCTCAACACCGGCCGCTTTGACTTTGAACGCGCCGCCCAGGCCCCCGGCTGGTTGCAGGAATTGCGCGGCGAACACGTACCGGAAACCGAAGAATATGGCATCGCATCCACTGTCTATCGCGCCCGCCGACCTTTTCATCCGCAACGCTTCTTCGACTTTATCGATCGCCCGTGGGTGAACGGCAAGTTGCTACGCTCCAAGGGGTTTTTCTGGCTGGCCAGCAAGCACCAGGACGCTGGCAGTTGGTCACAGGCGGGTGGCCTGATGCGCCATGGCTTTGCTGGACGCTGGTGGCGCTTTGTACCGAAAAGCCAGTGGCCGCAGGATGAAGAAAGCGTCGCCGCGATCATGGGCAACTGGCAACTGAGCACGGGCGACTGCCGCCAGGAACTGGTGTTTATCGGGCAGAACATCGACTTCGCACAGATGCGTGCCGAGTTGGACGCTTGTTTGCTCACCGACGAAGAAATGGCCCTGGGCGTCGACGCCTGGCGCTTACTGGCCGATCCTTTCGGCCCTTGGTATGAAGAGGTGGCCGCCTGATGCTGGCGCCGGTCATGTCCCTGCGTCCCGTGATTCGCCAGACCCGCGGTGAAACCCCGCTGGCGCTGTCCGATATCCTTGAGGATGGTGTGAACCTGGCGCTGTGGCAGCGCCAATTACCCCTGCATATCGCCGAGTTCGGCGCCTTGCTGGTGGCGCTCAATGAGCCGTTGGCTGAATCGCTGGTGATCGAGCTGGACAGCGAAGGCGCCGAGCCCAATCTGCACGGCCTGGCGTCCAGTTGCCGCGATCTTGAGGGTTATGAGGGCTTTATCGCCGATGTGTCGTGGCTGATCAGCGCCTTTGCCTGCCTGCTGGGCGCCAGGCGCATCGGCGTGCGCCTGCGGTTGTTGGACAAGGCCATGTGCCCGCGTTTTCATGTTGATCATGTGCCTGTGCGGCTGATCACCACCTATGCCGGCATCGGCAGCCAGTGGTTGCGCGAGGGGGTGATGGACCGTCGCACGTTGGGCCAGTCGGATGCTGAACCCACTGACCGCATCGAGCAAATCCTCTGCGGTGAGGTGGCTCTACTCAAGGGTACGAAATGGCATGGCAACGAGGGTCATGGCCTGATTCACCGCTCGCCGGCCTTGAAGGCGGATGAGCGACGCTTGATCCTGACGCTGGATTGGCTGGCATAACCGCGTAGGATCAAGCGCTCTACACGGTCAAAATGATGCCTCTTATGCTGCAGAACATTCCCACCCACGTGATTGCCGGGCCCCTGGGTGCCGGCAAGACCAGCCTGATCCAGCACCTGCTCGCTCAACGTCCGGCCAACGAGCGCTGGGCGGTGTTGATCAACGAGTTCGGGCAGATTGGCCTGGACGCCGCGCTGCTGACTCAGGATGACGATGGCATTGCCTTGGGCGAAGTTGCCGGTGGCTGCCTGTGCTGTGTGAATGGCGCCCCGTTCCAGGTGGGCCTTGGCCGTCTGCTGCGTAAGGCCAAGCCTGACCGTGTCTTTATCGAGCCTTCGGGCCTGGGCCACCCGGCGCAATTGCTCAAGCAACTGCGGGACCCGCCGTGGCAGGACGTGCTGACGGTTCAACCCTGCGTCCTGGTACTGGATGCCCAAGCCCTGGCGGCGGGCAAGCCCTTGCCACCTGCGCAGCTGGAAGCGCTGGCCAGTGCCGGGCTGTTGGTCTTGAACAAAGATGAGGCGCTGGACACCGCACAGCGTCAGGCCATCGAACGGCAGTTACCCGATTGCCCGGTGTATTGGACCCGCCAGGCGCAATTGCCGCTGAACCGCTTACCAGGCTCAAGCGCACGGGCCGGCGCCACTGTGGATAACTTCACGGTGCCCAAAGGCCTCGCACAAATACCGGCCATCTGGAGCGATCCCCTGCTGCCGATCTGCCTGAGCCAGGCTCAGGACGGTGGCTGGAGCATCGGCTGGCGCTGGCACCCGAGCCAGCAATTCGACCCGCAGCGCCTGCATCAGTGGCTGACCGGTCTCGGCTGGCGCCGCGCCAAACTGGTTATCCACAGTGGCGAGGGCTGGCTATCCGCCAACGCTGTGGATAACAGCCCGATTGCCTGGCAACCCAGCGAATGGCGGCGCGACTCACGCATCGAATTGATCTTCAGCGAACCCCAGGACGTGGCCCTGCTACAGCGTTCGCTGGCCGCCTGCCGTCAGTGACGATGCTTGGTGGCGTGGTCCTGGCGCCATTGGCTCAGCTCGATGACCTCGGCGCTGGGCAGTGGTGTCTTGATCTCGAAGGGGTAGGGCGCCAGTTCGATTTGTGCGCTGTGGGCGCCGAACTGGGTGATGGTTCCCGGATGGCGGGTTTCCCCGGTCACCGTGAATTCAAAGTTGTAGACCCGCGCCAGGCGCCGGCGGCCGTTGGCATCTTTCACAAAGCCGATGCGCTTGAGTGCCACGGCGCCATCCAACAGCTCGATGTCGAGTTTGGCGCAATGCTGCTTGACCCGCTCCAACGCCAGCTCGCGCAGGCCGTGGTTGTGCCAGACCCAGGCGGCACCGGTCGCCAGCAGCATCAACACGAAGATGTTTCCCAAGGTCAGCATGCGAAAAACTCCAACAAAGTGAGAGCAGCTTAACTGTGTCGCCGGTCTGTCGTATAGGCTGCGTTTAGTCGCATACTGCGCGGCCAGAATTTAAACGGCTTTACGGAAATCTCCTGCATGAAACGCACACCTCATCTGCTTGCGATCCAGTCTCATGTGGTCTTTGGCCACGCCGGAAACAGCGCCGCCGTGTTTCCCATGCAGCGCGTCGGGGTGAACGTCTGGCCGCTGAACACGGTGCAGTTCTCCAACCACACCCAGTATGGACAGTGGGCAGGGGAAGTGTTGGCGCCGCAGCAGATTCCGGCGTTGGTGGAAGGCATTGCGGCCATTGGTGAGTTGGGCAACTGCGACGCTATCTTGTCCGGTTACCTGGGCAGTGCCGATCAGGGTCGCGCCATTCTCACCGGTGTGGCGCGGATCAAAGCGATCAACCCGAAGGCCCTGTACCTGTGCGACCCGGTCATGGGGCACCCGGAAAAAGGCTGCATCGTGCCGCAGGAGGTCAGCGATTTCCTGCTGGAGGAGGCCGCCGCCATGGCCGACTTCCTCTGCCCAAACCAACTGGAGCTGGACAGCTTTGCCGGTCGTAAGCCGCAGTCGCTGTTCGACTGCCTGGGCATGGCCAAGGCGTTGCTGGCCCGGGGGCCGAAGGCGGTGCTGGTCAAACACTTGGATTATCCGGGCAAGCTGCCGGATGGCTTCGAAATGCTGTTGGTTACTGCCGACGGCAGCTGGCACCTGCGCCGCCCGCTGTTGGCGTTCCCCCGCCAGCCAGTGGGCGTGGGCGACCTGACCTCGGGGTTGTTCCTGGCGCGGGTGCTGCTGGGCGATAGCCTGCTGGCCGCCTTCGAATTCACCGCCGCGGCGGTGCATGAAGTGCTGCTGGAAACCCAGGCCTGTGCCAGTTACGAGTTGGAATTGGTGCGGGCCCAGGATCGTATTGCTCATCCGCGCGTGCGCTTCGAAGCGACGCCGATCGGCCTGTAAATACGCAGAACCCCATGTGGGAGGGAGCAAGTCCCTCCCACATTTTGATTGGGTTTACCGCTTGGGGTTTATAGCGCGTCGGCTTTTATTTCCTGGTAACGCTTTTCCAGCTCCTGGCGAATCTGCCGGCGTTGCTGGGCCTGCACGAACCGGCGTCTTTCCTCACTGTTATGCGGTTGCAGCGGCGGCACGGCGGCGGGTTTGCGCTGATCGTCCACGGCTACCATGGTGAAGAAGCAACTGTTGGTATGGCGCACCGAGCGTTCGCGGATGTTCTCGGTCACCACCTTGATGCCCACTTCCATCGACGTATTGCCGGTGTAGTTGACCGACGCGAGGAAGGTCACCAGCTCGCCGACATGGATCGGTTCACGAAAAATCACCTGGTCTACCGACAACGTCACCACATAGCGGCCGGCGTAACGGCTGGCGCAGGCGTAGGCCACTTCGTCGAGGTACTTGAGCAGGGTGCCCCCGTGGACATTGCCAGAGAAGTTGGCCATATCGGGGGTCATCAATACCGTCATCGACAGCTGGGCGTTTCCGGGTTCCATAGCACACTCACGGTTGTAGGCATTGGTTGGGGAGGCACCTCTTCGGGTGCTGGAATCTTTGCAGCGCCATCCCTAACGGGACGCCGGTGGGCGCCTTGCCGTCACGCCTGCACCGATCTGTTTCCATATATTGCACCGGCTTTCCGGCGGAAGTCGCGGTGTTAACCTTCAAAAGCCCATATCAGGGCATTTCTTACGATCAAGGCAGACTTTTCCTTCCGCACTTTGCGACCGTTCAAAGGTGCGGGCGGAAGTGGGAAAAGCGCCAGCACCCTCAAGGAGGCCCTCGCCATGCACGCCATCAGCTTTATCCAGGACCTGGCCGTGATCATGCTGGTGGCCGGGGTTGTCACCATCCTGTTTCACCGTCTCAAACAACCTGTGGTGCTGGGGTACATCGTCGCCGGGTTCATCATCGGGCCCCACACCCCGCCATTTGGCCTGATCCACGACGAAGACACCATCAAGACCCTCGCCGAGCTGGGGGTGATCTTCCTGATGTTCTGTCTGGGCCTGGAGTTCAGCCTGCGCAAGTTGTTCAAGGTGGGCGCCACGGCATTTATTGCCGCCTTCCTCGAAATCATCCTCATGATCTGGATCGGCTACGAGATTGGCCGCTGGTTCGATTGGAGCACGATGGACTCGCTGTTCCTCGGCGCGATCCTGGCGATCTCCTCGACCACCATCATCGTCAAGGCACTCAATGACCTGAAGATGAAAAACCAGCGCTTCGCCCAGCTGATTTTCGGCGTGCTGATCGTGGAAGACATCCTCGGCATCGGCATCATCGCTTTGCTGTCGAGTATCGCCGTCAGTGGCACGGTCAGCTCGGGCGAAGTGTTTTCCACGGTCGGTAAGCTCTCGCTGTTCATGATCGTCGCGTTGGTCATCGGCATTTTGCTGGTGCCGCGTTTGTTGGCCTATGTGGCCAAGTTCGACAGCAACGAGATGCTGCTGATCACTGTATTGGGCCTGTGCTTCGGTTTTTGCCTGCTGGTGGTCAAGCTGGAATACAGCATGGTGCTGGGGGCGTTCCTGATCGGCGCGATCATGGCTGAGTCCCGCGAGTTGATTAAGATCGAGCGCTTGATCGAGCCGGTTCGCGACATGTTCAGCGCGATCTTCTTCGTGGCTATTGGCTTGATGATCGACCCGCAGATCCTGTTGCAATACGCCTGGCCGATTGCAGTGATCACCGTCGCCGTGGTGTTGGGCAAGATGCTGTCCTGTGGGATCGGCGCGTTTATCGCTGGCAACGATGGCCGCACTTCGTTGCGGGTTGGCATGGGGCTGTCACAGATTGGCGAGTTTTCCTTCATCATCGCCGCGCTGGGGATGACGTTACAGGTGACCAGCGACTTCCTGTACCCGGTGGCGGTGGCCGTTTCGGCGATCACCACGCTGCTCACGCCGTACCTGATTCGCGGCGCCGACCCGTTGTCGTTGAAGATCGCGGCAGTGATGCCCAAGCGTATGAGCCGAGTGTTCGGGTTGTATGGTGAATGGTTGCGCAGCATTCAGCCTCAGGGTGAAGGCGCGATGCTGGTGTCGATGATCCGCAAGATCATCCTGCAAGTGGGGGTGAACCTGGCGCTGGTGGTGTCGATCTTTTTTGCAGGCAGCTACTTCGCGGTGCGTATTGGCGCGTCTCTGGAAGGTTGGATCAGTGATCCAAGCTGGCAGAAGGCATTGATCTGGGGCGGGGCATTATTGTTGTCGCTGCCGTTCCTGATTGCGGCGTACCGCAAGCTCAAGGCATTGTCGATGTTGCTGGCAGAGATGAGCGTCAAGCCGGAGATGGCCGGACGACATACCCAGCGCGTGCGTCGGGTGATCGCCGAGCTGATCCCGATCCTGTCGCTGCTGGTGATTTTCCTGCTATTGGCCGCCTTGTCGGCGAGTATTCTGCCGACCAACAAGCTGCTGGTGCTGATCGCTGTGGTCGCGGCGGCGGTGGCGGCTGTGCTGTGGCGCTGGTTTATCCGTGTGCATACGCGGATGCAGGTCGCCTTGCTGGAGACGCTGGATAACCATAAGGATACGCCGGAGCACTGATGGGGGGCTGCTGCGCAGCCCAACGCGGGCGGTGCGACGATTCGACAAGCCCGCTCGCCACGGGGATCAGGTCTTAGCTTTCCAACCAGACGTCCCGCGCCCAGTGCCATACCGATTCCCAAGACTCCTCGGTGACAAGTTCTTCTTCGCCGGACCACAGCACCACCGTGCCGTCTTCTTCAACGCAGTAATAGTCGTCGCCGTCCTGGCAGATCGGGATCAACTCGCGCGGCACGCCGCTATCCCAGGCATTTGCTGCGACTTCCGGCAGGTAGGTGTGGGATTGCGGGTCGGTGACGGTCACCGGCTCAAGGCTGCCGTACACCACGTCGCTGACGGTCAGCAGAAACTCCTTGAAGACGAACGGAATATTGATGAACAGCTCTTCTTCGATTTCCACCAGCTGGTCTTCATCAGGCAGCTCCAGAGGAACCGGAACCGGTTCGTTGGCTTCACGCAATTGTTCGATGACTTCTTCCACGTCCGGGATCCTCTTGCTAGATGGCGCGGTTATAGGGGCGTTTTATACAGTAGCTCGCTATAAGTGCAACCGTGAAATAGAAAACCCCGGACAAGTCCGGGGTTTTTGTTACGGCTTGCACAAGCGTGCGGGTATCAGCCGTTCTGACGGATACCGGCGACCAGCCATGGCTGGTTGTCGCCTTGGGCACGTTCCATGTTCCAGCTTTCGCTGAACACTTCACCTTGGTCGAAGCGCGAGGTTTTCGACACACCGCTGAACGTCAGGGTGGCGATGGTCTTGTCGGCGCGGTCATCCACACCGTCCAGCTGGACATGCAGGTCATCGATGTAGGTCGACTGGAAGCCGTCGCCCAGGTCGGCGCGTTCGCGCTTGAGGAACTCCAGCAGTTGCGGGGTCACGAACTCGGAGATCTTGTCCATTTCGTTGGCGTCCCAGTGCTGTTGCAGGGACTGGAAGTGGCTGCGGGCCGCTTCGACGAAACGCTCTTCGTTGAACCAGGCCGGTGCGTTGATCACTGGGCGGGCGGCAGCAGGGGCTGACGAACCACCGAAGATCGAACCCATGGCGGGTTTCTGCTCGAACACTTCACGCTGCATCGGCGCGCCGGCGGGCGCCAGGTGCTCCTGCTGCTTGCGGCGACGGGCGGCGATAAAGCGGAAGATCAGGAAGGCGATGACCGCCATGATCAGGATGTCGAAGATCTGCATGCCCTGGAAGCCGCCGCCCATGAACATGGAGGCGAGCAGGCCACCGGCCGCGATACCGGCCAGAGGGCCCAACCAGCGCGAAGCACCGCCGGCCTTGGCAGCAGCGCCAGCAGCACCGGCTGCGCCTGCGGTAGCGGCAGCACCGCCTACACCGGCGGATGGGGCCATTTGGCTGGTCTGGTGAGTCGGTGCCGAGCCCATGCTTTTGCCGCCACCGAAGCGTTTGGCGTTGGCGTCGAGGCTCATCGTCAGGCCTATGCATAACGCCATGGCGATGCTAAGAAAACGTTTCATAAAGGGAATTCCCATTTGTGGATTGCACGCGCGCCATGTTGCACAGGTGTCGTGACAGTGGCTAGCAACATAATGTTTCGGGCTTTTGCGTAAGATCGATTCAGGATGGTCTGTAGGACTTGTTACAGATATTGGCCCGCGCTCGTTAAAAACAAGGGCGGGCCAGCAACCTTCATGTTTGGAATTGTTTCAGACCGCTTCGAGTTTCGCGTAGCCCATCATCAGCCATTTGCTGCCTTCGGCGAAGTTCACCTGCACCCGTGCCTGGGCGCCGGCACCTTCGAAGTTGAGGATCACCCCTTCGCCGAAGATCGCATGCTTGACCTGCTGGCCCAGGCTGAACGGCGTTTCCGGAATCTCGGAACCCGCAAACATGCTGCTGGAGTTCTGCTGCTGGCCACCGCCGAACGGGCGGCTGACGCTGTTGGAAAGGCGTACTTCCTGGATCAGCCCTTTCGGCACTTCACGTACGAAGCGTGACACCTTGTTGTAGGTCTCGCTGCCGTACAGGCGTCGGGTCTCAGCGTAGGTCATCACCAGGTTCTGCATCGCCCGGGTAATGCCCACATAGGCCAGGCGGCGTTCTTCCTCAAGGCGGCCGGGTTCTTCCAGGCTCATCTTGTGGGGGAACAGGCCTTCTTCCATGCCCACCAGGAACACATAGGGAAACTCCAGGCCCTTGGCGCTGTGCAAGGTCATCAGCTGGATGCTGTCTTCGTGCTCGTCGGCCTGGGTGTCACCCGCCTCCAGCGAGGCGTGGCCGAGGAAGGCTGCGAGCGGGGTCAGCTCTTCATCTTCCTCGGTGTTTTCGAATGCACGGGCGGCGCTGACCAATTCCTCAAGGTTTTCTACCCGGGCCTGGCCTTTTTCACCCTTTTCGGCTTCGTGATAGGCAATCAGCCCGGACTGTTCAATGACGGTCTGGGTCATCAAATGCAGCGGCATTTCCGAACATTTGGCCGCCAGGTTCTCGATCAGCTCAACAAACACCCCCAGCGCCCCGGCAGCCCGGCCGGTCAAGCCTTTGTTGGCGATCAGCAAGCGCATGGCTTCCCACATCGACACATCGGCATGGCGCGCGTGGTCGCGAATGGCTTCAACGGTTTTCTCGCCGATGCCACGGGCCGGGATATTGATCACCCGCTCCAGCGCCGCATCGTTGCCGCGGCCTTCGAGCAAACGCAGGTAGGCCATGGCGTTCTTGATTTCCGCACGCTCGAAGAAGCGCTGGCCGCCATAGATGCGGTACGGGATGCGCTCGCGCAGCAGGGCTTCTTCCAATACCCGCGATTGGGCGTTGGAACGGTACAGAATCGCGATATCACTGCGCGCCAGGCCGGTTTTCAGCGCGCTCTCGATGGTTTCCACCACGTAGCGTGCTTCATCGTGTTCGTTGAAGGCCGCGTACAGGTTGATCGCTTCGCCTTCGCCACCGTCGGTCCACAGCTCTTTGCCCAGGCGCCCGGTGTTGTTGGCGATCAAGGCGTTGGCAGCCTTGAGGATACCGGCGGTGGAGCGGTAGTTCTGCTCCAGGCGAATGGTGACCGCGTCGGGGAAGTCTTCGGAATACTGGTAGATGTTCTCGATTTTCGCGCCACGCCAGCCGTAGATCGACTGATCGTCGTCGCCCACCACCATCAGGCTGTCGCCGCCTTTGGCCAACAGGCGCAACCAGGCGTACTGCACGGCGTTGGTGTCCTGGAACTCGTCCACCAGGATATGCCGGAAGCGCTTCTGGTAATGGGCCAGCAAGCCTGGGTTGTCGCGCCACAGGTCGAGGGCGCGCAGCAGCAACTCGGAGAAGTCGATCACGCCGGCGCGCGCGCAGGCGGCCTCATAGGCTTCATAAATGCTGCGCATGGTGGCCAGGAACAGGTCGCCGCTGGCCTGGATATGCTGCGGGCGCAGGCCCTCGTCTTTCTGGCCGTTGATAAACCACTGGGCCTGGCGCGCAGGCCAGCGCTGTTCGTCGAGCCCCAGTTCGCGGATCACGCGCTTGACCAGGCGTTGCTGGTCATCGCTGTCGAGGATCTGGAACGTCTGGGCGAGCCCGGCCTCCTGCCAGTGCGCCCGCAACAGGCGGTGCGCCAGGCCGTGGAAGGTGCCCACCCACATACCGGCCGGGCTGATGCCCATCAACTGCTCGATGCGGTGGCGCATCTCGGCAGCGGCCTTGTTGGTGAAGGTCACCGACAGGATGGAGTGCGGGGACGCGTTCTCGACCTGGATCAACCAGGCGATACGGTGCACCAGCACTCGGGTTTTACCGGAGCCAGCACCGGCCAGGACCAACTGACGGCCAACGGGGGCCGCTACGGCCTGGCGTTGGGCATCGTTGAGGGAGTTCAGCAAAAGAGAGAGATCATCGCGCATCGGCGCATTCTAGGGTGCTGGGGGGAGTGGGGCAAACCCCAATGCCGGGTGGTCGACGGAAAACATCCACGGTGATTCCGGGCGGCTGAACATTCTGCATGGGGTGATGACCGGTCAGTCAATGGCCGCAGCCCGCGCAGCGTCTCGCTCAAGCTGTCTGGCCCCTGGGTTTGCGCCGGATGACCATGCAGTTTTTATGACGTGGAGCAGTTTGGCCCAAGCGCTTGCTTGTGTATGCTCCGTCGACGTTTCGGGCTCACCATTATAAGAACACTGCCTATGACTCTCAGCACCGATCTGTTCAGCCCCTCGGCGGCGCCAGCGCAGGTCATCCACAAACACTACGCCACCGAGATGGCGGTCGAGCGCACACGCCTGCTCTATCAGGGCTCGCTGCTGCCGACCCTGTTGATGCTGGTCAACGGCCTGGTCTGCGCCTGGCTGCTCTGGAACCCCACGCAATACCTGTTGGACAGCATTTGGCTGGTCTGGCTGCTCGCCCTGGTGGCCATGCGCGTGATCCAGGTGGCGGCCTTTGATTCGGCCATGCCCAGCCGCCAGGCGCAGCCGATCTGGCGCCGCAGGTTCATGCTCGGCTCGGCCGCCAGCGGGCTGACCCTGGCCACTGCCGCCATTGCCCTGGTGCCGGTGGACAGCTTTACGCAGCAGGCCTGGGTGTTCGGCCTGATCGGTGCGGCCACGTTGTCTGCCAGCGTGGCCTACGCGGTGAGCTTGCCCGCATTCCTGTCATTCGCCTTGCCATGCCTGGTGCCGGCCATCGTCTATCTGTTCTGGAACGGTGCCCCGCAACAACAAGGCTGGGGGGTACTTGGCCTGATCCTGCTGGCGTCCCTGAGCGTGGTGGCGTGGCAGGTCAATCGCCTGATCCAGCGCGGGCTGTTGCGACGTTTCCAAAACCAGGCGCTGATCGAACATCTCCAGCAGGCGCAACAGCGCAGTGAGCAGTTGAACCAGGACCTGGTGCGCGAAGTCGAGCAACGCCGCCAAGTCGAACAGGAACTGCGCGAAGCGCAAATCGGCCTGCAAGACCGTGTGGCGCAACGCAGCCAGGAACTGGACGCGGCCAGCCTGGCCCTGAATAAAAGCGAAGCGCGCCTGGCGATGGCCTTGCAAGCCAGCGAACTGGGGCTGTGGGACTGGAACCTGCAAACCGACGAGGTGCACCACACCCAGCTCAAAGAGCTGTTCGGGCTGGAGCCCGAGTACGTCACGGCGATGCTCAGCCACCTCAAGCCGCGCCTGCACCCCGACGACCTGCCGTTGCTCAAGCGTGCCCTGGTGGAGCACCTCAAGGGCCGCAGTGAGGACTACCAGGTGGAATACCGCGTGCGTCATGGCGATGGCCACTGGGTGTGGATCGAAGACCGTGGCCGCGCCGTGGAGCGTGCGCCCAGCGGACGGGTCACGCGCATGCTGGGTACCCGTCGCGATATCAGTGCCGGCAAGGCCCTGGAAGAACAACAGCGCCTGGCCTCGACCGTGTTCGAAGCCGCCAGTGAAGGCATTGTGATCCTTGACCCGGACTACGTGCTGATCGCCGTCAACCGGGCTTTCAGCCGCGTCACCGGCTTCGACATCGACGATATGCTGGGTCGCAATGTCGTGGAGTTGCCCAGCAGTCGTGATGCGCGGCGTCACTTCCCGGTGATCCGCCAGGCGCTGCTCAGCCACGGCACCTGGCAGGGTGAACTGGTGGAGACACGCAAGAGCGGCGAGTTGTATCCGCAGTGGCTGCAACTGAATGTCGTGCGGGATGCTCGAGGAAAAGTCAGCCATATCGTGGGCTTTTTCGCCGATCTGTCGGCGCGGCGTGAGTCCGAGGAGCGTATGCGCTACCTCACCCACTATGACGAATTGACCGGCCTGGCCAATCGCTCGCTGTTTCGCGAACGCCTGCGCGAAGCCCACCAGCGCGTCCGCCAGGGCGGGCGTAGCCTGGCGCTGCTGCATATCAACCTGGACCGCTTCAAGTTGCTCAATGACAGCCTGGGCCATGAAGTGGCCGACCAGTTGTTACAGAAAATGGCGCGGCGCTTGATCAACGCCCTGCCGGAAGCCGACACCATTGCGCGACTGTCCGGCGACGAATTCGCTGTGCTCTTCGATGCCTATGGCAACTTGTCGAGCCTCGCGCGGGTCGCCACGCGGCTACTGGCCAAGCTGCGTGTGCCGGTGGCAGTGGAAGGGCATGAGCTGGTAGTCAGTGCCTCCATGGGGGTCAGCCTGTTACCGGACAACGCGCGGGAAATTTCAGCCTTGGTCAGCCAGGCGAACATGGCCATGCAGCATGCCAAGCACCTGGGCGGTAATAACTTCCAGTTCTACACCGACAGCCTGCAAGCCAGCACGCTGGAGCGTTTGCAACTGGAAAACCATCTGCGTAAAGCCATTGAAGAGCGCCAGCTCACGGTGTTCTACCAACCCAAATTATGCCTGGCCACCGGCCAACTGAACGCCGCCGAGGCGTTGATTCGCTGGGAGCATCCGCAATGGGGCATGGTGCCACCGGGGGACTTTATCGGCCTGGCCGAAGAAACCGGCCTGATCGTGCCGCTGGGCGAGTTCGTGCTGCGCCAGGCCTGCTGGCAGGCCTGCGAGTGGCAGCGCCAAGGGTTGGCGCCGATCCGGGTGTCGGTGAACCTGTCGGTGCACCAGTTGCGCCAGGGCAAGCTGGTCAGCCTGGTGCGCCAGGTGCTGGAAGAAACCGGGCTGGACCCGCAATACCTCGAATTGGAGCTGACCGAAAGCCAGCTGCTCGACAGCGTGGAACACATCATCGCGACTTTCCAGCAACTGCGGGACCTGGGGGTGAAGCTGGCCATTGATGATTTCGGCACCGGTTATTCGTCCCTCAGCTACCTCAAGCGCATCCCGGTGGACTACGTGAAGATCGACCAGACCTTTATTCGTGGCCTCGGCCAGGGGCGCGAAGACGCGGCCATTACGCGGGCGATCATTGCAATGGCCCACGGGCTGGCGCTCAAGGTGGTGGCCGAAGGCGTGGAAGACCAACAGCAGTTGGATTTCCTGCGGGGGGAGCGTTGTGACGAGGTGCAGGGCTACCTGATCAGTCGACCGATGGAAGCCGATGGCCTGGCAGAGTTGTTACGAAAAAAAGCAGATTTTTCCTAGCACCGGGCCTTCAGCCATTGTGGCTACAACTCGCCTGCCCTTAGATTCAAAGGGCAGCAGGGCGATTAAGTGATGCATCGGACGGGCAAAACGACAATTCTTGTAGTATAACTACAAGCTTGCTACATCCCTGGCGCCTGCCAATAACAAGAGTCCTGCCCTTTGAACCTGTTGCAACATATCGCCCAGTCGCGCCACCTGTTACGCAAATCGGAACTCAAGGTTGCCGATCACGTGCTGCTAGACCCTGCGGCCGTCATGCACAGTTCCATGGCCGACCTGGCCCACAGCGTGGGCATCAGTGAGCCGACCATCGTGCGTTTTTGCCGCGCCATCGGTTGCTCCGGGTTCCAGGACTTGAAACTCAAGCTGGCCCAAAGCCTGGCCGCTGGCGCGAGCTTCGGGCAGTTTGCGATCCATGAAGACGACTCGGTCGCTGACTACAGCCTGAAAATCTTCGACACCACCCTGCACACCCTGATGGAAGTGCGTGAGAAGCTCGACCCGGTGGAGCTGCAAAAGGCCGTGACCGCCATGTCCCAGGCCCAGCGTGTCGAGTTCTACGGTTTTGGCGCATCAGGTGCTGTCGCCGCGGATGCCCAGCACAAGTTCTTCCGCCTGCTGTTGACCGCTGCGGCCTATAGCGATCCGCATATGCAGGCAATGTCGGCCGTGACCTTGAAGCCGACCGACGTGGCCATCTGCATTTCCCAGTCCGGTCGCTCCAAAGACCTGCTGATCACCGCCAACCTGGTGCGTGAAAGCGGCGCCACGTTGATCACCTTGTGCCCGAGCCAGACGCCGTTGGCGGAACTGTCCACGGTCAACCTGGCGATCGACGTGCATGAAGACACGGAAATCTACACGCCGCTGACGTCGCGCATCGCCCACCTGGTGGTGATCGACGTGTTGGCGATGGGTGTGGCCATGGCGCGCGGTCCGAGCCTGGTCAATCACCTCAAGAGCGTGAAGCGCAGTCTGCGCAGCCTGCGGCTCTCGCCCAAGTCCGTCAAAGCCCTCGACGACTGATTCTAAGGTTGCATTCGTTCCAAAGGTGGGAGGGGGCTTGTCCCCTCCCACCTTTGCATCTTCTGTGTGTCCAGAATCTTCACCAGGCTGTCATCGTCATGTCATCCGCCGAGCCGATCCTGTACTCCCCGTACTCGCATTGGGAGACTCCAAAATGACCCGGCACTACGAAGACAGCAACAGCTCCGTCAAGACCCGTCGTCAACAGGAAGACCAGCGCCGCATGGCGTTCCGTCGCGCAATCGAAGACCGCTGCGACCAGCGCCAGCTGCAGCAGAGCATCAGTGACTACCCGGAACTGCACTGGCAGGCACCCGCGGCTGCCCAGCGAAGCGCTCAGCCAACGCGCTGATCTGCACCCGCTCGCTGCGGATAAAGCCCAGGAATGCATGGGCCACCGGTGACAGGCGCTTGGCCTTGGCCTGCACCAGGCACCAACTGCGGTACAGCGGCAGCTCTTCCACCGGCAGCTCCTTGAGCCCGCCGGTGGCCAGTTCCAGGTTCAGGGCGTGGCGCGTCAACAAGGCCACGCCCAACCCTGCCACCACGCACTCACGCTGCGCCTCGGCCGAGGCCACCTCCACCGTCTGGGTGAAGTGCACGCGTTTTTCCTTGAAGTACTCCTCGCAGGCCAGCCGTGTACCGGAGCCCGGTTCGCGCAGCAACAGCGTGTAGGGTTCCAGGTCCTGCAAGCGCAAGGGGCCCTGGAGGCTCAAAGGGTGATCGGGTGGCGCCACGGCAACGATGGGGTTGTTAAGGAACGGCAGGAACTCCAGGCCCATGTCCTGAGGCACCATGGACATGATCACCAAGTCATCACGGTTGTCCGAAAGCCTGCGGATCACCTGGGCACGGTTGACCACCGTCAGGTGCAACTGCACTTCGGGATGCTGGCGCTTGAACGCGGCAAACAGGTGCGGTACGAAATACTTGGCGCTGGATTCCACGGCCAGCTTCAACTGGCCCTGCAACGAACCCTGCATGTCTGATAGCTGCATATCGAGGTTTTCCAGGCGCCCGAAAATATCGCGACTGGCCCGTTGCAGGGCTTCGGCGGCCTCGGTCATGTAGAGCTTTTTGCCCACATAGTCGAACAACGGCTGGCCGATCAGCTCTTCCAGCTGGCGAATTTGTAGGCTGACGGCCGGTTGGGTGAGAGACATTTCCTCGGCGGCACGGCTGTACGAGCGCAAATCACACACCTCATTGAAGATCTGCAATTGCCGTAATGTCAGTCTCATCAATGACTTACGCATTTTTAAATCCCCTCGATCCCATCCAGTGTGTCGACTATAAGTCTTTACTTATGCGCGACCCAATAATTATTGATTTTTGTTAATCCCTCTACGGGCTTAGTGTGGGGCTGCGACTGGCTTGAAACATTTGGTCACGCGCCGACCCGGGTCTAGCGGGTCGAAGAACGCAGCAATCGGCTCAAGGGAATTTCCAAGTGATAAAAAAGATCCTGATCGCCAACCGTGGTGAAATTGCCGTACGAATCGTGCGTGCTTGCGCCGAGATGGGCATTCGCTCGGTCGCGGTCTATTCCGACGCCGACCGCCATGCGTTGCACGTCAAGCGTGCCGACGAGGCCCACAGCATCGGTGCCGAGCCCCTGTCCGGCTACCTGAACCCGCGCAAGCTGGTGAACCTGGCGGTGGAAACCGGCTGTGATGCCTTGCACCCCGGCTACGGCTTCCTGTCGGAAAACGCCGAACTGGCAGACATTTGTGCCGAACGTGGGATCAAATTCATTGGTCCTTCGGCTGAAGTGATTCGCCGTATGGGCGACAAGACCGAAGCGCGCCGCAGCATGATCAAGGCCGGCGTACCGGTCACGCCCGGTACTGAAGGCAATGTCGCCGATATCGCCGAAGCCCTCACTGAAGGCGACCGTATCGGTTACCCGGTGATGCTCAAGGCCACCTCCGGTGGTGGCGGTCGCGGCATCCGTCGTTGCAACAGCCGCGAAGAACTTGAACAAGCCTTCCCTCGCGTGATCTCCGAAGCTACCAAGGCGTTCGGTTCGGCGGAAGTGTTCCTGGAAAAATGCATCGTCAACCCCAAGCATATCGAGGCGCAGATCCTCGGTGACAGCTTTGGCAATGTGGTGCACCTGTTCGAGCGCGATTGCTCGATCCAGCGCCGCAACCAAAAGCTTATCGAAATCGCCCCGAGCCCGCAGTTGACCCCGGAACAGCGCGCCTATATCGGCGACCTGTCGGTGCGCGCGGCCAAGGCTGTGGGCTACGAAAACGCCGGCACCGTGGAGTTCCTGCTCGCCGAGGGCGAGGTGTACTTCATGGAGATGAACACCCGGGTGCAGGTGGAACACACCATCACCGAAGAAATCACCGGGATCGACATTGTCCGCGAGCAGATCCGCATCGCCTCGGGCCTGCCGCTGTCGGTGAAGCAGGAAGACATCCAGCACCGTGGTTTCGCGTTGCAGTTCCGTATCAACGCCGAAGACCCGAAAAACAACTTCCTGCCCAGTTTCGGCAAGATCACCCGTTACTACGCGCCCGGCGGCCCCGGCGTGCGCACCGACACGGCGATCTATACCGGCTACACCATCCCGCCGTTCTACGACTCCATGTGCCTGAAACTGGTGGTGTGGGCGTTGACCTGGGAAGAAGCCATGGACCGCGGCCTGCGTGCCCTGGATGACATGCGCCTGCAAGGCGTGAAGACCACCGCCGCTTACTATCAGGAAATCCTGCGCAACCCGGAATTCCGCAGCGGCCAGTTCAACACCAGTTTTGTGGAAAGCCATCCTGAGCTGACCAACTACTCGATCAAGCGCAAACCCGAAGAGCTGGCCCTGGCCATCGCCGCCGCCATCGCCGCCCACGCAGGCCTGTGAGGAACATAATAATGAGCAAGAAAATCTTCGTTACTGACACCATCCTGCGCGACGCTCACCAATCGTTGCTGGCGACCCGCATGCGCACCGACGACATGCTGCCGATCTGCGACAAGCTCGACAAAGTCGGCTACTGGTCCCTGGAAGTCTGGGGCGGCGCGACCTTCGATGCCTGTGTGCGCTTTTTGAAGGAAGACCCGTGGGAACGCCTGCGTAAACTGCGCGCCGCATTGCCTAACACGCGCCTGCAAATGCTGCTGCGTGGCCAGAACCTGCTGGGCTACCGCCACTACAGTGACGACGTGGTCAGGGCCTTCGTCGCCAAGGCTGCCGTGAATGGCATCGACGTGTTCCGCATCTTCGACGCCATGAATGACGTGCGTAACCTGCGCGTGGCCATTGAAGCGGTCAAGGCCGCCGGCAAGCATGCCCAGGGCACCATCGCCTATACCACCAGCCCGGTGCACACCATCGACGCCTTTGTGGCCCAGGCCAAGCAAATGGAAGCCATGGGCTGCGACTCGGTGGCGATCAAGGACATGGCCGGCCTGCTGACCCCGTACGCCACGGGCGAACTGGTCAAGGCGCTGAAAGCCGAGCAGAACCTGCCGGTGTTCATCCACTCGCACGACACGGCGGGTTTGGCCGCGATGTGCCAACTCAAGGCCATCGAAAACGGTGCCGACCATATCGACACCGCGATCTCCAGCTTCGCCTGGGGCACCAGCCACCCAGGTACCGAGTCGATGGTCGCCGCCCTTAAAGGCAGCGAGTTCGACACAGGGCTCGACCTGGAATTGCTGCAGGAAATTGGTTTGTACTTCTACGCGGTGCGCAAGAAGTACCACCAGTTTGAGAGCGAATTCACCGCCGTCGATACCCGCGTGCAAGTCAACCAGGTGCCGGGCGGGATGATTTCCAACCTGGCCAACCAGCTCAAGGAGCAGGGCGCGCTCAACCGCATGGGGGAAGTGCTGGCTGAAATTCCTCGGGTGCGTGAGGACCTCGGCTTCCCGCCGTTGGTCACCCCGACTTCGCAGATCGTCGGCACCCAGGCGTTCTTCAACGTGCTAGCTGGCGAGCGCTACAAGACCATCACCAACGAAGTGAAGTTGTACCTGCAAGGCGGCTACGGCAAGGCGCCGGGCACGGTGAACGAGAAGTTGCGCCGCCAGGCCATCGGCAGCGAAGACGTGATCGACGTGCGCCCGGCCGATTTGCTCAAGCCGGAAATGACCAAGCTGCGCGGTGAAATCGGCACATTGGCCAAGTCTGAAGAAGACGTGCTGACCTACGCCATGTTCCCGGACATCGGTCGCAAATTCCTCGAAGAGCGCGACGCCGGCACCCTCACCCCGGAAGTGCTGTTGCCGATCCCCGAAGCAGGCGGCGTGGCCCGTGCCGGTGGCGAAGGCGTACCGACCGAGTTCGTCATCGACGTGCACGGCGAGAGCTACCGCGTGGACATCACCGGTGTTGGCGTGAAGGCTGAAGGCAAGCGCCATTTCTACCTGTCCATCGACGGCATGCCTGAAGAAGTGGTGTTCGAACCGCTCAACGAGTTTGTCAGCGGCGGCAGCAGCAAGCGCAAGCAAGCCACCGAGCCGGGTCATGTGAGCACGGCGATGCCGGGCAATATCGTAGACGTGCTGGTCAAGGTTGGTGACGTGGTCAAGGCCGGCCAGGCCGTGTTGATTACCGAAGCCATGAAGATGGAAACCGAAGTGCAGGCTGCGATTGCCGGCAAGGTGGCTGCGGTTCACGTGACCAAGGGCGACCGGGTCAACCCGGGCGAAATCCTGATTGAAATCGAAGGCTGATCCCTAGCCTTCGACACTACCGCTTAATCCTCGGGGGGGCAGGTGCCCCCCTTTTTTTTGTCCGCGATTTGGTACTCAGGCGGTGGGATCATTGCGTTTGAAGGTGACGAAGACGCCGTCAGGGCGATAAGTCAGCGTAGGGACCAGGGTCTTCAAGTTGCTGGTGATGCCGGCGAACGGGCTTTCGACGTGCTTGGCGCTGAGGAGCTGCAAGGGTTGCGAGAGCAGCGCATCGTTTTCGTTTTCGACGTGGATAGCCAGCGTCGCCCCGCGCAGGTCGGCGGTGTTGCCAATGTTCGAGGGGGTATGGGTTTGGTCTGCGCCCAGCGTCAGGGCCAGCGTCGAGCCATGTTGCATGCGCAGGTCCTGCTCGACGTGGGTGGCTGGATCCAGCCGCAATGTTCCCGCGACCTCAAGGTTGGCCACGGTGCCGCCGGCGTAGGTGGCGTCAGGTTGGACGGTCATGGAACCGCCGATTTTGCTCTGGTTGACCAGGGTTGCACCGCTGTAGACCGCACCTTGCTGATTGACCGGGACTTCACCTGTGAGGGTCCAGTTGCCAGAGCCCACCCACAGATGCTGCATCTGGCGGGCACCATCGAATGTGCCGCCCCTGGCATCGTCCAGAATTACCTGGTTGGTGCCACTGCCCCCGTCAACCACGCCTTCGAAGCGCCCACCGCTGCGGACGATGAGCATATCGTTGCCGCCCCCCATGCTCAGCGCTACGCCATGGTTGCCAATGATCAAGCCGGCGTTGACCACTTCATCATCCTGGTCGCCGTCCAGCCTTACCCCGGCGCCATTCTTGCCGGTGATGCTGCCGTGGTTTTCGAGCCACACCGGTGCCAGGCCGGTGCTGGTGAAGCCGTTGCGCTCGCCAACGGTTTTGGCCGTCGCGCTGTTGATAATCTCGATGCCGCGCAACGAGGTTGCAGTGCCGGCTGGAGCACTAGGGATAAGCAGCCTGGCGGCGTTGTCGATGTCCAGGCCATTGCCATTGTTGAGTGTGATGGTTGCCGAGCTGAACCGGGCGTCGGGCTTGATCGCAGGTTGATCGTTGAGCGCAGCGGCGATGTCTGTGCGGCCGGCCGGCTTGTCCTGGCGGGTACCTGCGGCGGTGCCAGGCGGCGTCTGCGATATGGATTGCGCCAGTGTGTGTATGCCATACCCCATCAGGGCACCGACGGAAGGGATGTACGGGAAGATCGACGACATAATTTCCGGCCTCGCAAGTGTAGGAGACCGGAATGTAGCCAGTAACGTAGCCGGCGGCTGTCAGGCCTGATAACAACGCTATGAGGGAATGTTCCTCGGTTTCATGAGGTTAAAACCTCATTTGCCATTGCCCCATCAGGCCCTGGCTGTGGCTGTTGGTGCCCGCTTCCCCCTGGTAGGCCAGGCCGACGGTGTGTTGCGGCGACAGCGCGAGGTCCAGCCCGGCCTGCCAGTTCAGGCTGTTGCGGTCCAGGGAAGCGCCGACCAGGGTGAAGTCGTCAATCGCGAACGGCATGTAGCGGTAGGACTGGCGGACGCGGCTGTCGACCTTGCCATAGAGGCGTTTCCAATCGGCGCTGATATGGGGGATGAGCCTGACCTGGTTATCGAACCGATACTGGCTCGCCAGGCGCAGGCCCAGGGTGCTGTTCAGGTTTTGCTGGGTTTGTGAGCCAACGATCAGTGCCGCCAGGCCACCTTTTTCCTGGAACCGGTCGCGGTGATAGCGTTGATAACCAAGGCCGCCGAAGGGCTCGATACTCAAGTCCGCGCTGCCCAACTGATAGCCCACTTCCGAGAACAGGGTTTGGCTCTGGGCTTTGTAGTCGCCCTTGAGTTGCTGTTTGTTATCGAGCAACTGGACGCTGCGTTTGTTCTGCCCGGCGTGGCGGCTATAGATCGCCCCCAGGCGCAGGCCCAGCGGGCCGTCCTGGTGCACGGCATAACCGCCCAGGTGCCAACTGTCCAGGTCGGCGGAAAAACGCTGGGCGTCGAGGCGGCTGGTGGATTTTGCGCCCATTACGCCGATCCGCCAGGCGTGGTCCAGTGCCCAGTCGGCGCCTGTCAGCAGGCCTCGGTTGGCGTACTTCAGGCCCGCACTGCCGCCTTGTTTGTCGAGGCGGCCGTCTTGGCCCAGTCCCTGTACCCAGACATGAGCGTCGTCATTGGTGGGCAGGGCGCGCAGGGTCGACAGCAATTGGCTGCCCAGTTGCTGTGTGATGTTCTGGGTCGCCGCCGCCAGGTTGGCATTCTGGCTGCCGGCCAATTGTTCAAGGGCCGCACCGACCCCTCCGGGCTGCTGCATCAATGCCTCATTGAAGCGTTCCAACTCTTTGATCTGCTCTGAGGTCAGCTCGCCGGATTCCAGTAACCGAATCAAGGCAGGCTCCAGCACCTGGGCCACCCGTAGGCCATTGAGGGTCGTGGCTTGGCGAGTCAGGTAGCCGTCGAGGGGAGTGGCTTGCTCGATCGGGGCCGACATCCATTCGTCGTAATCGTCATAGTCGTCGTAGTCAGGCACAAGCAGTTCGAACTGATAAGGTGTGCCTGTTTGCGCCTGGGCGAGGGGAGCGCTGGCAATACCAATGGCGAGGATGACCGCACGCGTGAGTTTCTGGAGTGTAAAGGGCATGAATTCCTGACCTCTGATAAGTGAGGCCGGGAATTTAGCGAGATGGCGGGGCGATAACTGTCAGGCCATCGACCGCTGGTTTGCGGGAGTTGTCTCTAGTTCAGGGCGATTAAAAACGGATCTGTTTTGACCGAACGATGGTGTACGGGACCTTGATAGATATGCATTTTAATGCAGCTAAGGGTCCAACTTTAGCGCTTTGATTGCATTATATTGCGCTTCGTCTGCTGCTACAGTCAGATTTATGCACTATGTTGCGTTTATCAGGCCGGTCAATTACCTCGAGGTGCATTTAGTTGCGTATGGACAATGCCTACAGGCTTACCTTGCAGATATTCGATGCCGGTCATTGGCAGGATGCGATGACGCTAGAGTTTTCCGAGCCTGATAAAGGTTTTGCAAGCCCCTGCCGTTTTGGCTACGAGTCCACCTACCTGGTCGATCACCTGGACGAGATGGATACCCTTTTTGCCAAGGCGGTGAGTGTAAGGGTGCCATTGAACTGGTCACAGGAGACACCCAAGCACGCGCCGGCCTTTCTCCAATGAGTCTCTCGCTCAGTCAGCGTGCACAAGTGATTGAAAGCATCGAGCAGGGCTTGTCTGACGGTTCGCTCGAAATAGGCGACGCCGTACGCCGCCTGCGTACCGAAGTCACAGGCCTGCACCAGAGCCAGTTCGCGCAGATGTGCAAGATATCCGTGCGTACCCTGGTGCATATCGAGCATGGCGAAGGCAATCAAACCTTGAAATCGCTGAACGCCGTGTTCCGCCCCTTTGGTTTGCAGATGGGCGTGGTCAAGGTGCGTCGCAAAAGGGATGACTAGGTCCGTCGTACGTAGCCCTTGCCGTAATGCCGCTCCATGCGCGCCTGGATCAGCTCCAGCCCGAGGGACATCACCCAATAGATGATCGCTGCAGTGGTGAGCATCTCGATGTAGCGATAGCTGGAGCGACCATAGGATTGGGCCAGGAACATCACTTCCCATACCCCCATCACTGAGATCAGGGACGAGTCCTTGAGCATCGAGATAAATTGGTTGGTGGCAGGGGGAATGATCGTGCGCATGGCCTGGGGCAGGGTGACATGCCAGAAGATCGCACTGTCGCGCATGCCCAGGGCCAGGGCTGCTTCCCGTTGGCCATGGGGTACTCCGAGGATGCCGGCGCGGAAAATCTCGCTCAGGTAGGCGCCATAGTTCAGCGACAGCGCGATGATCCCGGCGACGATGGCGCCCGGTACCAGGCCCAGTTGCGGCAGTCCCAGATAGATCAGCAGGATCTGGATCAGCAACGGCGTACCCCGAAAGAAGGAGGCGTAAAAACTCGCAATGCCAAAGGCCACGGCGCTTTTCGACAGACGCCCCAGCGCAGTGATGAAACCCAGTATCGATGATGCCACGATCGAGCACAGGCACAGGAATACCGTCAGCGCCGCGCCTTGCAGAAAACCGTTGGGCGCCAGGTGCACGCCCACCAGGTTGGGCAGCTTGTCGAGGATGATCGAGAACTTCAGGTCAAAGCTCAGGAAGAAACTGGCGAACAGGCAAAACAGCGCGGCCCAGGTCAGGTACAGGCGCGTACGAAAACCCAGGAGTCGCTGGCGTCGCGACTCGGTCACGGGTGGCTTGGGAGGAGTGGGGAACGCGGTCATTGGCTGATGTCGGCGCCAATCCATTTCTTCGACAGCTGGCTCAAGGTGCCGTCCTGCTTCAACTGCGCAAAGACCTCACGCACTTTGGCGTCCCACTGCGGGTCGCCTTTTTCGATGGACACCGAGTTGGGTTCGGCGTACAGCGGTTCGCCGGCAAGCTTGAAGCGTTTGTCCTGGTTCAGGCGTGGTTGGGCGGTGACCAGGTTGGTCAGGATGGCGTCCAGGCGTACGCCGGCGCCCAGGCCCAGGTCCTGGAAGGCCACGTTATCGGTATCGTACGGGGCGATCTGGACGTTCTCGAAGGGGTACTGCAGTTGCGTGTCTTCGGCGCCTTCGATCACCAGGTTTTTGTTCAGGTAGCTTTCGTAACTGGAGGCGCTGGTGAGGCCGACTTTTTTGCCGCTCAAGTCCTTGGCGCCGTGGATGCGCTCATCCTGGGCGTTGACCACGATCACCGCAGGCGAGGCGTAGTACTCCACCGGGAAGTCGAACACTTCGGCGCGGGCCTTGCTCGGGGTCATCGAGCAGATGCAAATGTCATAGCGCCCGCTCCAGCGGCCGGCGGCAATGACGTCCCAGGAAGGGGTTTCCAGGCGCAGTTTCACGCCCAGTTTTTGCGCCACGGCCTTCGCCACATCGACGTCAAAACCATCGAGTTGGTTTTGTTCGTTGAGGAACGAGAAAGGCGGGTAGCTTTCCATCAGCACCCCCACCAGTTCTTTCTTCTGTTCAACCCGGTCCAGAGTCGCACCGCCGAAGGCTTGGGTGGAGGCAGCCAGAATCGTTAGGCCCAAGGCCAGGAGCGGTTTTAGTTTCAAGGGCGACACCTAAATAAAAAAGAGGTTGTGATGAACCGAAGTGTACGTATTAAATAGTTATAAGAACGACTCTCATAGTGAGTTATTTTCATAAGCTTATGAGTAAAAAGCATATGCCCGCAACACGCACAGTAATTCTCGATGGTGGCATGGGCCGCGAACTGCAACGCCGAGGCGCGCCGTTTCGGCAGCCGGAGTGGTCAGCGCTGGCGTTGAGTGAAGCTCCCCAGGCCGTGGAGGCGGTGCATGCGGCTTACATCCAGAGCGGCGCCAATGTGATCACCAGCAACAGCTACGCCGTTGTGCCGTTTCATATCGGCGAAGCCCGGTTTGCCGCCGAGGGCCAGGCCCTGGCGGCGCTGGCAGGTGAGTTGGCGCGGCGCGCGGTGGAGGCTTCCGGCCAGGCCGTACGCGTGGCAGGCTCATTGCCGCCGCTGTTTGGTTCTTATCGGCCAGACCTGTTTGAGGCCGACCGAGTCAACGAGTTGCTGACACCACTGGTGCAGGGCCTGGCCCCCCACGTCGACCTGTGGCTGGCGGAAACCCAGAGTTCGATCGTCGAGGCGCAGGCCATCCATGCCGGCCTGCCGCGGGATGGGAAACCGTTCTGGCTGTCATTTACCTTGAAGGATGAAGACACCGACGAAGTCCCGCGCCTGCGCTCCGGCGAACCGGTGGTAGACGCGGCCGAAGCGGCGGCACAACTGGGGGTGGAGGTCCTGCTGTTCAATTGCAGCCAACCTGAAGTGATTGGCGCGGCGATCGATGCGGCGCGCCAGACCTTCGAACGCTTGGGCGTGGCGATCCAGATCGGCGCCTACGCCAATGCGTTCCCGCCGCAACCCAAGGAGGCCACGGCCAACGACGGCCTCGACCCGCTGCGTGATGATCTCGACCCGCCCGGCTACCTGCACTGGGCCGCCGACTGGCAGGCGCGCGGCGCCAGCCACCTGGGCGGTTGCTGCGGGATCGGGCCGGAGCATATTGCGGTGTTGGCCCAGAAGCTGGCTTAACCGTTTAAAGAGCCTGGCGGCGACACTCCGCCAGGCTTTTCAATTGGCCTGAACCTGCCTGGTTCGCCTGCGACAACCACGCTTCAAACCCCGCCCCAACGGTTGGCCATTCCGAGTCGATGATCGAATACCACGCGGTGTCCCGGTTCTTGCCCTTGACCACCGTATGCTGGCGAAACACCCCTTCAAAACTGAAGCCCAACCGTTCGGCCGCGTATTTGGAGCGGTCGTTGGCGTTGTTGCACTTCCATTCCAGGCGGCGATAGCCCTGGTCAAAGGCGTACTTGGCCAGCAGGTACACCGCCTCGGTGCTTTTTGGCGAGCGTTGCATCGGGGCGCCGAAGGTCACGTGGCCGATTTCGATGCGGCCATGCTCCGGGACGATGGACATCAGGCTGAGGATGCCTTGGACCTGGCCGGTCGCACGGTCGATCACGCTGAAAAAATAGGGGTCGCTGTGCGCAGCATGGTTGTTCAGCCAGTCATTGAAGGCGCTGCGCTCGGGGAAGGGGCCATAGGGCAGATAGTCCCACAGCTTGGGATCGGCGCCGGGACCTTGCAGGGCGTTGAACAGATCGTCGCCATGGCGGGCCGGGTCGAGTTTCTCCAGGCGGATGAAGCGCCCTTCGAGCAGTTGAACGGTGGGCGCCGGGACGCCTTTCCAGTCGGCGAGAGAAGTGGGCATGCTGCGCTCCTTAAAGACCTTTGCGAAATTGGATGAAACCAGGGCGTTCGGCGATGCGCTCGTAGAGCTGGATCGCGGTGGCATTGGTCTCGTGGGTCAGCCAATGCACCTTGCAGCAACCATCGGCCTTGGCGGTGGTGTAGACGAATTCGATCAGCTTGCGGCCGACACCCGTACCCCGTTGGGCCGGGTCCACCAGCAAGTCTTGCAGGTAGCAGGAATTCTCGATGCTCCAGTTGGAGCGGTGGTAGATGAAGTTGACCATGCCCACGGCCTTGCCGTCTTGCCAGGCCATGGCTGAATGGGTTGGCTCCTGGGGATCGATCAGGCGTTGCCAGGTGTTCTGGCTCACGGCGTCCGGCAGTTCGGTGTTGTAGAACTTCAAGTACGCTTGCCACAGCGGCAGCCAGGCGGCGTGGTCGGCGGCGGTAACGGGGCGGATATCGATCTGGCTCATTCTGGCGCTCCTTGAGGCATAAAGCGGGCGAGGGTCTGGTCGCGCACGTCGACACTGGTGGCCAGGCCCGCCTGCACGCCGGCGATATCCGCCGCGCTGCGGTTCTGGCTGAGTTTGCGTTTGCCGACCAGGCGCTCGATCGGCAGGGCGAAGGCAACAATGGCCTTGAGCATGCCGTCAATGTAGTCGGCCGGGGCGTCGCTGACTTTCCATGGCTGGGGGCGGTTGCCTTCATGACGATCGGTCAGCGCGGTGACCACGGCGAGCACACGTTCGGCGTCGGTGAATACCTCGGCCTTGCCATAGGCATGCACCGCGATGTAATTCCAGGTGGGCACCACTTTGCCGTGCTCGGCTTTCGCTGGGTAAAACGCCGGGCTGATGTAGGCGTCTGCGCCGGCAAAGATCACCAGCGCATCGCTGCCATTTTGCAGGTCGTGCCACTGGGGATTGGCTTTGGCCAAGTGCCCGTAGAGTGTGCCGTTGGGGCCTTCGTCGGGGTTGATCAACAGCGGCAGGTGGCTGGCTTGCAGGCCTTGCTCACCAAAGGTCACCAACTGCGCCAGGCGGGTGTGCTGGATCAGTTGCTGCAGTTCGGGCAAATCGTCGAGAACAAAGGCGCGGGGTGTGTACATGGAAATATTCCTTGGCGAATGCCTGCATCCTAGGCAGGCTAATGGTTCGTTGTAAGAGCCATCTAGGGCCAATTTCATAGGTCCAATTCGCGAGAGTCCAGCATGTCATCCAGTGCGCCGCCGTTATCGTTCAACCCAGCCGGCATTGAGCTGGATCGCCGCCAAGGGCTGACTCGCCAGCTGTACGAAGCGTTGCGCCAACGGGTGCTGGACGGTCGTCTGGTCAGTGGCACGCGGTTGCCCGCCAGCCGTGACCTGGCGGCGGCGCTGTCGATTTCTCGCAACAGTGTGGTGCGCGCCTACGATCAGCTCTACGCCGAGGGGTTTATTGAGAGCCGGGTCGGCGACGGCACTTATGTGGCGCAACTGCCCACCTCAAAAAAACTATCCACAAAACTATCCACAGGGTTTTCAACAGGCTTATCCCCAGGGTTATCCACAAATGACCTTCAAAAAGAGGCTTCAGCGGCCGAAAAAGTTATCCACAGTCTGGCCATGGGACGCCTTGAAACCAATCATTTGCCCCTGCCACCTGTGGGGCCACCTCGGGCATTTCGAGTGGGGGTGCCTGCATTCGATCTGTTCCCTTTCGATGTCTGGGCCAAGCTGAATGCGGCTTTCTGGCGCAAGCCGAACTTAGAACACCTGTGTTACGGCCACCCGGCGGGGGATGAACGACTGCGCGGGTTGATCGCTGCCTACTTGCGCACCTCCCGAGGCTTGCAGTGCACGGCTGAGCAAATTGTGATCACCAGTGGCGCGCAGCAGGCAATCAGCCTTTGTGCACAGTTGCTGGTGGCGCCTGGCGATGGGGTCGCGGTTGAAAACCCGGGTTACCGCGCGGCCGGGCATGCCTTTGCGCTTGCCGGGGGGCGTTTGCATGGCGTGGCGGTGGACGGGGAGGGCATTGATTGCACGGCGTTGAGCCGCCTCATCGACTGCCGTCTGGCCTATGTCACTCCGTCCCACCAGTACCCCCTGGGTGTGGTCATGAGCCTGGCCCGACGCCTGGAGTTGCTGGCCTGGGCGGAACGCAGCGGTGGCTGGATCGTCGAGGATGACTATGACGGCGAGTATCGCTACAGCGGCGCGCCCCTGTCGCCGCTGGCGGCGTTGGACCGTAGCGGGCGCGTGCTGTATGTGGGCACCTTCGGCAAAGTCGCGTTTCCGGCATTGCGCTTGGGCTACCTGGTATTGCCGCCAACCTTGGTCGATGCGTTTGCTCGGCGTCGTGCCGTGGATGTGCGGCACTCAGAGGTCAGCACCCAGGCGGTGATGGCCGAGTTCATGGCGGCGGGCCATTTCCAACGCCATATCCGCCGCATGCGCCGCGCCGCCCTCAGCCGGCGTAATGCGCTGCTGAACGGATGGCCGAGCGGACTCGAGGGGGTGAGCGGCCTGCCGAATGTCGCAGCGGGCCTGCACCTTACCGTGCGGGTGGACAGCCTGGCCCGTGAACAACAGTTGGTGGCGCAGGCTCGTGCGGTAGCGGTGGAGGTCAACGGCTTGAGCAGCTATTGGCTGCCCGACTCCAGCACGCCACCGGACCTGCGGGCCGGGCTGGTGCTGGGGTTTGCCGCAGTGCCGCAGGCGGATATCGCACAGGCCCTGGCGCGTCTCTACAAGGCCTGGCATTGCCAGCCGCCGTCAGGGCGCGGGCACCGACGGAGCGGGCTGTTTGAAGAACAGTAAACGGGCCAGGTGAGGGCCTATTTCGCTGCGGTACACGGCGATGCTCTCGTGGTCGTCGGTTCTGGTCGGTGTCTGGTACTTGCCACCCAATCGTCGCTGCGCCTTGGTCTTGAGGTGTGCGGCGGTGTAAGCCTCTTCGGGACCTACCAGCTCTTTATAGTGAAAGTGGGCATACCACAGCGCATTCGAGCTTTGCGTGTCGAGAATCTCGTACTCCTTCAAATAGCCTTTGTTGCGCCCGGAGAGCTTGCTGCGTGAGCCGGGCAACGGTTTGATAACGATCTCTTTTTCGCGGTACAGCAGTTCGACATGGGCGGCTGTGGGTGGGCGCTGCTTGAGCATGTTGAGCTTGAGCCGGCGTCCCTCGTCATAGAGGCGCTTGACCGCCGTATCGAGATTACGATTGATCAGGGCTGCCGACGGAGCCCCGCTTTCAGTCAGGTTGCTGGCGGTCAATGCCTCCTCGATATCACGGCCGGCCTGTTCCAACTGTTTGATCTGGCGGTGGAAACGCTCTTCGATTTCCACGGGCAACCGTCGTGTGTCACTGGCCAGGCCCTTGGTGCGCTCGATGAAGGGCTCCATCTCGTCGAGCAACGTCTGGCCGCTGGCAATGGCGGCGCTCACGGTGCGTGGCATGGCGTGTGTCGATGGCGCGCTCGGGCGCTCGTGCTCCACCCACACCCCCGGTTCCTTTTCATGAAACAAGGCAATCACTTTGCCGGTCAGCGGTTGCTTCACCTCCACCAGGGGAGTGGATTCGCCACTTAATGGCGCGCGCTCTTCTCCTACCACCACGCCCTGGAAGCGGGTCTTGATCACCTTTTTCTGCGGCCTCGGCACGGGCCTGGACGGGCCCGCCACGTGCGACTCCCAGGCTTTTCGCTGGCGCAGCAATGCCGTCAAGCGTTTGACCGCGCGCTGGGAGAACTCCTCGGTGAGCGCTCGCAGGTCTCCAAGGGCAGGCCGATGCACATCATCGGGAAAGTCAGCCGGTAAGTCGGCCAGGCTTTGGTCCAGGCTGGTGAACTGTTCCACCAGGCTATCGAGGGCTTCGATCTGGTCATCCAGCGGAACCGGGGTATCTGGTTGCAAGGTTTCGCAGAGGCTCTGTACCGCCAGTTCGGTTTTTTCGACGATCTGGTTGACGACCGCACGGGCGGTCGCTGAGCCGGCCGGGGCGTTCTCCTTAATACATAGGAAACGCGACAAGGTGATCCTGAAGGCCTTGAGATTCTCCAGTTCTATCTTGGGTAATAGCTTTTCATTGTGTTGAGCCCGCATCACACCCTTCTCGCCCAGGGCGCGGGCCTCGTTGAAACGCGAGTGCAGGTCACTGAAGCGATTGATCAAGTCCTGGGCCTGCAGGTCGATGGCGCGGCAGTCTTCCAGCGCTGCTTGTGTATCTGACGGCTCGGGATCGTCCAGGAATTGAGAGGCCGTGTTCAAGCTCTCCTGAAAACGCTCCAGCTGTTCGGCCGTGGCGCTTCGCGCCAGTATCATCTGCTCGTCCAGGTATTCGAGCATGGCCTCCTGGTAATTGGGCACGCTATCGAGCAGGTTCAACGATTTCAGCTGGGCGATCGGCACGTCCAACTCACTCAGGCGTGTGGAAACCTGTGTGAGGAAGGCGGTGCTGGCGGCTTCACGATCGGCCGGAGTTGCCGCGTCGATGGCTCTCTGGGACTCAATGATTTGCTCGCGCCGCTGCATGGTCCGGGAGTCGAAAGCCTCCAGTTGTTCGCGTAACTCGTGGATTTTCGGCGGCCTCAGGCGCTCGCCTTTCTTGCGTCGGCTACGCAGCCCGCCGCCCCGCAGCCGCAGCCGGGTGTCGACAAACCACTGCCCCAGGCGGTTGTTGATCAAGGATGGCCCCTCCCGTCGCGGGTCCTTGGGGTCGATAATCATCACCGCGTCATTTTCGTCGATGGTCACCTCAAACCAACGCTCCCCTACAGGGGCATACCATGCTTGGCCCTTGGCATACAGGTGCAGGTGGGGCCCAGGCGTGACGGTTTGGGCCGCCAACCCTTCGGGTTTGGGCAGGCTGAAGCTGTCCAGCAGCTTGGCCAGGCTGAGGCGGCCACGGGTCAATGCACCGCTGCTGCGCAGTATCGGTTCATGGGTTGGGGTCAGGTCGGCGGTGCTGACGGTGGGTTTTTGAATGAACACAGGTTTGCGCCGTAGCGGCGGCTCGGGTGCCAGGGCGGGCTTTTCAAGTGTGCGTGTCGGCGCGTGCTGGAGGCTGATATGCAGGGCCAGGACCAGGCCCAGGGTCAGGAACGCATCCACCAGCGCCGAGGTGCTGGCCGGGCGGTCGCCGCTCGCCTCGGCATCGATGATGTGCTGGATATCGTCCATGATTTGCCAGATCCAGGCCGCGGCACCCACGGTTCGGCCCAGGAATGGCAACGCATTATTGAGAATCAGCCAGCCCGCGTGCTTCAGGCTCTCCCAGCGAGCTTCGGCATTGGAGACTGACTGGCGGTCGGCCAAGGTCACCAGGGCACGGGCGTTAGCGTTGTAAAGTTCAGTGAAGGGATCTGTGCTCAGGGCCTGGGTACTGAATTCGATGGGACCACTCATCACCAATGAACTCACCGGCTCGCTGAGCAGCGTGGGGAGTATCCAGGGCGAAGGCACGCTACCGGGGAAGACGAACTGGGCGTAGTCCGAACGTACGGCTTCGGGAAGCCACGCGAGTACTGATTGGCGCAATGGTGTGTCTTGCTTGATCGCGTAAAGCAGGTTGGCCAATGAGGGGAATTGCATCAAAGGCGCGTCGGAAAGCGGTCGATACAAGAGGCATGGGCCGTTTTTCGGCTCCTGCGGCCCGATGATAAACATGTTGTCGACGGTGTCCGCACCGCCTAGCACACGCCACTTTGGGCGTAGCGCCAAGGGGCGAATGACCACTTCATCGCCATCCACCCGGCGTTCCTGCGCATGGGTGGCCATCGCCGCGCGCACATAGCGATAACCCTGTTCATCAATGTTGAACTGGTCGCGGATTTTGTACTGCAAGGCCAGCAAGGGCAGTTGCAGGCGTAGCTGCCCGCGGTACAACTGTTGACGCTTCAAGGCTTGTTCGGTGTTGGTCAATAACTGCGTGTTGACCTGCGCCGGGTAGCTTTGGCCGATATTCGCCTGGGTGACCAGTTGTTCCACATAGGTGGGCGTCAGCCAGGCGGGTGTCGGGCGCCCACTTTTGTAGCTCACGGTTTTGTTTCCCAGCGGGAGCGCGATCAGGTTTTGCAAGGCCAATTCAACCAGGCTGAATGTCTCGGTTTGCGTCCTGCCAGGTATCGTGACCGTGCCCCAGATCACTTGGCTGGTGACCGTTATTACAATGTGCTCAGGGTCCAGGCCGGTGGCCTCGGGGTGATCCCGGGTGAGCAATGCCTTCAGGGCCTGGCGCGTAAAATCGGTGATAGTCGGCAGGCCGTCCATGAAGGTTTTCCCCTCGTCCCGGGCGTTCTGATTGGCGAGGTCGATCATGTAGCGCCCGTAAGCCGATTGATCGGCCTGCGAGGCTTGCAGCAACCATTGCGGTAAGGCGCGTCGGATATGGCCCATATGCGACTGATCGAGCCGCAGGAGTTGGGCAGCTTCTGTGCTGCCTTCTTTCAGGGACAGCAGGTCCTGGGGTTCAGCGGTTAAAAAACCGAGCGAGCCAATGGCCTCGACTTGCAGGCCAATCAAACTGCAGGCCTGGTGTTCGAAAAAATCACCGTCTGGCTCCAGCAGCCGCCAGTTCAGGGTTTCACCGGATGAGTTGCCAATGCATGCCTGCAGTGATTCGCCGAGCGCCTGGGTGTCGACGAATTTTCTGTACCCGTCGATGATCGAGTAGCTGAGGATGATGGACCGGTCGCCGTGGCTGGCGATCAGTACGGCAACTGCCGTGACGTTAATATGCTGGTTGGCTGCACCATCCTGCATATCGATGTCCACCAGGTAGGCCCGCGTTCCATATTTGTCGCGGGGCTGGCGCTCGACGTAATCGGGGTAATGAAACACCGTGCGGGCAATGGCGCAGTCGTCGGCGTCCCAGCCGTCGACTTCCTGCACATTCCAGGCATTACGCAATGCCTGGGCCAAGGCTCGCCAGCGCGGGCCCCTGCCGTCGCTTTGGTTCCAGAATTCCATCTGCTGTTCCTGGTAGGCGACAAACATCAGCGGCGCCAGCTCGTTGATCAGCCGGGCAATCGCGTCGATTCTGACGGGCAGGTGCGCTTGCGGTTTACCCGTCGAGCGATAGGCCAGATAGTGTTCACGGTCCAGATAGGTCACCGGCTCGCCGGAAAAGGCACTGCGCGCCAGTGCGCTCGTGAGGGTTTCGGTGTGCGGCTTGCCCGGGAGGATTGTGTCATCCACCGGATACCATTGGGGTTGATACACCGTGGCCAGGTCCGGGTTGATTTCCAGTTCCGGGTACATCTCGTCCAAGGCCTGGCGCAGGGTGGCCGAGGCCACTTCACGCACGGAAGGGCCGGAGCTCAGTTGGGTCAGTATTTCGCTGTTTTCGGGTGAAACAACATCGTTCATGTGGGCAGTCCTGATCAGGCGGAAAACATCCGTGTGTCAGAACTTATCGAGGAGCGGTTCGCCCAGGGTGGTAACTAACTGTCGAGTACCTTCAACGACTTACCACCCCTTTGCATTGCCCTCCGATGCCTGCGTTATGTCCCGGACTTGATCTTGGTCCAGGCCCGCGTGCGGGCGCGTTCGGCGTCACGCCCCAGCGGCTTGAGCGTATAGAGCGTGGCCATCGCCGCCTCAGTCGGGTACAGGTTGGGGTTGTTGCGAATCGAGGGGTCGACCTGTTCGGTGGCGTCCTTGTTGGGGTTGGGGTAGCCGACAAAATCGCTGATCGGCGCGATCACCTGCGGTTGCAACAGGTAGTTGATAAAGGTGTAGGCGTCTTGCGGGTTCTTCGCCCCTTTGGGAATGGCGAGCATGTCGAACCAGATCGGTGCCCCTTCCTTGGGCAGGCGCATGTCAACGGTCACGCCGTTCTTGGCTTCCTTGGCGCGGTTGGCAGCCTGGGAGAAGCTGCCGGAATAACCGACGGCCACGCAGATGTCTCCATTGGCGATATCCGCCATGTATTTGGAGGAGTGGAAGTAGGTGATGTAGGGACGGATCTTCAGCAGCAGCGCTTCGGCTTTGTCATAGTCCTTGGGGTTGCGGCTGTTGGGATCCAGGCCCAGGTGCTGCAGGGCCAGCGGCAGGATCTCGGACGGCGAGTCGAGCAGTGCGACGCCGCATTGTTTGAGCTTGCTGATGTTCTCTTCCTTGAAGATCAGGTCCCAGCTGTCCACCGGCGCATCGGCGCCCAGCGCGGCCTTGACCTTGTCCGGGTTGAAGCCGATCAGGATGGTGCCGTACATATAGGGCACGGCGAATTTATTGCCGGGGTCATTGGCCTCGATCAGCTTCATCAGCTTGGGATCGAGGTGGTTCCAGTTCGGCAGTTGGCTGCGGTCCAGTGGCTGGAACACCCCGGCTTCGATCTGCTTGGCCAGGAACACATTGGACGGCACCACCACGTCATACCCGGAGTTGCCGGTGAGCAGCTTGGCTTCCAGGGCTTCGTTGGTGTCGAAGATGTCGTACACCAGCTTGAGGTTGGGGTTCTGTGCCTTGAAGTCTTCCAGTGCCTTGGGCGTGATGTAGTCGAACCAGTTGTAGACTCGCAGGGTTTTTTCTTCAGCGTGGACCATGCCGCTGATAACGGCGGCGCACAGCACGAGTGACTTGAGCATCTTCATTGGGCAGCCCCCTCAAAACCTTCGAGAACGTTGACGGCATTGATGCCGATTTCTTCGACGGCGTAGCCGCCTTCCATCACGAACAGCGTCGGCTTGCCCAAGTGCGCAATGCGCGCGCCCATCGCCAGGTAGTCCGGGCTGTCGAGTTTGAATTGCGAGATGGGGTCGTGCTTGAACGTGTCCACCCCCAGCGAAACGACAACGATGTCGGCGCCATAGCGCTCAATTTCTGTGCAAGCCTCTTCAAGGGCAGCGCTCCAGCGTTCCCAGCCTGAACCGGCCGGCAAGGGGTAGTTGAAGTTGAAGCCAGTGCCTGCGCCTTCGCCCAGTTCATCGGCATAGCCGAGGAAAAACGGAAACTCCGCTTCGGGGTGGCCGTGGATCGAGGTGAACAGCACATCGCTGCGTTCATAGAAAATCGACTGGGTGCCGTTGCCGTGGTGGTAATCCACATCGAGGATCGCGACGCGCTTGCAGCCTTGATCGAGGAAGGCTTGGGCGGCAATGGCGGCATTGTTGAGGTAGCAGTAGCCGCCCATCAAGTCGCTGGCGGCATGGTGCCCCGGCGGGCGGCACAGGGCGAAGGCACTGTGGGCGCCTTGTTGGATGGCAGCCTGGGCCGTGAGGGCGACTTGCGCCGCGCTGTAGGCGGCTTGCCAGGTGCCGGCGGTAATCGGCGCGCCGCCGTCGAAGCTGTAGTAGCCGAGCTGGCCGTGCAGGCTGGCGGGCAATACCCGGCGCAGGGTGCGGGCGGGCCAGGTGTAGGGCAACAGGTCGCCGTCCTGGCCGAATTCGGTCCAGCGTTGCCAGGCCCCCTGGAAGAAGTCGAGGTAGGCGTGGCTGTGGACCCGTTGCAGCGGCGCCAGGCCGAAGTCCCGCGGCCCGTGGACCGGGCCCAGTTCGCGGTCTTTGACCCGTTGCAGCACGTGGTCGGCACGCGAAGGCATCTCGAAGCAGGGCATCAGTTGCCCGTCCATCAGTTCACAACGGCCGTGGTGCAGGTGGTGATCGTCCGAGTAGATCGTCAGCATTTGTTGTTCTCCGCAGGCTGTGTCGGTGCATGCAGTCTTGCGGCGGAGGCGGTTTATGAGAACGGCAGGAGCGGCCAAAAGGGGATAAATACGGCCAAATTATCTGTCCGCAATTCGCCCCTCCGTGGGGCGTCATGCGCGAAATTGGCTCGGCGCCACGCCGCTCCAGCGCACAAATGCGTGCCGGAAGCTGGCCGTCTCGCTGAAGCCCAGCGCCTCGGCAATCCGGTAGATCGGCCATTGGTCTTGCGCCAACAGTTGCTTGGCACGCTCGAAGCGCAACTCGTCGAGCAGGTCCTGGTAGCTGCAACCCAGGTCATGCAAGTGCCGGCGCAAGGTTCGCGCTGAACAGTTCATTTGCGTGGCCAAGCCCTCCACGCCGGGCGCGGCGTGGAGCTGAGTGGTGAGCAGTTGGCGAATCCTGCCCAGCCAAGCCTGGCGCCCGGTGAACTCCAGGTTGTGTTTGCGGCAGCGTTCGGCCATGGCCTGGTGGGTAATCGCGTCAGCCAGGGGCAGCGGCTGTTCGAGCCAGTGCCTGTCGAATGCGAAAGCATTGGCGGTGGCCTGGAATTGCAGCGGGCAGGGGAAACGTTCCGCATAGCGCGCGCGGTAGTCCGGGGCGTCATGTTCGAAGCGTGCGGCGAGCAGCGGCAGGGGCTGGCCGAGCAGGTCGTCGCAGATCACTTTCAGCGACGCCAGGCACAGTTCGACGTTGAACGTCTCCAGCGTCGGGTTTTCCCGGTAGCCACTGGCAGTGAACCAGATGCGCTCGCCCTCTTCTTCAAGGCTCAGCTCGAACAGTGTTCCCAACAGCGCTGGATAACGCAGCGCCAGGCGCAAAGCGTCACCGAAGGTGGCACTGGTGAGCAGCGCGTAACCCAGCATGCCGTAGGCCGACACATGCATCTGGCGGCCCAGCTCCAGGCCGACATCGCGACGCAGGGCCACGGCGTTGGCGCACACGCGCATTTCCTGATTGGTGGTGATGCGCGTGTCGGCACGGCTCAAGTCCGCCGCACAGATGCCGCTGCCCGCAAGCAACGCCTCGCTGTCCTGGCCTTCGGCCTTGAAGGTGTTGAGCACCAGCGACACCGCGTTGAGGGTGGTGAGATGAGCGTGCAGCATCGACGGCTCCAACGTGGCAGGTGCGGTGAAAGAGCAAGTTGTGTGCCGTCGCCCGTGCATCAGGTCAAGTTGAAAAACAGTGTTTGAGCCTGGCTCTCGTTGATCTCGCTGCGGTGGAAGGCCACGCGTTGTGCGCTGCTCAGGCGCCTGATGGTGTCGGCTGTAGCGCCAAGGCTTTGCTCCTGGGGTGTCTTGAGGCGCGCACTGAGAAACGACCTGAGGGTGGTCCAGTCGGCCGAATAGTGGAAATGCGCATACCAGAGCACCTTATGGGTGCTGCGATCGGTGATGGAGTACTCGTCCAGGTAGTCCGGAGTGGCGGATTTTATGCGGCGTCGGTTGATTGTTTTTTTGATACTGATGGCGTTGCGATCCTTGAGCCATTGCACGCCGGAAGGCGTGGGCGGGTGCTGCTTGGTCATTCTCAGCACGTTTTCTATGGATTGCTGATACAGCGTGGCGGTAGCCTCGGCGAGGGATTTCTTGACGCTGCTGGCCAGGGTGACGTCGCCCTGGGCAAGGTTTTTCTGGGTCAGTGCTTGCTCGATGTCGCGGCTGGCCTGCTCCAGGCGATGGGCGTGTTGATGGTAGAGGTACTCGATGCCGATGGGCGTGCGTTGGGCTTGATTGGCCAGCTCGGTGATTCGCTGTTTGAAGGCTGTCAACCCAGTGAGCAGGGTGTTGCCCGTGGTCACACTGGCTTGCAGGTCGATGGGCAGGTTGACCGTTTTTACGGCCTTGGCCCGCTGGACCCAAAAGCCGTCTGATTTTTCGTGAAACGTGGCCACCACGGTATTGGACAGGGGTGAACGGACATCCACCAGCCCGGTTTCCTGGCCCGTTGCAGACAACTGCGGTTCGCCGACCACCATGCCGTGGTAGCGAGTTCTGATGAACTTTTTCTGTGGGAGTGGGGGCGTGGACGGCGGACGGGGGGTGGATCGCAGGGTGCTGCGGCTGGCGGCCAGCAGCGCCAGCTGAGTCGTGGTCTGTTTGGTGTACCCGCTGAGTTGGTCGCGCAAGCGAGTCAATGCTTGCGCCTGGGAAATGTCGGGGAATTCAGTGGGAAAGTCTCGCAGGCGTTCGTCCAGCAGCGTGAACTGTTCGATCAGGCTGCTCAGTGTTTCGATCTGCTCGTCGATCCGCCTGTCACTGCGCTCGCGCAATGTATCGCGCAGGGCCTGGATGGCGATGTCGCAGGCGTCGACAATCTGGTCGATGGCCAGCCACGCCTGGGGTTCGCTCAGTATGGTGTCTTCACGCAGGCAGAGATTGCGGGCAAGGGACACCTGTAACGCCTTGAGGTCATCGCTGCGGTAACTGGGCAGCAGGCTTTTGGTGCTTTGTATCAAGCGTAACCCTTCGCTTGAAAGATCGCGCAGTTGGGTGAATCGTGATTCGAAGTAATCCATGCATTGAATCATTCTCCCCAACATTTCAGTCATTTCGTTGGACTGGGGGATATCCCGCTCTTGCGGGGCTTTGGCCTGGCGCTCGATCTGCTCCAGCGTTGTCTTGAGCTTGGGGGCGAAGGTTTTCAGTATTTCAGTGAGGCCCGCCTGGCTCAAACTCAACTGAGCTTTGATGTACCCGATGGCGCGAAACTGGAAGTCTGGTGTCGGTGCAAAAACATTCAAGGTCTTGAGGTCTTGCAGGGCTGTTTCATAGTTCGCGCATTGACTGTCCAGCAGTCCGAGGTAGGCGTTGCGCTTGGCCTGGGCTGTGGCTGCGGGAGCGTCGAGCATGGCTTGCAGTGCACGTTGCAGCTCCTCTTGCGCAGCTTGTTTGCGTTGCTCGAAAGTCGTGAGTTGGTTGCGCATCTGGTTCACTTGACGCTCGGCCAGTGCCCGGGCTTTTCTTTCCTGGCTCTTGGAGCCGCCTCCGCGCAGACGCAAGCGGGTGTCGATGAACCACTCCCCCTTGAGGTTGCCGATCACAAAGGGGCCAGAGCGAGTGGGTTGCTGGGGATCGATGATCTGCACCTCGTCATTTTCGTCGACCGTGACTTCAAACCAGCGTTGGCCCACCGGTGCGTACCACTTACTGCGCAACGGGTAGAGGTATCGTTGAGGGCCCCTACGTGATGAGGCCGGGTTTTGCACCGCTGGTTTTTCGACTTTGAAACTGTCCAGCAGCTTGCCCAGGTCGGTGGTAGTACGGTTGATCGCGCCGAGGGTATGCAGCACGTGGGGATGATCGCTGGGCAGGGCAGGCGAACTGATGTCGGTCAGTTGTTTGATCACCGTGGGTTTTGCGGTGGCCGTTTGTTGCGTTTGCTCTACCGGTTCTTCGACTGCCAAAGCGCTGCCTGACGGGGCGTTGCGGCTGGCAATATGCAGGGTCAACGCCATGCCCAGGTTGAGGAACAGGCCTGTCAGGGCCGACCATTCGGCCGCTTTGTCTTGCTTTTTATCCGCGTCGACGGCCTCTTGCAGTTGGTCGAGGATCTGCCAGATCCAGGCCGCGGCGTTTACGGTTCGCCCCAAAAAAGGCAGTACGGCAGTGAACGCCAGCCAGCTGGCCTGCTTGAACGATGCCCAGCGGGCTTCTGCATTTGAAACCGATTGACGGTCTGCCAATGTAACCAGCGCATTGGCGTTGGCTTTGTACAATTGGCCGGCCAGGTGGTCGTTGAGCGTCTGGTGGCCCAGGCCCATGGGCCCGTTCATCAGCAGCAGCTTCGCAGGGTCTACGAGAAGCTCGACGGCGGCCCAGGGCGACGGCAGTTCGCCGGGAAAGGCGTAGCGGGCATAGTCGCTGCGCACACCGTCGGGCAGCCAGGCCAATACTGAGTCGCGCAACGCTTGGGATTGGCGGATCGCATACAGCAGGTTGGCCGGTGACGGGTATTGCATCAACTGCGGCTCCAGCATCGGACGGTACAACAGGCAAGGGCCGGTGTCCGGGTCCTGCGGGCCAATCACATACATATTGGCGACCGTGTCTTGCGTGGCGTTGTCACGGTGTTTCGGAATGAAAGCCAGGGGGCGCAGGACAATGGTCTGACCGTCGACCTGACGGTTTGACACCTCTTTATTCAATACGGCGACGATGTAGCGATACCCCAACTCGTCAATCCCATTTTCCTGACGGATCTTGAACTGCAATGCCAGGAGCGGCAGTTGGATACGCAAATGGTTGCTGTACAGGTATTGCCTGCGCGCGGACTCCAGCGGGTTGTCGAGCAGTTTCTGTTTGACCAGGGCGGGGTACTGTTGACCGATGTCCACCTTGCGAATCAGGGCCTCGACGTACGCTACGGTCATCCAGGCCGGTAAGGCATTGCTGTCGCTATCCAAGTGAATGCTTTTGTTACCGACCGGCAGGCTGATCAGGCTTTGCAGGGCAAGTTCGGCAAGGCTGAAGGTTGTGACGTCGACCTTGCCTGGAAGGGTAAAACTGCCCCAGACCACGGGGCTTTGCACCCGGATCTCGACTCTATCCAGGCGCAGGTTCGCGGCATCGCTGTGTTCCTTGAGCATTTCTGCGCGCAGCTTGGTCAGTGCGTATTCCTGAATGGGAGGGATGTCGTCTTGAAAAGACTTGCCAGCATTCAGGCTGTGCAGGGCGGCGAGGTCTTTCAGGTGGCGCGCATAGAGATCCAAGTCGCTGGTGGAGGCGACTTTCAGCCAATCGGGTAGCAGGTGACGTAAGCGTGCCAGGTCGGGGTGTTTATCACCGGCCAGTTCTTCAGCGGCGGCCGGGACGTTGAGTGAGGACTCGGTGGGGTCGACGCGACGCAGTTGCCCAAGGTCGAGCTGCCCGATGAACGCGATCTGCTGGGCAATCAACGCGCAGGCCTGGTGGTCAAAAAAGTGGCCATCGGGCTCGAACAGTCGCCACTGTATGTTCGTGGGGGCTGGGGAGGGCAAGTGACTGGGTAAGCTGCGTCCCAGTTGCTCCAGCGAGGTGAACTTTTCGTAGCCGTTGAGCAGTGAGTACATGAGGATCATCGGCTTCCCTGCGTGGCTGCCGATCAGCACGGCCATTGACAGCATGGCCAGGTGTTTGACGGTTTCGCCGTCCACCCTGTCGACATCTATCAGGTAGGCCCGGCTGGCATAGGGGTCCTTGGCTTGACGGAGCTTGTGCTCCGGCGACATGAACAGATTGCGGGCCATCGCGCATTCCTGCGCGTTCCAGTCTTCGACGGCAGTGACATTCCAGATTGATCGCAATGTGTTGGACAGCACCTGCCAGTGTGGGCCGGAGGTTCCATTGGTTGAGTTCCAGAAGTCCACTTGAAGTTCTTGATACGCCGTCTTCATCACGGGCGCGAGCACGTTGATCAACTGCGCTATTTGAGCGATACGCACGGGGAGATGGCGGGGGGAATGCGTGTTTTTTGGCTGAATGAGGTAATGCTGGCCCTCAGTGAACAACGTCGGAATGCCCGAGACCGCCTGGTTGGCGAGAATATCGGTGAGATGCTGTTGCGTCGGAGCGCCGACGACGATCTCGTCGTCAACGAGCTCGGCTACCGGTGTGACGACCGTGGCAACATCGGGATCGATATGCAGGTCCGGGTAAAGCTCTTGCAGTGATCGGCGCAACAGCACGCCGGCGGCTTCCCTGAAGGCGGGGCCTACGCAGAGCTGAGTGATCAGCGAATCAGTGGGGCTGTGAGGAGCGGTAGAAGGTAGTTGGCTCATGGGGTCCTGCCTTGCCGTTTCATGAATGCTGCCGAAAGAACAGCTTCGGCATGCTAGAAAGGCGCAAGGCAGGCATGAGGCTAACTATGTAGTGGGCCGGTGTTTTTACTCAGGTTTACAGCGCAGCTCAGGCCAGCTCACCGCACAGGTCAAGCTCCACCAGGTGTCGGACGTCATCCGTTGCAAGCCCTGCACCGAGCAGCGCGTGGAGCTTGCCGAAGACGGCTTCGCGGGTCATGCCACCGCCGGAAAGCACACCTGCACCGCGCAACCGGCTGCCGGCCTCGTACACGTCCAGTTCAACGCCGCCTTCGTGGCATTGGGTGATTGCAACCACGACCACGTCCAGGTCTTGCGCCCGCTTGAGGCTGGCGAGGAACGCAGGGTTATCACTCGGTCCCGTGCCGCTGCCAAAGCATTCCAGCACCAGCGCCTGAAGGCCGCTGTCGACCAGTGCATCCAGTTGCCCGGCGGCGATACCTGGCACCAATGGCAGCACGCCCACATTCGCGATGGCCTTGGGTTGGCGGTAATGCAGGGCGGCCGGGATCATTTCGGCCTGGGCGACGCCACCATTACGCTGCAAGGCCGCAAACGGATGGCGACCAAAGCTGCGGATCTTCGCGCAACGGGTCGGCGCCATCAGCGCACCGTGGAAGTACAGTTGCACACCCGGTGCCAGGCCTTCGCCCAGCGCCTGCAAGGCACCGCTGACGTTTTCCCAGGCATCGCTGTCGGGTACCCCGGCAGGCAGCATGGAACCGGTGAACACGACCGGCGCGGGCAGGCCCAGCAATTGAAAACTCATGGCGGCCGCGCTGTAGGCCAGGGTGTCGGTGCCGTGCAGGATCAGTACCGCGTCGCAACCCTCGTCCACGGCCTCGACCACGGCGGTGCGCAGGTGCTGCCAGTAGGCGGGGGTCATGTTGGCGCTGTCGATCAGCGGCGACATTTCCCGAAAGCGCCAGGCGGGCAATGGCTGGTTGGCAAGTTGTTCGCGCATGCGCGCTTCGAAACCGGACGCGGGCGCCAGGCCGTTGGCGCTGGCCTGCATGCCGATGGTGCCACCGGTGTAGAGCACCATGATGTTGTGGGATGGGGACATGAGTTTTCTCCTGAACGAAAAACGCCGCCGGGCCCAGAGCATGCCCAAGGCCGGGCGGCGTGTCATCTATCTACCTGGGCTCAGCGTTGCACTTGAGCGTTCAGCTCAGCTGCCGGGGCCGCTTGCGGCTTTACCGGGTTGGCCGGCCAGGCCTTGCGGTCCAGGTCCAGGTCAGGGAACTGGCTGGAGTCGAACACCGGGGTCTTGATGCCTGCCGCGCGCTGGTTGTCGTAGTCATTCAGGATGCGCATGGCAATCTTGAACAGGAACGCCAGGGCGAACAGGTTGACGAACGCCAGCAGGGTCATGGTGATGTCGGCGAAGGCGAACACGGTGCTCAGGTTCTCGATCGAGCCCCAGAAAATCAGCACCAGCACCAGCGCGCGGTAGCCCATCAGCACCTTGCGGTTGTTACCCACCAGGAAGCGCAGGTTGCTCTCGCCCAGGTAGTAGTTGTACATGATCGAGGTGAACACGAACAACGCCAGGGCCACCGAGATAAACATGCGGCCCCAGTCACCCACTACAGCCGCCAGGGAGTTCTGGGTCAGGGCAATGCCGTCGCCTTCAAAGCCTGGGGTGTAGAAGCCGGAGAGCAGAATCAGCAATGCGGTGCAGGTGCAGATCACGAAGGTGTCGAGGAACACGCTGAACGCTTGCACCACGCCTTGGGCGATCGGATGTTCCACCGACGCGACCGCTGCCACGTTCGGCGCACTGCCCAGTCCGGCTTCGTTGGCGAACACGCCGCGCTTCACACCCATGATGATCGCGCTGCCCACCAGGCCACCGAAGGCTTGGTCGAGGCCGAAGGCGCTCTTGACGATGGTCGCGAGCATGGCCGGCACGTGGTCGAATTGCAGCACGATCACATACAGGGTCACGGCGATGTACACCAGGGTCTTGACCGGTACCAGCAGGTCGGCAATCGACGCGATGCGCTTGATCCCGCCGATGAACACCAGGCCCAGCAGGACTGCGAGGGCCAGGCCGGTGTAGGTGGTATCCAGGCCAAAGGCGTTGTTCAGCGAGTGGGTCACGGCATGGGCTTGCAGGCCGTTGAACGCAAAGCCGAAGGTCACCAGCAGCAGGAACGCCATGACCATACCCAACCAGCGTTTGTGCAGGCCGTGCTGGATGTAATAGGCCGGGCCGCCACGGTAGGTGCCTTCAGCGTCAGTGCGCTTGTACAGCTGGCCGAGGGAGCACTCGATAAAGCTCGAAGACATGCCCACCAGCGCGGTGACCCACATCCAGAACACGGCACCCGGGCCACCCAGGGTCACGGCAATGCCGACACCTGCGATGTTACCGGCACCCACACGGCCGGCGAGGCTGAGCATCAGCGCCTGGAACGAACTGAGCTGGTCGGAGCTGTTTTTCAGGCTGTCGCGAAACACCGAAAACATGTGGAAAAAGTGACGCAACTGGACGAAACGCGAGCGGATCGTGAAATAACCGCCGAGCCCGACAATGAGCACGATCAGTACTTTCCCTGAGAGGAAGTCGTTGATGACTTCGAGCATGGAGTGTTCCTCGCTGATTTTTCTAATGGCAAACGCAGGACGGTCCTACCCCTCGCATAGCACCAGGCAGTGCGCGACGGTTCGACCCATCCTTTTGCGGGTGTTGTTATTCATGCGGTTTCGCGCGTGTCCGGGCCTCGTTGCCGACGGCCGCTGGCGCGAAGAGGGGCGGCACTATACCTAGGCGAACGTGATCCGTCTGCTCGGACTGATTAAAGGTTTCAGCCAAGGGGTGTCGGGTAGGGGCGATGTTGGAATTTTTATGGGCGTCATTTCACAACCTTGAGGCAAAAAAAAGGGCCTGAAGAACGAGCCTTCAGGCCCTCAAAAGGTGAGAGGTGTCTAGTCCCTCAACCTGGTGAGCGGTGCAACAAACGCTTAGGCCTTCAACGGGACCAAACGTGGAGCGATCATGTTTTCGGGGCGCAGGATGTCGTCGAGCATGGCGTCGTCGAGCAAGCCTTCTTCGCGCACCAGTTCCAGCACGCCGCGGCCGCTTTCGAGGGCGATACGCGCGATGCGGGTGGCGTTTTCATAGCCGATGTACGGGTTCAGCGCGGTGACCAGGCCGATGGAGTGCTCCACCAGCTCGCGGCAGCGGGCTTCGTTGGCGGTGATGCCGACGATGCAGTGTTCGCGCAGCATGTCCATGGCGCGTTGCAGCAGGCGGATGGAGTCGAAGATCTTGAAGGCGATCAGTGGCTCCATCACGTTCAACTGCAGTTGGCCACCTTCGGCCGCCATGGTCAGGGCCAGGTCGTTACCGATGACTTGGAACGCCACTTGGTTGACCGCTTCCGGGATCACCGGGTTGACCTTGCCGGGCATGATCGAGCTGCCTGGCTGGCGCGCCGGCAGGTTGATCTCGTTGATACCGGTGCGTGGGCCGCTGGACAGCAGGCGCAGGTCGTTGCAGATCTTCGACAGCTTCACAGCGGTACGCTTGAGCATGCCGGAGAACAGCACGAAGGCGCCCATGTCGGAGGTGGCTTCGATCAGGTCGGCAGCCGGGACCACGGGCTGGCCGCTGATAACGGCCAGGCGTTGTACGGCCAGGGCCTGGTAGCGCGGGTCGGCGTTGATGCCGGTGCCGATGGCGGTGCCGCCCAGGTTCACTTCAGTCAGCAGCTCTGGCGCCAGGGTTTTCAGGCGGGCCAGGTCTTCACCGAGGGTGGTGGCGAACGCGCGGAATTCCTGGCCGAGGGTCATCGGCACGGCGTCTTGCAGTTGGGTGCGGCCCATTTTCAGTACGTGGCTGAATTCGACGCCTTTGGCGGCGAACGCCTGGATCAGGCTGTCGAGGCTGGCCAGCAGCGCGTCATGGCCCAACAGCAGACCCAGGCGGATCGCGGTGGGGTAGGCGTCGTTGGTCGACTGAGCCATGTTCACGTCGTTGTTGGGGTGCAGGTACTGGTACTCGCCCTTCTGGTGGCCCATGGCCTCCAGTGCGATGTTGGCGATGACTTCGTTGGCATTCATGTTGGTTGAAGTGCCGGCGCCGCCTTGAATCATGTCCACCACGAATTCTTCGTGGAAATCGCCGCGGATCAGACGGGCACAGGCTTCGCTGATAGCGGCGTGCTTGGCTTCGCTGAGCTGGCCCAACTCACGGTTGGCGTCAGCGGCAGCTTGCTTGACCATTGCCAGGCCGACCACCAATTTCGGGTAATGCGAAATCGGAACGCCCGAGAGGCGGAAGTTATTCACCGCTCGCAGGGTCTGGATGCCGTAATACGCTTGAGCGGGTACTTCGAGTACGCCAAGCAGGTCTTTTTCTGTGCGGAATGATGCAGCGGAGGACATGACGGAAATCATCTCGATATGGACCCGGAACAGGCCGGAACGCTGCGAATGCTAGGCCTGTAGGAAATTTTGGGCCAATGCTGTTAAACACTGGCCTATGCATAAACGGCATAATGCAGGTGTGACCCGGCTATCATGACGGGCGTGTGTGCCAAAATGGTGCGTATCCGTGGGAGGCAGTGATGAACCTTGAGAGCAAATGGCTGGAAGACTTCAGCGCCTTGGCGGCGACTCGCAGCTTTTCCCAGGCGGCGGAGCGACGGTTTGTCACCCAGCCAGCGTTCAGCCGACGTATTCGCAGCCTTGAGGCCGCACTGGGCCTGACCCTGGTCAACCGCTCGCGCACGCCGGTTGAGCTGACGGCGGCCGGGCAACTGTTCCTGGTCACCGCGCGCACCGTGGTCGAACAACTCGGTGAAGTGCTGCGCCATTTGCATCACCTGGAAGGCGGGCAGGGTGAGGTCATGCAAGTGGCCGCTGCCCACTCCCTGGCATTGGGCTTCTTCCCGCGCTGGATCGCACAACTGCGCAATGAAGGTCTGAACATCGCCACGCGGCTGGTGGCCACCAACGTCGGCGACGCCGTACACGCCCTGCGCGAAGGTGGTTGCGACCTGATGCTGGCGTTCTATGACCCGGATGCGGCGATGCAGATGGACGCCGAGATCTTCCCGTCGCTGCACCTGGGCAACACCGAAATGCTCCCGGTGTGCGCGGCCGACGCCGAGGGCAAGCCGCTGTTCGACCTGGAAGGCGAGGGCAGCGTGCCGTTGCTGGCCTACAGTGCTGGCGCGTTCCTCGGCCGTTCGGTGCATTTGCTGTTACGTCAACGCGCCCTGCGTTTTACCACGGTTTACGAAACGGCCATGGCCGACAGCCTCAAGAGCATGGCCCTGGAAGGCCTGGGTATTGCCTGGGTGCCGCAATTGAGTGTGCGTGCCGAACTGGCGCGCGGTGAATTGGTGGTGTGCGGCGGGCCGCAATGGCATGTGCCGCTGGAAATTCGGCTGTATCGCTGTGCGTTGGTGCGTAAGGCGAATGTGCGGTTGTTGTGGCGTAAGTTGGAAGGTGGGGCGGCGCAGAACACCTGAGCCCAATCTCGGGCCGAATGCAGGGCAAATGTGGAAGGGGGACTTGCCCCCGATTACGGTGTGTCAGGCACTGAATATGTCACTACTACACTGCTATCGGGGTGTAGCCCCTCCCACAGGGTTTTGTGGTGATCTGGCTGACTTGAAAGTCAATAAAGCCGCCGGTTTGCACGGCTAGACAGATGGTCATCCCAGGGGCTGTTTATCTGCGTTATTACGGTATACTGCGCGGCCTTCGGCCGGTCCAACCGGCCAAATTTCGTACAACAAGCCACGCCGGATTTCCCGCGTGGCTTGTTGTTTTTTGACGCGCCTGCGGGCGCCCAGAGAGAAGAGGCACGACGATGAGTGCATTGGTTGGCGTGATCATGGGCTCCAAGTCCGATTGGTCCACCCTTAGCCACACCGCCGATATGCTGGAAAAACTCGGCATTCCGTATGAAGTGAAAGTGGTCTCTGCCCACCGCACCCCGGACTTGCTGTTCCAGTATGCCGATGAAGCAGAATCCCGTGGCATTGAGGTGATCATCGCCGGTGCCGGCGGTGCAGCGCACCTGCCAGGCATGTGTGCGGCCAAGACCCACCTGCCGGTGCTCGGCGTGCCGGTGCAGTCGTCGATGCTCTCGGGCGTGGATTCGCTGTTGTCCATCGTGCAGATGCCGGCCGGCATCCCGGTGGCGACCCTGGCAATCGGCAAGGCCGGCGCGATCAATGCCGCCTTGCTGTCTGCCAGCATCCTGGGCGCCAAGCATCCGCAGTTCCACGCTGCGCTGAAAAAATTCCGTGCTGAGCAGACAGACAGCGTGCTGGACAATCCAGACCCACGCATTGCCTGAGGTTGTTGACGATGAAAATCGGTGTAATCGGTGGCGGCCAACTGGGCCGCATGCTGGCCTTGGCGGGAACCCCGCTGGGGATGAACTTTGCTTTCCTGGACCCGGCGCCGGACGCCTGCGCGGCGGCCCTCGGTGAACACCTGCGCGCTGACTACAGCGACCCGGATCACCTGCGCCAGCTGGCGGACGAAGTTGACCTGGTGACCTTCGAGTTCGAAAGTGTCCCGGCTGAAACCGTGGCGTTCCTGTCGCAGTTCGTGCCGGTATACCCGAGCGCCGAAGCCTTGCGTATCGCTCGCGACCGCTGGTTCGAGAAGAGCATGTTCAAGGACCTGGGCATTCCAACCCCGGCCTTCGCCGATATCCAGTCCCAGGCGGACCTGGACGCCGCCGTTGCCAGTATCGGCCTGCCGGCTGTGCTGAAAACCCGCACCCTGGGTTACGACGGTAAGGGCCAGAAAGTCCTGCGCACCCCAGCGGATGTGGTCGGCACCTTCGCCGAGCTGGGCAGCGTGGCCTGTCTGCTGGAAGGCTTCGTACCCTTCACCGGTGAAGTGTCGTTGATCGCCGTGCGCGCTCGTGATGGCGAAACCCGCTTTTACCCGCTGGTGCACAACACTCACGACAGCGGCATCCTCAAACTGTCCGTGGCCAGCACCGATCACCCGTTGCAGGCCCTGGCCGAAGACTATTCCAGCCGGGTGCTCAAGCAGCTGGATTATGTCGGTGTGATGGCGTTCGAGTTCTTTGAAGTCGACGGTGGCCTCAAGGCCAACGAAATCGCCCCGCGTGTACACAACTCCGGGCACTGGACCACCGAAGGCGCCGAGTGCAGCCAGTTTGAAAACCACCTGCGTGCTATCGCAGGCTTGCCCCTGGGTTCCACGGCCAAGGTGGGCGAGAGCGCGATGCTCAACTTTATCGGCGTCGTACCGTCGGTCGAGCGCGTCGTTGCCATCGATGACTGCCACCTGCATCACTACGGCAAGGCCTTCAAGGCCGGGCGCAAGGTCGGTCACGCCAACCTGCGCTGCAAGGATCGCGCAACGCTGCAAGCGCAGATCCTCAAGGTCGAAGCGCTGATCGCCGAGCAATAAACACAGGGGGCGGCGGGAACCATTCGGCTATTGCCGTCCTCTGATTGCAGGATGCCAAAGCCTGTCCAGGCTTTGGCATAGCTCACTTCATTCAGAGGGAAATGCCATGGGTATCATCGGAACCATCTTTATCGGCTTGATCGTCGGCCTGCTGGCGCGTTTCCTCAAGCCCGGCGACGACAGCATGGGTTGGATCATGACCATCCTGTTGGGTATCGCCGGTTCCCTGGCCGCGACCTACGGTGGTCAGGCACTGGGTATCTACCAGGCGGGCCAAGGTGCGGGCTTTATCGGCGCACTCGTCGGCGCAATCATCCTGCTGGTGATCTACGGCCTGATCAAAAAGAACTGATCAGCCGACAAAGTCCTCTGCGCTGCGCAGGCGCAGAGGGCTAGAATACTCGGCACTTGTTACTTGCCGAGCCTTTCCATGCGCCGTTTTCTGTTGACTCTTCTCTTGCTGGGCTCTGGCCTGGCACACGCCGGCGAACTGCCGGAAACCGACTGGCTCGACCTGATGCCGCTGTCGGACCAGAAGGCCCTCGAGGCCATGCCCGAGATCGACCACAACTCCCCCGAAGCCCAAGGCACCTTCACCGATAAAGGTGGCTTGAAGCAGAGCAAAGGCTTGCCGGCGGTGATGTATTCCACCAAGACCGTGGCCGCCATGAACGGCAAGAACATCCGCATCGGCGGCTACCCGGTCCCGTTGGAAACCGATGCCAAGGGCCGCAGTACGCTGTTCTTCCTGGTGCCCTACCCAGGCGCGTGTATCCACGTGCCGCCACCGCCACCTAACCAGTTGGTGCTGGTGCGCTATCCCAAGGGCTTGAAGTTGGATGATATCTACACGCCGCTGTGGGTCACGGGCACGTTGAAGGTGGAGAAGGTGAATAACGACCTGGCGGATGCGGCGTATGCGCTGGATGCGGGCAAGGTGCGGGTGGTGAAGGAGTCGGATCTCTAAACCACACTGCAAATCAATGTGGGAGGGGGCTTGCCCCCGATAGCGGTGATGAAGTCACCAGAGACAGTGACTGACCCCCTGCAATCGGGAGCAAGCCCCCTCCCACATTTTGATTGGGTTTACAAAGTGATACTGGTGATGCTCACGCCCAGCGTGTGGCTTTCACCCGGCGCCAACGCCACCACATCATCCAGCACATTCGCCGTCTCGATGCACAGCATGCCCTGCCAGCCATCGTCGGCCATGTCGTCGAAAGCCTTGGCGCGTTCGGTCCAGGGGTTCCAGATCACGGTGGATTTCGAGCCTTGGCTGGTGAGCTGGATGCGGCGCTGCCAGTCGTTATCGACGATGTTCAGTTGCGCGGGTGTATCGAGGTAGATGCGGTCGGTCTCGGCGCTGAACTGCAGCAGGCCGGTTTGCGTCTTCTCGCTCCAGCCATCGGCGGTATCGATGTACGCCGAGCCGTCCAGGCCTTCGACCTGCACGTTGCGTACGTCGCTGACGGCGAAGTAGGTGTGCAGCGCCTGGCTGAGCGTGACAGTGTGGTCGCCACGGTTATGGCTGGTCAGACGGATATGCAGTTGGTCGTCCAACAGCAGGCTCAGCTTCAGGTCGACCTGATGGGGCCAGCCGGGGAAGCCGCCTGTGGGCACTGGCAGCACCAGGTCGACGCGCAACCCTGTGCCTTCAAGTGCGGTCCCGGCCAACGCCCATAGGGCGGTGCGCACAAAACCGTGGGCGCCGGCCGGGGTATCACTCTGGCGCATCGCCTTGACGCTTTGAGGGTTGCGATCGAACACGCCAAACCACGGCCAGCACACCGGCACACCCGTGCGAATGCCTTTGCCTGTCTTGAACACGGCGGCCTTGTTCGGCCAGATCAGCGGCTGCTCGCCTGCGCGTTGGTAACTGATGATGTGCGCGCCCTGCTGGGCCACCATCAGTTGCGCACCGTTGTGGCGGATGCGCCAGCAGTCCAGCTCGTCGACTTTCACGGTTTCAACGTGGGGCGTAGGCATACAAAAGCACTCTCAATGGCAGGCAATGGGGCAATTGACCGTCAAAACCCGGCGAGGTTTAACGCGCGCGCGACGGCACCGAACGTGTGCGGCCACTGCCATCGATGGCAACGAACACGAATACCGCCTCGGTCACCTTGCGCCATTCGCTGGACAGCGGGTCATCGCTCCACACTTCGACCATCATCTGGATCGAGCTGCGGCCGATTTCCAGGGCCTGGGTATAGAAGGACAATTGCGCGCCCACGGCGACCGGCACCAGGAACGCCATGCGATCAATGGCCACGGTGGCGACACGACCGCCGGCGACTTTACTTGCCATCGCGGTGCCGGCCAGGTCCATTTGCGAGACCAGCCAGCCGCCGAAGATATCGCCGAAACCGTTGGTTTCACGCGGAAGCGCGGTGATTTGCAGGGCGAGATCGCCTTGCGGGATAGGATCTTCTTGTTCGAGTTCGATCATGCCGGGGGTGCCTCTGACCCGTGAAGCTTTTTATAGATGGTGCAAAGTGGATAGCCGACTGGTGGAAAAACGTTTCAGCACAAACATACTCCGTTCGATACGTTTCTCGTAAGGCGTACTAAAGGGAAACTCTGCCAAACCGGCTGGGTGGCACCCAACGGCGTTTTGGCACAGCAGCCCGTCAAGGATGCGGGTCTTGCGCATGCAAGGGCCGAGTATATCGAGACCCTGACGCCACGACGACCTCCCGGCGCTCATTTGGTCGGTAAATAGACGCTGTAATGGGGCTTTTTCGGGCAACTGTTCTTCTATCCAGCTTAACGGGTGTCCCGCGACGGGATTATTTCGTCCATCTGCACAGTTAACCGTTCGGCGCTGTGCTTTTTCCAACGATTTGCTATCTTGCCAGACCCGCCGCCAGTCGCGGGCATGTCGTCCTTATTACGCTGATTACTATAAGAGAAGCTCTGCCATGTCCTCCGTGCCCGCAAGCAGTGCGCAACCGTCGCGCCCGCTGACCCGCAACGACTACAAAACCCTGTCGCTGTCTGCCTTGGGCGGGGCGCTGGAGTTCTACGACTTCATCATCTTCGTGTTTTTCGCCACGGTGGTCGGAAAACTGTTCTTCCCCGCCGACATGCCCGAATGGCTGCGTATGATGCAGACCTTCGGCATTTTCGCCGCCGGTTACCTGGCACGCCCATTGGGCGGCATCATCATGGCGCACTTCGGTGACCTGCTGGGCCGCAAGAAAATGTTCACCCTCAGCATCTTCATGATGGCCGTGCCGACCCTGATCATGGGCCTGCTGCCGACCTACGCGCAGATCGGCCTGTGGGCGCCGATCCTGTTGCTGCTGATGCGCGTGATCCAGGGTGCGGCCATTGGCGGCGAAGTACCGGGTGCTTGGGTGTTCGTCTCCGAACACGTTCCGCCGCGTCACATCGGCTACGCCTGCGGTACCCTGACTAGCGGCCTCACCGCCGGCATCCTGCTGGGCTCGCTGGTGGCCACCGCCATCAACACTATTTATAGCCCCGAGCAGGTCTCGGATTACGCCTGGCGGATTCCATTCTTGCTGGGCGGTGTATTTGGCCTGCTGTCGGTGTACCTGCGCCGCTGGCTGCACGAAACCCCGATCTTTGCCGAGATGCAGCAGCGCAAGACCCTGGCCGCCGAGCTGCCATTGCGCGCCGTACTGCGTGACCATCGTGGCGCCATCGTGCTGTCGATGCTGTTGACCTGGCTGTTGTCGGCCGGCGTCGTGGTGGTCATCCTGATGACTCCGACCGTGCTGCAGACCATCTACCACTTCACTCCGACCATTGCGCTGCAAGCCAACAGCCTGGCCATCGTGACCCTGAGCCTGGGCTGCATTGCCTCCGGTGCCCTGGCCGACCGTTTCGGTGCCGGGCGCGTACTGGTTGCCGGTTGCGCGCTGTTGCTGGCAACGTCGTGGACGCTTTACCACAGCTTGCTGGACCACCCCGACTGGTTGTTCCCGCTGTACGCCCTGACCGGTCTGTTCGTCGGCACCATTGGCGTGGTGCCTTACGTGATGGTCAAAGCCTTCCCGCCCGTGGTGCGCTTCAGTGGTTTGTCATTCTCCTACAACGTGGCCTACGCGGTGTTCGGTGGGCTGACGCCGTTGGCCGTGTCGTTGCTGATGAAGGAAAGCCCGATGGGCCCGGCTTACTACGTTGCCGTCCTGTGTGTGATGGGGATGGTGGTGGGTGGGTACCTGTGGAAGCGCGGGCGCTGACGGCCGACTGATCACCTGTGGCGGGCGCGTTCGCCACAGGTGATGTTTGCCTCATCAATAATGTCAGAGTGTTTCCGAATAACCGTTACGCCCGCCTCAACCCTCGCAGAACCCCTGTGTTTCCGAAGTTTTCCCCGCGTTGCTGCGTTTCATCATCGATGATGGCCTTTCATCTAATTGTCATATTCCAGACATAGAGTGTTCACACGGCCTCTCGATACTTGGCCCCGATCCAATTATCCCTATCTGCTAGGAGCAAGGCATGAAACTGAAACGTTTGATGGCGGCAATGACTTTTGTCGCTGCTGGCGTTGCGACCGCCAACGCGGTGGCCGCTGGTGTTGACCCGGCAATTCCGGCTTATGTGAAGACCACTGGTGTGTCGGGCAACTTGTCCAGCGTCGGTTCCGATACCCTGGCCAACCTGATGACCCTGTGGGCTGAGGGTTACAAAAAGGAATACCCGAACGTCAACATCCAGATTCAAGCTGCTGGTTCTGCCACCGCGCCTCCTGCGCTGACTGAAGGCACTTCCAACCTGGGCCCGATGAGCCGCAAGATGAAGGACACCGAACTGGCGGCCTTCGAGCAGAAGTACGGCTACAAGCCAACCGCTATCCCGGTTGCCGTGGACGCCCTGGCGGTGTTCGTGCACAAGGACAACCCGATCCAGCACCTGACCATGGAGCAAGTTGACGCGATCTTCTCCTCGACTCGCCTGTGCGGTGGCAAAGCCGACGTGAAAACCTGGGGCGACCTGGGTGTGACCGGCGACCTGGCCAACAAACCAGTGCAACTGTTCGGTCGTAACTCGGTGTCCGGCACCTACGGCTACTTCAAGGAAGAAGCCCTGTGCAAAGGCGACTACAAGCCTAACGTGAACGAACAACCTGGCTCGGCTTCGGTCGTGCAGTCGATCAGCTCCTCGCTGAACGGCATCGGTTACTCGGGTATCGGCTACAAGACCGCCAGCGTGAAAACCGTGGCCCTGGCCAAGAAAGGCAGCACTGACTTCATCGAAGACAGCGAAGAAAACGCCCTGAACGGCAAATACCCGCTGTCGCGCTTCCTCTACGTGTACGTCAACAAAGCCCCGAACAAGCCTCTGGCCCCGCTGGAAGCTGAGTTCGTGAAACTGGTTCTGTCCAAACAGGGCCAGGAAGTTGTAGTGAAAGACGGCTACATCCCGCTGCCAGCCAAAGTTGCCGCCAAGGCCCTGGCTGACCTGGGTCTGAAAGAAGGCAACTGATTGCCTCTGCGGGAACCGGTACGCCGGTTCCCGCATCACTAATTTTCAATCCGCTGCCAGCCCTGCTTCGCGGCGGATTTCTTGCGTCACTGCATTGTCATCTTTCTGTCATACAGGATCGCTAGGGTGTGCGCATGAATGATCTGGCCAATTCCACCATGACGACAACTTCTCCCCCCAAGCGCATTGATTTCAATACGCCTGAGCTGCAACGCAAGCGCCGCATCCGCGCGCTCAAGGATCGCCTGACCCGTTGGTACGTACTGATTGGCGGCCTCGCCGTCCTCGGCGCCATTACCCTGATTTTCTTCTTTCTTGCCTATGTGGTTGCGCCACTGTTCCAAGGTGCTTCCCTGACCAAGGAAGACGCGCTGACCCCGGCCTGGATCCAGGACGCCGGCAAGCCGTTGATGATTTCCCTGGAGGAACAGAACCAGGTGGCCATGCGGGTTTCCGACAAGGGCCAGGCGCTGTTCTTTGATGTCGCCACCGGTGCCGAACTCAAGCGTTTCGATCTGCCGCTGCCGGCGGGTGCGAGCGTAGCGTCCATCGGTGAAGACCAGCCGGGCAGCCCGCTGGTGATCCTCGGCTTTTCCAATGGCCAGTCCCTGGTGTTCCGCCACACCTATAAGGTGTCGTACCCGGACGGCAAGAAAACCATCACGCCTGCGATTGAATACCCCTACGGTGAAACGCCCATCGTGCTCGACGATGCCGGCCGCCCGTTGGAGCACGTCGCCCTCAACGCCACCGACTCGTTGCTGGTGGTTGCCGGCTCGGCGGGTTCGCACTTGAACGTGCTGACCCTGAGCCGTGAAGAAAACATGATGACCGGCGACGTCACCAGCGAGCAGAAGCGTATCGAGCTGCCGCAGATGACTGAGCCGGTGAAGGCGATCTTCATCGACCCGCGCCAGCAGTGGCTGTATGTGATTAACGGTCGCGCCCTGGCCGATGTGTTCAGCCTGCGCGACAAGAGCCTCAATGGTCGCTACAAGTTGCTGGAAGACGCCAACGCTGAAATCACCGCCAGCACTCAACTGGTGGGCGGTATCTCGCTGATTATCGGCAACTCCAAGGGTGGCCTGGCCCAGTGGTTCATGGCCCGCGACCCGGATGGCGAGCAGCGCCTGAAGCAGATCCGCACCTTCCAGATGGGCACCGCGCCCATCGTGGAAATCACCGCCGAAGAGCGTCGCAAAGGCTTCACCGCCCTCGATGCTTCCGGCAAGTTCGGCGTGTTCCACAGCACCGCCCACCGCACCCTGCTGGTGGATCCGGTGGTCGACGGCCAGGGCGTGTTCGGCCTGTCGCCTCGCGCCAACCGTGTGATCGTCGAAGCCGGCGGCAAGCTGCAACCGCTGCTGCTGGACAACCCGCACCCGGAAGTGTCCTGGAGCGCGTTGTGGAGCAAGGTCTGGTACGAAAACTACGACGAGCCTAAATACGTCTGGCAATCGACCGCCGCCAACACTGATTTCGAACCCAAGATGAGCCTGGCCCCGCTGACCTTCGGTACCTTGAAGGCCGCGTTCTACGCCATGCTGCTGGCCGCGCCACTGGCCATTGCCGCCGCGATCTATACCGCTTACTTCATGGCCCCGAGCCTGCGCCGCAAGGTCAAGCCGGTGATCGAACTGATGGAAGCGATGCCGACGGTGATCCTTGGCTTCTTCGCCGGCCTGTTCCTGGCGCCGTATGTCGAAGGGCATCTACCGGGGATTTTCAGTCTGCTGATGCTGGTGCCGATTGGCATCCTGGTGGCCGGTTTTATCTTCAGCCGCCTGCCTGAGTCTATCCGCCTGCGGGTACCCGATGGCTGGGAAAGCGCGATCCTGATCCCGGTGATCCTGTTGGTGGGCTGGCTCTCGCTGTACATGAGCCCGTACCTGGAAACCTGGTTCTTCGGCGGCGACATGCGCATGTGGATCTCCCATGACCTCGGCATCACCTACGACCAGCGCAACGCCCTGGTGGTTGGCCTGGCCATGGGGTTTGCAGTGATCCCGAACATCTACTCCATCGCCGAAGACGCCGTGTTCAGCGTGCCGCGCGGCCTGACCCTGGGCTCCCTGGCCCTGGGCGCCACGCCGTGGCAGACCATGACCCGCGTCGTCATCCTGACCGCCAGCCCGGGGATTTTCTCGGCGCTGATGATCGGCATGGGCCGCGCCGTGGGCGAGACCATGATCGTGCTGATGGCCACCGGTAATACGCCGGTGATGGAGATGAACCTGTTCGAAGGCCTGCGCACCCTGGCGGCCAACGTCGCCGTGGAGATGCCCGAGTCGGAAGTGGGCGGCAGTCACTACCGCGTGCTGTTCCTCTCGGCACTGGTGCTGCTGCTGTTCACCTTCATCATGAACACCCTCGCCGAGCTGATCCGTCAGCGTCTGCGCAAGAAATACTCGTCGCTTTAAGAAAGGTAGAAGTCTGTGAAACAGAACTCCCTGAATGGATGGTTCAAGAGCGGCGCTCCCGGCGTCTGGATCAGCGGTGGCGCGGTGTCCATCGCGGTCATCATGACCATTGGTTTGCTGGCGGTGATTGCCGTGCGTGGCCTGGGCCACTTCTGGCCGGCTGACCTGATCCAGGCCAACTACAACGTGCCGGGCCAGGAAAACCATATCGTCATCGGCGAAGTGGTGCAGAAAGAAGAAGTGCCGCGCGAGCGCCTGAAAAGCGCTGGCCTGCCGGTGCCCGATGCGGGCCCGGAATTCATGACCCGCGAGCTGATCAAGGTCGGCAACCGTGACCTGAACGGCAACGACTTCACCTGGATCGTCGGCGAGTGGTTGAAGGACCAGAGCACGCCGAAGAGCCTGATGACTATCGAGCGTCGCGAGTGGGGCAACTTCTACGGCACCCTGGTCAACGTCAAGCAGGATGGCAAGGTCATCGCTGAAGGCGAGGCCGCGTGGCCGGAACTGCAAGCCCGCGTCGACCGCGTGAACAAGCTGGCGGCTCAACTCAAGACCTTGGAGAAGTCCGACATCGGCGCGATCAACGCCGGCCTCGAACGTATTCGCCTGCACGGTCGCAAGCTGGAACTGGAAGGCAAGCTCGACGCCGCCGCCCAGGCCGACATGGATGCCGACCGCGCCGAACTGAACGCCCGCTACCAGGACATCGAAGCGCGCCTGGCCGACCTGCACGCCCAGTTCAACCGCGACGCCTTGACCGCCCGCGATGCGAACGGCAAGGAAGTGGAAATCGGCATCGGCAAAGTGGTACACGCCTACCAGCCGAACGCCATGGGCACGATGACCAAGATCGGCTTCTACTTCAGCAAGGTCTGGGAGTTCCTCAGCGACGACCCACGGGAAGCCAACACCGAAGGCGGGATCTTCCCGGCCATCTTCGGCACCGTGATGATGACCCTGATCATGGCGATGATCGTGACCCCGTTCGGCGTGCTGGCAGCGGTGTATCTGCGTGAATACGCCAAGCAGAACACCCTGACGCGGATTATCCGCATCGCCGTGAACAACCTGGCGGGTGTACCGGCCATCGTCTACGGCGTGTTCGGCCTGGGGTTCTTCGTGTATGTATTGGGTGGCTCGGTCGACCGTTTGTTCTTCGCCGAAGCCCTGCCGGCCCCGACCTTCGGCACCCCAGGCCTGCTCTGGGCCTCGCTGACCCTGGCGCTGCTGGCGGTGCCGGTGGTGATCGTGGCCACTGAAGAAGGCTTGGCGCGGATTCCTCGCACCGTGCGTGAGGGGTCCCTGGCACTGGGCGCGACCAAGGCGGAAACGTTGTGGAAGATCGTGCTGCCGATGGCCAGCCCGGCGATGATGACCGGCATGATCCTCGCCGTGGCGCGTGCCGCCGGTGAAGTGGCGCCGCTGATGCTGGTGGGTGTGGTCAAGCTGGCGCCGTCGCTGCCGCTGGATGGCAACTACCCGTACCTGCACCTGGACCAGAAGATCATGCACCTGGGCTTCCATATTTATGACGTCGGCTTCCAGAGCCCCAACGTCGAGGCCGCACGGCCGCTGGTGTACGCCACCGCGTTGTTGCTGGTGCTGGTGATCGCTACGTTGAACCTGTCGGCGGTGTGGATTCGCAACCACCTGCGCGAAAAATACAAAGCGTTGGATAGCTGATAACCCTGTAGGAGCGAGCTTGCTCGCGAGAAACGCAAGGGCGCCGCGTTCATTCTGGCTCCCGCGCGTTTCGTTAACGACCTTCGCGAGCAAGCTCGCTCCTACAGAAGAATGATGTAACCGCAGGCCCAATCGCCGCGGCTCACTGAAACGAATTGGTAGCACAGGGAGCATCCCATGCAACACGAAACCCAATCCCACGGCATCAACATGTCTGCCCTGGGGCGTGACAAGCAGAGCCTGAGCCTGGCCCAGGAGACCGTGGCCATCGAAGTGCCCGGCCTGAGCCTGTACTACGGTGAAAAGCAGGCGTTGTTCGACGTCAGCATGAACATCCCCAAGCAGCGCGTGACCGCCTTTATCGGCCCCTCGGGCTGCGGCAAGTCCACCCTGCTGCGCACGTTCAACCGCATGAACGACCTGGTGGACGGTTGCCGCGTGGACGGTGCGATCAACCTCTACGGCACCAACATCTACCGCAAGGGCGAAGACGTGGCCGAGTTGCGTCGTCGCGTGGGCATGGTGTTCCAGAAGCCCAACCCGTTCCCCAAGACCATCTACGAAAATGTGGTCTACGGCCTGCGCATCCAAGGCATCAACAAGAAACGTATCCTTGATGAGGCCGTGGAGTGGGCACTCAAGGGCGCGGCGCTGTGGGATGAGGTCAAGGACCGCCTGCATGAGTCAGCGCTGGGCCTGTCCGGCGGCCAGCAGCAACGTCTGGTGATTGCGCGCACCATCGCCGTGGAGCCGGAAGTGCTGCTGCTCGACGAACCGTGCTCGGCACTCGACCCGATCTCGACGCTGAAAGTGGAAGAACTGATCTACGAGCTCAAGTCCAAGTTCACCATCGTCATCGTGACCCACAACATGCAACAGGCGGCGCGGGTTTCCGACTACACCGCGTTCATGTACATGGGCAAGCTGGTGGAGTTCGGCGATACCGATACCCTGTTCACCAATCCGGCGAAAAAACAGACCGAAGACTACATCACCGGTCGCTACGGCTAGGAAGCCGTGGTTCAGATTGCACTGACGCTGCGGTTCTCCGCACCTTACCGGACGCTCCAAGGACGCCAACATGATTAGCAAAGAAGGCCTTACCCATCACATCTCCGCGCAGTTCAATGCCGAGCTTGAGGAAGTGCGCAGCCACCTCCTGGCGATGGGCGGGCTGGTGGAGAAGCAAGTCAACGATGCGGTCACCGCGCTGATCGAGGCCGACTCGGGCCTGGCCCAGCAAGTGCGTGAGATCGATGATCAGATCAACCAGATGGAACGCAACATCGACGAAGAATGCCTGCGCATTCTTGCCCGTCGCCAGCCGGCGGCGTCCGACTTGCGTTTGATCATCAGCATTTCCAAGTCGGTGATCGATCTCGAGCGCATCGGCGACGAAGCCACCAAGATTGCCCGTCGCGCCATCCAGCTGTGTGAAGAAGGCGAAGCCCCGCGCGGCTACGTGGAAGTGCGCCATATCGGCGACCAGGTGCGCAACATGGTGCGCGACGCGCTTGACGCATTCGCCCGCTTCGATGCCGAGCTGGCATTGTCGGTGGCCCAGTACGACAAGATCATCGACCGTGAGTACAAGACGGCGTTGCGTGAGCTGGCGACCTACATGATGGAAGACCCGCGCTCTATCTCAAGGGTCTTGAGCATTATCTGGGTGCTGCGCTCCCTGGAGCGGATCGGCGACCACGCGCGCAATATCTCGGAACTGGTGATCTATCTGGTACGCGGCACCGACGTACGGCACATGGGCCTCAAGCGCATGAAAGCGGAAGTTGAAGGTTCAGTCGATCAAATCCCTAATGTTCCTGGCGAATCTGACGATAAGTAAGGTTGCCCGAGAAATTAACGCCCGGCCTTTGGTCGGGCGTTTTTGTTCGTGGCAGCTGAATTTTTTACGGATCGGACGAAAGAAAGTCCGAACGTGACGATAGAGTTTTGGCAAAATGCCATTAGTCAGGCGTTCTGCGTGCCGCGGTTTTTATAGGATAAAGGGTCGATGAGTAAAGTCAGTGTATTGGTGGTGGATGACGCCTCGTTTATTCGCGACCTGGTGAAGAAGTGCCTGCGCAACTACTTCCCGGGCATCAAGATCGAAGATGCGGTGAACGGTAAAAAGGCCCAGGCCATCCTGATGCGCGAAACCTTCGATCTGGTGCTGTGCGACTGGGAAATGCCGGAGATGTCCGGGCTTGAGCTATTGACCTGGTGCCGCGAACAGGCGCACCTCAAGGCCATGCCATTCGTGATGGTGACCAGCCGTGGCGACAAGGAAAACGTGGTCCAGGCGATCCAGGCCGGTGTATCCGGCTACGTCAGCAAGCCGTTCACCAACGAGCAGTTGCTGAACAAGGTCAAGCAGGCCCTGCACAAAATCGGCCGTCTCGACGCCTTAGTCGCCAGCGCACCGACCAAGATGAACTCGGCTTTCGGCAACGACTCGCTGAGCGCCCTGACCGGCGGCAAACCTGAAGCGGTCAAGGCCGCTCCGGTCGCGGCCGTGGCACCCAGCCGCGGCTTGCTCAACAGCCCACCCGTGCAAGCGGCGCCAGCGGCAGGGGCACCGGCAGGTGGTCGTGGCCAGGGCCAATTGCGCCTGTCCAGCGGCACCCAGCAGTGTGTGATCAAGGCGCTGAGCATCAAGGAGGCGCTGCTGGTGGTGCGTCGCGGTGAGGTCCTGCCCCAGGTACTGGAAAGTGCGGTACTCGACCTTGAGCAGGGCGACAACGCCGAAGTCGCGCGCCTCAACGGCTACCTGCACGCCATTGTGGCGTTCGAGCCCAAGCCCGACAGCGACTGGCTGCAACTGACCTTCCGGTTCATCGACCAGGATGCGCAGAAGCTTGACTACATCTCGCGCCTGATCGCGCGCGGCACGGCGCAGAAGCATTTTGTGCCGGGCGCCTGATCCTCGAGACAACTGAAAAATGTGGGAGGGGGCTTGCCCCCGATAGCGGTGTGTCAGCTAACGAATACTTGGCTGAAGGACTGCTATCGGGGGCAAGCCCCCTCCCACATTGGATCTCCATTGTGGCGTACAAAGTTGTCATGATCCGTTGCTAACCTGCCGCTCAGTCATCCCGGCAGGTTCACACCATGCTCATGCGCTTTTTGCTGTGCTGCGGGCTTGCAACGGTCGCCCTGTCGACCCAGGCCATGACCCTCTACAAATCCGTCGATGCCAATGGCCTGGTGTTTTTCAGCGACCGGTATACGCCTGGCGCCCAGGCGTTCGTGATCCGAGAGCGCAAGGTTGAGCGACCGATGCTTGTCGTGCCCAGGCCCGATCGTCCACAACAAGCTTACCGCTACCCCTTGCCTTGGCGCGGCGGTCCTTTCCGCCTGACCCAGGGCCCCAACGGCAGTTTCAGCCACACCGACGCCAAGAGCCGCTACGCCATGGACATTGCCATGCCTGAAGGCACGCCGATTATTGCCGCCCGCAGCGGTGTGGTGGTGAAGACCGAGAACGAGCAGGCCGGGCGGGGCAATGATGCGTCGGGGAATTTTGTGCGGGTGCGGCACGACGATGGCACCGAGGGCGTGTACCTGCATCTCAAGCGAGGGTCGGTCAGTGTGAGGGTAGGGCAACGCGTGGCAGTGGGGAGCCCGCTGGCGTTATCGGGCAATACCGGCAACAGCAGCGGGCCGCATCTGCACTTCGTGGTGCAGCGGCCCACCGAGGCGGGGCTGGTGTCGATCCCGTATGAATTCAACCAGCCCGTCGGCGCATTGCCCAATTTTGCATTGGGCAATTGACGGCAGGAGCGGGCAAGCCCGCGCCTGCGGTTAGTCGAGCAGTAACACCTTGGCCAGCACGATCTTCGGTCCTTTCATCTTCTTGATGATGATCCGCAAGCCCTCAACCTCCAGCACTTCTTCTTCTTCAGGCACCCGCTTGAGGGTGTCGTAGACCAGCCCGGCCAAGGTTTCAGCCTCGATGTGGTCCAGGTCGACGCCCAGCAGGCGTTCCACCTTGAACAGCGGCGTATCGCCCCGTACCAGCAGCTTGCCCGGCTGATAGGCGAGGATACCGCGCTCGGCCTTGCGGTGTTCGTCCTGAATATCGCCTACCAGCACTTCCAGCACGTCTTCCATGGTCAGGTAGCCGATGACCTTGCCGTCGGCTTCTTCCACCAGGGCGAAATGCGCGCCGCCCTTGCGGAACTGCTCCAGCAACTGTGACAACGGCATGTGCCGCGACACACGTTCCAGCGGGCGGGTCAGCTCGGCCAGGTTGAACGACTCGGGGAGGTGGTCCAGGGCCGCCAGTTCCAGCAGCAGGTCCTTGATGTGCAAAAGGCCGACAAACTCGTTGCGCACCGCGTCATACACGGGGTAACGGCTGAATTTGTGGCGACGGAACAGCGCGAGGATTTCCTTGAGGGGGGCGTTGAAGTCCAGGGTCACCAGGTCTTCCCGGGAGTTGGCCCAGTCCACCACTTCCAGCTCGCCCATTTCCACGGCCGACGCCAGCACGCGCATGCCCTGGTCGCTGGGGTCCTGGCCACGGCTGGAGTGCAGGATCAGCTTGAGTTCTTCGCGGCTGTAATGGTGCTCGTGGTGCGGGCCGGGTTCGCCTTGGCCGGCGATGCGCAGGATGGCGTTGGCGCTGGCGTTGAGCAGGTAGATCGCCGGGTACATGGCCCAGTAGAACAGGTACAGCGGCACGGCGGTCCATAGCGACAGCAACTCGGGTTTGCGGATCGCCCAGGACTTGGGCGCCAGTTCACCGACCACGATGTGCAGGTAGGAAATCACAAAGAACGCGGCAAAGAACGACACACCCTTGATCACTTCCGGCGATTCGACGCCCACGGCGCCCAGCAGCGGTTCGAGGATATGCGCAAAGGCCGGCTCACCGACCCAGCCCAGGCCCAGGGAGGCGAGGGTGATACCCAGCTGGCAGGCCGACAGGTAGGCGTCGAGCTGGCTGTGCACGGTGCGCAGGATCTGTCCGCGCCAGCCGTTGGTATGGGCGATGGCCTCGACCCGGGTGGAGCGCAATTTGACCATGGCGAACTCCGCTGCAACGAAAAATCCGTTGAGCAGTACCAGGACCAGTGCAAAAAGAATCATGCCGAAGTCGGCGAAGAGTGTGGCGAGGGTGATACCAGGGGAAGGGTCCATGATGGGGTTTTGCGGGTTCCGTGTGTTCAATTAGGGGTGACAGGAGGGCCTGAAAGGCAGACACAAGTGGGCCAATGTAGCGGCTGATGGGGCGCTTGCCTAGTGGTTGCTGCCAGGTGGGGTATGGAATGCACTCTCTAAGACAACACCGATCCACTGTGGGAGGTGGCTTGCCCCCGATGGCGGCGGGTCAGATATGAATGTGCTGCATGACACCCTGCCACCTATATCGGGGGCAAGCCCCTTCCCACAGTATTGGGTTTATTCGTCGGGGCTGAGGACTCGCGAGCGCGCCACCTGAGTCGGCGGAAAATGGCAGGTGAACGTACTGCCATGCCCCAGCACGCTGCTGATCTCCAGCCGCGCGCGATGGCGCAGCAGCACATGCTTGACGATGGCCAGGCCGAGGCCGGTGCCGCCGGTGTTGGAGTTGCGGCTGGAGTCGACACGGTAGAACCGTTCGGTGAGGCGCGGCAGGTGCTTGGCATCGATGCCGATGCCGGAGTCCTGCACGCTCAGGTGGGCGCCGTGTTCATCGGCCCACCAGCGGATGCGGATATTGCCCTTGTCCTGGGTGTATTTCACCGCATTGAACACCAGGTTGGAAAACGCGCTGCGCAATTCGCCTTCGCTGCCTTTGAGCAGGATCGACGGGTCGGCTTCCAGGGTGATCTGTTGCCCGCGTTGGCCGGACAGGGCCTGGGCGTCGTTCTTGATGGTCTGCAACAGGCTCTGCACCGCGACCGGCTGGTTGTCCGACGGGTAATCGGTGGCCTCCAGCTTGGCCAGCAACAGCAAGTCGTTGAGCAGGGTTTGCATGCGCGAGCCCTGTTGCTGCATCTGTTGCAGGGCGCGGCTCCAGCGCGGGTTGATCTCGTCGACATTGTCCAGCAGCGTCTCCAGGTAGCCGCAGATCACGGTCAATGGGGTACGCAGTTCGTGGGAGACGTTGGCGACGAAGTCCTTGCGCATCTGCTCCAGCTGGTGGATGCGTGTCACGTCACGCACCAGCATCAGGTGTTCGTTGTTGCCGTAGCGCGTCAGGTACAGCTGGATGCGCACGCGGTCGTTGGTGGGCGAGGGGATTTCCAGGGCTTCTTCGTAGTTCTCCTGTTCGAAGTACTCCTTGAAGCGCGGGTGGCGCACCAGGTTGGTCACCGGCTGGCCGCTGTCCTGGGGCGTCTTGAGGCCCAGCAGGGTCTCGGCGGCGCGGTTCCACCATTCCAGGTTGCCATCGCTGTCGAGCATGATCACCGCGTCCTTGAGCGCGGCGGTGGACTCCTGTACCCGGTCGATCACCGCTTGCAGGCGCCCGCGGACGCGTTGGTCGCGGCGTTGCAGGTGGTAGATGCTGTCGAACACCTCGCCCCACAGGCCGTAGCCGTCGGGTGGTGCTTCATCGGGTTTGTGCTGGCGCAACCATTCATGCAGGCGCAGCAATTGCTTGAGCGTCCAGCCCAGGTACAGGCCGATGCCAACAGCCAGGCTCCAGCCGTATTGACCGCTGACCAGGCCCACCAGCAGGCAGCCGGTGATCAACAGAAGCATGTGGCGGATCAGGGTGCCATGCCAGTTTTGATTCACTTGAACATGCGTCCTTGTCAGCTGTTAAGTCAGACTCTTAAATCAGGAAGTGGCTGGCTCAGCCCTTGGTGGAAAACCGATAGCCGGTGCCGCGCACGGTTTGTACCAGATTCTCGTAAGCGTCGCCCAAGGCTTTGCGCAGGCGACGGATGTGCACGTCCACGGTGCGCTCTTCCACATACACGTTGCCGCCCCACACCTGGTCCAGCAATTGGCCACGGGTGTAGGCGCGCTCCTGGTGGGTCATGAAAAATTGCAGCAGGCGGTATTCGGTCGGGCCCATCTCGGCAGGCTTGCCGTCGATGGTCACGCGGTGGCTGATCGGGTCCAGCAGCAGGCCGCCCACTTCGATCGGTGCTTCGCCATCGGTAGGACCGGCACGGCGCAGTACCGCTTTCAGACGAGCGACCAGCTCCCGTGGGGAAAATGGCTTGGTGATGTAGTCGTCGGCGCCGACTTCCAGGCCCTGGATCTTGTTGTCCTCTTCGCCCTTGGCGGTGAGCATGATGATCGGGATATCCCCGGTCAGCTCATCACGCTTGAGGCGGCGGGCCAGTTCGATACCGGAGGTGCCCGGCAGCATCCAGTCCAGCAGGATCAGGTCCGGCTTGCGGTCGACGATGATGGCATGGGCCTGCTGGGAGTTTTCCGCCTCCAGGCAGTCATAGCCGGCCATTTCCAACGCAACGGCGATCATCTCGCGAATGGGCGCTTCGTCGTCAACGATCAGAATGCTCCTGCCAACCATGCCTAAAATCCTCTTGTCATTTAACTGTCTTGCGCCGCATTAGATAACGGAATTATTGCAGTCGTGTGACAGTAATTTAGCCGCTTGGGCAATTCCCGCCCGTGTGGACTACGCTTTGAGTCCGAATCCTGACAACCACAAAAGGAAGGTTCCGATGACTTACAGTACTTTTTCCTGGAAAGCCTTGCTGGTAACGGTGGCGTTGACGCTGCCGACCCTGGCGTTTGCCGCAGAGCCGGCGATGACGAAAGATGGGGTGTTGGTGGATCACAAAGGCATGACGCTCTACACCTTCGCCAAGGATGCCGATGGCAAGTCCATGTGTAACGACAAGTGCGCTGCCAACTGGCCGCCGGTGATGGCCGAATCCACCGACAAGCCCATGGGCAAGTGGACCGTCATCACCCGAGACGATCAAAAGAGCCAATGGGCCTACAGCGGCAAGCCCCTCTATACCTTCGTCATGGACAAAAAGGCCGGTGACATGACCGGCGACGGCAAAATGGACGGGGCCTGGAAAGTCGCCAAGCCCTGATCCTGCTTCGTGGCTAAAACATCGCGGGTAGGCCCGCTCCCACCTTTTGATGTGTGAATACATTCAAACGTGGGAGGGGGCTTGCCCCCGATGAGGCCCGACCAGACACTGCAAACACCTCAGCGAAACGCGTAATCCGCCACAATCCCGACAAAAATCGCCAACCCGGCCCAGTGGTTGTGCAAAAACGCCTTGAAGCATTTCATCCGGTCCCTGTCGCGGGTGTACCAGAACTCCCAGGCAAAGCAGCCTGCCGCCGCCAGCAACCCCAGGTGGAACCAGCCCCCCAGCTCAAACCTTGCGCCGGCCAGCAACAGGCACAGCAGCGCCAGGCCTTGCAGGGTCAGGATGATCACCCGGTCAGCATCGCCGAACAGAATGGCCGTGGATTTGACGCCGATCTTCAGGTCGTCATCGCGGTCGGTCATTGCGTAATAGGTGTCGTAGCCCACCGTCCACAGCAGGTTGGCTATATACAGCAGCCAGGCGGTGGCGGGCAGGTGGCCGGTTTCGGCGGTGAACGCCATCGGCATGCCCCAGGAAAACGCCGCGCCCAACACCACCTGGGGATAATAGGTGTAGCGCTTCATGAACGGGTAGCTGGCCGCCAGTGCCAGGCCGCCCAGCGACAACCAGATGGTTGTGGCGTTGGTCAGCAGTACCAGCAGGAAGCTGATCAGCATCAGTACCGCAAAGAACACCAGGGCCTCTTTTGAACTGATCTTGCCGCTGGCCAGCGGGCGTTGCGCGGTGCGCTTCACATGGCCGTCGACCTTGCGGTCGGCCCAGTCGTTGATCACGCAACCGCCGGCGCGGGTCAGCACCACACCCAATACGAAAATCACGATGTTGAGGAGGGCCGGCGAGCCCTTGCCGGCGATCCACAGCGCCCACAGCGTCGGCCACAGCAACAGGTAGATGCCGATGGGCTTGTCCATGCGGGTCAACTGAATGAAATCCCAGGCCCTGGGGTTCAGGCGGTTCAAGGATTTGAGCAGACGTTGATACATCAGCAATTCTCCGGATGGTCATGCAGCGCGTGCCAGAAACTCGGCAGGAAGACTTCCGCCACCAGCACGCTCAGCGGCCCACGATCAAAGCGTGAGCGGCGTGCCCACAGCCCGTCGGCCTGGTCCGTGGTGGGCAGCCATTGGCGAGGGTAACGGCACACCTCGATGGCTTGGCGGGTGAACGCGTGATCGCAAAACAGCAATTCGCCCAGGGAGCGGCTGCCCAATTCGTCCATATGCAAGCCGTCGCCCTGCAATGCGCTGCGCGCCGCCACACTGCGGGCAAATACCCACGGTTGGCCATGCCCGCGCAAATACACCTCGCGCACCCAACCGATACTGGCCGGGGGCATGTGCAGCGCCGCGCATTCATCATCGCGCAGCGGCTGCCAGCCTTCGAACAGCGGCGTCACGCTGAAGCCATCGTTGGACAGCCACGTCAGCCGGCGCGTCAGCGAGCCTTCGTCGAACAGCCAGTCGAGGGTCACGGGCGCGGGCGCAGGGGTCAGAAGGCTCTGGGTCAGCCATTGGCAAACATCGGGAAGGGCGATTGAGTGCGGCACGGTGAGTCAGTATTGGCAGCAAAAGAGGCGGCGAGCTTACCATGGCGTCCTGACCTTTTGCCGGGCCGAGCCAGCGCCTTGCGTCGATCGAGCTTGCATCTCCCGGCCCCGATCAGTACAAAACGCCCTGAGCCGCGCGGCAACGCTGGATCCATCGACCGCCGGCCAACCTGCCTGGACCCTGAGGAAGCAAGTAAATGAAGAAGTGGCAATGTGTAGTCTGCGGCCTGATCTATGACGAAAAAGACGGCTGGCCGGATGATGGTATCGCTCCGGGCACCCTGTGGCAGGACGTCCCGGAAGACTGGCTGTGCCCGGACTGCGGCGTCGGCAAGATGGATTTCGAAATGATCGAAATCGGCTAATTTTCAGTTTCAGAACCGTACTACAAGGAGAAAGGAATGAACGCACCTGTCGTGATCATCGGCACAGGATTGGCCGGCTACAACGTGGCCCGGGAGTTTCGCAAGCTCGACAGCGAGACCCCATTGCTGCTGATCACCGCGGATGACGGGCGCTCCTACTCCAAGCCCATGCTCTCCACTGGCTTTGGCAAGAACAAGGACGCCGATGGCCTGAGCATGGCTGAACCGGGCGCGATGGCCGAGCAACTCAAGGCTGAAGTGCGCACCCACACACGCATCACTGGCATCGACCCAGGTCACAAGCGCCTGTGGATTGGCGAGGAAGCCGTGGCCTATCGCGACCTGGTCCTGGCCTGGGGCGCAGAAACCGTGCGGGTGCCGGTGGAAGGCGATGCATCCGAGCTGATTTTCCCCATCAACGACCTTGAAGATTACGCACGCTTTCGCACTGCGGCCGCCGGCAAGCGCCGCGTACTGCTGCTGGGCGCGGGCCTGATCGGCTGCGAATTCGCCAATGACCTGATCCTCGGCGGCTATGAAATCGACCTGGTCGCGCCCTGTGAGCAAGTCATGCCGACCCTGTTGCACCCCGCGGCGGCAGCGGCAGTGCAGGCGGGGCTGGAAGGCCTGGGGGCGCGTTTCCACCTGGGCCCGGTGCTCAATCGCCTGCAACGCACGGCAGACGGGCTTGAAGCCCACTTGTCCGACGGCGAGGTGGTCGCCTGTGACCTGGTGGTGTCAGCCATCGGCCTGCGCCCGCGCATCGACCTGGCGGCTGCCGCCGGCCTGCAAACCAACCGCGGGATCATGGTGGATCGCCACCTCAAGACCTCCCACGCCAATATCTACGCCCTGGGCGACTGCGCCGAAGTCGACGGCTTGAACCTGCTCTACGTCATGCCCCTGATGACCTGTGCCCGCGCCCTGGCCCAGACCCTGGCCGGCAACGCCACCGCCGTCAGTTACGGCCCGATGCCCGTCACCGTGAAGACCCCGGTCTGCCCGCTGGTGGTTTCGCCACCGCCACGGGGCGCCGAAGGGGTCTGGAGCGTCGAAGGCCAGGGCGCCGACATCAAGGCCCTGTGCCGCGACGCCAGCGGCCGCCTGCTGGGTTATGCGCTGACCGGCAGCGCCGTGATGGAAAAACTCGCCCTCAACAAAGAACTTCCGCCGTTGCTGGCGTAAATACCGGTCGTTCTGTCGGAATAAGCACATTTTTTACCCTAGAAAGGTCGCCGCGAGACTGGCGCGGCGTACGAGGGCATGCCATCCTCACTCCCGTCTGCCGCAGAGTAGAGCCTGCGGCGCTTTGGGCGCTGCTCCACAGACGAGCAGCACGGACATAACAACAAAAAACCGTCAAAGAGGCTTCATTTATGCGTAAACCAGAACTCGCAGCCGCCATCGCTGAAAAAGCGGATCTCACCAAAGAACAGGCCAACCGCGTCCTCAACGCCGTTCTCGAAGAAATCACCGGCGCCCTGCACCGCAAGGACAGCGTCACCCTGGTTGGTTTCGGCACCTTCCTGCAACGCCACCGTGGCGCCCGCACCGGCAAAAACCCGCAAACCGGTGAGCCTGTGAAAATCAAGGCGAGCAACACCGTTGCGTTCAAGCCGGGTAAATCGCTTAAAGACACCGTCAACGCGTAAGCAGTGCCGTCTCGACAGGGGGCGGGGTGGTAGGAAAAATGGGCACGCCGACTGGGTCGGGTGCCCATTTTTTGTGGACGGATATTGTGTGGTGGGGCAGCCAACCCCCTGTTTTTTGATCTTTATCTTAACTAATCAAAAAGTCATGGTGGCTGGTGATAGTGACCGGTCTGTTTTTCAGCAGATCGTTAATGATCGAGTGCTGAGCGTCGAATTCTTCCTTTAGCGTACGCTCCCAGACGGGGTCATCTTCTGTTTGCGCGTAGTGATCAATCAGATTAATGATCACCTCAAGGGCGTAGGCAAGGTTCTCCGTGTCGGTTGCGCTGTTAAGTGCAGAATTGAAACCCGCCAACGAATAGGTTTCGTGTGCCTCGGGTTCCTCATAGTTGGCAGCATACTCATCCATTGTGTCCAGCAGGTGTTGAAGTTTGTGCTGATAGGACGAGATGTTGCCTTGAAGAATAGAATCAACAATAGTTTCTTTGCTGTCGCTGATACCCAGTTTTTGCTGAATAACAGTCAGGGTATTTGGCAAGCTGAATAAGCCATTGACACACCAGGCCGATAAAAAAATAGTTTGCTTATCGGACAAATTTTTAAGGCTGTTCTGAATGAAGGCCTGATAGTTGTCTATCTCGTCGACGATATTAAACATCATGATTGTCCTGTAAGTTTTTAATCGAAAATGCCGCCGGAAGCATCCACATGAGGCTGGCAATTTGAACAGGATGCGTTGGTTTGTTTACCACCCCACGACACGCCCCATTTTTCGACTTTTGCACCTTCTGGCAGGTTTCTGATGATAACCCGTTCAGCATGGTTTTCCAGTTTCGCCTGTGTCGGGTCCGCGTTACTGCTTCGTACCTTCGTGCCTGACAATATGTTTTCAGGTGGTATACCCATTTCAGCGGCGAGTTTTCTTTGTGCAGGGGAGAGTGTGCCGCCGCTGCCAGCCACGTAATGTGTAGTTTTTCCATTGATCGTGACCTCCGCGATGGCGACGGTTGAATTCCGTTTGGCGAACGGATCTCTCGCCACGTCATGTATTTTTCGAGCCTTGGCACTGAGGGAGCAACTTAATCCCAGCGGGTCGATCCAGCCAATCGGATTGGGCGCGTACTGGTAGAGATTGAGTCCGCCTGCCAGCCCGATAGGGTCCCGGGTGGTAAACCGCCCTACATCAGGGTCGTAAAAGCGGAACGTGTTGTAGTGCAGACCGGTTTCTCTATCGAGGTACTGGCCTTGGTATCTCAGGTTTTGCCCTTCGATGTAATACGGTTCTTGCACTTCTTGGAGGGTATTGCCCCAAACTTTATAAGTGGCCTCCCAGACAGGGCTTCCGTCCGCTTCAGTCAGTTGTAGGGGCGATCCATTAACGTCGTTATGGTAATACCTGATTTTTTGCTGGTGACCGCGCCCATCGACACGCGCCAAAGGCTCGTATCCGCTGGTGGCATACAGGTATAAGCTTTTCTGACTGTTATGTTGCTCCTCGAGTAGTTTTAAACCGTCCCATAAGAACGTGGTTTTGTTTGTCTGAAACCCATTGCGCCACTCACATTTTTCCTGACGCCTGCCCAAAGGGTCATACTTCATGCAAATCACGGAGTCCCCAGCAGTACCGTGATTTCGAACTTCAATCAGGCGATGCTCAGCGTCGTATCTGAAGCTCTGTAGACCGCGTTGGCTGCTTCTTTTTTCGATCACCCGGCCAAATCCGTCGTAACGGAAGCGCTTGTCTTGATAGGTGATTAATTTGTTGTGTACGACCAGGCCTGCTCCTTGTTGCGACCCATCCAGCAGATTTGCCGCCGCGTCATAAGCGAATATTTCTGCTTGTCCTTGGATATCGCCCTGGCTGGCAATAATCCGCCCCGTAGCGTCGTAATGCAGAAGCTGGTGGCGCTGTCCCTTGGCGTGTTGATCTCGCTTTAAGGCCAGGTTGTTTGCGAGGTCGTATTCGAAGTTGCTTTGCTCTGCACTGGGCAACAGCGACGCCTGTTGCGTGTATCTGCGTTGACGAGACCTTAACCTGCCACTGCGGTCATACCCCAAGTAAGTACTGATCTGCCCCTGGGTACGCATGACTTCGCGATGCAAGCGGTCGCGCTCAAAGTCACTGATGATGACGCCGTCTAAGTTGATTTGATGGAGGTGGCCACTGCCGTAGAACAATCGATTTATCCAGCGTCCGTCGGGCAATTGGGTTTGTGTCAGGTTACCCAACTCATCGTAATGATGGCGCAAACTCCCAGCTGGGCTGGCCTCCTCCAGAAGTTGGCCGAGTGCATCATACGAAAAGCCCAGCGCTTGCGAATTGCCTTGGTGATCCGTAAACGTCACTGCGAGCAATTGGTTGAGTACGTCATAAACGTATTCGGTCCGGCCATCGTCGGTAACTTTAGCTGTCAGGCGCCCGATTGCATCCCGCTCCAGCCGGTGAACAATAGGTTTAGCCCTGGTGGGCGGTACAACTGAAAGCCCTGTGCCATAAAGTGCGGGCACAGATTCCACGCTGGCCAAGTTATCCAGCGTATCGTAGGCGTAGTACTTGGCACTGCCGTCGAGATCCTGCTGTTTCTCAAGCCGGTCACCGGCGTCCCAGGTAAACAGATAACGTTCGCCATTTTCATTGGTCAGCGCCTGCAGCCTCCCGAAGGCATCGTAGCCAAACTCGACCGTACGACCGTGGGCATCTGTGCGCTGTGACACCTGCCCGCGACGGTTGCGTCGATAGTGCGTGGTATGGCCGGCAGCGTTGGTGTGGCTGACCAATTGCCCGTTTGCATTGCGCTGAAAATAGTCCATCTGCCCGTCGGGTGATTGGCTGGTTAGCAGCCGTCCTTTGGCATCAACACTGAAATGGGAGCGTTCTCCCAGCGCATCGGTAATCGTCTGCAAAAAGCCACGTTCGTCATAGCTGAACCGTGTCGGGTAGCCCGAGCAGTCAATGTACTCAATGAGCTGGCCGAATTGATTCCAGCGCATTCGTTTGCTTTTGCCCGCGGCATCAATGATTTCTACGATCTGCCCATGAGCGTCATAACGGTACTGCGTGCTATAGCCCAATGGGTCAGTTTCTCGGATGCAGTTTCCGCGTGAGTCGTATTGATACGTCCAACTATTGCCCGCCGCATCAATTTGAAATCGAGGCAGCGCCCAATGCGGCAGCCACACGGTAGAGTCACTGCGTCCCAAGGGGTCGTGTTCGCCAATCAGGTTTCCCGAATCGTCATAGCTGAACGCATATCGCCCCCCTTTCGGATCGGTTGCACTGAGTAACTGACGCTCGTCATTCCACTCAAACAACCACGTCTGGCCCAAGTTGTCCGTGTAAGAGACAATTTGATGTTGGCTATTCCACAACCGGGTGCTGACACGCTGCAGGCTGTCGGTGATCCGAGTAATGCCCGCTTGCAGGTCATATTCAAATCTGTACTCGTCCCCTTCATCCGTCCAATGCCGGATAACCCTCCACTCCATCTGGTCAATCAACGCCCACTCATAGAAACAACGCAACCCTGTGGGCAACTGGTGTTCGACCATTCGCTGGCTGCTGTCATAAGCGAAACGTCTTTGAGTCTGGCCGGTAGCATCGCTGACGTGCGCCAGATCACCGGCTGCATCGAAGCTATAAAGGGCAAGGGGTTCTCGCCGGTGGTCGGGGTACACGCGGACAATCTGACAGACACGATTACGTTCGCGCGTCAGTTCAATCTGTATCAAGTCAAAGGTATCTCGCAGCCGAACCAGTTGACCTCGCTCGTCATAATCAAGATAAATCCGGTTGTCATTGCGGTCGCCCAATTGACTCAGGCGCAGAAATGCCGAGTCTCCAGGGGCGCTGTCGAACAGGCGGTACAGCCCGTCTTCACTCTCGATCAGCACCTGCCCGTTACGGTGACGTCGAATGCTCAAGCCCTCGCCGGCACTGAACATCGCAGTACCCAGCGGCATAGCCCCCAGATGGATGCGTCGTGCCTGTTCGTCGGTGTAGACCAGGTCTTCGCCACCATCTGGGTGAGGCAAGATTTCGATGCAGACCTCATACGAAACGCTCCATCCTGCGCCAAACATCCCGTTGCGACGTTTATCCCGGCTGTTATAAAAGCGTTGCCAAGTGATCGGCAGTATCCCTGGCAGTACGAAATCCATTTCGGTATTACCGCCCAGCACCTTTGCTCCCGTCGCCGCATGTACCGGATTAGGCGAGCCCATCGTTGCATTTGCCGCTGCCCCCATAGCCTGGCTGACCGCATAGGACGTGACTCCGCTAAGCAACATGCAAGGCAGGTCGCTCAGCGTCTTGCCCTTCGCTCCCTTGAGCATCATCAGCACTTCAATCGCCAACCCAACGCCTGGGGTTTTCCCGCTGCGAATCTCCTGTACCACCACCGTACCGCCGCCAATCGTGACATTCGGCGAGATCAGGCCCGAGGACACTACCGTCGCGTCGCACATGCTGCGGTCACCACTGCGCACGGCGGGCTGGCCGTTGATGGTTACTTTGTCGGAACCCTCCGCCAGAAGTTGCGGGGGCATCGGCGGATGACGGGCGCACAGGACCATATCGGTGAGGGCTGGAACGACACCAGGCGCGGGCGTGGCGACGGTCGGCCGCCATAGCTGCGAGAAGAAGCCCTCGGCCATATCCAGGAAGCCGGGCTCGGCTTGTGGCGCGGTGTCGGGTTCCGGCGGCGGGAGTTCAAGCTCCGTGCCTGCGGGCGCCACATGCGAGGGAATGGAGCCTGCCGCACGCGCAGCGGGGATGCTATTGACGAAAGTGTCGGCCGAGCCTACCGCAATCGTGGCTTCCACCACCGGTGGAAACAGCGCGTTGGCGAAACTCTCGCACATTTTACTGAGGCCCTTGTCGGCCCCCGTCTTGCTCATGGCCATGCCGACGACAATGCCGACTACCGCGCCGAGGATGCAGCCACCAATGCCGGCAGTAGCGACCGTCACACCAATCGCCGCCGCCACCGCAGCAGTCGCCAGAGCAGTGATCGCCACGTTGGCCGCCACCTCCAGCACACCGCCAAGAATGTCGGCCATCATGGAGGTGTGGGTCAGCGCATCGCCCATCCGGGCAGCCCATAACGCGTCAGACATGCGTGGTGCTCAGGGATGTGCCGATTCTATTGAGACTTTCCATAGTCAGTCAGCTGCCACTGTGTGGTTAAGGCATGCTCATCAATGCTGTTCTCATGCGCGGATCCTCAAGGCAGTCGACAGGCCGTACGTTGTCTTTGGCACAATCCGTCTTAGCCGTAGAAGTAATCGAAAAAACGTTCGAAGTTCTCCTCGCCCAGCAACGGGCTGACCTCTTTCGTCAGCAATTTTACAAATTTGGGGGAAAGCTCGTCGTCATCGTTGTAAATGTCAAAGATGTCGAATTTTCCGTGAACAATTTCGATAGTTTTGGCGAATGCCAAGAGGAAATCAGCCAGGGAGTTGGCAATCTTGAACGGCTCGACGACATCGTAGCTCGCCCACACTGGAGTCCCGGGAGTGTCCGTAACGGCGATAATCGGTTTTCCGCCGCCAATATCATCCATGAAAACCAGATACTGGGCAGGCCAATTCCCGTTTACCTGGGTCTTGTTCGAATCGCCATCCCATTTATAGCCAACTTGGCCGTCTTCCAAAGCGCTCAAGTTGAAGAAGCAGATCGGCGTCAGACCGGTTTCAACTTCAACATCAACTGGCTCACAGTTATCGTAGAAATAGTCGGTTTCTGCCGAGCGCGGTAACGTCTGCGGCCATTTTGCGTTGGCATGGCTGCTTTTTTCGAAGCTTCCTTCGATATCGAATTTTTTGTGGACGCGGCGCAACTCTTTAAATGCGTTGTCAAGGGCGCTCATGTTCTTCTCCAATGGATTATTTACCGCAGCCGGCTTTTCTGCCGGGTGTTCTAAGACGGTCGATCAATCGGCCTTTGCCTGAGTTGGCATAATTCTTTCGGTGCCCTTGAGGGCTGTTCAAATGTTCGTCCACACCACTTGGGTGTTTCGAGTTTTGCAAGAAAACAATGTTCCTCGGGTCACCTTTCCAGGCCTTGCCCAAGGCACCGTTACCTTCGACGCTGTTGATATGGTGACCGGTGTAGCCTGCTTTGGACATCTTAGAGTTCAGGCGAGCGTTGCTCTTTGTATTCTTGATCAGCTCGCGTTCCTCATCCGTCCAGTTTCGTGAGCCGCCACCGCGTAGAACCAGATCCCGTTCTTCGCCCCATGCCCTATTGATTGCCGTACCGCGGCCACCCGCTTTCGGGGTGACGGACGCCTTGGGTTTGTAACGTATCAAATCCTCAGGATTCAAGCCGTAGGGGTCGATCCAGGTCAGTGGATTTGTCGAATACAGGTAAAGGTTCAGCCCCCCTGCAAGGCCGATAGGGTCGGGGGTAGTGAAGCGGCCGATATCCGGATCGTAGAAACGGAATGTGTTGTGATGCAAGCCGGTTTCACGGTCCAGGTACTGGCCCTGAAACCTCAGGTTTTGTTCTTCGATGTAGTAGGGTTCACGAATTTCCTGAACCGTGTTTCCCCAAATTCGATAGCTGGCTTGCCAGACGGTCTGACCTTCAGCTTCCGAGAGCAGTTCGGGCAGACCGTTTAGGTCATTGTGGTAATAGCGAACTTTCTGCTGGATGCCACTGCCATCAACGCGAGCGAGAGGTTCGTGACTATCGTCCCCGTATATGTAAAGGCTGGTCTGGGCGTGCTTGTGTTCTTGCAGCAGGCGCAGTCCATCCCAAGTAAAGCGGGTCTCGCTCAACAAATAGCCATTCCCGTCGTAGGTCGCCTTGGCAGTTCTTCGTCCTATAGGGTCGTAGGTCATTTTTACGACAGACCGCTGCCCGCCGTGCTCATTGTGGACCTCAATCAAGCGATGTTCGGCGTCATAGGCAAAGCGCTGGATGCCGCGATTTGCGCTGCGTTTTTCGATCATTCGACCGAAACCGTCGTAACGATAACGTTTGTCCTGATACGTCAGGACCTTGTTGTGCTGTACCAGCCCGGCACCAGGTTGCGGAGCATCCAGAAGGTTCGCAGCTGCATCATAGGAATAGGTTTCGCGTTGGCCTACGAGATTGTCTTGGCTAGCGACCACCCGGTCGGTTGCGTCGTAGTGCAGCAGTTGCCTGCGTTGGCCGCTCGGCGTCTGCTCGAGCTTGCCAATCAGGTTGTCGCTGGGGTCATACTCGAAATGCTTTTGTACCGCAGCAGGAAGTACCGATGCTCGAGTGATCTGACCTCGTTCACGGGAGCGCAATCGCCCACAACGGTCATAGTGATGACGCGTGCTGAGATGTCCTTGGGTACGCAGTACTTCGCGGTGCAGGCGATCGCGCTCGAAGTCGCTGATAACCTGACCGTCGAGATTTATTTGATGGAGGTGCCCACTGCCGTAGTGCAAGCGGTTGAGCCAGCGCCCGTCGGGAAGGCGAGTCTGACTCAGGTTGCCGAGCTCGTCATAGTTATGTTGCAGGGTGCCAGTCGCGCTTTTCTCTTCGATCAGTTGACCAACGCTGTCGTAGTCAAAGTTGATCGCTTGTTGCCTGCCGGCATTGTCGGTAAATGTGACGGCCTTGAGTTGATCCAGCGAGTCGTAGGTGTATTCCGTTCGTCCATCATCAGTGATCTTGACCCGCAGGCGGCCAACAGCGTCGCGCTCAAAGCAATGCACGATGGATGCTTCGGGAGTTACAGGGACTGATGCCATTCCGCTGCCCAGAGGGGCAGGAATAGATTCCATCCGCTTAATGTTGTTCAGTGCGTCGTAATGATAGCGGCGCACGCTACCGTCCAGGTCCTGCTGCTCAGCCACGCGGTCGTTGGCGTCCCAGGAGAAACGGTACCGCTCACCGTTTTCGTTGCACAGAGTTTTAAGGCGGCCATAGCGGTCGTATTCAAAGTTGACTTGGCGGCCGTGCGCATCAAGCCGCTGACTGACCTGTCCCTGGCGATTGCGTTGATAGTAGGTAGAGTGCCCGGAGAAGTCGGTATGTGCGATCAGTTGACCGCTGGTGTCGCGTTGAAAGTGTTCAATGCGTCCATCAGGCAGCTGAGTACTCAGCACCAGGCCCCGAGCATCGTAAACAAACGTTGTGCGCTCACCCAATGCATCGGTGACAGCCTGCAAATAGCCTCTTTCGTCATACTTGAAACGGGTCGGGTAACCTGAGCAGTCAATATGCTCAATAAGTTGGCCGAATGGGTTCCAGCGCATCCTTTTGCTTTTTCCCGCTGCGTCGATGACCTCCACCAACTGCCCGTGATCGTCATAGCGATACTGCGAAACATGACCCTGCGGGTCCGTTTCAGCAATGCAGTTACCTCGCTGGTCATAACGTAAGTGCCAGGTGTTGCCTTCGCTGTCCGTGCCAGATACTGGTAAAGCCCAATGCTCAAGCCACGTAGTGGATTCGCTGCGGCCCAGCGGGTCGGTCTCGCCGATCAGGTTGCCAGCGTCGTCGTAGCTGTATGCAAAGCGCCCGCCCAGCGGATCGGTGGCGCTGAGCAATTGGCGCTCGTCGTTCCACTCGAACAGCCATGTTTGCGCGAGGTTGTCGCAGTAGCGAACGATCTGGTGCTGGGTGTTCCAGTGGCGGGTACTGACGCGTTGCAAGCCGTCGGTAATGCGCGTGATACCGGCCTGCAAGTCATAGTCGAACTGGTAGGCGTCGCCTTCGTCGGTCCAGTGCCGGACCACGCGCCATTCCACGTCTTCAACCAAGGCCCATTCGTAGAAACAGCGCAGACCGGTAGGTAACTGGTGCTCCACCATGCGCCGACCACTGTCGTAGCAGAAGCGCCGCTGCACCTGGCCAGTGGCATCGCGGACCTCCGCCAGGTTGCCAGTAGCGTCGTAGCCGTAACTGACGAGCACTTCGCGGCGTTGATCGGGGTAAAGACGTTCGAGCCGCATCACGTGGCCTTGATCGCGGATCAACTCCACTTGCACCAGATCGAATGTATCGCGCAGCCGAATCAGTCGCCCGGCTTCGTCATAATCGACATGGATACGGTTGTCGTTGCGGTCGCCGAGCTGGCTGAGGCGCAGCAATGAAGGGTTGGCAGAGGGTTCAAACAAGCGATACAGCCCGTCATCGCTCTCTATCAGCAATTGCCCGTTGAGGTGTCGGCGCACGGCCAGCCCCTCACCGGCGCTGAACACCGCGCCGCCCAGGGGAATACTGCCCATGTCGATAGGCCGACCCTGTTCATCGGTGTAGACCAGCGTTTCGCCGCCCTCGGGATGGGGACGAATTTCGACGCACACCTCATACGGCACGCTCCAGCCCGCGCCGAACAAACTGCCCGTGCGTTCGTCGCGGCTGTTGTAGAAACGTTGCCAATCAATCGGCAGGATGCCCGGCAGTACGAAATCCAGCTCATTATCGCCGCCCAACACCTTGGCACCGGTGGCAGCATGCACCGGGTTCGACGAGCCCATGGCCGCATTGGCCATCGCCCCCATCGCACTGCTCACGGCCATCGAGGTCGCACCGCCGATCAACATGCACGGCAGCTTGCTGAAGAACTTGCCCTTGCCGCCCTTGAGCATCAACAACGCGGTGACCGCCAGCCCCACACCCGGCGTCTTGCCGCTGCGAATCTCGCGCACCACCACCGAGCCGCCACCAATGGTCACGTTGGATGAAATCAACCCGGACGACACCACGGTCGCATCGCACGTACTGCGATCACCGCTGCGCACCGCCGGCTGGCCGTTGATCGTGACCTTGTCCGAGCCCTCGGCCAGAAACTGCGGTGGCATCGGTGGATGCTTCATGCAGGTGACCAGATCCAGCGGCTTGGGTACGGCGCCCGGCGCCGGGGTGGCAACCGTGGGCCGCCACATCTGCGAGAAGAAGCTTTCGGCCATGTCGAGGTAACTGGCTTCGGGCTCTGGCTGGGGGGCTTCCAGCTCGGTACCGGCCGGCGCTACATGGGAGCTGATCGCCCCGGCGGCGCGGGCGGCAGGAATGCTGTTGGTCAGGGTATCGGTGGAGCCGGTCAGAATGTTGGCCTGCACCGTGGGCGGAAACAGCGCGTTGCTGAAGCTATCGCATAAATTCGTGAGCCCTTTGTCCGCCCCTGTCTTGCTCATGGCCAGGCCGACAATCGTGCCCACCACCGCGCCCAGCAGGAAGCACCCCAGCCCGCCGGTGGCGACGGTAATACCGGTGGCCGCGACCACGGCAGCAGTCGCCACGGCGGTGATTGCGATATTGGCCGCCACCTCCAGCACCCCGCCGAGGATGTCAGCCATCATCGAGGTGTGGGACAGCGCATCGCCCATCCGGGCCGCCCATAACGCGTCAGACATGCAGGTAGCTCATCAAGAAATCGCGTCGAACGACAGCGAGTTTTTGATCAATGCCCAATGCGCCGCCTCGGCATCACCCAGCTTGTCCGCCTTCACATAACTCAACGCGAGCATCTTGCGTGTGCCCGGTATCACCAGGGCCAACTGATACTGAAACACCTTGTCATTGCCCTTGTTGAACTGGCTGCGCAGCTCGATGCCTTCGACCTCTTGCGCGGCGCCCAGGCGCACATCCACACCCGGTTGATAGCGCAAGTCCTGCACCTGTTTTTCCAGGCGCTGGAGCTGGTCGTTGAAGTTGCTGTGCAGGGTTTCGCCCTCGGCGAGCAGGCTGCGGCTGACGATCAGGGAGGTGCCCAGTTCGGGGAACTTGAGGATGTTGATCGTCGCGTCCTGCAACTCACTGGCGGGCAGTTGAAACTGGAATTCGTTGATTCGGTACGTCATGGAAAACAGGTCTCGTCAGGAGCTTTTAGGCGCGGGAAACGCGGCTTTGATATTGGCGTCGATGGCGCCTTTCTGGCCCTGGCCATCGGGCGTGGCGCCGGGGCCGCCGCCGTTGTTCAGGTGCAGCACGCCGCCGGTATTGAACTCGGCATCGCCACTGGCGTAGAAACTGATTTGCACGCCAGTCAGGTTGATCTGCCCGCTGGCGTTGAGCTCCAGGATGCTTTCACCGCAGACCAGGCGCAGGTTTTCACCGACTTCGATGACGTAGCTCTGGCTGATGCTGTCGGTCTTCCTCTGGCCCACCGAGAGGATGTCTTCCTGCTTGACGATGCGCAGGCGGTTGTTGCCGATGGTCACCGTCTCGTTGTGCCCGATGCTCTTGTTGCGGTCATGCCCCACCGAGTGACTTTCGTCCACTTCGACGACGATGTCCTGGTTACGCTCGGCATGGATGTACAACTGCTCCAATCCCTTCTTGTCCTCCATGCGGATTTCATTGAAATTGGCCGGCGTGCCGCCCTTGCTCGAGCGGCTCTTCATGCCGCTCTGGGTCGCATTTTCCGGCAGGTCGTAGGGCACCGTCTGCTCCGCGTTGTACACCCGCCCGGTGATGATCGGCCGGTCGGGATCACCTTCCAGAAAGCTCACAATCACTTCCTGGCCGATGCGTGGAATCTGCATCGAGCCCCAGTTCTTGCCGGCCCAGGATTGCGAGACGCGTATCCAGCACGAGCTGTTTTCGTTGGATTGGTCGTGACGGTCCCAGTAGAAGTGCACCTTCACGCGGCCGTACTGGTCGGTCCAGATTTCCTCGCCTTTGGGGCCCACCACCAGCGCGGTCTGCGGGCCTTTGACGATCGGGCGGTGGGTGCTCGCCAGTGGGCGGAAGCTTTGCTGGGCGTCGATGCAGGTCAGGCTGCTTTCGAACTGCGCCGCGCCTGAACCGCCGCCGCTTTCCAGGCTTTCCTGGACGATGTAGTAACGGCAGCCGACGATCAGGTATTCGCGGTTCTGGTCCTGGCGGCTGAAGCCGGCGAGGCTGAACAGGTGGCCGGCCCCCAGGCCGCGGGCGTTGCCGCTGAACTCGATCTGCTCATGCAGGGTTTGCAGGGCTTCGATGCGGGTACGTGCGTAGTGTTCGCCGTCTGCGCTTTGCACGTAGGTGCCGGGGTAGTCGTACAGCGGGTAGTCGCCCGCGGTGTGCGGGCGCGGCATGGCCGAGCGCACGTCGATGCTCGCGCTGGGGCGCTGGAAGTCGTAGTCGTTGAGCTCCAGCGAGCCCGGCTGCACTTGCTGCGCCAGGTGCCAGTTGTGCATGTGGTCGCGTTCGCGTTGCTGCTCGTCCTTGGGGTAGTAGGGGATCGACGCGTAGCCCGGCACCGTAGTGTGGGCGCCATAGGCATCGGCCAGCACCAGCACATGGCGGTCCTGCTCATGGCGGAAGAAGTAGTAGATGCCTTCCTGTTCCATCAGGCGGCTGACGAAATCGAAACTGGTCTCGCGGTACTGCACGCAGTATTCCCACTCGCGATACGGCCGGCTCAGGGCGTCTTCGAAGTCGGAAAAGCCCAGGTCGCGGAACACCTGCTTGATGATCTGCGGGATGCTCAGGTTCTGGAAAATCCGGCAATCGGACGTACGGCTGAGCAGCCACAGCCATGGGCGTAGCGTCACCTGGTAACTGGCAAACTGGCCCTGGTCGATGCTCTGGCTGCACTGCGCGACGATGCCGTGGAAGTGCCGTTCGCCACCGTCCGCCAGTTGCAGGCCCACGCTCATCGGCTTGCCGAGCAACTGGTTGAGGTCGATGTTGGCGTCCAGGGACGTCAGTTGCAGCTCGTAGGTGAACAGGCGCCCCAGCTCTTCGCCGCCGCCCATTTCATTGAGCAGCAGCACATCCGGCCCGAGGGGGCTGGTGATCTTGGCCAGGCGTGAGGCTTGGTTGAATAGCATCGAAGTACCCTAATAACTGAAGGAACCCAGTCCAAATGTGGGAGGGGGCTTGCCCCCGATAGCAGTGTGTCAGGTGATGCATTGGTGACTGATTCACCGCCATCGGGGGCAAGCCCCCTCCCACATGTTGAGCTGTATTCCGTCAGGTCAATCGTTGAACTGGTAGTGCAGCTCATTATCCCGGCTGCTGATGCGCACACCCGCCAGCGCCTTGCCCTCAAGCATGCGCGTGAGGAATTCACGGCTCATGTCGGGCAGCAGGCTGTTGGTGAGGATGGTGTCGATCATGCGCCCGCCGCTTTCGGTTTCGGTGCAGCGCGAGACGATCAGGTCGACCACCGCGTCGTCGTAGTCGAAGGCGACCTTGTGCGTATTTTCCACACGCTTCTTGATGCGGTTGAGTTGCAGGCGGGTGATCGCCTTGAGCATCTCATCGCTGAGCGGGTAGTAAGGAATGGTCACCAGGCGGCCGAGCAAGGCTGGCGGGAAGATCTCCAGCAATGGCTGGCGCAGGGCCTTGGCGATTTCTTCCGGCTCGGGAATGTTCGCCGGGTCCTTGCACACCTGGGAAATCAGCTCGGTACCGGCGTTGGTGGTCAGCAGGATCAGGGTGTTCTTGAAGTCGATCACCCGGCCTTCGCCGTCTTCCATCACGCCCTTGTCGAACACTTGGAAGAAGATCTCATGCACGTCCGGGTGGGCTTTCTCCACCTCGTCCAGCAGGACCACGCTGTAAGGTTTGCGCCGCACCGCTTCGGTCAGCACGCCGCCTTCGCCGTAGCCGATATAGCCCGGTGGCGCACCCTTGAGGGTCGACACGGTATGGGCTTCCTGGAACTCGCTCATGTTGATGGTGATCACGTTCTGCTCGCCGCCGTACATGGCTTCGGCCAGGGCCAGGGCGGTTTCGGTCTTGCCCACGCCCGAGGTGCCGGCCAGCATGAACACACCGATCGGCTTGCTCGGGTTATCGAGGCCGGCGCGGGAGGTCTGGATGCGCTTGGCGATCATCTGCAGGGCGTGGTCCTGGCCGATGATGCGTTTTTTCAGGTGCTGGTCGAGGTTGAGCACGGTTTCCAGTTCGTTGCGGGCCATGCGGCCCACCGGGATACCGGTCCAGTCGGCGACCACCGAGGCCACGGCCTGGTAATCCACGGTCGGCAGGATCAACGGGGTTTCGCCTTGCAGCGCGGTGAGGCGCTGTTGCAGATCGACCAGTTTTGCACGCAGCTCATCGTTGCCACTGTCTACAACCCCGGCCTTTTCGCGCAGGGTTGCACGGGTGGCGAGCAACTCATCCACCAACGCTTTTTCTTCGGCCCAGCGGCTTTCCAACGTGGCCAGGCGCTCGCGCTCGGCGCTCAGCAAGGCTTCGCTGTTGCTCTGGCGCGCGCCAATCGCAATGCCGATGGCATGCTCGCGGGCGATGATTTGCAGCTCGGTTTCCAGGGCTTCGATGCGGCGACGGCTGTCGTCCACTTCGGCCGGCACCGCGTGCAGGCTGATGGCGACGCGGGCGCAGGCGGTGTCCAGCAGGCTCACGGATTTGTCCGGCAACTGGCGCGCGGGGATGTAGCGGTGAGACAGCTTCACCGAGGCTTCCAGGGCTTCATCGAGGATCTGCACCTGGTGGTGTTTCTCCATGGTCGACGCCACGCCGCGCATCATCAGCAGCGCCTTGTCTTCCGACGGCTCGGCCACCTGTACCACTTGGAAACGACGGGTCAGGGCCGGGTCTTTCTCGATGTGTTTTTTGTACTCGGCCCAGGTCGTCGCGGCCACGGTACGCAGGGTGCCACGGGCCAGGGCGGGCTTGAGCAGGTTGGCGGCATCACCGGTCCCGGCGGCACCACCGGCACCTACGAGGGTGTGGGCTTCGTCGATAAACAGAATGATCGGCTTGGGCGAGGCCTGGACGTCTTCAATGACCTGGCGCAGGCGCTGTTCGAACTCGCCTTTCATGCTGGCGCCGGCTTGCAGCAGGCCCACGTCGAGGCTGCGCAGTTCCACGTCTTTCAGCGCGGGCGGCACGTCGCCGGCGACGATGCGCAGGGCAAAACCTTCGACCACGGCGGTCTTGCCGACGCCGGCTTCGCCGGTGAGGATCGGGTTGTTCTGGCGGCGACGCATGAGGATGTCCACCAGTTGGCGGATCTCTTCGTCACGGCCCACGATCGGATCGAGCTTGCCGCTGCGTGCCTGCTCGGTCAGGTCGACGGTGAAACGCTTGAGGGCCTCCTGCTTGCCCATCGCACTCGGCGCCATGGCACCGCTGGCTTCGCCTGGAACGCCGGCATTAAAACCATCGCTGGCGCTGAGGGCGTTTTCCGGCGAGTCGCCGACGTATTCGTCAAAGCGTTCGCTCAGGGCTTCGGCCTTGATCTTGTCGAACTCAGACGACAGGCCGAGCAACGCATGGCGCAGGCTTGGGGTCTTGAGGATGCCCAGCACCAGGTAACCGGTGCGCACCTGGCTTTCGCCGAACATCAGGCTGCCATAGACCCAGCCGCGCTCCACGGCTTCTTCCACATGGGAAGACAGGTCGGTGATCGAGGTCGAACCACGCGGCAGGCGGTCCAGGGCTTCGGTGAGGTCACGGGCCAGGCGCGCCGGTTCCACGTTGAACTGGCGGATGATGCGGTGCAGGTCCGAGTCCTGCAGTTGCAGCAACTGGTGAAACCAGTGGGCCAGTTCCACGTACGGGTTGCCCCGCAGCTTGCAGAACACGGTGGCGGCTTCGATGGCCTTGTAGGCCACGCTGTTGAGTTTGCCGAACAACGCGGCGCGACTGATTTCACCCATGCTCTGGATTCCTTGAGGTGGTGGCTTGATCGGCGTAATGCCGGGCCAGGATTAGGTCGTTGGCATCAACCGCAGGGCGGCCAAGCCAGGTGTTGAAGCCCAGGCGGAACTGGCCGTTGAGTTGCAGCGCCGGCACTTCGGGTTGTTGCAAAACCAGGTTCAAGTCCCAGTCCAATTCATGGCCCAGGTACTCGGCCACCCAGGCCACCAGCTCATTGAACGGCGACTGGCCAGGCAGCATGCCCATGTAGTCGTCCAGCTTGAGTGGGCCCAGGCGGATACGGAATTTATGCTGGCGGTCCCACACGTGGCTGCCCAGGCAGAAGTCCACGCCCAGTTGGTTGGCGCTGACGCCCACGCGGCTGCGCTCGGGCAGTTCCAGCCATTGGCCGACGTATTCTTCGATCTCCACCGGCAGGCCGAAATACTCGCCGAGGATCGCCTTCAAACCGTCCGGGTAGCGGGTTTGCGCCGACAGATGGCCGCTGTAATGCAGCTTCGCGGTATCAGGGATGAGCCCCTGATTCAGCAGGCTTGGCATCCCGCGACCACTCAGTGCGGCGAGGCGTGCAGACCAGTAGTCATCGTCCGGGCGGTCGTGGCTGACCGTCGGCCGTGCCTCGGCCCAGGCCCGGTAGAACAGGCTCAGCAGGCGGTGGTGGAAGATATCCAGGAACTGCTTGCTGGTGCTGTCGGCGTTGTTGCGCTGGCGTTCGCGCACGTATTCGGTGATATGCAGCGGCAGCGGGCCGTTGGGGCCGCCAAGGCCGAAGAAGAATTGCTCCAGCCGCGCCGGCTTGCCGTCGCCACCGGGATCGACCGAGGCCAGCGTAGCCGGGGCGAAAGTGCAATCGGCCTGCTGCCCCAGGCGCAGCGGGTCATCCGCCAGGCGCAGGGAATGGCCCAGGCGCGGCAGCTCGGGCGATTCGCACTCGATACGCCGCAATGCCTGGAAGAAATCGTATTCCCAGGGCTCCTGATGCATCGCATCCAAAGTACTCACAGGGTCGGACGACGCCCGGGCTTGGCTTTCCATCGCATGATCTCGCCGCGTTCGGTGGTACGGATCACCGTCTCCGTAAAACTGTTGATCGACACGTAGCGTGCCAGGAAGCGTTCCAGCACCGCACCGAGCAGGAACACGCCGGTGCCGCGAAACGCGTTTTCATCAAACTCCAAGGTAATTTCCAGGCCACGACCAAACACAATCGGGCCGGGCATCGGCAAGCGGCGAGTGACCGCCTTGCTGCTGACCTCGCGCAGGCCTTCGATCTGCAATTGCAGGGCGGCGTCGTTGCTGTCGCCGTACAGGCGTAGCAGTTCGCGCAATGCCGCCGCGCCCTGGCCCTGTTCGCTCAGGGACAAATAGTTGAGGGACAACTGGCTGATCAGGCGCCAGGCCTTGGCATCATGGGCATGGCTGGCGCGCGGGCGGCTTGGCCCGGCGACGCAACGCACGGATAAAACCGGCGCACTGTCGGCCAGGGTGAAGTCGGTCTTGCCGTTGCCCACGCTCATGAACAGCGGCAAATCGCGGTTGGTGCACAACGCGGTCACGCCAAGCTGGCGCAGGTCGTGGCGATATGGCGCCTGGCGGCTGTCGACCAGGCTGACAAAGGTTTCGCTGCCCACATAGGTGGAGCGCGGGCCGTTGCGGCGCTGGTCGCTGGACAACACCCGTGGCTCGCGGCGCACGGTGTAGTAAGCCTGGTCGCGGCCATACCGCGATGGATCGCGTACCGCATAGAACGGCAAAAATGGCTGCTCTGGCCCGGTGCCGTGGCCGGTGATGCCGCTCAACGAATGAATCTCGAAATCCATCGGCCGCGTGCGGTCGGCGATCACATGGTGTTCGTTGACCCGGTCGGACAAGTGGATACGGTCCACGCGCTTCGGGAACAGGTTGATCGCCGGGGTGCAGAACGGCAAAAACTGCGCCGCGCCGACGCTGCCTTCCAGGCTCGGTTCGTGACGGTCGAACAGCACGATCAGTTCCAGTTCCTGGCCGTCGCAACGCTTGACCGCACGGCTCAGCTCGGCGAACTCGACGAACAGGAAGCGGTGGGGCAGGGCGAAGTACTCCTGCAACAGGCGGTAGCCCTGGAACGCCCGCGCCACCACTGGCATGGCGGCATCGGCGTCGTCGAAGCCCCGCGAGCGCAATGCGCCTTGTGGCAGGCGTTCGACCCAATCGCCACCGGGCTTGCGCGCAAACACCGCGCAGGCGTTGCCCAGCAGTTGTTCGTAAAGGCGGAACGGCTGCTCGTCGGCACCGCTGAGGTACAGCGGCAGGTTGTCCAGGTCGAGGCTGTTGAACGGCAATTCGGCGCCGGTGCGCAGGGTCAGGCGCAAGCCGGCCTTGGCTTTCGGCTCACTGGCGGCCAGGCGCCCGAGCACGGCGGCGGGGTTGCCGAAGTACTCGGCGCCACTGACCTGCAACGGCCACAACGTCACCGGATGCGCGGTGCGGTACTCGCAGCAGGTCTGGGTTTCGCGGCCCAAGGCGGCGCGCAACACGGTGTCGCGCGGCAGCGGGAAGCCGCTGGCCAGGGAGCCTTCATCGGGATCGGTCTGCAACTGCACCACGGTCATCGACGGGGTCGGCGCCAGGTAGTGCGGGTAGGCGATTTCCAGCAGGTTGTGGGTGAAGGTCGGGTACTCGGCGTCGAGCTTGAGCTGCACGCGGGCAGTGAGGTAGGCGAACCCCTCCAGCAAGCGTTCGACGTAGGGGTCGGCGCAGTCCATACCGGACAGGGTCAGCCGACTGGCGATCTTCGGGTATTCCTTGGCGAACTCGGCGGCGCTTTCGCGCACGTGGTGCAGTTCCTGGTTGTACAGCTCCAGCAGACGCGGGTTCATGGGCGCCTCCGCTGGTCGGCATTGACCACGCGCACATGGCCGGATTCCAGGTCGAGGTCGGTTTGCAGCAACAGGCGCAATGGCACCGGCTGCGCCCACAGGTCGCCTTCGATCTCGAAACTCAGGGCGTTGTGATTCATCTCGCCATGGCCGACGCGGGCTTTGACGCGCAGGGTGTGGCGCAGGATGCGTGGTTCAAAGGTGGCGATCGCCTGGTAGATCAGGGCTTCCAGGGCCTTGATATCAACGCTGGAAACGCTGTTGCCCGCCAGCGCCGGCAGGCCGTAATTGACCACCGAGGTGCCTGCTTGTGTGTGCAGCGTGGCATCGGCATCGAGCAACGACGTGGTGTTGAGCAGCCACGCCAGGTCGCGCAGCACCGAGGCCTTCAATTGGGTCAGGGACAATACGCGTTTATCCGCGCTTTCCTTGGGATTGGTTGGGTCGTCGTCGGTCAACCGGTCCAGCAGGGACGGTTGCAGACGGTCGCGGGAAGCGATTTCAGTTACCACCAAAGCAGCTCCACGGACGGGTTGTGAGAGGGACGCTCGTTCAGAGGGGTAGGGGCTTGTGGCCGTGGCGCAAAGCCACGGCCACAAAGGCTATCAGCGCTTGGTGTTGGAACGGATGTTCCAGCCAAACTTGATCGCGCCGCCGTCTTTGGTGCCGTCGGCTTTCTGCGGCTGGTAGTCGACCATCACTTGGGCGAAGTTCAGGGTGACGTTTTCAGTCAGGCGGTCATCGCTGCCCGAACCGCCGGTGCTCAGGGACGTGACCAGCACTTCTTCCAGATTGATGATCATGTACTCGACCTGGCTTTCGCCACCGGCCTTGCGCACGGTCAGCTTGACCTTGTCGATGTGCTTGCCGCTGGCGCAGTGCATCATCAGGTTCGGCGACGCCTTGTCGACGTACTTGGTCAGCGACAGGTCCTGGATATTCACCTTGCCCGCGCCGCCGCCACCGCCGACGTGCATGTTGCCGGACTGGGACATGCCCCAGCTCCAGTTCAGCACGTCGATCTCGTCCTTGTGGGCCTTGTCCATGGACTCGCCCTTGATGTCGCCGATCTTGATGAAAATATCAACAGCCATGTTTTCTCCCTGTGTGGTCTCAGCCACAGTATTTGTTAACGCCGCCGACCCCTGTAGGAGCGAGCTTGCTCGCGAAGGTCGTCAACGGTGACGCAGGCATCCTGGATGAACGCAGCGCCTTCAAGTTTTTCGCGAGCAAGCTCGCTCCTACAGGGAGCGAGCCAGTCCGGATTTTTTACGCGCTTTTCGCCGAAGGCAGCTTCGATACCAGGCGCAACGACACGGTCAGCCCTTCGAGCTGGTAGTGCGGGCGCAGGTAGAACTTGGAGTTGTAGTAACCCGGGTTGCCTTCGACGTCCTCCACGATCACTTCAGCGGCAGCGAGCGGGTGCTGGGCCTTGGTGGTTTCGGTGGAGTGCGCCGGGTCGCCGTCGACGTAGTTGAGGATCCAGTCCTGCAACCAGCGCTGCATCTCGTCCTTCTCTTTGAAGGAACCGATCTTGTCGCGCACGATGCACTTCAAGTAGTGAGCGAAACGGCAGGTGGCGAACAGGTACGGCAGGCGCGCGGCCAGGTTGGCGTTGGCGGTGGCGTCCGGGTCGTCGTATTCGGCCGGTTTCTGCAACGACTGCGCACCGATGAACGCGGCGAAGTCGGTGTTTTTCTTGTGCAGCAGCGGCATGAAACCGTTCTTCGCCAGTTCCGCTTCACGGCGGTCGCTGATGGCGATTTCGGTCGGGCACTTCATGTCCACGCCACCGTCATCGGTAGGGAACGTGTGGGCCGGCAGGTTTTCCACTTCACCGCCAGACTCCACGCCACGGATGCGCGAGCACCAGCCGTAGTGCTTGAACGAACGGTTGATGTTCACCGCCATCGCATAGGCCGCGTTGGCCCAGGTGTACTTGGAGCTGTCGGCGCCATCGGTGTTTTCTTCGAAAGCGAAGGCTTCCACCGGGTCGGTCTTGGCGCCATACGGCAGGCGCGCCAGGAAGCGCGGCATGGTCAGGCCGATGTAGCGCGAGTCTTCCGATTCACGCAGCGAGCGCCAGCCGGCGTATTCCGGGGTGGTGAAGATCTTGGTCAGGTCGCGCGGGTTCGACAGTTCCTGCCACGAGCCCATGCCCATCACGGTCGGCGAAGCCGCAGCGATGAACGGGGCGTGCATGGCGGCGCAGACTTTCGACAGCTCGCCCAGCAGCTCGACATCGGGTGGCGACTGGTCGAAGTAGTAGTCGCCTACCAGGCAACCGTACGGTTCGCCGCCGAACTGGCCGTATTCTTCTTCGTACATCTTCTTGAAGATCGGGCTCTGGTCCCAGGCCGTGCCCTTGAATTTCTTCAGGGTCTTGTGCAGGTCCGGCTTGGAGATGTTGAGCACGCGAATCTTGAGCTGCTCATCGCTCTCGGTGTTGTTGACCAGGTAGTGCAGGCCACGCCAGGCGCTTTCCAGCTGTTGGAAATCCGGGTGGTGGATGATCTGGTTGACCTGGGCGGTGAGCTTGGCGTCGATGGCGGCGATGATCGATTCGATCGACTTGATCGCGTCGTTGGACACCAGGTCGGTTTGCGCCAGGGCCTGTTCGGCCAGGGTGCGCACGGCGGTTTCCACGGCTTCGCGGGCACGCTCGGTCTTAGGCTTGAATTCCTGCATCAACAAGGATGCGAACTCGCTGGTTTCCTCAATTGCACCCAGGCTCTGGGCGCCTTCGCGGGCGGTATTGTCAGTCATGATTACTGCTCCCCTGCAGGCTTAGGCGCGCTGGCAAGTGCCTGAAGCAGTGCCGGGTCCTTGATCGCCTTCATGATGATTTCTTCAGCGCCAGTCTTGCCGTCCATGTAGGTCAGCAGGTTGGCCAGTTGGGTGCGGGCTTCGAGCAGTTGCTTGAGCGAGTCGACCTTGCGGGCCACGGCGGCCGGGCTGAAGTCGTCCATGCTTTCGAAGGTGATATCCAGGCTCAGGTTGCCTTCACCGGTCAGCTCGTTGGGTACGTGGAACGCCACGCGTGGCTGCATGGCCTTGAGGCGCGAGTCGAAGTTATCGACATCCACTTCAAGGAACTTGCGGTCGGCCACAGGCGCCAGAGGCTCGGCAGGCTTGCCGGCGAGGTCGGCCATCACACCCATCACGAAGGGCAGCTGGACCTTTTTCTCGGCGCCGTAGAGCTCGACGTCGTACTCGATCTGCACTCGAGGCGCGCGGTTGCGCGCGATGAATTTCTGAGAACTTTGCTTCGCCACGTTGCTGCTCCTGGTCGCTTGAGCGACGGTGTTGTTACTGCACTGCCGGGCGGTTTACTCGCCGTCCGGGCCGCGCAGGTTTTCAAATTGGGACATGCCATCGGGAATCAGGTTGCGCACGATGGCCGCGAAGTCGGCGTGCACCAGATGTTTGGCCCGGTTCAACAACACCGGCAGCGGGCTCGAAGGCTCGTGCCGGGTGTAGTACGCAAGGATCTTGTCGAGGCTGCGCAGCACGTCGTCGCGGTTGGCGATGTCGCCAGTGGGGCGAGGTGCGGCGGGGGCAGCGGCGAAATCGACCGAGGGGGCATTGTCGTCACTGACGGCCTCGGGTTCGCGGCTGCTTGTAGGGTCGGGTACGGCTTGGTTGAGTATTTGCAACGCCTGCTTGAGCGGCTGCTTCAGCAGGCTGAGGTCCACGCCCTGGGCTGAACCGACCTGGTCGCTGACCTGCTGCTCGATGGCTTCGCAAGCGGCGCGCGCCGTGCTCAAGGCGTCACGGGTGGCCTGCAGTTGTTCGGGATCGCTGTCGAGGAACGCGGCGTTGAGTTGCTGGGCGCCGAGTTGTTCATCGGGGAAATTCATCAGGCCGCTGGCGCTGAGCGCAGCGCGCAGGCTCACGGGGCCGAAGGTGCGCGAGCGCGTGAGGATGCTTTCGCGCAACAGACGAATGGTCGCGTCGCTGGTCAGGCCAGACAGGGCGTTGATGCGCACGGTGGGGTCGTTATCGTCGTCGGCATCCAGGTGCGGATGCAGGTCGGCCCAGTATTCGCGCAGCAGCGCGTTGATCAGCGTGAGGACTTCAGCCAGCCCGGCCACGCCTTGCAGGGCGAGGGAGCTTTGCAGCAGGAAATGGGTGATGCGCAGGTCTTTGCTGCGTTGCAGCAAGTCAAGGCTTTGCTGCTGGATGCTGCGCCACTCCGGCGGTTCAGCGGGCAGGATCGAGTCGCCCATGCTGCGCTCGGGTTGGCCCTTGGCATCACGCTCCAATTGCAAAAATTGCGCGTCATATTCCATGTCTTCACCACACGGCGAAGTCGCGGAAACGGCGGTGAGCAGCAACGGCACATCCACTGAAATCGATCTCCCTATCAGCCCGTTAAATGGCGGGCAATTCATGCATTAGTTGCGCGAGGAACTTTGCATGTTTTCTTGGTCATATAAGTAAGATGCCACTAATGTGCCATCACTGGTATTCAAGAAGTTGTGCATTTTTGGTGTAGTACTTATGCCTTGTCAAGGTAAGCTATTCGCGCTCTGTGACAGATGTGCGGTGTTTAACAACCTGTGCGACTGGTGGGTCGAACGACGCACCGGAACAGGATTTTTGTCATGAAGGCCAGTTAAGATCAGCGATCATGCTGACAAAAGCAGGTTGTGGAAGGTCGATTGCACGACCTGATGGGGATCTCTCGGGAATCGCTGTCCCTTGGATCGACTGCGCGCGAAGTATCAGCAAGGAGGCAAGATGTCGCTGTGTTTGACTATCACTAGTTATCACAAGATTACCCCGGGGCAGTGCTCCGAAAAGTCCATGAACCAGGGCTCGATGGCTATCGGCCGCAGCTCGGATAATGACTGGGTATTGCCCGACCCTGAGCGCCTGGTGTCTTCGCAACACTGCGTTATTCAATACAAAGATGGCCGTTATTATTTAACCGATAACAGTACAAATGGTGTGGAGTTGGTTAACGCCGGTATTCGTATGCGCCGGGGTAATAGCGAGCCGCTGCAGGATGGCGAGTTGATCCGCATCGGCGATTACGAAATCCAGGCACGTATCGATTTCAACGTGCAGGCCGTCGATAGCCAGCCGTTTGCCGGTGATTCACCGAACAGTTTTGAGGCCTTGATGGGCGCCGTGGCGAACAAGCCCGCGCCGACGCCCGTGATTGCGCCGCAGTTCCACGGCGCTTCGTCGATGGACACCCTGCCCGACCTGTTCGACTTCCTCAGCCCCACCGCCGTACCGCCGCCCACCGTGCCGGACCACGTACCCTCCGAGCAACACGACTTCCGCCCACCTACGCCGGTCGCGGTGCCGGTGGTCGAGAAGCCTGCGATATCCGGCGCGGTGATTCCCGAAGACTGGGACCTGTTTGGCGATACGCCAGCGCCGTTGACCAGCGCGCCGCCGCCCGCGCCGACACCACCCCCCGTACCGACACCGCCGCCTGCACCGAGCGTGCCGTCGCCCCCCGTGGTCGAGCCCGTGCTCCCCGTGGCCGATACCCGGCAACCCGACCTCCTGCAAGCCTTCCTGCGTGGCGCGGGCCTGGATCAACTGCGCCTGGACAAGGCCGATGCCTGTGCGCAGATGGAAAGCATCGGCCGCAGCTACCGCCTGATGGTCGAGGGCTTGATCGACGTGTTGCGCGCCCGCGCCAGTCTCAAGGGCGAGTTCCGCATGCAGCAGACGATGATCCAACCCGCCGAAAACAATCCGTTGAAATTCGCACCGAACGCCGACGAAGCGTTACTGCTGCTGCTTCGCCATGGCAACCAAGCGTTTATGGCTCCGGATCTCGCCGTGCGCGACAGTTTCGACGATCTGCGCGCCCATCAGTTGGCGGTGATGGCGGGGGTGGAAGCGGCGATCAAACACCTGCTCGGCCGCTTCGAACCGGCACAACTGGAAGAACGCATGGGCAAACCCGGCGGGCTGTCGAGCCTTTTCAACGGTTCGCGCCAGGCCCAGTACTGGCAACAATTCACAGAGCTCTACAGCAATATTTCCCGCGAGGCCCAGGAAGATTTCCAGGACCTGTTCGGCCGCGAATTCAGCCGAGCCTACGAAGAACACAGCGCACGCCAGCGTCGCTGACCCGCAGCACATGGATTAACGGATAGCTAAGTACGTCATTGAGGACGCAGGATGATTCCCAGGTTTTTACTCGCAGTCACTACCGCGCTGCTGCTGACCGCGTGTGCCAAGGACGCGGCCAAACCCGAAACAGCCGCTGAGGCTGAAGTGGACACCGCCGCCGTCGAGTTGCATTTCCACGCCATTGCCGGGCTTAACCCCGGCGCCAACGGCCAGGCCGCCCCGGTGCGGGTACGGATTTTCGAACTGAAGAACGCCGCTACCTTCGCCCGCTCCGATTACTTCGCCCTGGCTGACCGCGCGCAATCCACCCTCGGCCTGGACCTGCTGGACCAGGACGAAGTCATGGTGCAACCCGGCCAGCAACTGAGCATCCAGCGCGACCTCGACCCCTCCACGCGCCAGATCGGCTTGCTGGTGGGTTATCGCGAGCTGGACCGCGCGCAATGGCGCACGGTGATCAACGTGCCCGCGCGCCAATACACCGAATACCAGATCAGCCTCGATGTGCGTGCCGTGCGCGCCGACGTCGTGGCTACCCCATCCAGCCCTGCCCAATAAGAAGCAATCGGAGCCCCCATGTCCTGGAACAATCGCGTGGTCTGGTCGGAAGGCATGTTCATCGGAACGCAGCACTTCCAGCAGCATGACCGTTACCTGGAAAACCTGATCGACGCCCGCAGCCGTCCGCTGTCCGCCGGCGCCTGGGGCTTTTCCGAGTTGCTGATCGACCAGGGCCTGCTGGCCCAGGGCAAGCTGGCGATCGTGTCGGCACGCGGCCTGTTGCCCGACGGCACGCCGTTCAATATTCCCCAGGATGACCTCGCGCCGAGCCCGTTGAATATCGACGACAACCTGCGCGACGGCCTGGTCTACCTGGCCTTGCCCCTCAAGCGCGCGGGTGCCCGCGACACCGTCGACGACGGCGAAGACCTTGGCGCCGCGCGTTACGTGAGCCAGGTGCGCGAAGTGCGCGATGACAACGCCCCGTTCGAGAACCGCGCCCCAGTGGCCGTTGGCTCCCGTGCCTTGCGCCTGCTGACCGCGCAGGATGGCATCAGCGATTACGCCGCCATCGGGCTGGTGCGCATCAAGGAAAAACGCGCCGACCGCGCGCTGGTCCTCGACGACACTTATATCCCGCCGGTATTGGACGTGGCCGCGAGCAAACCACTGAGCGCATTTCGCAGTGAGCTGCTTGGCCTGCTGCACCAGCGTGGCGAAGCCCTGGCGGGCCGTGTGGTGGCCTCGGGTGCCGGTGGGGCGTCGGAGATTGCCGACTTCATGCTGTTGCAACTGGTCAACCGTGCCCAACCGCTGATCCAGCATTTCAACCAGTTGAGCCCGCTGCATCCGGAGCGTTTCTTCAGCGAACTGGTCAGCCTGGCCGGTGAGTTTTCCACCTTTTCCACCAGTGGCCGTCGCCCCCAGGAATACCCGCAGTACCAGCACGACGACCTGGCCCTGAGCTTCGCCCCGGTGATGGCAGCGCTGCGCGAAGCGTTGTCGATGCTGATCGACAGCAAGGCCACGCCGATCCCGATCGTGGAGAAAGCCTATGGCATCCACGTGGCGATGCTGGCCGACAAGACCCTGCTCGACAGCGCCAGCTTCATCCTCGTGGTGCGTGCCGATGTGCCCGGCGAAACCCTGCGCGCGCGCTTCGGCCAGCAGAGCAAGGTCGGCTCGGTGGAGCACATCCGTGACCTGGTCAACCTGCAACTGCCGGGCATCAGCCTGCTGCCGTTGCCGGTGGCGCCACGTCAGATTCCCTACCACGCGGGCAGTACCTATTACGAGCTGGACCGTGGCAGCGAGCACTGGCAGCAGTTGGGCAACTCCGGCGGTTTCGCCTTCCATATCGCCGGGCAGTTCCCGGGTTTGAACCTGGCCTTCTGGGCGATCCGAGGATAATTCGCGATGCATCCCAATGATGATGACCGCACCCAGTTCATGCCGCGCCCGGGTGGCCGTGCGCCGGAACCTGTGCGTGCAGAGCCGGCGCCGCTGTCGATGCCGGCGGCACCGATCCTGACCGGCAAAAGCCAGGGGCTTAACCCGCTGGAAAGCGCCGCCGGCCCGCTATTGGCGTTGCTGACACGCCTGCGCAACACCATTGCCCACCCCGCACCGGCCAGCTTGCGTGCGCAACTGCTGGCCTACCTGCGCCAGTTCGAAGAACGTGCGGAAGCGGCCGGTGTGGCACGCAATGAAGTGCTGCTGGCGCGGTATGCGCTCTGCACCGCCCTCGATGAAGCGGTGTTGAGCACGCCGTGGGGCAGCACCAGCGACTGGGGCAAGCAGAGCCTGTTGATCACCGTGCATAACGAAGCCTGGGGCGGCGAAAAAGTCTTCCAGTTGCTCGACCACTGCCTGCAAAGCCCGCGCGAGCGCCTGTACCTGCTGGAATTGTTGTACCTGTGCATGTGCCTCGGGTTCGAGGGCCGCTACCGCGTGATCAACGACGGTCGCAGCCAGCTGGAAGCCCTGCGTGAGCGCACCGCTGCGGCGATTCGCAGTGCCCGTGGCGACCACGAACGCGAGTTATCGCCGCACTGGCGCGGCGTCAGCGTCGCGCGGGATCGCCTGGCGCAGTTCATGCCGCCATGGATCGCGGTGGCTATCGGCCTGGCGCTGCTGCTGGCGTTGCTGTTCGGCTTGCGCATGAAGCTGGCATCGGACGCCGAGCCGGTGTTCAAGAACATTCATGCCTTGGGCGAGATCCCGGTGCAGGCCATCGACCGTCCGGTGGCGCAGCCCAAAGTCATCGAGCGGCCACGCCTGGCCGGCTTCCTGGCGGAGGACATCAAGGCGGGTCGTGTGGCAGTAGAAGATCAGGTCGACCGTTCAGTCGTGACCATTCGTGGCGACGAACTCTTTGCGTCTGCCAGCTCCAGCATCGTCGATGACTACCAGCCGCTGATGCTGCGCATCGCCGATGCCATTCGCAAGGTCAAGGGCCAGGTGCGTGTCACCGGGCACAGCGACAACCGCCCGATTGCCACGCTGCGCTTCCCGTCCAACTGGGCGCTGTCCGAAGCGCGGGCCAAGTCGGTGCTGGACATCCTGGCAGCCAAGACCGGCCAAGGCGACCGCTTCAGCGCCGAAGGCCGCAGCGACACCGAGCCGGTGGCCACCAACGCCACCGCCGAAGGCCGTGCCCGCAATCGCCGGGTTGAAATCACCGTATTGGCGGAGGGCGTCGAGTGAAGGCGTTTTTCAGTTTCATGATTCGCTGGGTGATCCCCGTACTGGGCCTGATCGCCCTGAGCCTGATCATCTGGTTTGTGGGGCCGTTGCTCGATGGGCTGGTTCCGGAAGGGCGGCGCTGGGCGCTGATCGTGCTGATCTTTGCGGTGTGGATTGCCTATCGGGTGTTCCGCATCATCCAGGCGCGCCGTCAGGCGGCCGAAGTGATGCGCAGCCTGGCGGCGGAAACCCCGGCCGACCCCAACAGCGTGGCCACCGCCGAAGAATTGTCGAGCTTGCGCCAGCGCATGGACGAAGCCTTGGCCCTGTTGAAAAAGGCCAAGCTTGGTGGTGACGAACGCCGCAATCTCTATGAGCTGCCGTGGTACGTGATCATCGGCCCGCCAGGCTCGGGCAAGACCACTGCGCTGGTCAATTCCGGGCTGCATTTCCCGCTGGCCGCGCAACTGGGCGCCGGTGCGGTGCGTGGTGTCGGCGGCACGCGCAATTGCGACTGGTGGTTTACCGACCAGGCGGTATTGCTCGACACCGCAGGCCGCTATACCACCCAGGACAGCAATTCCACGGTGGATAAAGCCGCCTGGCTGGGCTTTCTCGACCTGCTGAAAAAGCAGCGCTCGCGTCGCCCGATCGATGGTGCCTTTATCGCGATCAGCCTGTCTGACCTGCTGCTGGGCACCGACGCCGAACGCGCCGCCCATGCGGCGGCGATCCGCCTGCGTATCCAGGAGCTGTACACCCAATTGGGCGTGCGTTTCCCGATCTACCTGATGCTGACCAAGCTCGACCTGGTGCCGGGCTTCATGGAGTTCTTCGACAACCTGAGCAAGGAAGAACGCGCCCAGGTGTGGGGCATGACCTTTGCCCTGGATGACGGCAAGAACAGCGACAGCCCGCTGGCCCACCTGCAAAGCGAATTCGCCGGCCTGGAACAGCGCCTCAACGAACGCCTGGTGGAGCGCCTGCAACAGGAGCGCGACCCGGCGCGGCGCGACCTGATCTACGGTTTCCCGCAACAGTTCGGCGCCCTGAAGGATTGCCTGCAAAGCTTCCTCGAAGGTGTATTCAAGCCCAACGCCTTTGAAGAACGCGTGTTGCTGCGCGGGGTGTACTTCACCAGCGGTACCCAGGAAGGCAGCCCGATTGACCGCCTGATTGGCGCCATGGCCCAGAGCATGAACCTGGACCGCCAGCACCTGGCGCGCCAGAGCGGTACCGGGCGCAGTTACTTCATCGAAAAACTCTTCACCGCCGTGGCTTTTGCCGAACGTGGACTGGTGGGTGTGAACCCGAAAGTTGAGCGCCGGCGCAAGTGGATCGCACGCGGTGTGCTCGCGGCCACCGTGGCCTTGGTGATCGTGGTCAGCAGCTTGTGGTGGGTGAGTTATCGCGCCAACCAGGCGTATATCGCCCAGGTCGATCAGAAGGTCGCGCCCCTGGGCCAGACCGTCCAGAACCTCAGCCCGGCGCAGCGCGAAGTGCTGGCCGTGCTACCGCTGCTCAATGCGGTGAAGAACCTGGCAGGCGATTCGCCCAACTGGTCCGAGGGCCTTGGGCTGTATCAAGGCGACATGCTGGAAGCCGAGTCCGCCAGCGTCTACCGCAAGCTGCTGATCGCGGTCTTCGCGCCACGCCTGGTGACGCGTATCGAAGAGCAACTGCACGGCGGCGGCAATTCCGACTTCCTTTACGAGGGCCTCAAGGCCTACCTGATGCTCGCCGACACCGAGCATTACGACCCGGACTTCATCAAGGCCTGGATCGCCCTCGATTGGGACCGCAACCTGCCCCGTGACCTGCCCGCCGATCAGCGCCAGGCGCTGGCCGGGCACCTGCAGGCGTTGTTCGAACGGCACCCGCCGAGCGCACGCCTCGATCCGCGTTTGATCGAAGACCTGCGTCGCCAGTTGCAACAACTGCCGGTGGCCCAGCGCGTCTACGACCGGGTCAAGCGTCAGAAATTGCCTGAAGGCATCCCGGACTTCCGCATCAACGAAGCCGCCGGCCGTGATGCTGCGCTGGTGTTCAGCCGCAAAAGTGGCAAGCCGCTGGGTGAGCCGCTGAGTGGTTTCTTTACCGCCAAGGGCTATCGCCAGGCGTTCCTGCTGAGCAGCCTGAACCAGACCGGTACCCTGGCCGAAGAGCAATGGGTACTGGGCCGTGAGCAGGCCGACCAGCAGAACGTGGTCAGCCTGGCCGCCGATGTGCGTCGCCTGTACTTCCAGGACTACCAGCGCCAGTGGGATGCGTTGCTCGCCGACATCGACTTTGTACCGATCACCAGCGTGGCCCAGGCAGCCGATGTGCTGCGGGTGATTTCCGGACCCACCTCGCCGCTGAAAAAACTGCTGGTGGCGGTGGCCAAGGAAACCGACCTGCAAGCGGAAGAGCGCCAATTGGCCGCCAAGGGTGTACCGGTGGAAGGTGGGGTGGACAAGCTCAAGGAGCGCCTGGGCAGCCTGCTCGGCCAGGAGCAACCGACCGCGAATGCCCCGGCCGCCGCGGATGATCCGGTGACCGCACACTTCGCCGAACTCAACAGCATCGTCAGCAAGAACGAAGGCGAACCGGCTGCCATCGACGGCCTGTTGTCGGACATGAATGCGCTATATGTGCAGGTCAGCGCCATGGTCGGTGCCAGCGGCGACGCCTTGCTGGGTGAGGCGAAGAACCAGGCGGCGGCTGCGGCCACGCGGGTCAGCCTGAATGCCGAGCGCCAGCCCCCTTTGGTGCAAGGCATGGTCAAGTCGGTGGTCAACTCCACCACCAACAGCATGATGGGCGGTGTGCGTAACCAACTGAACGCGGCCTGGGTCAGCGAAGTGGTCAACGTGTATCGTCAGTCCCTGGCAGGGCGCTACCCGATGTCGCCGGGCAGTACGCGTGACGCCACCCTGGATGACTTCGGGCAGTTCTTTGGCGTGGGCGGGGTGATGGACAATTACTTCCGCAAGTACCTGCAGCCGTATGTGGACACCTCGGCGCAGACCTGGCGCTGGCAGCCGGGCGCGGCGCAGAAGCTCGGGATTGCACCGGGCGTGCTGCAAACCTTCCAGCGTGCCGCGACGATCCGCGATGCGTTCTTCCGCTCCGGGGGTACCCAACCCATCGTGCGCTTCGAACTCAAGCCAGTGTCGATGGACCCGAGCATTACCCAGTTCCTGCTTGACCTTGACGGCCAGCAACTGAGCTACGACCACGGCCCGAGCCGCCCGGTGGCGATGCAATGGCCAAACCCCGGCAGCATTGGTGTGGTGCGAATTTCCATCATGCCGCCGTCGGCCAGTGGCCGCTCCGGTGTGACCCTGGATGGCCCGTGGGCTTGGTTCCGCCTGTTGGAGCAATCGGACCTTACCGCCGGCAACTCGCCTGATCGCTTTAACCTGCGCCTGCGTGTGGATGGGGCGAGCATCGCCTACGAGTTGCGCGCCAACAGCGCCTTCAATCCGTTCAAGAGTCGCGTGCTCAGCGGCTTCAGCCTGCCGGAGCGGTTATGACGACGCTGGGTTTCTACGGCAAGTTGGCCAGTCGTGGGGACTTTGTCAGCCGCGCCTTGCCCCAGAGCTTTATTGGCCCATGGGACAGCTGGTTGGCGGCGGGTTTGCTCGCCAGCCAGCAGAGCCTGGGCGCCGAGTGGCTCAACGTGTACCTGGTCAGCCCGCTGTGGCGCTTTGTGTTGGCGCCGGGTGTGTGCGGACCGAACGCGGCGGCGGGCGTGGTGATGCCGAGCATCGATCGGGTGGGGCGGTATTTCCCGCTGGCGGTGGTGGCCTTGCTCGATCACGACACCAACCCGGCTTCTCTGGTGGGCGGTCCGGACACCTGGTTCGAACAGGCCGAAGAGCTGTTGCTCGGCACCCTCGATGCCGACGCTACCTTTGAACGCTTCAACGATGGCCTCGACAGCTTGGGCTTGCCGGCGATTGAGCCGCGAGCGGTCGACAGCCGTTTCGCCGGCCTGCAACGTGTGGCCGCCACCGAGCCCCACCAGCGCATGACCGCGCTCGCCGAACAGGCCTGCGACGGTGCCAGCCTGTGGTGGGGCCGTGGTTCGCAGACGATTTCCCCTGGTTTATTGCGGTGTCAGGGCCTGCCCGCCACCGGCGATTTTGCGCAGTTTTTGCTCGGACAAGAGGGTGTGATGTAGATGGGGGCGACGTATGTATCCGCGAGCAAAAGCCATGTGGGCATGGTCCGCCAGGTCAACGAAGACGCCTGCCTGGACCTGCCGGAAAACCGCCTGTGGGTGGTGGCCGACGGCATGGGCGGGCATGCGGCGGGGGATTACGTCAGCAGCCTGATCGTCGACAGCTTGCGCAGCGTGCCGCTGGGTCGGTCCCTCGAGGAATACTCGGCGGCCTTGCGCAATGACCTGCTCCGTATCAATGCCGCCGTGCGTGAAGAAACCGCCAACCGTGGTGTGACCATGATGGGCAGCACCGTGGTGGTGCTCGCCGCCCGCGGCTTGCGCGGTGTGTGCCTGTGGGCTGGTGACAGTCGCCTGTACCGCCTGCGCGACGGCGTGCTCGAAGGTATCTCCCGCGACCACAGCTACGTGCAGGACCTGCAAGACAGCGGCCTGCTCAGCGAAGCCGACGCGCGCGTGCACCCGCGCGCCAACATCGTCACCCGCGCCATTGGCGTAGAGGCCCAGTTGGAACTGGCGGTGGTCGACCTGTTGATCGCCCCGGGTGACAGCTACCTGCTGTGCAGCGATGGCCTGAACAAGACCGTCGAAGACCATGAGATCCGCGAAGTGCTCAGCCACGACGCGCCGGACGAAATCGTGCGCAGCCTGGTGCACCTGGGGCTTAACCGCGGCGCGCCGGACAACATCACCGCCATCGTCGTGAAGGTATCGGCATGAACATTGTGATTCCGGGCTACGACATCGAAGGCGAGATCGGCGAAGGCGCCATGGCCAGCGTGTACCTGGCGACCCAGCGCTCGCTGGAGCGCAAGGTGGCGTTGAAAGTGATGGCGGCGGCGCTGGCGGCCGACCCGAGTTTCTGCGAACGCTTCCTGCGCGAGGGCAAGACCCTGGCGCGCTTGTCGCACCCGCATACGGTGACCATCCATGACATCGGCAATGTCGGTGAGCTGTACTACATGGCCATGGAGTACCTGCCCAACGGCACGCTCAAGGAGCGCATCGCCGCGGGCCTGACGCCAGAGCAGGGCGTGACGTTGATTCGCCAGATTGCCTCGGCGCTGGGCTATGCGCATGCCCAGGGGTTGGTGCACCGCGACGTCAAGCCGGCGAACATCCTGTTCCGTGCTGACGGCACTGCGGTGTTGTCGGACTTCGGTATCGCCAAGTCCCTGGACGACCGTACCCAGTTCACCCAGGCCGGGTTTGCGGTGGGCACGCCGAGCTACATGAGTCCGGAGCAGGCACGGGGCCAGGAGATCGATGGCCGTGCCGACCTCTACGCGCTGGGCGTGGTGCTGTATGAAATCCTCGTCGGCAAGCTGCCGTATAACGGCACCGATGCGCTGTCCACGGCGCTGGCGCACCTGACCGAACCCTTGCCGGAGTTGCCGGTGCACCATGGCCGTTATCAGGGTGTGCTGCGCAAGCTGTTGGCCAAGGACCCGGCGGAGCGTTTCCCGGATGCGGCGGCGTTGCTGGCGGCACTGGACCAGCTGCCGGCGGACTCGCCAGAGGCCACGCTGGTGCGGCCGTTGCCGATCCCGCTGAGTTTTGATCTGGCGGGCATGACGCCCGTCACCATCGACATCCCGACCGACAAACCCCAGCCGCAACCGGTGCGCCAGCCGGTGGTGACACCGACCCAGCATAACGCCGTGTCCGAGCAGCGCCGTGGGCCGGTGTTGGCACTGGCCGCCGTGGCGGTGGCCGTGGCATTGGCCATTGGTGGCGGCAGCTACTGGTGGTTGAGCGGCCGTGATGAACCGGCCAAGCCGCCGGTTGCCGTCGTGCCGCAGGCCAAGCCGCCTGCGGCGGTAGCCGAAGTGCCACAAGCAACGCCACCCGTGGCGGTGGCTGAAGTGGATGGCGGCCAACGTCCGTTGTTGATGGCCGGCAAGAGGACCCTGTTCCAGCGTGTCCTCAGCAAGCCCGGCGCCAAACTGTCGAATGAGGCCGGCAGCACGTCGGGCAAGGCCCTGCCGGCGTTCTCCGTGCTCTACGTGTATCAGCGCAAAGACGTCGACGGCAGCCCGTGGGTTCGTGTCGGCGCCGCCACCGATGGCCGCAGCGACGGTTGGTTGCCCGCCGCCCAGGTCAGCGACTGGAAGCAAAGCCTGGTGCTCAAGTTCACCGAGCGCTCCGGCCGGGCGCCGGTGATGTTCCTGCGCCAATCCGCCGAAGTGGAAAAGCTGCTGGCTGATCCTGCCGCGGCCAAAGGCGTGTTGGCCAAGGCGCAGAAAAACAGCGAAGACAACGGCCAGGTCCTGGCCTTGGAGCCGGCTGCCAGTGCGGTGCCGCAGAACCAGTTCTACCTGTTGCCGATCTTCGACTCCAAAGAGAGCTTCGACGAAAACGGCCAGCCGGTGCAGTTGCTGAATGTCGCGTCCATCGACCCTGGCAGCAGCGCGGCCGCCAAGCCTGCAACGCCGGTGATGAGCGCCAATGCCGACGCCTTCCGCACCGCCGTGGTGCTGGTGGTCGATACCACCGTTTCCATGCAGCCCTATATCGACCAGGTTCGCGACGTGGTGCACGAACTGCAAACCCGCATTGCCGAGCGTGGCGAACTGGACAGTGTCAGCTTCGGCCTGGTCGGTTTTCGCAACAGCATCAAGAAAACCCCGGGCCTGGAATACGTGGCCAAGACCTTGATCAGCCTTGACCAGGGCCGCGACCCGCAACGCTTTCTCGACATGGCGCGCCAGGTCAAGGCGTCCACGGTGTCCAGCCATTCCTTCAACGAAGATGCGTTTGCCGGGGTGATGCAGGCCGTGGAAGGCATGGACTGGTCCGGCTATGGCGGGCGGATCATCCTGCTGGTCACCGACGCTGGCGCCCTGCGCAAGAACGACCCGTTCGCCGCCACTCAGATGAACGAAGCCGAAGTGCGCCAGGCCGCGCTGGGCAAGCAGATCAAGATCTACGCCCTGCACCTGCGCACCGACGCTGGCAAGAAAACCCACGCCGGCGCCGAGAGCCAATACCGTGTCCTCACCGCCGACGCCAACCCACAGATCGGCGACCTGTACACGCCGGTACCGGGGGGGGATGTGCGCAAGTTGGGTGAGCGGGTCGATGAGATCGGCACGGTGTTCGCCAACCTAGTGCACCAAGTGCGCAGCAACACGCCGCAGCCGGTGCCGTTGCTGAGTGGCGCGCCGAGCCTGGCGGATAAATCCGCGGCGGTCGGCTATGCCATGCACATGGACTTCCTCGGCCGCAAAGCCGCGAGCCAGGCGCCGCAACTGGTCAGCGCCTGGACCGCCGACCGCGACCTGACCAACCCGGCACTGCCGGCGTTCCAGGTGTGTGTGATGTTGACCAAATTGCAGCTCAATGACCTGCAACAGTCGCTGAAACTGATCGTCGATGCCGCGCGCAAAACCCAGACTTCACCCAAGGATTTCTTCCAGGAAATCGCCAGCGCCTCAGCCTATATGAGCCGTGATCCGCAAGCCCTGCGCAAGGGCGGCAACCTGGCCGATGGCGGGATTCTCGGCGAGTACCTGGAAGGCCTGCCGTACCGCAGCAAGTCGCTGAATATGACCCAGGATTTGTGGTTGTCGTTGAGCGTGGCCGAGCAGGAAGACTTTATCGACGAGCTGGATTCGAAGATCCGCCTCTACGAAACCTTCCACAATGACGTGGCCAACTGGGTCCGTTTCGGCGATGCCGAGCCGGGTGATGCGTTGTACCGCGTACCCTTGTCGACGCTGCCGTAATGCTGAACCTGAGTGCGGTGCACAAGAGCCGGGGTGTCGGCAGCCAGCGTTACAGCTTGGTGATCCCGGCGCTGCACCTGCGTGCCGGGGAGCAGTTGGCGATTGTCGGGCCGAGCGGGTGCGGCAAGAGCACCTTGCTGGATCTGCTGGCGCTGGTATTGGCGCCTGATCAGGTGGGCCGGTTCGAATTCAATCAGCAGGACATTGGCGGGCTGTGGCGTGCCGATCAGCAATCCACCCTGGCCGCGCTGCGCAGCCAACACCTGGGCTATGTGCTGCAAACCGGCGGGCTGCTGGGCTTTCTGGATGTACGCAGCAATATCGCGCTGTCGCGGCAACTGCTGGGGTTGAAGGACGATGGCAGCGTGGCGCGCCTGGCTGAACAGCTGGAGATCAGCGACCAGTTGGCCAAGAAGCCGGCGGCCCTGTCAGTGGGCCAGCGCCAACGCGTGAGCTGCGCGCGCGCTTTGGCCCATGCGCCGCAGTTGGTGCTGGCTGATGAACCCACCGCGTCCCTTGACCCATTGAATGCCGAACGCGTCATGCAGGCGCTGCTGGCCCAGGCCCGCGAGCATCGCGCCGCCTGTGTGATCGCCACCCATGACGAACCCCTGGCCCGCGCCAGCGGCTTGCAGGTGCGGCGCATCAGCTGTCGCCGCGACGCCGACGGCGGCGTCACCGCGACCCTCGGGGAGGCGTGCTGATGCGTATCCCTCTGGTGGCGTCCCTGGCCTGGCAGGATTACCGCAACGATGCCTGGCTGTCGGCCTGCTCGGTGTTGGCGCTGGTGGCGGTGATCGCGCCGTTGCTGGTGTTATTCGGCCTGAAATTTGGACTGGTTAGCAGTTTGACCGAACGTTTGGAGACCGATCCGGCCACCCGTGAAATTATTCCGTTGGGCGGTGGTCGATTCAGCAGCGCATTTGTCGAACAGCTCGGCCAGCGCAGCGATGTGGCGTTCGCCTTACCACGCACGCGGCAGATTGCGGCGACGGCGCAGGTCGGCACGCTGACCTTGGAAATGCTGCCGACGGCTGCGAGTGACCCGTTGTTGAGCGGCCTGCCGATGCCCAAGGGCCTGGACCAGATCGTGCTGAGCCACACCGCTGCCGAGAAGCTCGCGGCACGGCCGGGGGATTGGTTGGAGACCAGTTTTGCGCGGCAAGTGGCGGGACGTGTAGAAGCCCAGCGCACACGCTTGCAGGTACTGGCGGTGCTGCCGCTGGAAGCCTTCGCGCGTGATGGGTTGTTTGCCGATTTGAGATTGCTGGAAGCGGCGGAAGATTACCGCGATGGCCGTGCGGTACCGGCGTTGGGTTGGGCCGGTGATGAGGTGGCTGTGAGCGAGCAGCGGGTATACCCGGCATTTCGCCTGTATGCGCGCAGCCTCACCGATGTGGAACCGCTGCGGGTGTATTTCGCCGCGCAGAATCTGTTGGTGTCGACCCAGGCGCAGACCATCGCCCAGGTGCAGTCGTTGAGCCGCAACCTGTCGATCGTGTTCTGGATCATCGCCGGGTTGGCCTTGGCGGGGGCGTTTGCGGCGATCTTCGCCGGGGCGCTGGCCGCCGTGGCGCGCAAGCGCCGGGAACTGTCGGTGTTGCGCCTGTTGGGTTTTTCCACCGGCGCACTGTTGCTGTTTGTGGTGGTGCAGGCGCTGTACAGCGCAGGGTTTGCCGCCTTGCTCAGTGCCGGGCTGTATGGCCTGGCCGAGACAGCGGTGAATAAGTTATTCGTGCAGGTGCCGGGCGAATACGCCAGCCACCTGCTGGCGCGTCACTACGGCCTGGCCCTGGTTGCAGTCCTCGGCGTCAGCGCCGTGGCGGCGGCCTGTGGCGGTTGGCGAGTGGCGCGTATCCAGGCTTCTGAAGGAATCAGAGATGTATAAGTTACTGGGCGCCTGTGTGGCGCTGACCTTGGCTTCGATGGCCTGGGCCGATGAAGCGAGTGACAAGCTCGACAACCCCAAGCCGTTGCCCGACGACGTCAGCCTGCCGTTGCCGTGCGAAGGCAATATGGTGTTCCGCTACGCCTACGTATTGGCCCAGGGCACCCTGGACGACCGCGAGATCAGCCTTGGTTACCCGTTTGCCGAAGGCGAGGCGGGCTATCAGCAGTCGTTTATCTCCGGCTATCGCCGCGACTTCATCAACGGCCAATTCACCCTCAAGGACTTGCCGAAAGACTGGAACAAAGTCATCGCACCGTTGATGCCCAAGACCGACGCCAAGACCCCGCTCAAGCCGATGCTGTACTTCATCGGCAAGTACGAAGTGACCGCGCGCCAATACGCCCAGGTGATGTCCCAGGCGCAGTCGCTGGCCAGTGGCGAGCCCGCGCCGGCCTGCGATGCGCCCACCGGCATTGCCGCGCGTTTGCCCAAGGTGAAACTGTCGCGCTTTGAGGCCGAGCGTTTCTCGGCGGTGTACAGCGCCTGGCTGATGAAATACCACCGCGACTTGCTGCCGGTCAGCGGGCGCGGTTCGTCGGCAGAAGAGGGCGGCCTGGGCTTTGTGCGCCTCCCTACTGAAGTGGAGTGGGAGTTTGCGGCCCGCGGTGGGCACGCGGTCAGCCGCCAGGACCTGGAAGGGCGCCTGTTCCCGCGCCGCGTCGAAGGCAGCGAGAGCGACGGCCCGCTCGGCGATTACGCGGTGTTCAACCAGGTCGCCGGTGGCACCGGCCAGGCCGCGCGCCTGATGCCCATCGGCACCAAATTGCCCAACCCGATCGGCATGTTCGACGTGATCGGTAACGCCGCGGAAATGGTCCAGGAATCTTTCCAACTGGTACACGCCGGACGCCGCCAGGGCACCTACGGCGGCTTTGTGGTCAAGGGCGGCAACTACCTGGAAGGCGAGGGCACGCTGTTTACCGGCATGCGCCGCGAATACCCGTTGTTCGCCGCCGACGGCACCGAGCAAAGCAATGAGACCACCGGTTTCCGCGTGGCGATTGGTGCGTTGTCGGCACCGCGCTCACGCTACAAGGAGTTGTTCGCCCAGTGGCAGAAAGAGGGCCGCCTGGCCTCGTTGACCGACGCCATTGACGATGCCCAGGACCCGACCAAGCGCCTGGACAGCATCATCGCCGCCAGCGTCGACCCCAAGTTGCAGGCCGAGCTTGGGCTGGTCAACGAAGAGCTCAAGCGCAATGTCTCGCTGATCGCCCAGCAACGCGAAGAGGCGGCGGGCAACCTGATTCAGTCGGCGGCATTGGTGGCCGAGACCATCAGCAACTACAACATCCGCCTGGCCAACCTGCAGAAGAGTCGCCAGCAGGCCCTGGACAATAAGGACGAGGCCAGCGCGGCGCTGTTTGCCACGGCCATCGACAACGGGCGCAGCGCCCTCGATGGCGCGGTGGCGATCTATATCGACAACCTGGCCACCGGCACGCGCTACACCGACGCGGTGATCCAGGCGCAGTTTCAACGCATCAAGGAAGAGTTGGATCGCAAGCCAGTGCTCGGCAAGAGCCTGGTGACGCGCGCGACACTGTTCGTCCGCCATGTCGGCAACTACCGCAAGCAACAGCGGGCCGACCCGGCGACGATCTTGAAGGAATTGCTCGCAGCGAGCGGTCAGCGATGATCGCTGGCTGTATGGCGAGCTTGGAAGGGACTCAGGCGGCAGTGGGCCGTGCTGGGCAAGTCAAACTTAGAAGAGAACACACCTATGCTTTTTTCCCGTAAGGCGGTTTCCAAGCGTCACTTGCTGCTGATCGCAGCCGGCTTCAGCACGGTGCTGACCGGTTGCGCCACGTCGCCGGCCTCCAAGGTCGCGTCGAGCACCAAGGTCGAGTATTACCCCAACTGCTACGAGCCGGTGCAGCACTTGCGCGCCACCGATTCGAACATGACCAAGTCGGTTGTCACCGGCGCGGCCATCGGTGCGGCGGGCGGTGCCTTGCTGGGCGTGCTGACCGGCGACAAGGAAAACCGTGGCCGTAACGCCGCCATCGGCGCAGCGGGCGGCGCCCTGGCCGGCGGCGCAGCGGGTTACTACACCGAGCGTCAGAAGCAGATCGCCGATGACAACCAGCGCATTGCCTCGTATGCGGCTGACGTGAACAAAAGTGCCTCTGACATCGACCGCAGCACCGCGTACGCCAGGGCGTCCCAGCAGTGCTACCAGAGCGCATTCACCAAGTTGGTGGCTGATCGTAAAGCCAAGACCGTCAACGATACCGAAGGCCGCAAGCGCCTGGCGGAAATCGTCTCGGGCCTGAAGGAATCCAATGACCTGATCGTTGCGGTCAACGGCAAAGCCGCCGAAGACCTGAACAACTACACCCAAGCCTACGAGAAAGACCTGCAGCAGGTTGGCGTACAGCGTGCCGATGTGGTCACCGTGGCCCAGGCCGATGCAACACCCGCGGTGACACCGGGCAACAAGAAGAAAGGTACAGGCACCAAACCGCCGAAAAAGCCGCCTCTTCCAACCGTGCCGACAGAAGCGGTGAACACCGAGAAAACCTTCCAGACCGCCCAGACCAAGCAAGATGAAAGCAAGAAGGTCGCCAGCGCCGGTAAAGCGCAGATCGAAGGCACTTGCCGCGATCCAAACCTGGCCGACTGGGCGCCGGTGCCTTGCCCTAACGTGTAAGGACGAGGGGGTGTTCTAAACCGTCAATGCCAGCCACTCATCTTCAATGGTGATCGGCTGGCATTGTTACACCGCGTTCTATTGAATGGAGTCTGGATACCCGTTCAATCGGTGTGCTATCAGCCTGTCTAGGCTTTGCTCAATCCCGTGATTTCAAAAGAGCCATCAGAAAATACGACATCGTCGTGGCCTGGGCCAGAGACGCTGAAGTTCAGAGTGCCAGTCAATTTTTTTAGATGTTCATCGTAGGTGAAGTTTACGGTTCCCGAGGTGGCGCGATAAAAGACCTTAGCAATCAAAGTGACGACAGCGGTGTCCCCATCCTCAGAGGGGGAAATGGGAAGTGTTTTTTCACCCAGCTTTGATGTGGGAATGTGCAGCCACAAGTGTCTAGGCGCGTTTTTATCATCGTTATCATCGTTTGCCACGACTTGCAGAAAGCCAGGTTCAGTGAAGCTCATGTGCGGTTTGCTTGAGCTGAAGTCGGGCGTGGGCAAATTAAGCGTGCCCCTCAGATACCCTGTACTTTGTCGATGTGATGTTTCACTGCTGAAGGATACCTTGCCCTCAGTGAAGGTGGCTAAATCGCGGATTTCAGGGTTTAAACTTCTGGCGGTGCAGTAAAAGGTGCCGTTGACTTGCTGCTCAGACGCCGTCTCAGTCAACGTAAATTCGCCTTCGATGTCCCGGTAGGAGTCCAACTGAACCGTCGTGGGTGGGTCATACGCCAGGCCGACAGTATTTCCCGGCTTGCCATCCAAGGGGTATGGACCAGGTTCGGCGCCATTGGCAATTTTCAATTCAACGGTATAGATACGGAAAGGTGAAAATACCGCTTGGGAGGCTTTGATGACCACGTGATGGTCTTTCAAAGTTGCGCTGGTATATGTTGACACGAAAGGATGTATGGAGCCGCCCAGTTCAATATTGGCGCTTACTTGTCCAGCCAATGTGTTGTTAATGGTTTTCATGGCTTTAGTTCCATTAAATGATTTTTATCGAGCCTGGAAGTTTCGCGTCAAGGTTGGCGTCAGGGACTGGAAATAACTACTGTTAAAGTTGACAGTCAGTTAGACCTGTTTGGAATGGCGTTATTCCAAGTTGATTCTCGCCTGCGCCGGTCTAATGGTGGTCTGTTTAAATATTGACCGTGCAGTCATGCGGTCTGAGTAAAACAATGAGGGTTTTCTAACTTGGGGGAATAGTGGCGTTCTACAGGGGAATCGTTAGACTGCGCGAGCCGTTAATTTTCCTGAGGCTGTGCCGTTATGAAATTTCGTCTTCTCCTGTGGGTGCTGGGCCTGATGATGGGCAAAGCCAGCCGCACCAACCCTGCGTTCCAGCAACAGCTGGGTGACAAAGACCTGGCGTTCCAGTTGCAGACCCTCGACGGCAAGGTTGCCCGTCATTTCATCGTCAAAGACCAGCGCATCACCAGCCGCTCGGGTGTCCACCCGGCGCCGGCGTTTGCCATCGCGTTCAAGGATGCGGCCTACGGCTTCGCCACCTTGCAGGCGAAGAACAAGCAATTGGCGTTCATGACGGGGATTCAGGACAAGTCGATCCAGATCAAGGGCAACCCGGCGTTGGTGATCTGGTTCCAGGGCTTGACCAAGTATTTGAAGCCGAAGAAAAAGAAGTAGATCGAGGTGGATTCATCGGGGGCAAGCCCCCTCCCACACTTGACTGTGTTTGAAGTGCGCCCCAAAAGCTGGACAGCTGTTGGTTAGGCTACAGCGGACCGGGTCCTGTACGCTACAGGGCTCAGTC